>JBCBSZ010000034.1:0-55109 GCA_039818945.1 Actinomycetota bacterium
GTCCCTGACCCGGGCCGAGGACACCGTCGTCCGCTGGGGCGGCGACGAGTTCGTCGTGGTCGCGCCCACCAGGCGGACCGGGCGGGCGAGGCTGGTCCGGAGGCGCTGACCGAGCAGCTCGACCCCGCGCTCGTCGCCGGCGGTCGCGACCACGACGAACTCGTCGCCGCCCCAGCGGACGACGGTGTCCTCGGCCCGGGTCAGGGACCGGAGGCGCCGGGCGACCGAGCGCAGGAGCTCGTCGCCGGCGTCGTGGCCGTAGGCGTCGTTGACGTCCTTGAACCGGTCGAGGTCGACGAAGGCGGTCACCAGCAGGTGCCGACGTCGGCGGAGGCGCAGCAGACCGTGGTCGATCCGATCGGCGCCCAGGGAGCGGTTGGCCAGGCCGGTGAGCGCGTCGTGGGTCGCGGCGTGGGCCCAGATCGCCTCCGCTTCCCGGGCGGCGTCGAGCTTCGCCCTGACCTCGGTGACGTCGGCCGCGGCGGCCACGTAGCCGCCGCCCGCCAGCCGGGTGAGCGTCACCAGCGCGGTGCGACAGGTCGAGAAGGTGACCTCGATCGCCTCGCCCGGCTCGTCGACGCGGAGGCCGTCGAGGAGGAGCTCGAGCGCCCGCCGGTCGGCGGGCTCGAGCAGGTGGGCCCATCCCTCGCTCGTGACGGTGTCGCGGGGTCGCCCGACGAGGTCGGCGAAGACCTGGTTGCAGAACGAGACGTCCCACGGCCGCTCGCCGGTGACGATCCCGACCGGCGCCGCGGTGGCGAGCGTGCGGAACAGGCTCTCGCTGCGCCGCAGCGCCACCTCGGCGCGCAGGTCCCGGAAGCTGAGGATGATGCCGTGGACGCCGGGGGTGTCGAGGTGGTTGACGGCGGCGATCTCGACCGGCCACCACTCGTCGCCCGCCGCGACCCGGAGCTCGACGGTGAGGCGCTCGGCGGGGCGCCCGAGCAGCTCGACGAAGCGGGCCTGCACGAGCGCGAGATCGTCGGGGTGCACGAAGTCGAGGCTGCTGGTGCCCTCCGAGCCGTCGCCGACGAACGCTCGGGCGGCGGCGTTGGCCTCGATGATGCGCAGGTCGGCGTCGGTGACGATGATCGAATCGACGACGTTGTCGAACGCGGCGCGGAGTCGGGTGACCTCGTCGTGGTCACGCTGCGAGCCGGCGGGCGCCGTGGAACCGCTCTGCACACCCGGATCGTACTGGCGACCCACGACCGACCAGGTCGCGGCGACCACTGCACGTGACGTCGACGCGGTCGTGCGACCGACCGTCGCCGCCCGGGTGCTGGAGAGTCGCAGTGACGAACTGGTCGCTGCGATCATCCTGCGGGACGTGATCGCCAAGTTGCTCCGAGCCATCGAGGAGGCGCGATGACCACGCTCAAGTCACGGTGGGACCTGTCCGAGGTCGAGGTCTCGGCCAGCTCCAAGGAGGCAGCGCTCCACGTCGTCGGGCGCCTCACCGAGCAGAGGGACGACGTGACCCGGCAATGGGAGACGGCGATCCGTCTGGCCAGGTCGAATGGGGCGTCGCTGCGCGACATCGCTCGGGTCACAGGGACCTCGCCGCAGACGGTCGCCAAGATCTGCGACAGCTGAGACCCGCACTCGGGGCGCGGCGTGCGGACGGTGAACGTTCGGTGGTGAGTCCGAAGCGTCTGCTGGCTGATGTGCGAGCCGATGTCGGGCAGCTGATCGGGTGCGAGGTCACCCAGCTGGTCCTCGACCACCGGGTCGGGCTCCGCCTGGTTCGCTTCGAGGGTGAGATCGCACGAGTCGACGTGCTGCTCGAGATCGGTGTCACCTCGCAACTCTCCGACGAAGGCGCCCCCGAGCGCATCGACCCAGAGGAACCGACGACCCTGGCTGGCGTGCTGCATCTGCTCCGGAAGCGGATCGAACACGCGTCGCTGGACGAGCAGCTGACGCTGGTGGTGCGCTTCGATGATGGCGCTGTCCTGACCGTCGCACGAGACGTGCGCGTTGAGTCGTGGGAACTGAGCGGGGCGGGCGTGAACGGAGTGCTGATCGGCCCGGTGTGAGGCCGCCGCCCGAGCGAGGGCACCCCCAACGGGATTCGAACCCGTGTTGCCGGCGTGAAAGGCCGGAGTCCTAGGCCGCTGGACGATGGGGGCGGGGGACCGGACCACGTTACCAACGCCCCGACGCGGAACCGGCGGTGAACGTCGGACGCCCGGGGGAACGCGGGGCCGGGTCGCGTGGTTCCCTGGATCCGATGCGACGCCACCTCCTCGCCGCCGCCGGCGGCTATGCCCTCGGCACGATCCCCTCCGCCGACCTCGCCGCCCGGCTGGCCCGTGGACCCGGCGCCGACCTCCGCGACGAGGGCACCGGGAACCCCGGCGCCGCCAACGCGATGGGGGTGCTCGGGAAGTCCTGGGGTGCGGCGGTCATGGTGGCCGACATCGCGAAGGGCGCGGCTGCGGGTGTGCTCGGCCGCCGGATCGCCGGCGGGTCGGGTGCTGACGTCGCCTCGACCGCGGCGGTGGTGGGGCACTGCCTCCCGGTGTGGAACGGGTTCCGGGGCGGGAAGGGCGTCGCGACCAGCGTGGGCCAGGTCATCGCCACATTCCCGCCGTACTTCCCGATCGACGCGCTCCTGGCGGGTGGCACGGTCAAGGTGCCCGGTCTGCGTCGCCCGGCGTTCACGGCGACCACGGTCGCCACGTCCGGCTGGGTGCTCGCGTCGACGCTCTGGTGGCGCCGCGGCCTCCCGAACCTGTGGGCGGCACCGGCGGGACCCTCGCTGCCCGTCGGAGCCGCCGTGTCGAGCGCGGTGATCGTGTGGCGCTTCGTCGAGGCGGAGCGAGCGGCGGGGCCGGGCTCGTGATCGCCGTCACCGTCGACTCCAACGGCCAGCTGCCGCCCGAGCTCGCGGCGGCGTGGGACGTTTCAGTGATCCCGATCACGATCGTGATCGACGGCGAGGAGCTGCCCGAGACCGAGGTCGACGCCGACGAGTTCTACGACGCCCTCGCCCGCGGCGCGGAGATCTCGACCTCGCTGCCGGCGCCGGGCGAGATCGCGGCCATCTGGGACGGGCTGGCCGCGCGGCTCGACGCCGACGAGATCGTGTCCTTCCACGTGTCGTCCGACCTGTCCGGCACGTGCAACTCGGCGCGGCTCGCAGCCGAGCTGACGTCGGTGCCGGTGCGCGTCGTCGACACCGGTCAGGTCTCGTTCGGGATCTCGTGTGCCCTGTGGGCGGCCCGCCTCGCGCTCGCGGAGGGGGTCGGGCCCGACGAGGCCCTCGACCGTGCAGCGGGTGTGGCCAAGGCGCTGTCGAACGTCTTCGTGATGGACGGGCTCGAGCTGGCCCGGCGCAGCGGCCGGCTCAGCGGGCCGGTCCCGGAGGCGTCCGGCGGAGTCGACGTCTACTCCTTCGTCGAGGGCCACCTCGACGTCGTGGGCGCCGCCACCGGCGACACCTCGGCCGTCGAGCTGATGGCCGACACCGTGCTGGCCGACCGCCGCCCGATCCGCGCCGCGGTCGGGCACGGCCACGCCTCGCTCCGACCCGTCGCCGACGCGCTCGCCGAGCGGCTGAGCTCGGCGGAGGACGTCGTCGAGCTCGTTCGCTACCGGGTCGGGCCGAGCGTCGCGGCCTTCAGCGGACCCGGGTCGGCCGGCGCGTACTGGTTCCCGGCCGACTGATCGTCGGCTCGGCGCGCGGAGCGCTCAGCCCATGCGGGCGTCGACGAGCTCGGCGAGCAGCCCGGTGAGGTAGTCGTAGGCGAACCAGGCGGCAGCATCCGGGTCGTCGGGGTCGAGCTCGACGTCGTCGTCCTCGCTGACGTCGAGGACGGTGCCGATGGTGAGGCGGAGATCGTTGACGACCCCCATCCACAGATCGACCGACTCGTCGTCGAGCCGTTCGGCGCTCAGCGTGGCCTCGACGGCGTCGAGGGCGTCGAGGCGGCGGGCGAGGAGCTGGTCGCGCATCAGGCGCTGGTAGTCGGACTCGGCCTCGGGGTCGTCGGGATGGGCGGTCGGGAAGAGCCGTCGCAGTGGCTCGGCGACCTCGCCCTCGGCCGTGACGTCGACGAGCGACGACCGCAGCTGGGGGAGGAGCCACTCCATGACCCGGCGGTCGTCGTCGCTCAGGCGGACGCGGATCGCGCCGTCGAACGTCCGCTCGAAGCGGCGTCGCCGGAACATCAGGTGTCGTGCTGCATCGTCGCCCACAGGCCGTGCTCGTGCAGCCGGGCGACGTCGGTCTCGGCCCGCTCCCGGGGCCCGGCCGAGACCACGGCCCGGCCCTCCTCGTGGACCTGCCGCATGAGCCGGTCGGCCTTCTCCCTCGAGTACCCGAAGAGCTTCTGGAAGACCCAGGCGACGTAGGACATCAGGTTGATCGGGTCGTTCCAGACCAGCACGACCCACGGCTGGTCGGGGAGGACGTCGGGGTCGGCGACGTCGGGGTCGATGGTCGCCGCGTCGGAGCCGCTCACCGCAGCACCGCCTCGGCCGACGTCGCGTCGTCGACGGCGACCGGTTCGGTGCGCACGAGCCCGAGGCGGACCACGGCGACGAAGAGCGCGGTGGCGCCGGCGATGTGGAACCCGACGAGCAGGGCCGGCACGCCGGAGAAGTACTGCACGTAGCCGATGACGCCCTGGAGCAGCGCGACGACGAGCACGACCTCGACGGCGCGCCGCTGGACCGTGAAGCCGCCCCGGCGGCGGAGGTCGACGAGCAGGGCGATGGTCACCAGGAGGAAGACGACGACCGTGATGCCGTGGACCCGGGCGACGGCCCCGAGCTCGAGGTGGAGCGGCTCGACGTCGGGATCGCCGCGGTGCGGGCCGGCCGCGGTGACGATCGTGCCCGTCACGACCACGATCCAGATCCACACCCCGAGGAAGCGGGTCGCCCGGTCGGCCGCCACCGGCAGCGCCGGCCGCCTTGCGATCGCCGGATCGCCGTGGCCCGCCGCCCGGTGGTGCAGCACCACCGCGTTCCAGACCAGCACGATCGACAGCAGGAAGTGGACCATCACGATCCCGGGCGGGAGGTGGAGCCAGACCGTGAAGGCGCCGACGAAGATCTGCGCGACCACGCCGGCCACCAGCCCCCACGACAGCAGCACCAGGTCGCGCCGGTAGGGCACCCGCCAGCGCGAGCCCAGGACCGCCAGCACGACCGCCACCGACACGACGCCGGTGATCAGGCGGTTGCCGAACTCGATCCAGGGGTGGAACTCCAGGGGCGGGACGATCCGCTCGTCCTCGCAGCCGGGCCAGTCGCTGCAGCCGAGCCCGCTGCCGGTCAACCGCACGGCAGCGCCCGTGACGATGATGGCGCACAGGCTCAGGAGGGCCGCGAGGGTGACGCGTCGGTAGCGATCGGGTGCCATCGCTCTCACGCCCCCGATCGTAGGGATCCGTTGCGTCCGGGGCGAGACGCGGGCCGTGGTCCGGTCGGTTGGCGACGCCCTCACGGTCGTCCCCTATCCTCGGCGGCGTGACGGCCACCTCCCTCGAACGGGTCACGATGCGTCGCCGGATCTCGGCGTACGTCGCGCTCACGAAGCCGAGGATCATCGAGCTGCTCCTCGTGACGACGGTGCCGGCGATGGTCGTCGCCGCCGAGGGCTGGCCCGGTACCCGCCTGGTGATCATGACCGTGCTCGGCGGCTCGCTGGCGGCCGGCGGCGCCAACGCCACGAACATGTACATCGATCGCGACATCGACCGGATCATGGAGCGGACCAAGGGCCGGCCCCTGGTGACCGGTGAGGTCCAGCCGGTCCCGGCCCTCGTGTTCGCGATCTCGCTCCAGGCGATCGCCTTCGCGCTGCTGTGGGTCGAGGTGAACCTGCTCGCCGCGTCGCTCGCCCTCGGCGCCGGCCTCTTCTACATCTTCGTGTACAGCCTCTGGCTGAAGCGGTCCTCCACCTCCAACATCGTGATCGGTGGGGCGGCGGGATCCGTCCCGCCGGTGATCGGCTGGGCCGCCGTCACCAACTCCGTCGAGCTGCCCGCCGTGGTGCTCTTCGTCCTCGTCTTCCTGTGGACCCCGCCGCACTTCTGGGCGCTGGCCATGCGCTACGCCGACGACTACTCCGCGGCCGACGTCCCCATGCTCCCGTCGGTCGCCTCGAACGACACCACCACGGCGAAGATCCTCGCCTACTCGGTGGCCGTGCTCCTGAGCGCGCTCGCCTTCTGGCCGGCGGCCGGGTTGGGGCCGATCTACGGGGTGGCCGCGACGTTCGCCAGCGGGCTGTTCGTGCTGCACGCCGCGAGGTTGCGCAAGGACCCCACACCGAAGCAGGCGATGCGGACCTTCGGGTTCAGCATCACGATGCTCACCGTCGCGTTCGCGGCGATGGCGATCGACGAGCTGGTGCGGTCCGGTTGGTGACCCGCTCCGACACCGTCCGTCGTTCCACGGCCGCGAGGTGGTCGTGTACGGTCCACCACGGCCGCGCGGGTCGGCCGGCTCCCCCGGCCGGCTCCACCGCGCTCACCACGATCGAGACGAGACCGCAGAGGTTCGCCCGTCGATGACCCTGACCGAATCCGCACCTGCGACCACCGAGGCGGAGGCGCCGCCGCCGTCCCCGGTGCTGCCCGAGTCGTCCCCGACCTCCCTGGGCTGGTTCGACACCGCCGATCACCGCCGCCTCGGCCGCCTCTTCGTGGCGTTGTCGATCGTGTTCGGCCTGGTCGCGCTGGTCATGGACGCGATCGTCAAGCTCGATCGCGCCGATGCCGGCGGCTTCCTCCTGCTCGACGCCGAGACCTGGGAGCAGTCGCTGTGGCTCTCGCTCGACGGCATCTCGCTGCTGATGCTGTTGCCGCTGTTCTGCGGACTGGCGATCTTCGTCGTGCCGCTGCAGCTCGGCGTCAAGACGCTCGCGTTCCCGCGGCTCGCCGCCGCGTCGTTCTGGGGCTTCGCGATGGCCTCCACCATCCTGATCGCGAGCTACGCCATCAACGGCGGTCCCGGCGGCGGTGACGCCGACGGCGTGCAGCTCTACCTGCTGTCCCTCGGCCTCCTCGCCCTGTCGCTCACCGCGGCGGCGATCTGCATCGCCACGACCGTGCTGGCCATGCGGGCCCCGGGGCTCGACCTCAGCCGGGTGCCGCCGTTCTCGTGGTCGGCGCTGGTCACGGCGATCATGATGATCGTCGCCCTGCCGGCGCTCGTCGGCCTGGTGGCGCTCCTCTACATCGACCACCAGTACGGCCGGGTCATCTTCGGCGGCAACGTCGGCGTCGGCCCCCACCTCGAGTGGCTCCACCTGCACCCGCAGATCCTCCTCCTCGCCGTGCCCGCGCTCGGCGTGGCGCTCGAGATCGTGCCGGTCGCCGCCGGCAAGCGCCTGCCGTCGGCCAGCATCTGGCAGGGCCTGGTCGGCGGGTTCGCCCTCCTCAGCTTCGGTGTCTGGGCCAACCAGGCCATCGTCGACAACGTGCTGGTGCTCGGCGCCAGCGGCCGGGTCATCGCCGAGGAGTTCCTCTACATCGGCATGATCGCCGCCGCGCTCGTCCCGCTGCTCGGCGTGCTCGGCGTCGTCGCCATGACCTTGCTGGGCGGCAAGATCCGGTTCTCCGCGCCGCTCCTGTTGGCCCTCGTCTCGCTGTTCATGCTCGCCGACGGCGTCGCCCTCGCAGCGATCGGCAGCCTCATCGACGCCACGCTCGCCGACGGCTCCTTCAAGCTGCGCGACACCACCTGGCGCGATGGCACGTACTCGCTCATCGCGTTGGGCGGTGGGCTGGGCGGGCTCTCCGCCGGCGTCCTCTGGTGGGCGCCGAAGGCCTACGGGCGCAAGCTCAACGCGGGCCTGGCCTACCTACAGGTCCTCGCCTTCGCCGGTGGCATCACGCTCATCGCGGTACCGAGCCTGCTCGCCGGCGGCATCTGGGACCTGCGCTACGGCCCGGTGAGCGACGGGCGCGGCGGTTCCGAGGCGATGGCCGCGCTGGCGTCCGTCGGCTCCCTGCTGGTGATGGCGTCGCTGGCGCTGCTGCTCCTCAACCTGCTGCTGTCGATCCTCGGCAAGGCCGGCGAGGAGGCGGGCGACGACCCGGTCGGCGGCCACACCCTCGAGTGGGCGACGGCCTCGCCGCCCGAGGCCGGCAACTTCGCCGACGAGGTCCAGGTCACGAGCGAACGTCCACTGCTCGATCTGCGCAACGCGGAGGAGGCCCGATGAGCCGCACGGTGACGGCCCGGAGGGCCGGCCAGAAGGCGAAGGATCAGCGATGAGCGACACCCCCCTCGCCCTCGAGGCGGGCCCGCAGCGGGCCCAGCCGCGGACGGTCCTGATCGGCACGGCCCTGGTGTCGATCGGGGTGATCGTGGCGTTCGGGCTCCTGCTCGGCGTCTACGCCCAGATGCGTCACGACGCCGGCGGCACCACCGACGCGTGGGTGCCGGGCGGGGTCGAGTTCCGGAACGCGCAGCTGGTCTTCACGCTGCTGACGCTGGTCATCGGCTCGGCCTCGATCCAGTGGGCGGTCCAGGCCAGCAACGCCATCGACGTCGTCAACGCCCGGATCGCGCTGTCGCTCACGGTCGTGTTGGGGCTCCTGCACATCAACATGACCCTCTTCGCGGTCGACGCCTTCGGCGTCGGCGTCGGCGAGGTGTGGTCCAACCTGGTGTTCACCATCACCGGGGCCGCCATCGGCCTGAGCGGCGTCGCCACGGCGTTCGTCCTCGTGGCGGCCCTGAAGGCGTTCGGTGGCCAGGTCGGGATCTCCAACCCCACGATCCCCGCCGCCGCGCTCTTCTGGCACGTGCAGGTCGCCGTCTGGTTCGTCGTCTTCCTCGCCATCTTCGCGATCAAGTAGGTCAAGAGCTTCCGATGACGTTGTTCACGAGCGCCGCCAAACACGCCCTCGCCCTTCTCGGCCTCGCCCTCGTCGGGCTGCTCGCCTACGCGGCGGGCGACGTGGTCGTCGACGGGGTCAACGAGCCGGGTGAGACGCGCGACACCATCTACGAGTCCATCTTCAGCTGGTCGGTCGGCGACCTCTTCGGCGTCATCGTCTTCGCCGGCCTCTTCGGTGCGGCGCTGCTGTTGGTGTGGGTCGTCTTCGCCGCTCGCGACACCCAGGGCCTGCCCCCCGACCCCGAGATCGAGGTGCCGTTGAGCTCACCGACGATCTGGCCGGCGGTCAGCGCCCTCGGCTCCGGTCTGGTGGTCGTCGGCCTCGTGGTCAACACCCAGCTCGCGATCCTCGGCTTCGTCGTCCTGGGCATCGCGGTCCTCGAGTGGATACACCGCCTGGACCGATCGCCACAGCCCGTCGGTCGAGCGCAACCACACGATGCGCAACCGCCTGATGCTGCCGCTCGAGATCCCGACGTTCACCGTGCTGCTCGGCGCGGTCCCGGTCTTCATGCTCAGCCGGGTCTTCCTCGCCTCGACCAAGACGGGCGCCGCGCTGATCGCCACGGCCATCGCCACGGTCGTGCTCATCGCGTTCTTCGTCCTGTACTACAAGCCCGACCTGGCCCGCGGCCTCGTCGCCGGGGTCTCGGTGCTCGCCGCTCTCGGCCTGATCGTCGGTGGCATCGTGGCCGCGGCGATCGGCCAGCGCGAGTTCGAGATCCACGTCGGCGACGAGCACCACGGCGAGGAGGAGCACGGGGACGAGGGCGCCGAGGAAGAGCTCGAGGAGAGTTTGGGTGTCGTCGTCCGACTACGTGATGCTGGTCTCCAGTGACCGAGTCGAACGGTGATGCAGAGAACCTGATCGGACCACCGAGCCAACGGAGTGTGATGAGGGATCGGACGACTCGCCGCCTGCTGGGCCTGGTGGCGATCCTGGGACTCGTCGTCGCCGGATGTGCCAGCGACGCTCCCCTGGACACGCTCGAACCGGAGGGAGGCCCGGCCCGCAGCATCGACGGACTGTTCAACGCCGTGTGGTGGGTGGCGACCGGCGTGTTCGTGCTCGTCATGGGCGCCGTGCTCGTCGTCTCGTTCCGGTTCCGCGCCAAGCGCAACGACGACGGCGAGTGGGACGACGACGAGGAGCTCCCCGGCCAGGTCCACGGCAACACCAAGGCCGAGATCGGCTGGACCATCGCTCCGGCGCTGATCCTGGCCGTCCTGGCGGTGCCGACCCTCGCCGGCGTGTTCGAGCTGGCCAACTGGCACGACGACGCCGACGTCGAGATCGAGGTCTACGGCGCCCAGTGGTGGTGGGAGTTCCGCTACCCCGGCACCGACATCGTCACCGCGAACACGATCGTGTTCCCGGCCGGCGAGCCCATCGAGCTCACCATGACGAGCTACGACGTCATCCACTCGTTCTGGATCCCGGCGCTCAACGGCAAGCGCGACGTGGCCCCGGGCCGGACCCACACCTGGGCGATCGAGGCCGACGAGCCCGGCACGTACTGGGGTCAGTGCGTCGAGTTCTGCGGGCTCAGCCACGCCAACATGCGCATCCGGGCCATCGCCCTCGAGCCGTCGGAGTACGAGGCGTGGTTGGAGGAGATGCAGCAGGACCAACCGGCCGGTGGCCCGGTCGAGGACGACTCGTACCTCGACACCGTGCGCTGGAGCAACACGCCGCTGGTGAGCCCCGAGGCCGCCCAGCGGGGCTTCGAGGTGTTCGGCCAGTTCTGCGCCTCGTGCCACGTCGTGAGCGGCCAGTACGAGGCGGTCGAGGGCGGGATCGCGCCGCTGCTGTCGGGCCACGCCCCGGACCTGACCAACTTCATGACGCGCACGGGCTTCGCCGCCAACATCTACGACCTGTACAACGAGGACGGCAGCGTCAACGCCGCCGAGCTGAGGCAGTGGGTGTGGAACGCGCCGTCGATGAAGGGCATGGCCCCCGACGAGATGCGGGGCATGCCGAGCTTCGTCGAACAGATGACCCGCGAGCAGGCCGACGATGTCGTGGCCTACCTGATGACCCTGGGCGGGGAGCCGACGCTCCCCTCGGGTGTCGACCTCTCCGAGGCCGACATCCTGCGCCGAGACTGACCGACCCGAGCGATACGAGCCGAGGAAGAGCCGATGGCGATCGTCGAGAGGCCGATCGAGGACGAGGGACCGAAGGAGCTGGAGGCTCCGCCTGCGTCGCGACGGCCGTCCGAGGGCGTGTTCAAGCGCCCCACCAGCACCGAGGGGTGGACCAGCTGGTTCACCACCGTCGATCACAAGCGGATCGGCATCATGTACGGCGCCTCGGCGCTGTTCTTCTTCGTGATCGGTGGTATCGAGGCGGGGCTGATCCGCCTGCAGTTGGCCCGGCCGAACCAGGAGATCCTGAACGAGGACCTCTACAACCAGGTCTTCACCATGCACGGCACGACGATGATCTTCTTCGTCGTGATCCCCATGGGTGCGGCCTTCATGAACTACCTGATGCCGCTCCAGGTGGGAGCTCGTGACGTCGCGTTCCCGAGGCTCAACGCGTTCAGCTTCTGGACGTTCCTCGCCGGCGGCATCTTCTTCAACCTGGCGTGGTTCACCGGCGGCGGCGCCGACTGTGGGTGGTTCTGCTACGCCCCCAACTCGGGTCTCGCCTTCAGCCCCGGCAACGGCGTCGACTACTACGCCCTCGGCCTCCAGATCGCTGGTCTCGCCTCACTGGTCGGTGCGATCAACCTGATCGTCACCGTCATCAACCTGCGGGCGCCGGGCATGAGCATGATGCGCCTCCCGGTGTTCACGTGGATGGCGCTGGTCGTGCAGATGCTGCTGCTGTTCGCCGTGCCGGTCATCTCGGTGGCGCTGTTCCTGCTCACCTTCGACCGCCTCTTCGACGCCAACTTCTTCAACGTCGAGGCTGGCGCCGATCCGCTGCTCTGGCAGCACCTGTTCTGGATCTTCGGCCACCCGGAGGTCTACATCCTGATCCTCCCGGCGTTCGGCATCGTCTCGGAGATCATCCCGACCTTCAGCCGCAAGCCGCTCTTCGGCTACCCGTTCGTGGTGTTCTCCGGCATCGCCATCGGCTTCATGGGCTGGGGCGTGTGGGCCCACCACATGTTCGTCTCGGGGCTCGGCCCGGTCTCGGTGGCGGCCTTCGCCGCGACGACCATGTTCATCGCCGTCCCGACCGGCGTGAAGATCCTCAACTGGGTGGCGACGATGTGGGGCGGCAAGGTCCGCTTCGACACGCCGATGCTGTTCTCGACGGCGCTGGTGGCGATGTTCACCATCGGCGGTCTCTCGGGGGTCATGCACTCGATCGCCCCGTCGGACACCCAGCAGACCGACACCTACTTCATCGTCGCCCACTTCCACTACGTGCTCTTCGGCGGCGCCCTCATGGGCTTCTTCGGCGGGCTCTACTTCTGGTGGCCCAAGGTCTTCGGGCACAAGCTCGACGAGCGCCGGGGCAAGTGGCACTTCTGGACCAACTTCGTCGGCTTCAACCTGACCTTCGGTCCGATGCACGTGCTCGGCCTGCAGGGCATGCCCCGCCGCTACCAGACCTACGACGCCAACATCGGCTTCGAGTTCTGGAACATGGCGGCCACCATCGGCGTGCTGATCCTCAGCTGGTCGTTCCTGGTCTTCCTCTGGAACATCTGGAAGAGCTACGCCGACTGGAAGAGCGTCGGGAAGCCCGACGTCGGACCCGACCCGTGGGACGCCCGCTCGCTCGAGTGGACCGTGCAGTCGCCGACGCCGCCCCACAACTTCGACGTCACGCCGACCGTCACGCAGATCGACGACTTCTGGCACCGCAAGTACGCCAAGGACGAGACCGGTCGCTACCGGCGGGTCGCCACCGGCGAGGAGCTGGCTCAGCCCGGCACCGGCAACCCGCACCTGCCGGCGCCGTCGTACTGGCCGCTGGTCGTGTCGATCGGCCTGCCCTTCATCGCCGCCGGCGTGATCTACCACCTCGGCCTCGCCGTGGTCGGCGGCATCCTGGTGGTCGGCGGGGTCTACGGCTGGGTCACCGAGCCGGCCGACGCCGAGCACGACGCCCATGACGACGACGACCACGAGGAGGCCCACGTTGGCTGACGTCGCCGCGAGGCCCTACGCCACGCCCGAGGACCTCGAGGGGCCCGAGGAGCATCACGATCCCCACGACACCGCCACCGGGGTCAGCAACAACAAGTTGGCGATGTGGGCCTTCCTCGGCTCCGACTGCCTGCTCTTCGGTGCGCTGATCTCGACGTACCTGCTGCTGCGGCGGCGCAGCGACGGCGTCGACCCCGAGGAGCTCTTCGACATCCCGTTCACGTCGGTCTCGGCCTTCGTGCTGCTGATGTCGTCGCTGACGATGGTGCTGGCCGTCTCGGCCGCCAACCGTCGTGACGGCCAGCGCATGCGCTACTGGTTGATGGCGACGGCGCTGCTCGGTTCGATCTTCATCGCCGGCCAGGTCTACGAGTTCACCGCGTTCTACAACGAGGGCCTCGGCTACACGACCAACATCTTCGGCTCGGCCTTCTACACCCTCACCGGCTTCCACGGCGTCCACGTGTCCGTGGGCATCGTGATGCTCATCTCGCTGTTCGCGATGAGCGCCACCGGCCGGTTCAACGAGGACAACGCCGAGACCGTCGAGATCGTCGGGCTGTACTGGCACTTCGTCGACGTCGTGTGGATCGTCATCTTCACGATCGTCTACCTGATTCCGTAGGGGACGCCGATGTCATCCACCGAGACGCACCAGGCGCACGACGCCCATCACGACGCCCACGCAGGCAACCACCTGTCCGACTGGGAGTACATCAAGATCGGCATCGTCCTGGCGGTGCTGACCGCCATCGAGGTCGCGCTGTTCTACTTCCCGCCGGGTGCGGCCGAGGTGCCGGCGCTGCTCATCCTCATGGTCGTGAAGTTCGCGATCGTTGCGGCGTACTTCATGCACCTCAAGGGCGACAAGCCCGTCCTCACCCAGGTGTTCGTCGGGGGGTTGGTCCTCGCGATCGTGGTCTACATCGCGGTGTTCCTGGCGTTCGAGCTCTGGAGCTGACCCTCCCCTCGTGACCGGTTTCGCGATCGGGGTCCTGATCCTCGTCGTCGCCGCTGCCGGAGCGCAGCTGTGGGCCGTGCGCGAGCGACGGGCCGACGTCGAGCGGTGGGCCGCACCGGCCGCCA
This sequence comes from Actinomycetota bacterium, assembly GCA_039818945.1. Classification (GTDB taxonomy): domain Bacteria; phylum Actinomycetota; class Acidimicrobiia; order Acidimicrobiales; family Poriferisodalaceae; genus JBCBSZ01. The sequence continues at coordinate 14,066 of JBCBSZ010000034.1, forward strand.
TCGGCCTCACCGCCGTGCTGGCGATGACGCTCGACGCCGCCTGGAACGCCACCCGCTGGTGGTTCGTCCTCGCCGTGCTCGTAGCCCTGGGCGCCGAGGTGCTGCGCATGTTCGACCGGGTGAACGAGGCCCGCCTCGCGCAGGTCGCCGCCGCCGGGGTGTTCGCGCTCGGCTTCGCGCTGCGCGAGCCGTCGATGATCGCCGCCGCCATCGGTCTCGCGGTCGTGGTCGTCGTCATGGTCGAGCTGGGTCAGCCCCTCCTGGCCGGGGTCATGACACGCGAGCCGCAATCGCTGCGCCTCATGGGCATCGCGCTCGTGTCGCTCGGCGTCCTCCTGGTGATGGCGTTCTCGTCCGGGTCGTTCCTCGCCGTGGTCGGGGGTGGGGTGTTCGTCCTGGCCGCCGCCGTGGTCGGTATCCGGCGGTACGTGGACGACCAGCCCTGGATGCCCCTCGCCGCCATCGGCGCCCACCAGCTGGCCCTCGTGCTGCTGGTGCTCTCCGTCATCCAGCCGTAGGTCGTTCAGGCCCGGGCCGGCGCCCAGCGGAAGGTCTGGGCGGCGATGAGCGGCGCCACCAGCGCCCAGACGGCGAGCACGGCCCACGCCTGACCCGTGTCCGCCTCGACGCTGCCGAACGCCTCGCGGAACAGCGAGGCGAGGGCGGCGGGGGGCAGCAACTCGGCGACGGTGGCGATGGCGGCGGGCAGCTCATCGAGGTCGATCACCATGCCGCCAACGAGCAGCAGCAGCACGTAGAGCGCGTTGGCGGCGGCGAGCACGAGCAGCCCCCGCAGCGCTCCGGCGAGCAGGAACCCGATCGCCCCGAATGCCACCGCCCCGAGGACGGTGGCCCCGAGCAGCGTCCCGACGCCGTCCCACTCGGGTGACCAGCCGAGCGCACCGGCCACCGGCAACAGCACGGCCAGCTGGACGGCGAGCTGGGCCAGCACCAGGAGCACCTTCGCCGCCAGCAGCTCGCCGCGCCGCAGCGGCGTGACGCCGAGGCGGATCAGGAAGCCGTACTCGCGGTCGAAGCCGATCCCGATGGCGAGGTTGGTCATGGCGGTCGACAACACGGCGAGCGCCAAGACGCCCGGGGCCAGGAAGTCGATCGGCTCGCCGTCACCGGTCGGGAGCACGTCGACGTTCGCGAAGAAGACGAGCAGCAGCACGGGGATGCCGAGGACCAGGAGCAGCTGCTCGCCGTTGCGAGCCGCGACCCCGAGGTCGTAGCGGAGCAGACCGAGCACGCGGCGGGTCATGAGCGCTCCTCGGTGAGGCGGGAGCAGACCGAGCACGCGGCGGGTCACGAGCGCTCCTCGGTGAGGCGGAGGAAGACGTCTTCGAGGCCGTGGCGACCGGCCCGCAGGTCGGCGAGCGGGACGTCGCGCTCGGCCAGCCAGGCGGTCAGCGCCGCGACCACCGACGGGGCCGGCTCGACGTCGGCCTCGTACTCGCCGGGCGAGACCTCCCTGACGTGGGCGCCGACGACCTCGGAGAGGGCGATGACGTCGAGGCCCGCGGCGGCGCCGAAGCTGAGGCGCTGCGGCCCGGCCTGGCGCTCCAGCTCGTCGGCGGTGCCGGCGGCGATCAGGCGCCCGTGATCGATGATGATCAGGCGGTCGGCGATCCGGCGGGCCTCGTCGAGCTCGTGGGTGGTGACCAGCACCGCACACCCGGCCGATCGACGGTGAGCGATGAGCCGGCGAACCGTGGCTCGTCCGCCGACGTCGACGCCGGACGTCGGCTCGTCGAGGAAGAGCACCTCCGGTTCGCCGATGAGCGCGAGCGCGAGCGACAGGCGCTGCCGCTCGCCACCAGAGAGACGGCGCGCCGGGGTTCCCGCCCGCTCGGTCAACCCGACCGTCTCGAGCACGTCGTCGGTGTCGACCGTGGCACCGAAGAGCGATCGGTAGAGGGCGACCAGCGCTCTGGGCCGTGCGGACGGTGGGATCCCGCCGTCCTGGAGCATCACACCCATCCGAGCGGCGAGCTCGGCGCGATCGGCCCACGGATCGAGGCCCAGGACCCGAGCGTGACCGGCGTCGGGTCGGCGCAGGCCCTCGAGCACGGACATCGTGGTCGTCTTGCCCGCTCCGTTGACGCCGAGCAGCGCGACGACCTCGCCGGGCTCGCACGTGAACGACAGCCGATCGACGGCGGTCAGTCGTCCGTGGCGGACGACGAGCTCCGACACCTCGACCGCGGCCACGAGGCGGGAGGCTAACCGGACCGGGCCGCCCCGGGGCTCCCCGCCGCTGCGCCGGAACCGCCCCCGGGGTGGCGGAGCGCGCCCGCTACCGTTCCCTGCGTGATCGACCTCCGCCGACTCGCCGACGACGACGCCTATCGGGCCGGCGCGCTGCGCAAGGGTGCCGACGACGAGGTGGTCGGCCGCCTCCTCGAGCTCGACGCTCGCCGCCGCAGCGCCCGGACCGGCACCGAGGACCTCCGCGCCCGACAGAACGCGGCCTCGAAGGCCATCGGTCGCTCGTCGCCCGAGGAGCGGCCCGCCCGCATCGAGGAGGCCGGCAAGCTCAAGGCCGAGCTCGCCACGGCCGAGGACGAGCTGCGAGCGCTCGACGACGACGTCGTCGAGCTGGCGCTGACCATCCCCAACCCGGCCCACGAGAGCGTGCCCGACGGCGACGAGGACGACTCCGAGGTCGTCGCCGAGCACGGCGAGCGGGCCGAGCCACCCGCTCACGACCACGCCGACTTCGCCGAGGCGATGGGGTTCATCGACCTCCCCCGCGGCGCCCGCACCAGCGGCTCCCGGTTCGCCTACCTGATGCGCGAGGCCGCCCTCGTCGAGCTGGCCCTCGTCCAGTACGCGATGTCGATGGTGACGGCCGAGGGCTTCGTCCCGGTGGTGCCACCGGTGCTCGTGAGCGAGCAGATGATGGTCGACGCCGGCTTCTTCCCGACCGACCGCAACCAGGTCTACGAGATCGAGAGCGACAACCTGCACCTCGTCGGCACGGCGGAGGTTCCGCTCGCCGGCCTGCACCGCGGCGAACGGCTCGCCGCCGAGGAGCTCCCGGCCCGCTACGCCGGGTTCTCGCCGTGCTTCCGCCGGGAGGCCGGCACCTACGGCAAGGACACCAGGGGCATCTTCCGCGTCCACCAGTTCGACAAGGTCGAGATGTTCTCCTACGTCGCGCCCGATGACTCGTGGGACGAGCTCGAGCGGATCCGGGCGCTGCAGGAGCGCATCATCGGCGGCCTCGGCCTCCCGTACCGCGTGGTGAACATCGCCACCGGCGACCTCGGCGCCCCCGCGGCGAAGAAGTACGACCTCGAGGCCTGGCTGCCCTCCGAGGGGCGCTACCGCGAGATCACCTCGTGCTCGAACTACCTCGACTACTCCGCCCGGCGGCTCGACTGCCGGATCACCGGCGAGGGGTTCGTGCACACCCTCAACGGCACCGCGTGCGCCATCTCGCGGACGCTGGTGTTCCTCTTCGAGCACTACCAGGACAGCGACGGCGGCTGGGTCGTACCCGAGGTGCTCCGACCGTTCACGGGCTTCGATCGCGTCGAGCCCCGGTGAGCCTGCTCGAGCTGGAACGCCTCGACCCGCCGGTCGCCGATCCGGGGGGCCCGGGCGGTCCCGACCACCCGATGCGCAAGGTGACCGTGCAGGTCGCGTTCGACCCGGAGGGCTGGACGCCGGAGCGTCGGGCCAAGGTCGCCGACCTGTTCGACTCGCTCGCGCCGGAGTGGCACACCCGCTACGGCCCGGGCCGGCACGCCCCGCTCGTCGACGCGCTCGACCGAGGCGAGGTGTCCGGCGACGGGCACTGCCTCGAGCTCGGCTCGGGCGTCGGGCTCACCACGGCGCTGCTCGCCGATCGGTTCGAGGTGGTGCACGCCCTCGACCTGTCGATCGAGATGCTGCGGCGCTCGCCGGAGGAGCCGGCACCTCGTGTGCTCGGCGACTCGTCGCGCCTGCCGTACCCCGACCGGTCGGTGGCGACGATCATCTGCCAGAACATGCTGCTGTTCCCGGCCGAGGTCGACCGGGTGCTCGCACCCGGCGGCGCCCTCGTGTGGGTCAACACCTCGGCCGAGTTCACGCCGATCCACCTGACCGCCGCCGAGGTCGAACGGGCCCTCCTCGGCCCCTGGGACGTGGTCGCGTCGTCGGCGGGCCGAGGCACGTGGGCGGTCGCGAGGAGGACACATGACCAGGGCCGATGAGCTGCTCGCCCGGTACCGGGCCGAGCCCTTCGACGAGACCGTCGTCGGCGACGATCCGCTGACGATGTTCCGTCGCTGGTACGACGATGCCGGGCGGGAGGCCTGCGCTCAGCCCAACGCTATAGCCGTGGCGACCGTCGACCCCGACGGGGCGCCGTCGGTCCGCAACGTGCTGCTGCGTGGTCTCGACGAGCGTGGCCTCGTGTTCTTCACCAACGAGCGGAGCCGGAAGGGCCGGGCGATCGCCCACGAGGCCCGCGTCGAGGCGCTGTTCTCCTGGCTCGAGCTCGATCGTCAGGTCCGGGTGGCCGGGATGATCACCCGCGTCACGCCGGCCGAGTCCGATGCGTACTTCGCCTCCCGGGACCGCCTGTCCCAGCTCGGTGCCCACGCGTCGCGGCAGTCCGAGCGCCTCGCCGACCGGGCCGAGCTCGAGGGCCGCCTCGCCGACGCCGAGCGCCGCTACGACGGCAGGGAGGTCCCCCGACCCCCGCACTGGGGTGGGTTCCGGATCGGGCCGTCGTCCTGGGAGTTCTGGCAGGGGCGGGTCGGTCGCCTGCACGATCGCCTCCGATTCGTGCGCGAACGGCGCGAATGGCACCTCGAACGACTCTCCCCGTGACGCCAGTCAAGGGTTTGTGAAAGGAGTCACGCATCCGAAATCGCGGTTCACGGCGGAGTAACCCACAGAAGCGGGTTCACTGATACACCTGAGATGCCGACAGGAGGTGCGATGGCTCTCACCGACATCGTCAACGAACTGCAGGACGGCATCGAGGGCGAGACCATGTCTCGCTCCCGGGTCGTGGACGGTCTCCTCGACCTCCGTCTCGAGGTGGCTGACCAGCTGCACCTCGTCGCGCTCGTCGACCGCATCCTCGCCGACGTGCCGGGCAAGAGCATCGTGTTGAGCGAGTGGTGGAGCGATCAGCTCTCGACGATCGCCCTCGAGGCCGATCGCGAGCCGGAGCAGGCCGGCCTCTAGCCGCTCGGGCGCTCGGCGCCCATCAGAGCTCGCCCAGCGCGGGGAGGACCTCCTCGCCGAGCAGCTCGATCTGCTCCAGGTCCGACAGGTCCTGGAACTGCAGGTACACCCGGTCGGCTCCGACCTCCGCGTACGCCCGGACGGCAGCGACCACCTCCTCGGGCGTGCCGGTGGCGCCGTTCTCACGCAGCTCGTCGAGCTCGCGGCCGAGGAAGTCGGCCCGACGTCGCAGCGTCGTCTCGTCGGTGGCGCAGCAGACGACCACGGCCACCGACATGACGATCGAGTCCGGGTCCCTGTCGATGGCCTCGCAGGCGGCGCGAACGCGGTCGCGCTGCTCGACGAAGCGCTCGACGGGGTTGAACGGCAGGTTGTACTCGTCGCCGTAGGTCGCCGCGAGGCGCGGGGTCCGGGTCGGACCACCCCCACCGATCACGATGGGCGGACGGGGTCGCTGCACCGGCTTGGGCAGGCCCGGTGAGTCGACGACGGTGAGGACCGGCCCGGCGTGATCGAAGGGCTCGCCCACGGGGGTGCCCCACATGCCGGTGATGACCGCGAGCTGGTCCTCGAGCAGGTCGAAGCGGTCGCCGAGGTCGGGGAAGGGGATGCCGTAGGCAGCGTGCTCCTCGGCGAACCAGCCGGCGCCGAGCCCGAGCTCGACGCGGCCGCCGCTCATCTCGTCGACCTGCGCCACCGTGATGCCGAGCACCCCGCCGTGGCGGAACGTGGCCGACGTGACCAGCGTCCCGAGCCTGATCGTCGAGGTCTCGCGGGCCAGCCCGGCGAGCGTCACCCAGGCGTCGGTCGGTCCGGGCAGGCCGGTGACGTCGCCCATCTTGAGGAAGTGGTCGCTGCGGAAGTAGGCGGAGAAGCCGGCGGCCTCCGCGGCCCGAGCGACGGCGAGCTGGTCGCCGTAGGTCGCGCCCTGCTGCGGTTCGGTGAAGATGCGTACGTCCACGGGCGCCGAAGCTACCCGCCCGCGCCCACCACGACGGCCGGCTCCCCGGAGCGCCGGCGCTCCAGTCGTTCGACCGCGTCGACGAGGCCGTCGACGAGCAGCGCACGCTGTGCCTCCTGCTGCGGCACGAGGTGGCGAGCCCAGTACGGCAGCGTCATGCGGAGCCGCGGCGGGAGCTCGAGCTGGACCCCGCCGCCCGAGGTGACGTTGACCGGGTTGGTCTCGTGCAGGCCCCGGAGCACCCGCGGGATGTCGTCGAGGCGGTGGAGCACCTCGTAGCCGTGGAGGCGCTTGATCAGCGGCACGGCGACGACCTCGGCCACCGAGCGGTCCTGGCCGCCGAGGAGGATCGACCGCATCAGGTGGGGCCGGCCGTACCCGTGCACGGCGATGACCGTCTCGACGTGGCCGAGGAAGGAGGCGAGGCGAGACGAGGCCTCCGCCACGACCCGGTGCGACGAGACGTGCCACTGCAGCTCCTCGGGCTGCTCGGCGACGTAGAGGGAGGCGCCGGAACGCTCGGCCACCTCGACGGCGATGGGTCCGGTGCCCTCCTCGAGGCCGGCGTGGAACGCCATCACCCCGACCCGCCCGGCGAGCTCGACACGCTCGGTCACCTCGGGGTGGGAGAGGAACTCCTCGAAGGTCCCGTCGGTCCGCACCCGGGCGACCGTATCGGGAACGTCGGCGCCGGGGGCTACCGGCCGGCCGGTTCCCCGGTGCGTTCGCCCGCCCGGCGCTCCGCCCGGCGCCGCCGGTCGTTGCGGTCCGCCGCCGCCAGCGCGATCAGCACCACCCCAGCGAGCACGATCGCCAGGAGCAGGCCGACACGGAGGCCGCCGGTGCGGTCGACCCAACGCTGCAGGGCGAACGACTGCTCCTCGACCCAGCGGATCGGGCCCGGCTGCTGGCCGTTCTCGGCCGTGAGGTCGTTGACCCAGAACCAGATCGTGTAGATCCCGGTGAGCACCAGCAGGGCGCCGGAGATCCGCTCGATGTGCGGCATGACCCGCCGCAGGTTGGACAGCACCGTCGAGCGGGCCAGGGCCATCGAGACGGTCAACGCCGTGATCGTGAGCGTCATGCCCAGCGCATAGGCGAGCACCGAGGCCGTGCCGGAGGCGAAGCCGTCCGGGCGGGTCACGACGGCGATGAGGAACAGCGGCAGCGTGCAGCCGAGCGAGGCGGTCGCGTAGCTGGCGCCGAAGAGGACCATCGACCAGGTGCCCCGGTCGCGGCCCCCCTGCTGGAGGCGGGGGAGCTTGACGACGAACTCCCGGCCCGAGAGCAGCCAGATGCCGAGCCCGGTCATGGCGATGCCGATGACGATGACGACCCAGGGGAGGGCGTCGCGCATGCCGGAGACACCGGCGTTGAACATCGACCCGACGACGATGAAGACGGCGATGAAGCCCACGGCGAGGCTGAGCGAGGTGAGGATGGCCCGCACGACCGCCCGACCGGTGTCGTCGTCGCCGCCGTCGTCGCGGCCGAGGAAGAACGACAGGTAGGCCGGCAACATGGCGAACCCGCACGGGTTCACCGCGGCGACCAGGCCGGCGGTGAAGGCGAACGCGAGCGGCGCGTCGATCACGACGGCAGGACCTCCGGGGAGGGGGCGGCGGTCGGCGGGGTCATCCGATCAGCGCCTCGGTGCGCTCGGTCAGGTCGGAGGCGGTGAGGATGCCGGTGTGCACCTCGGTGATCGTGCCGTCGGCCTCGACGAACACGGTGGTGGGGAGGCTGAAGCCCTCGTACGCCTCGAAGATGGCGGCGTCGACGTCGGTGCCCCACTGGTAGGTGATGCCGGTGTCCTCGACGATCTCGATCGTGTCCTGGATGCTGAGGTCGTTGACGGCCAGGCCGATGAAGCGGACGTCGTCGCCCAGCTGCTGGTGGACCTCCTCGAAGTCCGGCATCTCGGCCCGACACGGACCGCACCACGAGGCGAAGAAGTTGACGACCAGCGGCTGGCCCTCGAAGTCGGAGAGGGCGACGGGCTCGCCGTCGAGCACGTCGAAGGAGATGTCGAGATGGCCCTCGCCGCCCGAGGCGTCGCTGCCGGCGCCGACGAAGACGAAGGCGACGGCTGCCACCACGATGAAGGCGCCGAGACCGGCCATGACGAGGCGTCGGGCACGGCCGGGACCCATGTCCGAGGGATCGAGCTCGCTCCACTCCGGCCCGTCGGCCATCTCAGAGGTCTCGGTCATGTTCGGCCTCACTCCTCGTGCGGGGACGTCGTCGCTGCTCGACGTGCTCGTTGGAACTCAGGGAACTCGGGCCGAGTTCCCGTTCTTCCATTCTCCCCCAGGTCCGGCCGCACTGCCTCGCACGTGCGGCCGGACCTGGACGTCTCCCGCCGAAGGGTCACATCGTCCGGTACGGCGTCAGGACATGCGGCGGAACGGGCCGCATGGCATGGCGGGCGGGGGTGGGGCCCCGCCCCGCACCGCGAGCCGAGCGCTCGCGCGAGGCTGCCAGAGACTCAGCCTCCTCTCGGTTCGCGGGGAGCGGGTCCCCAGTTGGCGATGAGGCCACCGGTCACCCGGAACGGGGCTCGCCGAAGCGTCACCCCGAACCCCTGACCGTCGCGTTCGACGGCCGGTGCCGGTGGAGCCTGGGCCCTCATGACGCCTTCGAGGCCAGCCGCGGCGGGGGCAGCGGGACCTCGTCCACGACGAGGGGCGGACGGGGGTTCTTGGGCGGACGACCGCGCGGCCGCTTGTTGACGACGATGCGGCCGTTCTCCAGCAGCTCCCCACCCCACACGCCCCACGGCTCCTTGCGGGAGACGGCGGCGTCGAGGCACTCGGCGCTGACGGCGCAGCGCGAGCAGATGGCCTTGGCCCGAGCGATGTCGACGAGGTCGTCGGAGAAGAACAGCCCCGTCATGGTGCCCGCCAGATCGCGGCAGCGTGCGGCCTGACGCCAGGCGTCGTCGTCGGTGGCCAACAGCACGCCCATGATCTCGGCGGGCGGTGAACTGTCGGGTTGCAGGTGTTCGATGGTGGACACGGTGACCCCCTGGGACTCGGTTGGTGTCGAGGTGTGCGGACGAATGTTGCGGCGGACGGAAAACGCCGGAGGCCGCCGGACCTTTCGGTTCCGGCGGCCTCCGAAGAAGTGCGCTTCGAGTGTGGGGAATGCTTACCCCGTACTCGGAGCCTTCGGAGGCCGCCGGGAGTGGTTCACGGTCGTGGCGCCAAAGGTCGTGATGGCGTACAGACCGACCGAGACCATCCACGGCTTGCGGTTGGCGAGGGACGCGAGGGCGCGGCCGGCCAGAGCGGTGGTGGCATCGGTGATGCATCGCTGCGTCTGCTCCATGGCTGCGCTCCTTCCTCGCTCGAGATCTCCGTCGTCCGCCGAGGCGGTCGACACCGGGGTCGGTGCCCCGATGGGCTCCACGGAACCAGGGTCCCGGGATCGGGTCAAGCGATTATTTCGGCCGGGTGCCCCGATCGTGTCGGCGGCGACGGCCACACTGGTCGCCCATCTCCCCGGTGACCAGGAGCGACGCGATGATCATGACGACCATGGAGACGCTGCCGAACGCGGTGGTCTCCGACGTCCGCGGTGTGGCGATGGGCAACACGATCCGCAGCAAGCACCTGGGCCGCGACATCGGCGCCGCGCTGAAGACGCTCGTCGGCGGCGAGCTGAAGGGCTACACCGAGATGCTCACCGAGTCCCGCAACGAAGCCGTCCAGCGGATGCTCGAGCACGCCGACTCGATGGGGGCCGACGCGGTCGTCAACGTCCGCTTCACCACCTCGCAGGTCGCCGGCGGCGCGGCCGAGATCCTCGCCTACGGCACGGCGGTCACGATCCGGCGCAGCGTCGACAGCTGACGCCCACGGCGGCGCCAACCTACGCTCGCCGCCCGTGCCCCACGATGCCGCCACCGAGCTGGTCGACGAGCCGAGCCAGGGCCGGGTCTTCACCGCCCCTGGCCGCGTGCGCCTCGGCGACGTCACGCCGAGAGGTGCCTTGCGGCTGGACGCGCTGGCCCGCTACCTCCAGGACGTCGCCAACGACGACGCGATCGACGCCGCCCTGCCCGGCGCGATGTTCTGGGTGGTGCGGCGGGCGATGGTCGAGGTCCGTCGGCCACTGCGACTCCGCGAGGCCTTCGAGCTGCGGACCTTCTGCGGTGGCATCGGCAGTCGCTGGGCCGAGCGCCGCACCTCGGTCGTCGGCGAGGACGGCGGTCGGATCGAGTGCGTCGTGCTGTGGGTGTGCGTCGACGAGGCCTCCATGCGGCCGGCCCGGGTCCCACCCGAGTTCGCGGAGCACTACGGCGAGGCGGCCCGGGACCGCAAGGTCCGGGCTCGGCTCCAGCTCCCCGACCCGCCCGACGGGCTGACCGGTCGCTCGTGGCCGCTGCGCTTCGTCGACCTCGACGTGCTCGACCACGTCAACAACGCCGCCTACTGGGCGCCGATCGAGGAGGAGATCGCCGCCCGGGGGATCGGCCGGCGGGTGCGGGCCGAGCTCGAGTACCTCACCGGCATCGATCGCGGTGACGACGTCACGGTGCTCACCGCGGACGAGGGTGACGGGTTCCGGCTGTGGTTGCGCTCGGCCGACTCGGTCGAGGCGAGGGCCCAGGTCCGGCCGCTGGGGTAGGCGGTCAGTCGACCTTCTCGGGGGTGGGGAGCACGAAGAAGGCGTCGCGGTAGTGGCGCAGCTCCTCGATGCTCTCCCTGATGTCGTCGAGGGCCCGGTGCGCGACCTTCTTGTCCGGCGAGCCGCCGAGGATGCCCGGGTTCCACCGCCGGGCCAGCTCCTTGACCGACGAGACGTCGACGCTGCGGTAGTGCAGGTGGTCCTCGATCTCGGGCAGGTACGTGGCCAGGAACCGCCGGTCGGTGCCGATGGAGTTGCCGCACAGCGGCACGGTGCGCTGCTCGGGGATGTGCTCCTTCAAGAAGGCGAGCGTCTGCGCACCTGCCTCCTCGAGCGTCATGGTCGAGGAGCGGATCGACTCGAGCAGGCCGCTGCGGGTGTGCATGTCGACGACGACCGGGTCCATGGCCTCGAGCTGCTCGTCGCTGGCGTGGATGACGAGGTCGGGACCCTCGGCGATGATCGTCAGATCGTCGTCGGTGATGAGCGTGGCGATCTCGACGATGACGTGTCGCTCCGGCTCGAGACCGGTCATCTCCAGATCCATCCAGGCCAACATCTGCCCCGACCGTACCAGCGGCCCACGTCGGGGCACGTCGGGGCGACATCGGAGCGTGGCCACACGAGCGAGGCTCGGCGCCGCGACCGGCCACCGGGCGGTGATCGTGCGGGTGGGAGAGGACCTACTGTGCGGGCGTGGCCGAGGTCCGCGTCGTGCGACTGCATCCCGATGCCCGGATCCCCGAGCGCGCTCGCGACGGCGATGCGGGGGTCGACCTCTGCGCCGTCGACGACGTCGTCCTCGCCGCCGGCGGGGGGCGGGCGCTGGTGCCGACGGGCCTCGCCATCGAGCTCCCGCCGACCATGGTCGCCTACGTCATGCCCCGCAGCGGACTGGCCCTCCGCCACGGGGTCACCTGCCTCAACGCCCCCGGGGTGATCGACAGCGGCTACCGCGGTGAGATCGGCGTCGTGCTGGTCAACACCGATCCCGACGAGGCCTTCTCCGTCCGGGCCGGTGACCGGGTCGCCCAGCTCGTCGTCGCCGACCTGGCGCCGTTTTTGTTCGTCGAGGTCGACGACCTCGGCGGCTCCGAGCGCGGAGCCGGCGGCTTCGGTCACACCGGGGTCTCGGAGCCGACGTGACGCTCGTCCGACTGCACAACGACGACTGGGGCTACGAGACCAACTGCTTCGTGTGCGAGCAGCGCAACGAGCGGGGGATGCGGATCCCGTTCTTCCACGACGACGACGCCGACGTGGTCGTCGCCGACCTCCGACTCGGCGACGAGTTCTCCGGCGCACCGACCCTCCTGCACGGTGGTGTCGTGCTCGCGGTGCTCGACGAGGCGATGGCCTGGGCCACCATCGCCATCGGGCACCGCTGGGCGCTGACGGTCGAGACCTCGTGCCGCTTCCTCGCTCCGGTGGTGGTCGACGCCGCGCATCGGGTCGAGGCCCGCATCGTGTCGATCGACGGCGATCGGATCGAGTGCTCCGCCCGCGTGCTCGACGAGCGGGGGACGGTCTGCAGCGAGGCCGCGGCGACGTTCACGGCGATCGGTGAGGCCACCGCCGTCGGGCTGGCGGGCGGCCCCATCGCCGACGAGCACCGCGGCTACCTCGACGCCGACGAGGGGACCGGCTCGGGCCCCTGAGCAGAGGCCGGTGCTGGCGCGATCGCCTCGATGAGCGGCACCGACAGATCGGGTCCGATGCCGGAGCGGAAGTCGAACGCCTCGGTCTCGACCCGGCGCACCCCCCGGCGCCGGGCGACGCGGTCGACGGTCGCGACGAGGCCGCCCGGGCCGCAGACCGCGACGTGCTCGATCGGGAGCTCGCCGAGGATCGTCTCGAGGGTCGACCCGGTGCAGCGTCGGCCGGTCGATGCATCGACGAGGTGCAGGTCGATGCGACCCGCCACCGCGGCCGCCTCGAGCTCGCCGAGCGCGGTCGCCTCCGCCCGGGATCGCACGCAGTAGACGAGGAGCGGTCGCTCCCTGCCGTTCGGCGCCAGCCCGTCGAGCGCCCCCAGGAAGGGTGTGATGCCGACGCCGGCGGCGACCCACAGGGTCGGCGCCGGGTGCTCGGGCAGCGGCTCGAACTCGCCGTACGGGCCCTCGACGAGCACCGTCGACCCGACGAGCGGCTCCCGTTGCAGCCGACCGCTCCAGTCGCCCAGGTCCTTGACGAAGAAGCGCAGGTTCGCCGCCCGGGACGGGCTCGCGATCGTCAGCGGGTGGGGCTCGGCGAGCCCCCGCTCCTGGATCTTCAGGACGGCGAACTGGCCGCGCCGATGGCGCAGCGGCCGTCCGAGCGGTGCGAGCTCGAGCTCGAGCACGCCCTCGTGGCGGTCTGTCCGAACGACCTCGTAGCGGTGCCCGCGGCGCCACATGTCGAGCACCACGACCCGCCAGAGCCAGGCGGCCAGCCCGGCCAGCATGACGAACCCGAACCACCAGCCCCACGGCGAGGTGTTGGCGTAGGGCTTCTCGGCCGTGAAGAAGTGCCAGGCCGCGAAGGCGAAGGGGACGCCGAGCAGCTTGTGGGTCCAGCGCCACCAGCGGTACGGCAGCCACCGGACGAGGCTCAGGGCGACCAGGCCGTAGAGGAGGTACTCGCCCAGCCCGGCCAGGCCCTCGGCGTCCTCGGCCACCGAGCGGGCCGCCCCGCGGATGCCACCCTCGATCTCGGGCTCCACCCGGACGTGCCAGAACATGAGGACGACGGCGAGGACGCCGGCCCAGCGGTGCGCCTGGTACATCCGGTCGAGTCCGCCGAAGAGCCGTTCGAGGGGGCGGAGGCGAACGGCCAGCACGAACGACCAGGCCATGAGCACGATCGAGGCCGCCCCGACGAACAGGCCGAGCGCGACCGATCCGCCGCCCTCCCCGGTCGCCCCGGCGAAGGCCCACCAGCCGGCCAGCGTGCTCGCGGCCACGAGCACGGCACCGAACCACGCACGGCCGGGGAGCGCGCCGAGGCGTGGACGGGGGAGCGTCCAGTCGGACCGCCGACCGAGCGCAGCTCGGCCCAGGCGGCGCGCTCGTCGGCCGAGGTCGGAGACGGTGGTCATGGGGCGACCGTACGGACGGTCACCTGAAGCTCGGCTGAAGACCGTCCGGTCCGGTGACCAGGTCGAACGCGCCCCGGAGGGCAGCCACGAGCCGACCATCCGCGACCGTGTCACACCCCCTCGGTAGAACTCTTGGTGTGGACGGACCGACGCTCTTCGATGTCGACGGCGAACCGACGGTGATCGACGACCGTCGCGCCGCGGCCGGCGACGAGCAGCGCCGCTGGCACCACCCCAGCACCGCCGCCCACCGTCCGGCGAGCGACGAGTACCGCCGCCGGGTCCGCGAGGCAGCGTCCGAGCTCCAGACGCATCGGACGTCCGACACCCGCGCTCGACTGGCGGCCGCAGGGCGGCGACGGTCCCGCGGTCGACTCGACGATCCCCGGCCCGAGGTGCGCGAGTCCGAGCGCTCGCGACGCCGCCTGCTCCGCCTCGTGCACTGATCGTCCCGGTCGCCGGCCCTCCCGCGACGTCGGCTCGCACCGCCGCCGCCCGGCATGTGTCGCGGTCGGACCCTTGACCCTCACGCGACGTCAGGCCGTACCGTCGCCGACATGGCCGACGAGACCACCGGACGACGCATCGGCGAGGTCGCTGCCGCCGCGGGGGTGACCACCCGCACGCTGCACCACTACGAGGCGGTGGGGCTCTTGCAGCCGAGTGGACGCACCGCGTCCGGGTACCGGGTGTACGCCGAGGCCGACGTCGAGCGCCTCTATCGCATCTGCGTGCTGCGGCGCCTCGGTCTGCCGCTCGCCGAGATCGCCGCCGCGCTCGACGACGACGCCGGTGGTCTCGCGACGGCCCTCGCCACCCACCTCGACGACGTCGAGCGCCGGCTCGATGCCGCCCATCGCCTTCGCGCCGGTCTCGTCCAGCTCCTCGCCGAGACGTCCACCGAACGTGACCCCAGCCGACACCTGATGGAGGTGCTGACCGACATGACCACCCTCGATCGATCCATCGAGAGCCGCATCCAGATCCTCGTGTACGAGGACCTCGAAGCCGCGGCGGACCACCTCGTCGACGTCTTCGGTCTCGGCCCCGCCGAGCTCACCCGCGACGGCGACGGCCGGCCCGTGCACGCCGCGCTCGACGCCGGCGACGGCGTGATCTGGCTCCACCCCGAGTCGCCGGAGTTCGGCCTCGCCTCGCCGAAGTCGCTCGGCGCCGCGACCGCGACCGTCGCGGTCATGGTCGACGACGTCGACGCCCACCACGCCCACGCGGCGGGCAAGGGCGCCGACATCGTCTACGCGCCGATGGACCAGCCCTACGGCTACCGCGAGTACGGCGTCCGCGACCCCGAGGGCGGGTTGTGGTCGTTCATGCGCCCGCTCCCCGAACCCGCAGACTGACCGGCACCCACCGGGAGCGCTCCAGCGCGGCACGCTACGATCCCGCCCGTCCGGAGCGAGGGGTGACGAGCGATGCCGCAGACGGTTCGAGGAGTGGTGTCCCACAGCGTGGGGGCGCCGGTGACGGTCGAGGAGATCACGATCCCGGACCCCGGGCCCGGAGAGGCCGTCGTGGCCATCCAGGCGTGCGGCGTGTGCCACACCGACCTGCACTACCGGGAGGGCGGCATCAACGACGAGTTCCCGTTCCTCCTCGGCCACGAGGCGGCCGGCCTCGTCGAGTCCGTCGGCGAGGGGGTCTCCGACGTCGCCGTCGGCGACTTCGTGATCCTGAACTGGCGGGCCGTGTGCGGGCAGTGCCGCTCGTGCCTGCGGGGCCGACCCTGGTACTGCTTCTCGACGTTCAACGCCGCGCAGAAGATGACGCTGGCCGACGGCACCGAGTTGTCCCCGGCGCTCGGCATCGGCGCCTTCGCCGAGAAGACGCTCGTCCACGCCGGCCAGTGCACGAAGGTCGACGAGACGGCCTCGCCGGCCGCCGCCGGTCTGCTCGGCTGTGGCGTCATGGCCGGCATCGGCGCCGCCATCAACACCGGCGAGGTCGAACGGGGCGACTCGGTCGCGGTCTTCGGCTGCGGGGGCGTGGGCAACGCCGCCATCGCCGGCGCCAAGCTCGCCGGCGCGAGCACGATCGTCGCCATCGACCTCGACGACCGCAAGCTCGAGTGGGCGGAGCAGTTCGGCGCCACCCACACGGTCAACGCCAACGAGACCGACCCGGTCGAGGCGGTCAGGGCGGTCACCGACGGCAACGGCGTCGACGTCGCCATCGAGGCCGTCGGGTTGCCCTCGACCTACGTCCAGGCGTTCGAGGCCCGCGATCTCGCCGGGACCGTGGTGCTCGTCGGTGTGCCCCGTCCCGACATGACCCTGGAGCTGCCGTACCTCGACGTCTTCGGGCGGGGTGGGGCGCTGAAGTCGAGCTGGTACGGCGACTGCCTCCCGAGCCGCGACTTCCCCATGCTCGTCGACCTCTACCTGCAGGGACGCCTCGACCTCGACGGGTTCGTGACCGAGACGATCTCGCTCGACGACGTCGAGGAGGCCTTCCACAAGATGGAGCGGGGCGAGGTCCTCCGCTCGGTCGTCACGATCTGAGCGACCGATGACGATCGAGCTGGTGACGACCGACGGGGTGTTCGAGCTCGACGGCGGGAGCTGGGAGGTCACCAACAACATCTGGCTGGTCGGCGACGACCGCGAGGTGGTCGTGGTCGACGCCGCCCACGACCACGAGCCGATCGTCGACGCCGTCGCCGGCCGTCGGGTCACGGCGATCGTGTTGACCCACGGGCACAACGACCACATCAACGCCGCGGTCGACCTCCGGGCTGCCGTCGACGCCCCGATCCTGCTCCACGACGCCGACACGATGCTGTGGCGGGCGGTGTACGACGACGTCGAGTTCGACCGGGCCCTCGAACCGGGGACGACGATCGCCGTCGCCGGCCACGAGCTCTCGGTCGTGCACACGCCGGGTCACTCGCCGGGGTGCTGCTGCCTGCACGACGCCGCCGGGGAAGTGGTGCTCACCGGCGACACCCTCTTCTGTGGCGGGCCGGGGGCAACCGGTCGGAGCTACAGCGACGAGCCGACGATCCTGCGGTCGATCCGCGACCGCCTGCTCACGCTCCCGGACCACACGGTCGTGCACACCGGCCACGGCGACTCGACGACGATCGGCGACGAGCGCGAGCGAGTCCTGGAGCGAGCCGCCGAGCTCGGCGTCTGAGCGGGCGGGGGCCGGGGCGGCCGAGCCGCCGACCGGCGTGCCGGTCAGAAGCGGCGGACGAGCTCCTCGGGGCGCTCGGGGCGACCGAACAGGTAGCCCTGGAGCCGGGCGGTGGTGTGCGGTGCGAACCAGTCGCGTTGGGTCGTCCGCTCGACGCCCTCGGCGATGAGGTCGAGGCCGGTGCCGGCGGCCAGCGCGATCAGCCCCTCGACGATCGCGGTGTCGCGACCGCCGTCCTCGAGCTCGGTGAGGAACGAGCGATCGATCTTGAGGCCGTCGAGGATCGATGACCGCAGGTGCGACAGCGACGAGGCACCGGTCCCGAAGTCGTCGAGGTACATCTGGACGCCGGCCTCCTCGAGTCGCTTCAGGTTCGATGCTGCGTGGTCGAGCTCGAACAGCGCCTGCTCGGTGACCTCGAGCACGAGGCAGGCCGGCTCGATGCCGGTCCGGTCGAGCTCGGAGATGACGTGCTGGACCAGGCCGAGGTCGGGAAGCTGCTGCGGGGCGACGTTGACGTGCATCGTGAACTCGGGACCGACGAGCGCCGCCGCCCGCCAGGCGGCCAGCTGCTCCAGCGCGGCCGTGATGACCCACCGGGCCAGCGGGGTGGCGAGCGGTCCGTCGAGGATGGCATCGATGAAGTCGACGGGGGAGCGCTCACCGAGCTCCGGGTGGTCCCACCGGATGAGGGCCTCGGCGCTGTCCATCCGGCCCTCGATGTCGACGATCGGCTGGTAGCGGAGGAAGAACTGCTGCTCGTCGAAGGCGGTGCGGAGCTGGCGGGTGAGCTCGCCGGTCGACCCGAACAGCGGGCCCGCGCCGTCATAGCGGGCGACGTCGCCCCGGCCGCGCCGCTTGACGTCGTAGAGGGCCCGGTCCGCCCGGCCGAGCACCTCCTCGGCCGTCAGGTCGGATCGATCGGCGACGGCGTAGCCGAGGCTGGCGCGGAGCTCGATCTCGCGTCCGGTCAGCGACACCGGGCCGCACACCGCAGCGTGGAGCCGGGAGAGGATCGGATCGAGGTCGGCCTCGGAGGAGATGCCCTCGAGGATCACGAGGAACTCGTCGCCGCCGAGGCGGGCGACCGTGTCGCCGGAGCGCACGACCTGGCCGAGGCGCTGGGCGAAGGCCTTGAGGCAGCGGTCGCCCGCCTGGTGGCCCAGGAGGTCGTTGATGTTCTTGAAGTAGTCCATGTCGAGCATGGCGGCGACGACCAGGCCGCTGCGGCGTCCGGCGCCGTTGAGGGCGTGCTGGAGCCGGTCGAGCGCGAGGCGGCGGTTGGCGAGCCCCGTGAGCGGGTCGGTGAGGGCCAGCTCGCCGAGGCGATGCTCCTCCTCGACCCGCCGGGTGGTCTCGGTGAAGATCACGTGCACCCGCGCCGGCGACCCGGGCACGGTCTCGGGGACGGCGCGCACCGAGTAGAAGGCCGGGGTTCCGTCGCCGCGGGCGCAGAGCTCGTCGTCGATCGTGTGCTCGCGCCGCGTGCGGCGGGCGATGCCGTCGACGCGGAGCGCCAGACCGGCGAGATCGGTCTCGTCCGCCAGGTCGTCGAGCGTGCGACCGAGCGCCTCGGAGACGCCGCTGGCGAGCAGGAAGGCCGGGTTGGCGAGACACACCTCACCGCCGCCGTCGATCGTGAGCACCGGGTCCGGCGAGTGGTCGGCGAGCGCCCGGTACCGGGACTCGTTGGCCTCCAGCGCCCGGCGGCTCTGCTCCAGCTCGTAGCCGGCCAGCACCAACCCGCAGGCGGTCGACAACGAGCCCTGGAGGTGGTTGAGGTGCCGCATCTCCTCGGACTCGACCTCCAGCCGGGCCGAGTAGGAGTCGGAGCTGCGGTCGAGCTGGAGGCGGACCGGGTACTGGCCGGGGTCACCGGATGCGACGATGACCGCCAACCCGTCCGGGGTGACGCCCAGCGGCGTGATCGTGAGCCGGAGCGCGTCGACACCGAGCTCGATCCGCAGCTCGTCGAGCAGCGCCTCGTGCGCGGCGAGCTCGTTGCGTCCGATGAGCGTGACGGCGCTGCGACCGACGATCTCGGCGATCTGGCGTCCGATCGTCTTCTCGCGGGCGAAGGTGAGCACGGCGGCGAGTCGGTCGACCGTGAGGGCCGACTTGGGCAGCACCGCAGCGGCGCCGGCGTCGGCGGCGGCGCCCCAGATGTCGTTGCCGTCGTGCGCGGTCAGCACGATCACCGGGACGGCCTCGACGGCGCGCAGGTTGCGGACGGTCTCCAACCCGTTGCCGTCGGGGAGGTCGACGTCGAGCACGATCGCCGAGTAGCGGACCTCGCGCTCGAGGGCCTCGACGGCGCGGGCGGCGGTGTCCACGACGTCGGTGGCCGCCGGCGCCGAGGGGATCGACCGGAGCATCACCCCGATCGTCGAGGCGACGAGCGGGTCGTCCTCGACGACGAGGACTCGTGATGCTGAGCTGGGCACGCTCATGGAGAGTACCCACGCGACCGCGCACGGCGAGCGCGGGGCGAGGTCGCTCCACGGCAGCGACGAACCGGGAGCGCTGGCGCCGAACCACGGGCCGGGGGACGGGTGGGTCGTGTGGGACTCGAACCCACACCTGAAGGATTAAAAGTCCCCCGCTCTACCGATTGAGCTAACGACCCGGAGCGAGCGTACGGCGTGCGCCAAGATGAGCTGCGCCCGGTTCGGTCGAGACGAGGAGCGCAGCGATGACGTGGTGGCGACGGGTCGTGACCATCATCGTCGCGGTGGCGGCCGTCGCGGCCTGCTCCGGCGACGCCGACGACGACACGGCCGCGCCGACCGCAGCACCGTCGACCACCACCACCACTGCCACCACCGTCCCACCGACCAGCGCGCCGCCCGAGACCACGACGACCACGACGGCGGCGCCGTCGACCACCGTCGCCGCGACGACCGTGGCCCCGGCGACATCCGCTCCAGCGACCACGGTCGACGACGGCGAACTGGCCGGGGAGCCCATCGAGCTCTTCGCCCGCCCGGGGCAGGTGTGGTCGGTGGTCGGTGTCGACCGCGACGACGTCCTCAACGTCCGATGCGGTCCGGGCATCGACGAGGAGATCATCGCCACGCTCGCGCCCGACGCCGACGACGTCGTCACGACCGGGGCGGCCCGGAACCTCCCCGCCTCGATCTGGTACGAGGTCGAGGTCGCGGGCGGGACCGGCTGGGTCAACTCGTTCTTCCTCGCCCTGCCCGGCGTCGTCGACGACATCACCTCGCAGGTGGTCGCCGACCTGGGTGGCATCCCGACCGCGGAGACCCTCGTCGACCTCGGCGAGCTGGTCGCCGGCACCCGTGCCAGCACCGACGTCGAGTCGCGCATCGTCGTGTCGGTGGCGCCGACCGTCGGCGACCTGGGCGAGATCACGATGGACGTCCTCGGGTTCGCCGACGACGCCGCGGCCGGCGAGCGGCTCCACGTCTTCGCCCAGGAGGACGGGTCGGGCGAGACCTTCTCCCTTCGCTCCGTCGAGGCCACGATCCTCTGCTTCCGCGGCGTCAGCGAGGGCGGTCTCTGCGCCTGAGCGCGCAGGTCAGTCCTCGGCGGCGTCGGGTTCCGGTTCGGGATCGCCGACGCGGAGCCGGACCCGGGTCCCGCTGACCCGGTCGGTGCCCTCGAGGTGCTCGTCGACCGATTCCTCGACGTCGAGCACGATCGGGCTCACCGACAGCACGTCGGGGCCCCGCTGCATCACCCCGACCACGGGAGCGGCCACGCCGGCGGCGACGGCCTGGAAGCCCAGGTCGGCGAGCTGCTCCGCCTCCGGATGGCGACCCCGCCACCAGAGCGCGTCGGGTCGGGCGTTGAGCACCGCGAGCTGCCGCTCGTCGGTGGTTCGCAGCCGGGGGCGGGGGAGGCGCCCCAGTGCCCGCTCCAGGATCCGCCGGTTGTGCGCGGGGGCGTCGTCGCCGACGTCGACCGCCGCCAGCGCCGGGTCGAGGGCCCACGTCCGCTCCAGCGCGGCCGCGAGGTCGCAGAACAGCGAGGCCAGCGGCCGGAGCCGGTCGGCCCGCCAACCGCCGAGCACGGCGGCTTCGACGCAGTGGCCGAGCCACTCGACGGCCGCCCGGTCCACGGGCGCGCCGGCGGTCGGCACGGCGACGAGGTGGAGGAAGAGATGAGCGTCGAGCTCCTCGGAGGAGATCGTGCGGCGCTCGTGGAGCGCCAGCGGCCCGACGGCCGAGGTGGCGGCCGGACGGACGGTGCCCGAGGCCGACAGCAGCTCGTGGTGCAGCCCGACCGCTCGCTCCCAGGCGGCCAGTCCGCCGGCGTGCTCGCTGGCCGCCAGCGCCCGCCCGAGCGCCTCGGCGGGGTCGGCGAACTCCAGCTCGAGCAGCGGTACCAGGCGCTGGGGCCTCGGACGTTCGTCTCCCACCGCGCCCGACGCTACCGGCGGCCCGCGGTGACGTGGGTCCCCCGACGTGCCACACCGTCGGGCGATGATGCCGGCGTGGACGCACCACCAGACCTCCGGTCGTTGCGAGTCGAGGAGCTCGCCGACGCCGAGCTCGATCACCTCGTCGAGCTGCTCACCGACGAGCAGCGCCGCCGCGCCGTCGCCACCGGCGACGTGCACGCCGTCGCGGACGAGGCGTTCGAGCAGCTCTTCGACGCGAAGGGCGCAGCCATCGAGCCGCGCGTCGAGGGCCGCCTCCTCGTGTGCCCCGGGTCGGTCGTCCCGAAGACCAAGACCGTGCACCTGAGCCGCTTCGTCGCCGTGGGTGAGACCTGGGTGTGGGACACGATGGACCTCCTCCACGACGAGGTCCGGCGGGCCGAGGGGGCGGCGATGCGTTCGGTGTCGATCGTCCCGCTGGTCGAGGGCCTGGAGTACCACGTCGTCTGGTCCAAGGGGCCCGCCGGCGGGCGTCGACTCGAGCAGGCGACCTCGTACCGGGTGCGCGGAGGTGTGCCCGAACCGGTGTCGACCCGAGTGCCCAAGCTCGTCGCCAACCGCTGAACCCGGGCAGCCGACCCCCGCCGAGCCTGGCCGCTGCGCCGATCCTGGGGCATCCTTCGCAGGGGGGTGTGCGGTGCCCGACAGATCAGGTGACGGTGAGAGCCTCGCACCGGCGGTCATCGAGCTCGATGACGGCGGCGACGAGCGCGCCGGGCTCCCGGTCGGCGCCGACCCGCTGTCGGAGGCGCTGCGCCGCCTCGACGCCGATCCCAGCCGCCTCGTGGGCCGCGATCCGCTCACCGTCCGGGCCTTCGAGCGCGCCGACGGCCAGCTCGACCGCTGGCAGGTCGCCCTGCTCCGGTGGCGGTTCCGCGTCGGCTGGCCGGTCAGCCCCGATCGATCGAGGGTCGCCCGCCTCTCCGATCTCTCCGCCGACGAGGCCGTCGCCGCCTTCGCCGCTGCGGGGAGGATGGAGCTCGGCGCGGTCCGGGTCCGGTGGAGCGCTCCCGGACCCGGTCGCCGCGCCGCCCGGGAGCTCGTCCGAGCGGACGGCACCTGCCACCTCCCGTGGTCGTGGCCGCCCCTGCCGATCTCGCTGGCCGTGGCCGAGTGGTCGGGTCGTCGCTGTCAGCTCGTCGCCCGGATCGAGCCCGGTGTGCGACTTCGCTGGCCCCGGAGGTGGTTCGAGTCGGCCCACCTCACCTTGATCGAGCTCGACGGCGCCCTCCGGCGCGGCGAGCTCACCGGTTGATCGCCCCCGACAGCACCCGCCTCCGGGAGTGGGGTCGGGTCGAGGTGATCGGTTCGCTCGGAGGCGGCCACCGCAACGATGTCGTGGAGGTCCTCGTCGACGGGGTCCGGGCCGTCGCTCGCACGTCCCGCCGCCCGACGGTCTCGTTGTCCTGGGAGCTCGATCTCCTGCGTCACCTGGCCGACGAGGGCTTCCGCGTGCCGCGCACGGTCCCGGCGCTCGACGGGCGCCGGTACGTGGACGGCATCGTCGTCCAGACGTTCGTCGAGGGGCGGGCGCCGTCGAGCGAGGCGGACTGGGGACGGGTCGTCGCCGAGCTGGTCCGCCTCCACGAGGCGACCGTCGACTGGCCGCAGCGACCCGGCGCGCGGGCGGTGGCCGACCTCGAACCCGGCGACCGGAGCGGTGACGTCGACCTCGCTGCGATGCCGGTGTCGGTCGTCGAGGAGTGTCGCCGGGCGTGGGCCCCGCTGGCGGGGCTGCCCCGTTCGGCCGTGCACGGCGACCCCGGGGCCGGGAACCTCCGCATCGCCGGCGACGGTGTGGGTCTCATCGACTGGGACGAGGCGCGCGTCGACGCGGGCGTGCTCGATCTCGCCGACGTGCCGACCCGCCCGCTCGACGAACCCCTCGCCTCGATCGCCGCACGGGCCGCCCATGCCTGGGAGGCCGCCAACGGCTGGACGATCGAGCCGGCGTACGCCCGTCGCCGGCTCGCGGCCCTCCGAGCCGCGAGCGCACCCGGGTAGCGTCGCGTCAGTGTCACGCTGGTCGTTGTCCGGGGGCTTGGCTCCTAGCGTCGGTGCCCCTGGTGGGCAGCATGATTCGTGCCGGTCCTTGGACGCGCGGAACCGGCCGGCGTGGCTTGATAGGAGCGTGGCATCGCCCCCACTGAGGTGTGCCCACCGACCGGTCCCGTCTCTTCCACTCGGTGAAGTGAAAGGTGACGTGATCATGGTGACCCTTGGGATTGATGCGCACAAGCGCACCCACACCGTGGTGGCCGTCGATGACGCTGGCCGCCAGGTCGCGGTCAACACGACGATGGCAACCACGAGCGAGGACCATCTCGAGATGCTGCGCTGGGCGCGCCAACTTGACGGTGAACGGGTGTGGGCGGTTGAGGACTGCCGGCATCTCTCGCGCCGGTTGGAGGCTGATCTGTTGGCTGCTGGTGAGCGGATCGTGCGGGTCCCTCCCAAGTTGATGGCCCATGCCCGTGACGCGGCCCGCACCTACGGCAAGTCCGATCCGATCGACGCGCTCGCGGTCGCCCGCGCTGCGCTGCGCCACCCCGATCTGCCCACCGCGCACCTCGATGGTCCGGCTCGTGAGCTGCGTCTGCTGGTCGACCATCGCGAGGACCTGGTCGCAGAGCGGACCCGCTGCATCAACCGGTTGCGGTGGCATCTCCATGAGCTCGATCCCACCTGGGATCCGCCGGCCCGTTCCCTGAGCGCCATCACCAACCTCGATGCCACTGCGGTGCGTCTGGCCGGCCTCGATGGTCCCGTGGCTCGAATCGCAGCCGACATCGTCGCTCACGTGCGGGTGCTGACGGTTCGTGAACGAGGCCTCGAACGCGAGATCCGTGTACTGGTCACCGAGCTGGCCCCGACGTTGCTCGATGTGGTCGGAGTGGGGGCGCTGACCGCAGCCAAGATCGTTGCCGAGACCGCCGACGTGCGCCGCTTTCGATCCAAGGACGCCTACGCCCGTCACAACGGCACCGCCCCGTTACCGGTGTGGTCCGGCAACCGTGAACGGCATCGGCTCTCACGAACCGGGAACCGGCAACTCAACGCTGCGATCCACCGCATCGCCATCACCCAGAAGCGTTGCCACCCCGACGCCCGCGACTACCTCGACCGCCGCCTCAGCGAACGCCACAACACCACGACCGAAGCGCTCCGAGCCCTCAAACGACGACTCTCCGACGTCGTCTACCGAGCCCTGCTCGCCGACGCCGAACCCACCACGTCAACAACACCAGCGCCTTGCCAACCGCTGGCCGCTTGACATAGGAGCAAATCGTGCCCGTGACGATCCGTCCCCTGACGCCCGTCGATCTCGACGCCGTCCTCGCGCTCAACCAGCTCCACGTGCCGGCGGTCGGCTCGATCGATGCCGACGGGCTCGCCCACCTCGTCGCCATCTCGGTGTACTCCGCCGTGGCCGACGACGACGGCGCCATCGTCGGTGCGCTCATCGGCCTCGACGGTCCGGGCCGTGACTACGGCAGCCACAACTACGCCTGGTTCAGCGAGCGCTTCGATCGGTTCCTCTACGTCGATCGGGTCGTCGTCGCCGAGTCGCACCATGGCCAGGGGCTGGCCCGGCGGTTCTACGAGGGGTTCATCGAGGCAGCGGCCGACGGCCACACCCACCTCCTCGCCGAGGTGAACACCCGGCCCCGCAACGAGGCGAGCCTCGTGTTCCACGACCGGCTCGGCTTCGACCCGCTCGACGAGCGAGACAGCCCGTCCGGGGAGGTCCGGGTCGTGATGCTCGCCCGCCCGTTGGGGCCGGACGCTCCGCCCGACGACGCCGGAGCGGCTCCCGACGACGCCGGAACGGCTCCCGACCGGAGCGAGCTCAGCGCGCTCGAGGGCGATGTCGCGACGGTCGAGCGGGTGCTCGACCGCTTCCACGAGCTGGAGCCGGCCGAACGCTCGACGATGCTCGACGCACTCGACGGCGGTGGGCCGACCGGGTCGACGTCGCCTCAGGCGTAGTCCCTCGGGGTGGGCGGTTGGGTCTCCTGGTCGGGGTCGACGAGGTGGACCCGTTCACCGACCGGGGTGACCACCCGGTCGGCGATCTCGAACCACCGGGCCTCGAGGTTGGCGAGGCGACGCCAGGGTTCACCGTTGGTGTGCCGCTCGAGCGTGCCGATGATGCCGCCGTGGGCGACCATCGCCAGGGTGGCGCCCTCGTGCCGGTCGGCGAGCTCGCGCAGGGCCGCGATGCCGCGTTCCACGATCGACGCATCGCCTTCGTAGCCCTCCGGGCGGCGCTGCTCGTCGAGCCAGCCCGGGTACCCCTGCTCGATCTCGGCCCGCGTGAGGCCCTCCCAGTCGCCGGCGTGGCGTTCGTTGAGCCCGGCGAGCTGCCCGATCATCGGGGCATCGACACCGGCCGCGAGGTGCTCGGCGGTGCGGATGGCCCGTCGCAGCGCGGACGACCCGACCCCGTCGAACGTCCCGACCGAACCGAGCCGGCGTGCGCCGGACCGGGCCTGCTCCTCGCCCAGCTCCGAGAGCGGTGGGTCGGCCGACCCCTGCCACCGCCCCTCGGCGTTCCAGATCGATTGGCCATGACGGATGAGCAGCACACGGGTGGCGGGCACGGCCCGACGGTAGTGGCGGGGTGGTGCGGCCCCGATCACCGTGAGGCGGGTCCGAGGACGGCGACGGCAGGATCGGTACGATCCGCGGATGGCCCGACTCCGTCTGTTCGCCTCGGCCCGCGAGGCGGCGGGAACGGGCAGCGACGTGATCGACGGCACGACGGTCGCGGAGGTCCTGGCCGGGGCGGTCGATCGGTACGGCGCCGACTTCGCCGCCGTGCTCGCGGGGAGCCGCGTGTGGTGCAACGGCGAACCGGCCCTCGACGACGATCCGGTGGGTCCCGACGACGAGGTGGCCGTCCTGCCACCGGTCTCCGGTGGCTGATCGTCGCCGCGCCGGGTCGGCGACCTCGACGAAGCGACCCCCGGGCACCACGTCGTCGAAGCGCTCCGCTGCGTCGAAGGCCTCGACGTCGTCGTCGAAGCGGTCAGCGCCGTCGAAGCGGTCCGCGTCGTCGAAGCGGTCTGCGCCGTCGAAGTCGTCGAAGCGGGCCACGACGTCGAGCCCGTCGAAGCCGTCCTCGACGGGGAGCGGGTCGTCGCCGCGCCGGTCGGCGACCTCGTCGGTCGCCGGCGGGCTCCTGGGCGGCCGTTCGCTCGCCGATCCCCACGCCGGGGAGGGTCACGTGGCCCTGCGCGGTCTCGCCTGGGGAGCCGTCGTGGCGTTGGCCCTGGTCAGCGGGCCGTGGTTCCTCGCCGTCGTCCTCGGGGCGCTCGCCGCCGCTGCCGCCTGGGAGATCGCCGCCTGCTCGGCCGACACCGACTACCCCGTCGAGCCGGTGCTCGCCGCCACCCTCGCCGCCGCCCTGCCGCCCGCCGCCTACTTCGACACGGCCGCCACCGGCGCCGTGCTGGTCACGGGAGCCGTCGGCTCGGTCGCCGTCGCCTGGTTCACGCGGACCGACACCACCCCGCTCACCGCCCTCGCCGGCGCCAACGTCGCCGCCTGGGGGTTCGTCGGGATGGCGGCAGCCGGACCGATGTTCACCTGGCGGGTCGAGCTCGGCGCCGTCGTGGTGCTGTGCGCGTTCGTCGCCATCTACGACATCGGCTCGCACCTGGTCGGCGTGGATGCCTCGTCGTCCTGGGAGGGCCCCGTCTCGGGCATCGTCGGCGTCGGGGTGGTCGCGTTCGCCGTCGCGGCGATCGGCGTACCGCCCTTCGAGCTCGACGGCGCCGCCTCGTTCGCGCTCATCGCGGCCGTGACGCTGCCGTTCGGCCCGGTCCTCGCCTCGCTGCTCGTGCCCGCCGGAGAGTCGCCCCGGGCGCTGCGGCGCATCGACTCCCTGCTCGTGATCGGGCCGATCTGGCCACTCCTCGTGGGGCTCTACGTCCAGTCGCTCTGATCTCGAGGAATTTCTCGCGACTTCGCTTCAGCCGGTGACCCCAGCGGACGACAGAACTCGCACGTGTCTCCTGGGGGAGGAAGTCACATGCGGTTGACCGACATCGAGGACGAGCTGCGGGCGCACGAGATCGACGTGGAGCTCACGTCGATCCACGATCTGCGCGAGCGCCGGTCGTTGCTCGGATCGTTCGAGAGCCAGATCTCGTTCCTGCGGCGGATCCTGCAGACGAGGATCGACCTGATCGACGCCGCGCTCGCGGCTCGTGACGACGAGCCCGGCTCCGAGGCCCGCCTCATGTCGTTGCTCAGCGCCATCCCCGAGCTCGTGGCCCGGGTCCGCCCCGGCGCGTCCACCCGGTCGCCGCGCTCTCGCGGGCTGATCGACCCCGACCTCGAGTTGCTCGCCGAGGTCGAGAGCGACGCCGGCATCGCCCTGATGGACGTCCCCGCCGCCGCCGACGACGACCTGCGTCGCGAGCTGGCCCGGCTGAACCGCATCGAGCGCTCGATCTCCGACCTGCGCCGGCGGCTCCACGGCTCGATCGACGCGATCCAGGCCGACATCGCCCGCCGGTACCGCGTCGGCGAGCTCACCGTCTCGGGCTGAGGGCGCGGGTCTGGCGGTCCTCGTCGGGATCGCCCCACCACCGAGCGTCGGGGATCGAGGTCGCTTCGTCCTAGGCTGAGCGCCTGGTGCGAGATGATCTGGAACAACGTTGGGCCGAGCTCGGGGAGTTCATCCGGGACCGTCGGACCCAGGCCGAGCTGTCGCTGCGGCGGCTCTCGGAGCTGTCCGGCATCTCCAACCCCTACCTCAGCCAGATCGAGCGCGGGCTGCGCCGACCCTCGGCCGAGATCCTCCAGCAGCTCGCGACCGCGCTGTCGATCTCGGCGGAGTCGCTCTACGTCCAGGCCGGGATGCTCGAGCCGCGCGACGGCGAGCACGACGTCGTCACGGCCATCCGCAGCGACGCCCGGCTGACCGACGACCAGAAGCAGTCGTTGCTGACGATCTACCGCTCCTTCGTGGCCGACCCCGACGAGGACCTGCCCGGGTGAGCACCCACCGGCTCGCGATGTTGTCGCTGCACACCTCGCCGCTCGCCCAGCCCGGCGAGGGCGACAGCGGGGGCATGAACGTGTACGTGCGCGAGCTGGCCGGCGCCATCGCCCGACGGGGCGTCGACGTCGAGGTGTACGTGCGGAGGACCTCTCCCGAGACCGCCGAGTTCGTCGACGTCGAGCCCGGGCTCCGGGTCGTCCAGGTCGAGGCCGGGCCCCACGAGCTCACCAAGGAGCAGCTGCCCGGGATCCTCGACGTGTTCGCCGACGAGGTCGAGGTGCACGCCCAACGGTTCCGACCGACCGCGGTCCACGGCAACTACTGGCTCTCGGGCGTGTCGGCCCACGACCTCAAGCACCGGCTCGACATCCCCCTGCTCATGACGTTCCACACGCTCGGTGCGGTCAAGCGGGCGATGGGCGACCACGAACCGCAGGCCAGGATCGACGCCGAGCAGCGCACGATCGGCTGCGCCGACGTCGTCCTGGCCAACGGGCTGCCCGAGCGCGAGCAGTTGATCGGGCTGTACGGCGCCCACCGCGACCGGGTCGAGATCGTCTCGCCCGGAGTCGATCGGGCCATCTTCTCGCCCGGGTCGAGCGAGGGGGCACGGCGGGCGCTGTCGCTGACCGACGGGCCGCGGGCGCTGTTCGTCGGACGCATCCAGCCGCTCAAGGGCCTCGACGTGGCGGTGCGAGCGCTCGCGCGCTCCGAGCACCCCGAGCTGCGGCTCAGCGTCGTCGGCGGGCCGAGCGGGGCGGAGGGCCGGCGCACGCTGGCCGAGGTGCGGGCGCTGGCCGACGAGCTCGGCGTCGCCGACCGCATCGATCAGCACCCACCCCAGCCCCACCACCTGCTCTCCACCTACTACCGGGCCGCCGACGTCGTCGTCATGCCGAGCCGTTCGGAGTCGTTCGGCCTGGTCGCGCTCGAGGCGGCCGCGTGCGGCACCCCGGTGGTGGCCACGGCCGTCGGCGGGCTGCGCTCGCTCGTCCACCACGGCGAGACCGGCTTCCTCGTCGAGGGTCGGGACCCCGACGGCTTCGCCCACGGCATCGACCGCGTCCTGGGCGACCCCGAGCTCGCCGCCCGCATGGCGGCCGCCACGCAGGTCGTCGCCGACGAGCACACCTGGTCGAGCGGCGCCGACCGCCTCGTCTCCCTCCTCGCCGACGTCGGCGAGCGCTCGCTCGTCCCCTGCTCCTGACCGGCGTCCGGGACAGCACCCCCGGCGCGGCCGGGCGCTACGGTCGCCGGCGATGACCGACTCCGCCCGTTCCAGCGTGCAGCTCGACGAGCTCGAGACCCGCATCGACACCTGGCTCAGCGCCCAGCTCGACGAGAACCCGACCTACCTCGCGGTCGACCGGGGTGAACCGGATGAGCGCCGCTGGTACGTGCGGCTCCGCGGCGAGGCCAAGGACATCACCACGATCTGGCTGACCCTGCGCCAGCGCATGCTCCACTACGAGACCTACGTGATGCCGGCGCCCGAGGAGAACGAGCGCGAGCTCTTCGAGCAGCTCCTGCGGCGCAACGACACCCTCGTCGGGGCCCACTTCTCGATCGGCGCCGAGGACGCGATCTTCCTGCGCGGGGCGCTGCCGCTGCTCGGCTTCGACGAGGAGGAGCTCGACCGCGTCGTCGGCTCGGTCTACGCCTTCGTCGAGCAGAGCTTCGGCTCAGCGATCCGCCTCGGGTTCGCTCGGCGCTTCCGCGACGCGTGAGCCGAACCTGAGCGCACCGCGCGCAGAACACAATTCTCGCCCAGGCTCTTGCGAGATCTCGTGATGTTTCCTACCTTCTCATCACGTTCCGGTTCGGTCGTCGGGCGGTCGTCGATCGGGGAAGCGCGACGGACGCCCGTGCGACCGGGCCGGAACGCCACCCGGGGCCTGTGGGCGGCCGGCGACGGGGAGCGAGCGGTGGCAGCGGGGTCGCCCGCTGCTAGCTTCTGAGCCTTCGACCCCGTCACCCGTCCCGTCGCCCGGCGACGTCGGAGGCACCCCGATCGATGAAGCGTTTCCTCGCGTTCGTGCTCGCCGCCCTGGCCCTGTCGGTCAGCGCGGCGGTCGCCGACGAGACGCCCCAGGAGCGCATCGAGTCGGCTCGGGCCGAGCGCGAGGCGGCCCGCGCCGAGGCCGCGGAGCGAGCCGGTCAGCTCGAGGTGCTCGCCGCGTCCGAGGAAGAGGTCGAGGCCGCGCTGGCCGTGCTGCAGGAGGAGGTCGGCGCCCAGGAGGCCCGGGTCGAGACCGCCCGAGCCGCCGTGGCACAGGCCGAGGCCGAGGCGGCGGCGTTCCGCGACCGTTTCACCGTCTCCGTCGGTGAGCAGGAGCGCCTGGTCGAGCTCGCCCGCCAGCGCGCCGTCGACACCTACGTCCGTCCGCAGGGCGACGATCTCGCCGCCGTGCTCGGCACCGAGGACGTCTACGAAGCGGCCCGCCGCCAGGCGGTGCTCGACGTCGTCAGCGGCCGTGATGCCGACCTCACCGACCGGCTCCGCTCGATCGGGATCGAGCTCGAGGAGCTCGAGGCGGCGTCGCTCGAGGCCGCGGCGCGGGCCGACGACGAGCGGGCGGTGCTGCAGGGCGCCCTCGACGAGCTCGAGGCGGCCCGCGACGCCGAGGCCCGCGTGCTCGCCGACCTGCAGGTCCGCATCGACGCCCTCACCGCCGAGATCGACGCGCTCGAGGCCACCGAGGCCGAGCTGACCTCGGTCATCGCCCGAGCCCAGGCCGAGATCGAGGCCGCCAACCGGCCCCGCCCCTCGTCCAGCGGGGGCGGAGGCGGCGGCGGTTCGGGCCAGCTGTCCTGGCCGGCGTCCGGGACGCTCACGAGCGGCTTCGGCCCCCGGTGGGGTCGCATGCACCAGGGCATCGACATCGCCGCGCCGACCGGGAGTCCGATCGCTGCGGCCGACGGCGGCGTGGTCATCCACTCGGGCAGCCTCGGCGGCTACGGGCAGACGGTCATCGTCGATCACGGTGGCGGGATCGTCACCCTCTACGCCCACATGTCCGAGCGCATCGCCGGCAACGGGCAGTCCGTCTCGCGCGGCGAGCTGATCGGGCGGATCGGGAGCACCGGGAACTCGACCGGACCGCACCTCCACTTCGAGGTGCGGGTCAACGGCTCGGCCCGCAACCCGATGAACTTCCTCTGAGCCGTCCGCGCCACCGCGCGATTCGCGTTCGCTGAGCCGAGCCGTTCCCGCGGCCTCGATCGAGCTGTTCGGTACGCTCCGGACCCGTGACCGGGATCGAGCTCTGCGTCGTCGGCGGTGGCCGCATGGGCGAGGCGCTCCTCGGTGGGCTCCTCGCCGCCGGCACCGACCCCGCCACCATCTCGATCGCCGAGCTCGTGCCCGCCCGTCGCTCCGAGCTCGTCGAACGGTTCCCGGGCGTGATCGTCGGCGACGAGGTCGTCGCCTGCACCTCCGGCATCGTCGCCGTGAAGCCTCACGACGCTCCCGCGGCGGGCGCCGCTCTGGCCGCAGCGGGCGCCGCCCGGATCATGTCGATCGCCGCCGGCGTGACGCTCGCCGCGCTGCGGACCGCCGCCGGGCCCGGGCCGGCCCTGGTGAGGGCCATGCCGAACACGCCGGCCCTCGTGGGCGAGGGCGCGACGGCGATCTGCACCGAGGCCGACGGACCGAACGACGTGCTCGGCTGGGCCGAGGGCGTGTTGGGAGGTGTCGGGCGTGTCGTGCGCCTTCCCGAGTCGGCGCTCGATGCCGTGACCGGCCTCTCCGGCAGCGGCCCGGCGTACGTCTTCCTCGTCGCCGAGGCGCTCGTCGACGCCGGCGTCCTCGCCGGGCTCGCCCGACCGGTGGCCGAGGAGCTCGCCCACCAGACGCTGCTCGGCTCGGCCCGTCTGCTCGTCGACGGCGAGGCCTCGGCGGCCGAGCTGCGGGCCCAGGTCACCTCGCCGGGCGGCACCACCGCCGCCGGGCTCCGCGAGCTCGAACGGGGCGGGGTCCGGGCGGCCGTGATCGACGCGGTCGTCGCCGCCACCGAACGATCGCGACAGCTCGGCAGCTGATCGGGCGTCGCCCGGGGCGACGGCCGGCCCGGCGGATACCGTCGTGGGCCCATGCCCGGCCGCTACGACACCATCACCTTCCTCTCCGACTACGGCCTCGCCGACGAGTTCGTCGGCGTCGTCCGCTCGGTGATCCGGGAGCTGGCGCCCGAGGTCGAGGTGATCGACCTCACCCACGGCGTGCCGGCCCACGACGTGCGCGCCGGTGCGCTCACGCTCGCCCGGGCGGTCCAGTACGTGGCGCCCGGGGTGATCCTCGCCGTCGTCGACCCGGGGGTGGGCACCGACCGACGCGGTGTCGCCGTCGAGGTGCTCGACGGCCGGGCCGTCTTCGTCGGCCCCGACAACGGGCTGCTGGCTCCGGCGGTCGCCGTGGCGGGTGGTGCCACCCGGGCGGTCGAGCTCACGAGCACCGAGCACCGGATCCCGGCGCCGGGCACCACCTTCGACGGCCGCGACGTCTTCGCTCCGGCGGCCGCCCACCTGTGCAACGGCGTCGAGCTCACCGAGCTCGGCCCCGAGGTCGAGCCGGCCTCGCTCCTGCCGGCCACCCTGCCCATCCCGCGTGCCGAGGGCGACGTCCTGGTCGGCGAGGTGCTGTGGGCCGATGCGTTCGGCAACTGCCAGCTGAACGTCGGTCCCGAGGACGTCGACCGGTGGGGTGATGCGATCATGGTGCGGTGGGGTGACGAGGCTCGCGTCGCACACCGCGCTGCGAGCTACGCCGAGATCGGCGAGGGCCGGCTCGGTCTCGTCACCGACTCCTACGGGGTGTTGTCGCTGTGCCTCGATCGGCGGTCCGCCGTCGACGAGCTCGGCATCGGTGCCGGGAGCGAGATCCGGCTGGAGGAGGCGACATGAGACCGGCGACGACGATCACCATGGCGCTCCTGCTGCTCGCGCTCATGATCGCAGCGGTCGTGCAGTTCGTCGTGCTGTTGTAGGACTCGACGGCGCTGATGAAGGCAGCGGTCGTCCTGAGGTAGGAATGGACACCCGATCCGGCCCCGGGCCGGGGCGTGAAGCGAGGGGGAGCGAGATGAACGTCGCCGACGTGTTGGAGGGACAGCCCGACGATGCGGTCGCGCTCATCTCCCAGGCGCGCGAGACCACCTACGGGGAGCTGCGCCGGCGGGTGGCCGAGTTCGCCGGCGGGCTCGTCGACCAGGGCGTCCTGCCCGACGACCGTGTGGCCGTGGTCGCGGCCAACAACCTCAACTTCGTCGTGCCGTTCCTCGGCGTGCTGCACGCCGGGGCGGTCGCGGTGCCGCTCAACCCGCGCTCACCCCGACCCGAGCTGGCCACGCAGATCGAGACCGTCGGCGCGCGGGCGGCCGTGATCGGCACTGGCGTCGCGATGCGCCTCGATGCCACCGGCACCACGGCCGAGGACCTGTGTCCCGGCGGGGTGGTGATCGCCCCCGAGGCCGGTGCCATCCCGGGCGCCATCGGTCGCGCCGACCTCTCGTCGCGGCCCGTCGACGCCCTGCGCCGCGAGGCCGACGATCTCGCGGTGTTGATGTTCACGTCCGGCACCGCGGGCGGGCCGAAGGCCGCGATGCTCTCCCACGGCGCGCTGCTCGCGAACCAGGAACAGATGGTGGGCCTCGGCGACGGCGCCGTGAACGAGCACGACACCGTCCTCGCGGTGTTGCCGTTCTCCCACATCTTCGGCCTCAACGTGGTGCTCTGCCTCGGACTGGCCCGCGGCGCTCGCCTCGTCCTCGTCGAGAACTTCGACCCGGCCAACGCCGTCGCCTCCATCCGCCGCCACGGGGTGACCATGTTCCCGGGCGTGCCGCCCATGTTCACGTCGATGCTCGACCTCCCCGATCTCGAGCGCTCCGACCTCGCCACGCTTCGCCGCGTGTCGTCGGGCGCCTCGGCGCTGTCACCGGCGGTCTTCGATGCCTTCCAGGACCGGTTCGGGCTGACGATCACCGAGGGCTACGGGCTCACCGAGGCGGCGCCGGGCGTGACGAGCTCGGTGATGTCCGACGCGATCCCGGGCGCGGTCGGACTGCCGCTCCCCGGCGTCGAGGTCCGGCTGATCGACGACGAGGGTGAGGACGCCCTGGTCGGCGATCCGGGCGAGGTGTGGGTCCGCGGACCGAACCTCTTCTCCGGCTACTGGCGTGAGGAGGAGGCCACCAGGCGCGTGCTGGGCGACGACGGCTGGTTGCGCACCGGCGACATCGGCGTCGTCGACGACGACGGCCATCTCTACCTCGTCGATCGGCGCAAGGACGTCATCATCGTCTCGGGGTTCAACGTCTTCCCGGCCGAGGTCGAGGCGGTCGTCGAGCAGTTCGCCCCGGTCAGCGAGGTCGCCGTGGTCGGCGTCCCGCATCCCCACTCGGGCGAAGCGGTCGTCGCCCAC
The DNA here is from genome assembly GCA_039818945.1 of Actinomycetota bacterium. Taxonomy (GTDB): domain Bacteria; phylum Actinomycetota; class Acidimicrobiia; order Acidimicrobiales; family Poriferisodalaceae; genus JBCBSZ01. The sequence continues at coordinate 48,919 of JBCBSZ010000034.1, forward strand.
GTCGTGCTCGCCGACGGCGCCACGGCCGACGAGGACGTCATCATCACCTTCTGCGAGCAGCGCCTGCCCCGGTACAAGTGCCCGTCGAAGGTGCGCTTCGTCACCGAGCTGCCTCGCAACGAGGCCGGCAAGCTCACCCGCCGCCTCCTCATCGAGTAGCGGTCCCGCCCCGTCTGGAGTGACGGTCCACCGGCGCCGTACGGTGGGCGCACGTGAGTTCGGACCGCATCCCCGAAGCGACCGTCGCCCGGCTCCCCGTCTATCACCGCGCGCTGGGTCAGCTGTCCGCCGACGGCACCGAGACCGTCTCGTCGGGGCGCCTCGCGGAGCTGACGGGGGTCACCGCGGCGGCCGTGCGCAAGGACCTGTCGCACCTCGGCTCCTACGGCACCCGCGGGGTCGGGTACGACGTCCGTTACCTGCTGCACTCGATCCACGAGTCGCTCGGGCTCCGCCAGGACTGGCCGGTCGTCATCGTCGGCGTCGGCAACCTCGGTCAGGCCCTGGTCCACTACCGGGGCTTCGCCGAGCGGGGTTTCACGATCGTCGGGCTCTTCGACTCCGACCCCGAGAAGGTCGGCACCGACGCGTACGGACTGCCGATCCAACCGATGGACGACGTCGCCGAGGCGGTCGTCGGTCACCCGGACGTCATCGGCGTGATCGCGACGCCGGCCGCCGCGGCGCAGCAGGTGGCCGACCTGCTCGTGTCCGCCGGGGTCGTCTCGCTCATGAACTTCGCTCCGGCACTGATCTCGGTGCCCGACGGCGTCGTGGTGCGCAAGGTCGATCTCGCGCTCGAGATGCAGGTCCTCACGTTCTACGCCCAGCGTCGCGATGCCGAGGCCGCCCCGCGAACCGCGGGCGGCTCGGCCCCGTAAGGTGGAGTGCCGGAAGCTCGCGGCGTCGTGAGGGGTTCGATTCCCTCAACGACTCGCCCCGTTCCTCCGATGCGAGGTTCAATGGAGCGCGGCCACGCGGGCCGCCGAGTCCGGGAGGTCGGTGTCCCACCGTGTCGTTCGTCGTCGTAGGTCTGAGCCACCGCACGGCACCGCTGTCGCTGCTCGAGCAGTGCTCGGTGCCCGCCGACGGGAGGGCCAAGCTGCTCGCCGCCGTCGTCGGCTCGACCCACGTCAGCGAGGCCGTCGCCGTCGCCACCTGCAACCGGACCGAGCTGTACGTCCACGCCGAGACCTTCCACGGCGCCTACGGCGATCTGCGCGACGTCCTGGCCGACCTCTCCGGGCTGGCGCCCGAGCGGCTCACCGACCATCTGGTCGTCCAGTACGACGAAGACGCCGTGCGACACCTGTTCTCGGTCGCGGCCGGACTCGACTCGGCCGTCGTCGGCGAGCACGAGATCCTCGGCCAGGTCCGCACCTCGTGGGACCTCGCCCGCGAGGAGGGGACGGCCGGCTCGCTGGCCAACCTGGTCTTCCGTCACGCCATCGAGACCGGCAAGCGGGCCCGCACCGAGACCGACATCTCCCGGGGCACCGCCTCGGTCAGCCACGCCGCCGTCGAGATGGCCGCCGAGCACCTCGGTGCGCTCGCCGGCCGGCGGGTTCTGGTCGTCGGCGCCGGTGAGATGGGCGAGGGCATGGCCGTGGCGCTCGCCGGTGCCGGGGTCGGCGAGGTCGCCGTCGCCAACCGCACGACCGACCGGGCCGAGACCCTGGCCGAGCGGGTCGGGGGACGGACCGTCCCGCTCGCCGAGCTCGCCGACGCCCTCCACGACGTCGACGTCCTGTTGACCTCCACCGGTGCCACCTCGATGCTGCTCGAGCACGCCGAGCTCGAACCGGCGATCCGCCGTCGCGGGGGCCGGCCCCTCCTGATCGTCGACATCGCCGTGCCGCGCGACGTCGACCCCGCCGTCGGCCGGCTGCCCGGTGTGACGTTGCTGGACATGGACGATCTCAACCGGTTCGCCGACCGCGGCCGCCTCGATCGACAGGCCGAGGTCGGCCGGGTGCGCTCGATCGTCGACGACGAGGTGGCCCGCTTCGCGGCCGTCCGGTCGGCGCAGGAGGTGGCACCGCTCATCAGCGAGCTCCACGGTCGCGCCGAGCAGGTGCGAGCGGCCGAGCTGGCCCGCTTCGACGGTCGCCTCGCCGAGCTCGACGAGCGCGAGCGCGCCGCGGTCGAGAACCTCACCAAGGCGCTCGTCGCCAAGCTCCTCCACGACCCCACGGTGCGGTTGAAGGACGCGGCGGGCACGCCGACGGGCTCGCGGCTCGCCGACGCGATGCGCGACCTCCACGGCCTCTAGTTCGTTGCCGCTCCGGATCGCCACCCGCGGCAGCGAGCTCGCGCGCTGGCAGGCCGAGCACGTGGGCAAGCTCCTCGCCGGGCGGGCCGGCGTCGGCCACGAGCTCGTCATCGTCTCCACCACCGGCGATCAGCGCCTCGACGTGCCCATCGGCGAGCTGAGCGGCACCGGCATCTTCGTGAAGGAGGTGCAGGCGGCGGTGCTCGACGGCCGGGCCGATCTCGCCGTCCACTCGGCGAAGGACCTGCCGTCGTCGTTCGACACGCCCGGCCTCACCCTGGCGTCGGTGCCCGAGCGGGGCGACCCCCGGGACGCGCTCGTCGGCTCGACGCTCGATCGGCTGCCCGAGGGGGCCACGGTCGCCACCGGCTCGGCCCGCCGGCAGGCCCAGCTCGCCCACCTGCGCCCCGATCTGCGCTTCGTCGGGTTGCGGGGCAACCTGGCCACCCGGGTCGACTGCGTCCGCCAGGACGGCATCGACGTCGTCCCCGTCGCGCTGGTCGCCATGCGGCGCCTGGGCATGGAGCAGCACGTCGCCGAGGTGCTCGACCCCGAGCGGTGCGTGCCCCAGGTCGGGCAGGGCGCACTGGCCGTCGAGTGCCGGACCGACGACCCGGCGACGCTCGAGCAGCTCGCCGCCATCGAGGACGTCGAGGCCCGCCGGCTCGTCGACGCCGAGCGGTCCTACCTCGCGACGCTGGGGGGAGGCTGCGACCTCCCGGTCGGCGCGGTCGCCTCCGCCGCGCCCGACGGTGGCATCCGCCTCCTCGGCGTGCTCGCCGCGCCCGACGGCAGCCGCGTGCTGCGCGACGAGGTCGTCGGTGACGACCCGTCCATCGGCGCGATGCTCGCCCACCGCCTGCTCGACGACGGTGGACGCGAGCTGCTCGGCACCCGATGAGCCGAGGGCGGGTCGCGGTCACCCGTGAGGGTCGGGGCGCTGATCGTCTCGCCGAGCTGCTGGTCGCCGAGGGCCTCGACCCCGTCGTCGTGCCGCTCATCGAACGGTCGTCGCCGGCCGACGGCGGCGAGGCGCTGCGCCGCGAGCTGGCCGCGATCGCGCCGGGTGACTGGCTGGTCGTGACGTCGCCGAACGGGGCGGAGGCGGTCGTGGAGGCCGGTCTCGATCGCCTCCCCGCCGGTGCGCGGGTCGCGGCGGTGGGGCCCTCCACCGCCGAGGTGATGCGTGCCGCGGGCCGCACGGTCGAGCTGGTTCCCGACCGCTTCGACGCCGCCGCTCTCGCCGCAGCGCTCGTCGACGTCGGCCCAGCTCGGGCGCTGCTCGCGCTGTCGGAGCTCGCCGATGACACCCTGGCCACGGCCCTGTCCGGTGCGGGCTGGCGCGTCGAGCGCGTCGACGCCTACCGGATCGCGAGCCGCTCGCCCATCGGGGCCGAGGTCGCCGAGCTCGCCCGGTGTCGCGCCGTGACCCTGGCCTCGGGATCGGCGGCCGCCGCCCTCGCCCCGCTCGGCCTCGACCTGCCGGTGGTGTGCATGGGGCGGGTGACGGCGGAGCGCGCCGCGGGGCTCGGCCTCGATGTGCGTGCGGTCGCCGATCCGTCGAACCTGGAGGGTCTGGTCGCCGCGACCATCCGGACCCTGGATCACCTCGACGCCGTCGAAGAGGAGAGAGAGCAGTGAGCGACACCGGCCGCAACGCCGCCCTCCACGCCCGAGCGCTGGAGCTGATCCCCGGCGGCGTCAACTCGCCGATCCGCGCCTTCGGCGCCGTCGGCGGCAACCCGTACTACGTCGCTCGTGCCGAGGGTGGGCGACTGTGGGACGAGGAGGGCACCGAGTACCTCGATCTCGTGCAGTCCTACGGCGCGATCATCCTCGGCCACGCCCATCCCGCGTCGGTCGCCGCGATCCAGGAGGCCGCGACCCGGGGCACGAGCTACGGCGCCCCGACCGAGCGGGAGATCCTCCTCGCCGAGGCGGTCCGGGAGCGGGTGCCCACGATCGAGAAGCTACGCCTCGTCAACAGCGGCACCGAGTCGACCATGAGCGCCTCGGCGAGTCGCCCGCGGCGTCACCGGCCGGGCGAAGGTCGTGAAGTTCGCCGGGAACTACCACGGCCATGGCGACCTCCTCCTCGCCGCCGCGGGCAGCGCGCTGGCGACCTACGGCCTTCCCGGCTCGGCCGGCGTGCCGGACTCGGCCGTCGCCGACACCGCGGTGGTGCCCTACAACGTCGTGCCCGAGCTCGACGAGACGGTCGCGTGCGTGATCGTCGAGCCGGCGGCCGCCAACATGGGGTTGATCCCGCCGGCGCCGGGCTTCCTCGAGGGGCTGCGGGTCGAGTGCGACCGCGTGGGCGCGCTGCTGATCTTCGACGAGGTGATCACCGGGTTCCGCCTCGCCCGCGGCGGTGCCCAGGAGCGCTACGGCGTCCTCCCCGACCTGAGCTGCTTCGGCAAGATCATCGGCGGCGGCCTCCCGATCGGGGCCTACGGCGGGCCGGCCGAGCTGATGGACTCGCTCACGCCGGTCGGCAAGGTGTTCCAGGCGGGCACGCTCTCCGGCAACCCGCTGGCGACCGCCGCAGGGCTCGCGGTGCTGGAACGACTCGACGCCGCCTTCTACGACGAGCTCACGGCCAAGGCGACGCGCCTCGCCGCCGGGCTGCGCGCCGCGTTCGCCGAAGCCGGCGCCGCGTGGCACGTCGCCCACGAGGCCACGTTGCTCGGCGTCTACTGCGGGCCGGACGCACCGGTCGACTACGACGACGCCCTGGCGACCGACGAGGCGGCCTACGCCCGCTTCTTCCACGGCATGCTCACCCGCGGCGTGGCGATGGCTCCAGCCGCCTACGAGGCGCTGTTCCCGTCGATCGCCCACGACGACGCCGACCTCGACCGGATCGCGGACGCCGCGCGGGACAGCGCAGCCGAGGCGGTCGCCGCGCAGTAGCGTCGCTCCCACGGCGGTGGGTGGGCCAGGTCGTCGCCCACGGTGGGAGCCATGCGATGCCCCGAGATCTCCGGTTCGAGCTGCGACCGGACGAGCGGATGGAACGCTGGCGCCCGCTCGCGCACTGGATGCTGGGGCTGCCGCTGGCGCTCGTGGCCCTGTTGGCCGTCCCGATCGCCGCCGCGCTGGTGGTCGTCGGGGCCGTCGGCGTGCTCGCGACCGGCCGCTGGCCGGATGCCCCCGCCCGCGGGCTGATCGGGATCCGCCGCTTCCAGTACCGCGTCGCCACGTACCTCGCGCTGGTCCGTCGCCAACGGCCGGCGTTGGCGTTCGTCGCGGCCTACGAGGACCCCGGCGACGACCCCCTGCGCTTCGACGTGCGTCGTCCGATGCCGCTGCACCGCTGGGTGCCGCTGGTCAACTGGCTGCTCGCGCTGCCCAAGCTCGTGATGCTCGCGGTGCTGTGGATCGGCGCGATCTTCGCCGTGGTCGTCGGTGCGGTCTCGATCGCGCTCGTCGGGCGCTGGCCCCACGGTCTCGCCGACTTCGTGGTCGACGTGGTGCGCTGGCAGGCGCGGGTGGTGGGCTACGTCGAGTTCCTCACCACCGACGCCCCCCGGTTCTCGGAGGGCTGAGCGTGGCGGCTACTCGCCGCCGGCCTCGGCCGCCCCGACGACGGTCTCGGCGAAGGTGCCGTGGGTACCGCCGTCCTCCTCGAGCTCGATCCAGAGCTCCTCGCGCTGGGCGATGGTCTCCTCGTCGAGCTCCTCGCCGCCGAGCACCTCACGCTCGTGGCGCACGATGGCGTAGAGCTCGTAGTCGGTGAGGTTGGCGAAGCCCGGCATGCCGGTGATCGAGATCCGCTGCCCGCCCTCGCGGTCGGGGTTGCCGTAGGGCTCGCCTGCGGCGAGCGAGCCGGCGCGGATGTAGTCGAACATCTCGCCGACATCCGGGAACGTCGCGATGACCTCGCCCTGATAGAGGGTCTGGCCGACGCCGCCCTCGG
>JBCBSZ010000035.1:0-53249 GCA_039818945.1 Actinomycetota bacterium
GGACTACTCGACCACGAGGCTGACCTTCCAGGTCGGCGCCAACGAGGGCTCGGCCAACCAGCTCACGCTGAACAACAACCTGGCCATGACCTCGGCGAGCGTCTTCGGCGCCAACGTCTCGGGTGTGGACCTCACCACGGCCGCCACCACCGCGATCTCGACGCTCGACGCCGCGATCTCCTCGGTGTCGACCACCCGGTCCACCCTCGGTGCCACCCAGAACCGGCTCGAGCACACCATCGCCAACCTCCAGGTCTCCCAGGAGAACCTGATGGCGTCCGAGAGCCGGATCCGTGACACCGACATGGCCGACGAGATGGTGAACTTCACCCGCCGTCAGATCATGACCCAGGCCGGTACGGCGATGTTGGCCCAGGCCAACAACTCGCCGCAGTCGGTGCTGTCGCTGCTGTAGGCACGGCGCCGCCTCGGCGGCACGAGACAACACCTGAATCCCGACGGAGCAAGGGGCCGGCCTCATCGAGGCCGGCCCCGCCGCGTCTGCTTCCCGGCCCGGGCGGGGACCCCAACCCCGCCCTCCTCCCGAGGTCCTCGCAGCTGGTCGGCGGCTTCGCCGCGTCAGGCTGCTGCGGCCGGGCCGTCCTCGCGAACCGCTGACCCGCCGCGTCAGGGCACTCCTTCAGCCGTGAGGCCGGGGGTCGACCAACTCCCTGGGACCGCAAGGACGTGGTCCGACGTCACGCACATCAGGTACAGGGAGGTGTCTCGTGCGGATCAACCAGAACATCTCGGCGTTCAACGCCTATCGAAATCTCGCCAACACGAACGGCATGATGACGAAGTCGCTGGAGAAGCTCTCCAGCGGGTTCCGGATCAACCGAGCGGCCGACGATGCCGCCGGGCTCGTGAAGAGCGAGAGCCTCCGCTCGGAGATCAACGGCTCCCGGCAGGCCACCCGCAACGCCCAGGACGGCATCAGCTTCGTCCAGACGACGGAGGGCGCCCTCAACGAGGTGCACGCCATCCTGCAGCGGATGCGGACCCTCGCCGTCGACGCGGCGAACACCGCCACCACCGACGGCACCGCCCAGCAGCTCGAGATCGACGAGCTGATCGAGGAGCTGGACGCCATCGGCGCCCGCACCACCTTCGCCGGCAACGCGGTCTTCCAGGACTACACGACCACCGGCCTGACCTTCCAGGTCGGCCCGAACGAGACGGCGGACAACCAGCTCACGCTCAACGACAACCTGGCCATGACCTCGGCCAGCGTCTTCGGCGCCAACGTCTCGGGCGTGGACGTGTCGGCTGCGGCCACCACGGCCATCTCGACGCTCGACGCCGCGATCGACTCGGTCTCGAACGCCCGGTCGACCCTCGGTGCCACCCAGAACCGGTTGGAGCACACCATCGCCAACCTGCAGGTCGCCACCGAGAACCTGATGGCCTCCGAGAGCCGGATCCGCGACGCGGACATGGCCCAGGAGATGGTCCAGTTCACCCGGAACCAGATCATGACCCAGGCCGGCACCTCGATGTTGGCCCAGGCCAACCAGGCGCCGCAGTCGGTGCTGTCGCTGATCGGCTGATCCCCGGCAACCGCTGAAGTCGGCGCCATCGGGTGCCGACGGGAGCGGAGTCGGATCGCTTCGGTCGGTGTGAGCCGACCCGGACCTCGACCATCGCGGCCGCGGCGTACGCCACGGCCGACACGACCACGGGATCGACAGCGTGAAGCTGCACCAGCACTACCAATCGGACGCCGTGTCCACGGCGAGCCCCGCCCGGCTCGTCACCATGCTCTACGACCGTGCCATCCAGGGCCTCGACACGTCGCACCAGGTCCTCGCCGAGGGCCGGGGCGACCTCGAGCTCGCCAACAAGGAGCTGCTGCACGTGCAGCGGATCCTCAACGAGCTCCAGGTCACGCTCGACCACGAGCGGGGTGGCGAGATCGCCAGCAACCTCGACGCCATCTACCGCTGGTCGATCGAGCAGCTCATCGAGGCCAACCTCACCAAGCAGGCCGAGCCGGTGCGCCACGTGCGCAAGGCGATCGACGACATCCGCGACGCCTGGGTGCACGCCACGGCCGGGCTCTAGCCCGGCGCGGCGGGCGATCCGCCCGGCGCCGAGCACGCCTCCCCCTCCGAACAGCGAGCCGGTCCTCCCTCCGGCCGCTGTCCGGTCGCGCCCGAACGCTTGAGCGCCGACGAGATCGGCCGACCTCTTCCCACTGCGTGGCCCGAGGACGGGCAGAGGCGACACGACGTCGCTGCGGAGGAGGGATCCGATGCGCATCAACCAGAACATCTCGGCGTTCAACTCGTACCGGAACCTGTCGGTCACGAACGGGCAGATGCAGAAGACGCTCGAGAAGCTCTCCAGCGGCTTCCGCATCAACCGCGCCTCGGACGACGCCGCCGGGCTGGTGAAGAGCGAGAACCTGCGCTCGGAGATCAACGGCTCGCGGCAGGCCACCCGCAACGCCCAGGACGGCATCAGCTTCGCGCAGACCGCGGAGGGCGCCCTCAACGAGGTGCACACGATCCTGCAGCGGATGCGGACCCTCGCCGTCGACGCGGCGAACACCGCCACCACCGACGGCACCGCCCAACAGCTCGAGATCGACCAGCTGGTCCAGGAGCTGGACGCCATCGGCGCCCGCACCACCTTCGCCGGCAACGCGGTCTTCCAGGACTACACGACCACCGGCCTCACCTTCCAGGTCGGCCCCAACGAGACGGCCGACAACCAGCTGGTGCTCAACGACAACCTGCTGATGTCGAGCGCGAACGTCTTCGGCTCCGACATCTCGGGCGTGGACCTCGCCGCGGCGGCGACCACCGCCATCTCGACCTTCGACGCCGCCATCGACTCGGTGTCGGCCGCCCGCTCCACCCTCGGCGCCACCCAGAACCGTCTCGAGCACACCATCGCCAACCTGCAGGTCGCGGTGGAGAACCTCTCGGCGTCGGAGAGCCGCATCCGCGACACCGACATGGCCGAGGAGATGGTCAACTTCACCCGGCACCAGATCATGACCCAGGCCGGCACCGCGATGCTGGCCCAGGCCAACCAGTCCCCGCAGTCCGTCCTGTCGCTGCTCGGCTGAGCGGTCTGGCGGGGCCGGGATCGATGTCCTCAGCTCGCACGGCGGATCTGCCGATGGATGAGGTGGACACCCACGCGGAGACACCATCGTGACGACCCCCACCTTCAACTTCGGCGGCATCGCCTCAGGTCTCGACACGAACAGCATCGTCGATCAGCTGATCCAGATCGAGCGCAACCCGATCGTCCTGATGCAACAGCGTCAGGCGACGTTCCAGAGCCGCGCCGACGCCTGGAGCTCGATCTCGACGCAGATGTCGTCGTTGCGGTCCTCGATCGACTCGCTGCGCGACATGTCGGACTTCGACGACCTGATCTCGGTGCGCTCCTCGAACGAGGACGCGGTGTCGGTCACCGTGGGCGCCGGCGGCTCGACCGGCAACCTGGCCTTCACCGTCGACCAGCTCGCGACCTCGCACCAGCTCGCTTCGACGACCACCTACACGAGCACCGCCGACAGCGTCGGCGCCGGGACGCTGACGATCAGCGTCGGCGGCGTCGACCACGACATCGCGACGACCAGCGGCACGACGGTCGAGAACCTCGCTGCGCAGATCAACGAGTCCGACATCGGCGTCACCGCGAACGCGCTCCAGATCGACGACACGACGGTGAAGCTCGTCCTCACCAGCGACGCGACCGGCGAGGACAACAGCTTCACCGCCACCGGCCTGGGCACCTTCGACATCGTCCAGCAGGGCCAGGACGCGATCATCGGCCTCGGCACGGACCCGCTCACCAAGCTCGAGGTGAAGCGCTCGTCGAACACGGTCACCGACCTCGTGCCCGGCGTCGACGTCCAGCTCAAGGCGACGACGACCGAGCCGATCACCATCGACTCCGATCGCGACATCGATGGCTCGGTCGAGCGGGTGCAGGGATTCGTCGATGCGCTCAACGGCGTCATGACCGAGATCCGCACCCAGACGCGCTTCGACGAGGAGGGCGACAACGACGGCCCGCTCCTCGGCGACGGGACGCTCCGGGGCATCGAGGGCGAGCTGATCCAGGAGGTGACCGGGCTGATCGACGCGCTCGGGACCGACCAGAACTACGCCGCCTCGATCGGCATCGAGTTCACGACCGAGGGCGTGTTCGAGCTGGACACGACCAAGCTGCGCGAAGCGCTGACCGACGACTACGACAGCGTCACCCAGTTCTTCGCCCGGTCGGGCGACGCCGACGATTCGCGGGCCCAGTTCGGCTTCGCCAGCGACTCGACCGTCCCCGGCAGCTACGGCGTCGTCGTCACGCAGGCGGCGACGCAGGCCTCGACGGTCGGCAGCGTGTACTCGGCACCGGGCACCGACACGACCCTCACCATCGTCAACAACGACGTGTCGGTCGACATCACGATCGGCGCGGGCGACGCGATCGAGACCGCCATCTCCAAGCTGAACACCGCGCTCGACAACGCCGGCATCGGCTCGCTGCGGGCCTCGAACGACGGCGGAGCGATCAAGCTGGGCCAGCTCCGCTACGGCGACACCGGGAGCTTCACCGTCTCGGGATCGGCCGGCCTCGGCCTCGACGGCACGCACACCGGCGTCGACGCGGCCGGGACCATCGACGGCGTCGCCGCCGAGGGCTCGGGCCGCACCCTGACGTCGACGTCGGGCGACAGCGAGGGGCTGGGCGTCACGGTCGCCGTCACCGAGGCCGAGCTGAGCGCCGCCGGCGGCACGATCGACCTCGGCTCGATGTCGTACTCGCGGGGGCTGATGGGCGAGCTGTCCGAGCTGATCTCGGCCTACGAGGGCGCCGAGGGCGAGCTGGCGCAGGCCCAGGACCGCTGGACCGACCAGATCGACGACATCGACACGCAGATCGAGCGATACGAGGACCGACTCGCCTTGCGCGAGGCGACGATCCGCCGACAGTTCACAGCGATGGAGACCACCCTCTCGAACCTCCAGAGCCAGATGTCGTTCCTGTTCCCCGCGACGACCTGATGGCAGCCGACACCCACTCGATCTGGGGCGCTGCGCTCGATCGCTTCGCCGACCTCCTCGACCGCATCGAGTCCGCGCTGGAGCTGGGCGACTTCGACGATCCCGGCCTCGGCGAGCTCCTCACGGCGGGCAACCCCGACCCGTTGCCGCCGTTCCCGGTCGATCCCGAGCTGCAGCGCCGGGCCACCGCGCTGCGGGCCGAGGGCGAGCGCCTCGCCGGCCTCATCGCCGCCCGCCGCGACGAGCTCGGCGCCGAGCTGTCCACCGGCGGCGATCGACGCATCGCCGCCCGCCGCTACCGCCGCGCCGAGCGCCTCGCGTAGTTGTTGTCCCGGGCGGGGCCCCCAACCCCGCCCTCCTCCCGAGGTACTCGGCGCTGGTCGGCGGCTCCGCCGCGTCGGGCGCCTGCGGCCGTGCCGTCACCGGGGCCCCGCCGCCCGCCGGTGGGGCCCACCCCTTTCGTTGCCAGCTCGCCGGTCGACGGGTAGCGGCACAGGGAGGAAGCGACGCTCGACGGACCGAGCACGGCCTGGAGCCGCAGCATCCTGAGCGCACCCGAGCACATCGCCCCGTCATCGCCTCGACGACGGAACCGAGCCGACCATGGCTGACCTCGACCGGCGTCAGCAGATCGTCGACTACGCCCGCGCCCTCCCCCTCGCGCACCGCGTCGTCATCGGCGCCGCGGTGGTGGTCGTCGCCCTCTCGGGCTTCCTGTTCTTCCGCTGGGTCTCCCAGCCCTCGTGGACCGTCGTCGCCTCGGGTCTCGACCCCGAGGACGTCGCCGAGGTGGTCACCGTCCTCGACGATGCCGGCATCGCCTCCCGCGTCGGTGAGGGTCCGGTGCGCATCGAGGTCAACCGGTCCGATCGATTCGCCGCCAACGCCGCCCTCGAGGAGGCCGGCGTCATGTCCGCCGGCGATCTCGGCGGGCTGATCGGCAACGAGCTGCTCGACAGCCAGGGCCTGTCGGTGACCGACGCCCTCCAGCGCGAGAACATCCGCCGAGCGCTCGAAGGTGAGCTCTCCCGCACGCTCGTGGCGATGGACTTCGTCCGCAGTGCCCGGGTCTCGCTGGTCACCCCCGAGCCGGCGTTGTTCGCCGAGGACGAGCTCCCCGTGCAGGCATCGGTCGCGCTCGACCTCCGCAACCGGCCGACCGCGGAGAACATCGACGCCGTCGTGCTCATGGTCGCCGGCGCCGTCGAGGGCCTCGACTCGGACCAGGTGACCGTGGTCGACACCGACGGCAACGTGTGGAGCGCCCCCAACACCGGATCGGGCATGGCCGGGGCGCGCGGCGACAACTGGTCGTTCAAGACCCAGGTCGAGTCCTCCCTCGAGGCCCGGATCAGCGGGCTGCTCGACGGGCTCGAGGTGCGGGGCGACGCGGTCGTCACCGCCTCGGTCAACTTCGACGAGACCACGATCGAGAGCACGACCTTCGACCCCGACAGCGGGGTGGAGCTGCGCCGCCAGCTCCAGGAGGAGGACATGCAGGGTATCAACACCGACACCGGTGGCGTGCCCGGTGTCGACGGCGGCGCCATCGAGGTCGGCGACGACGGCGAGTTCACCTACTCGAACCGCATCGAGAACGTCGAGCAGGGCTTCAACGCCGTCGAGACCATCACGGTCAAGGCGTCCGGGGTCATCGAGAACGTCAACGTGGCGATCGCCATCGACGACGGCACGGTCACCGGTGACGCCGTCCCCGCCCCCGAGCAGGTGTTGCGTCTCGTGACCGCCGGGCTCGGGCTCGACACCGAGGCCGGCGACCAGGTGGCCGTCGAGTCGTTCCCCATGGCCGCCGCCGACGAGGACGCCGACCTGGTCACCGCCAGCGCGACCGACGGGCTCGACATCATCGGCCTCGCCGCCCAGGCCGTCGGCGGCCTCGCGCTGCTCGCCGTGATCGGCGGGCTGTTCGTGCTCGCCCGTCGGGGCGGCGACGACGAGGAGGACGAGGATCTCACCGCCGTGCTGGGCGAGGAAGAGGCTCGCGAGCTGACGCGTGCGATGCCGGTGATGAACGAGCTCGACCAGGAGGCGGCCAAGATCCGCGAGGAGGTCGTCCAGCTCGTGAGGACCAAGCCCGACGACATCGCGGGCCTGCTCCGCGTCTGGCTCAACGAGCGCTGAGGGAGGCGACGTGCCACAGGGACTGCTCGATCTCGCGAACACCGACGCGGGTGCGCTCACCAGCCGCCAGAAGGCCGCCGTGCTCCTGGTCTCGGTCGGGCCGGCCGAGGCCGCCAACGTGCTCGCCTACCTGACCGAGGAGGAGGTCGAGATGATCGCCGCCGAGATCTCCCGGCTCGGCGCCATCCCGCCGCCCCTCATGACCGCCGTGCTGGAGGACTTCCACCTGCAGGCGGTGGCCAACCAGTACATGCTCGAAGGTGGGCTCGACTACGCCCGGGAGCTGCTCATGCAGTGGAAGGGCGAGAAGGGCGAGGAGATCATCCAGCGCCTGATCGCGACCGCGCAGATCGCTCCGTTCGCCTTCCTGTCGAAGCTCGAGCCCGAGCAGCTCCTGCAGTTCCTCAAGGACGAGCATCCCCAGACCGTGGCGCTCGTGTTCGCCTACCTCCCGAGCACCTTCTCGGCCCGGCTGCTCGCCGGCCTCCCCGAGGAGCAACAGACCGAGGTGTCGCTGCGCATCGCGACGATGGACCGCACCTCGCCCGACGTGATCCGGCGGGTGGAGGACAGCCTCAAGATGCGGATGGGCTCGATCTCCTCGTCGGAGATGGGCGGCAACCGTGGCGGTGCGGAGGATCTGGCCGAGCTGCTCAACTCGGCCGGTCGCGCCGTCGAGAAGCTGGTGCTCGACAACCTGACCGAGGTCGAACCCGAGCTGGCCGAGCAGGTCAGGGCGCTCATGTTCGTCTTCGAGGACATCGTCGAGATGAGCGACCGCGACCTCCAGGAGATGCTCCGGACGATCGACGGCAAGACGCTGGCGCTCGCGACCAAGGGCGTGAAGGAGCCGGTCCGCCAGAAGGTGTTCTCGAACCTGTCCGAGCGTGCGTCGAACACGCTCAAGGAGGAGATCGAGTACCTCGGGGCGGTGAAGCTCAGCGAGGTCGAGTCGGCGCAATCCGCGATCGTGGCGGAGATCCGCCGCCTCGACGAGGAGGGTCGCATCTCGATGCGTCCGGGCTCCGACGGCGGCTTCATCGAGTGATCGCGAGCCGGCCGTGAGCACTCGACGCATCCCATCCTGGTCGGTCACCACCGACGAGGAGTTCGAGCCGATCGATCCCGGCGACCTGCGGCGTCTCGCCGACGCCCGCACGATCGGCGAGCCGATGACCTTCGGTCAGCCGGCGCTGGAACGCCGCCTCGACCTCGACCCCGAGCTGCGGGCCTACGTGACGCAGCGGATCGCCGAGGCCCACGCCGCCGGGGTCGCCGAGGGGCACATGGCGGGCGTGATCGAGTCCACCGATCGCGTCGATCAGCTCGCCCAGGCGGTCACCCTGACCATCACGGACGTCGAGGAGCGCATGGAGCAGGCCCGGCAGGCGACCACCGGCGGGATCATCGATCTCTCCGTGTCGATCGCCGAGGTCGTGCTCGGCCGCACCCCCCACGACGACGGCGCGACGATGCTGCGCCGGGCCGAGGAGGCGCTCGACCTGCTCGACGAGCGACCGCTCACGCTCACCGTCTCACCGATCGACGTCGAGCTCGTCGAGGCGGCCGCCGCCGGGCTCGAGGACGTGGTCATCGCCACCGACGCCTCGCTGCAACCCGGCGAAGCGCAGCTGCGGGGCGGGTGGTCCCACGCCGACCTGACCCGCGCCGCTGCCTGGGAAGCGATCCGACGCCACCTCGACGACACCGAAGCCTCGGAGTGAGGCACGTCGGAAACACGCGCTCCACACTCGGCCGAGGCCGGGCTCGAGGATCGCTCCACGGCGTGGCGGTGACGGACCCACCTGACACCAGCATCTCGACCGTCACCGGTCAGGCGACGACCTGGATCGTCGAGCGCGGCTCGGTCGACTGAGCGAGGCCGGTCGAGCTCGGCCGCGAGACCTCAGCGGATGGCGATGGTGCGCTCGTCCGTGGCGTGGCGCAGCAGCGCGATGGCCTGGTCGAGCAGGAGGTCGGGATCGCCGCCCTCGCCGATCTGGGAGCTCTCGAGCACGAGGGCGCCCACGCTCGGCCGCAGCGTGTGGGCCGTGCCACCCAGCTCCACCGGCGCAGCGGTCAGCGCGTCCTCGATCCGAGCGAGCACGATGTCGACGGAGTCACTGCCCAGGTTGGCGAGGACGCTGACGAAGGTGTCGTCGTCGAGCCGGCCGACGCGGTCGACGCGCCGGAGGCCGCCGGCGACGAGCGCGCCGAGGTGGCGCAGCCCACCGACGAGGTCGGCATCGGTCAGCGAGGCCCGGAGCTCGCGGAGCTCGGGCACGGCGAGGACCAGGATCGTGACCGGCTCGCTCATGCGGTCGAGTCGATCGAGGGACGACTGGATGGCGTCGATGGTCCCGGTGCGGTTGACGAAGCCCGTCACCGGATCGGTGCTGGTGAACAGATCGACCTGCAGTTGCAGACGCCCCACCTCGGCCCGGGCCTGCTCGAGCTCGACCTCCAGCTCGGCCATCCGGCGTCGCAGCGCCGTCAGCTCGGTGGACTCGAAGCCCTCGGGACCGGGATCGGTGAGATCGACCTCGTCCACACCAACACTCGCTTCGCTCACGGACACCCTCCGAATCACACGTCGCCTGCTCCGGTCGTCGGCCGCCACGTTGCAGGCCTAAGCGATTCTGCGAAACAGATCTCGGATTTCGACGACCCGATCGATCGCGCCCACCACGCAGGTGAGTCGTTCGGCCTCGGAGGGTACGGCACCGATCGCCCACCGACGCGACAGGACGGGCGGATCCTTTCGCGGCCCGGTCCCCGTGCCGATGAGATCAGGGTGGAGACGAGCACCGCGCCGACGAGGCCGACCGCGACCACGGGGGCACCCGACGAGGTGCTCACCGCCGGCCTGCGCGCCCTCGACGAAGCCCTCTGGCAGGAACGGGCGCAACTGACCGCGCTGGCATTGCGGGCCAAGATCGCCCAGCTCGTCCTCGCCGGCGACGACCGCCGCTGGCTCGAGCGCAGCATCGAGGACCTCGGCGACACCGCCCGACTCGTGCGATCCGCCGACCACGAGCCGGCGAAGCTCGTGCGGGCGATCGCCCGCCACGTCGGGCTGCCCACGACCTCCTCGCTGCGCGACCTCGCCGCCGCGCTCCCCGACGACCACGCCCACCGCCTCCGGTTGCACGCCGCCGGCTTCGACCGGCTCATCGCCGACATCGGCTCCGCCGAGCGGGAGAGCCGCCACCTCGCGATGGGCGGGCTCGCGGCGGTGCGCAGCATGATCATGACCCTCACCGGTACCCGTGAGGAGTCGCCGACCACCTACGACCAGTCGGGTCGTGCGGTCACCGGCGAGGCCCACCGGATCGACGGACGGATCTGACCCGCCATGGGATTCGTCGGCCTCAACACCGCCTACACCGGCCTCGTCGCCGCGCAGATCGGCATCGACACCGCGTCGCACAACGTGTCGAACACCAGCACCGAGGGCTACACCCGCCAACGGGTCGACCAGGTCACCCGACGCCCGATGCTGCGGCCCGAGGCCTTCATCGGCTCCGGCACCGAGGTCACCGACGTCAAGCGGGCCCGCGACGAGTTCCTCGACGCCCGGTTCCGCTCAGGTGCGGTGGTGCTCGGCTCGCTCACCGCGAACGCCGAGCTCCTCGAACGGACCGAGGCGGTCCTCGGCGAGCCGGACAACGGCCTCACCGTCGCGCTCGACGACGTGTTCGACGCCTTCGAGGACATGGCGCTCGCCCCCGACGACGAGGCGGCACGGGTGTCGACGCTGCGCACCCTCGACCGCTTCGCCGACCGCACGCGCGGCCTCGCCGAGGACATGCGCACCCTCGAGGCGGACACGGTCGAGAACCTCCAGTTCATGGTGGAGGACACCAACGCGACGATCGCCGAGATCGCCGAGCTCAACAACCTGATCGGCGAGGCGGCGACGAGCGGCAACTCGCCCAACGATCTCCTCGACCAACGGGACCGACTGCTCGACGAGCTGAGCCGGGAGCTCGGCGTCAACGTCATCCGCCAGGGCGAGTACGACATCAGGGTGAGCCTCGGCGGCATGGCGATCGTCGACGGCATCACGGCCAACAGCCTGACGTTGGACACCGCGACCTACGACCTCGTCCACCCGACGGGCGCCACGGTCACCCCCGGCGGCGAGATCGGCGGCACCCAGCGCTTCCTGCAGGACGACCTGCCCGACGTGTTCACCCGGATCAACAGCTGGGTCGACGAGGTCGTGACGGCGTTCAACACCCAGCACGCGGCCGGGTTCTCCGACGCCGCGACGGCTGGCGGCGACCTCTTCACGGTGCTCGCCGGGAGCGAGGCCGAGACGCTGACCTCGGTGATCACCGACCCCGGCGAGCTCGCCGCGTCCGACGACGGTGCCGCGCCGTTCCCCCTCTTCAACGGGATCAACGCCCAGGCGATGGCCGACCTGCGCGACCAGCTGGTCGCCAGCACCGGCACCGAGACCCCGGGCGGGGCGCTGCGCTCGTTCATCACCCAGCTCGGCGCCCAGGTCGCGACCGCCCGTCGGGGCGCTGACGCCCAGGACGAGCTGGTCGCCGCGGCGGAGCTCACCCGCGACGCCTCGCACGGCGTCAACCTCGACGAGGAGATGGTCGCGCTCGTCCAGTACCAGCGCGCCTACCAGGCGTCGGCCCGGGTGATCACGACGGTCGATCAGACCCTCGACACGCTCATCAACCGCACCGGCGTGGTCGGCAGATGATCGCGCTCATCCTGTGGCGCACACGGCCGACGGGCAGGGAACGGATCCCGCGTCGACCGGAGAGGAGCTGAGCAGTGCGCGTCTCCCACGAGACCCTCGTCAACCAGTCGCTGCGTCGACTCCAGGGCCGCCTCCGCAGCTTCGAGGACATCCAGTCCCAGCTCGGCACGGGCAAGCGCTTCCAGGTGGCGTCCGAGGACGTGTCGGGCATGAACATCGGCCTGACGCTGCGGGCCGAGGTGCGCTCGCTCGAGCAGGCCGGTCGCAACGCGGAGGACGGCGAGGCCCGGATCAACTCCGGCGACTCGAAGCTCCAGCAGATGGTCACCTCGCTGCGCCGGGCCCGCGAGCTGACGGTCCGCGGCGCGACCGAGCTCAGCCAGGACGAGCGCGACGCCATCGCCCTGGAGATCTCGCAGATCCGCGACGAGATGCTCTCGACCGCGAACGCGTCGTACCTCGGCCAGGGCCTCTTCGGCGGGTTCTCGGCGGCCGATGCGGTCACCAACGTCGCCGGGACGTGGACCTACACCGGCGACACCGGCGCCGTCATCCGGCGGGTGGCCGACGGCGAGAACGTGCAGGTGAACGTCACCGGTGACGAGATCTTCGGCTTCAACGCCGGCCAGGACGTCTTCACGGTCCTCGACGACCTGGAGGCCGACCTCACCGGCGGCGACCAGGCCGCCGTCGCCCAGCGCATCGGCGACATCGACGACCGGCTCGACGGGTTGCTCTCCGGACTGGCCCAGCTGGGCGCCTCCGGCAACCGGATCGAGGCCGCTCAGCTGCGCAACGAGGAACAGAAGGGTGTGTTGAACACCCGGCTCACGGAGGTGGAGGACGTGGACCTGACCGAGGCCGTGATGGAGCTCCAGACCCAGGAGGTCGCGTTGCAGGCTACGTTGGGAGCGCTGAGCCGGGCCCTCCAACCGTCCCTCGTCGACTTCCTCGGTTGATCCCGTGTCCGGCCTGCCCCTGATGACCGATGGCCCTGACTCCATGAGCGACGCCGAGCACGAGATCCTCCACCTCGACCGAGGCATCCCCGGCCTGACCGACTCCGAGCGCTTCCTCCTCTCGGACCTGGGCGACGAGCCCGAGTCGGCGTTCCAGCTCCTGACCTCGGTCGACGACCCCGACGTGTCGATCATCGTCGCCATCCCGTGGCTGTTCTTCCCCGACTACTCGCCCGAGCTCCCCGACGCGGAGCAAGAGGCGCTCGACATCTCCGAACCGGAGCAGGCCATCGTGTTCTGCCCGGTCACGCTCGACGCCGAGCACGAGCAGATCCACCTGAACCTGCTGGGCCCCTTCGTCGTCAACGCGGCCTCGCGCCGCGGGCGGCAGGTGGTCCTGGCAGACTCGGAGTGGCCGGTCCGTGCCGCCGTCGAACTGGAGCTGTCGTGAACGAGATCACCCGGTGATGCCGCCGCCCCGTCACGACGGCCTCCACGACCTGCGCTGATGCTGGTCCTGTCGCGCCGCAAGGGCGAGTCGGTCATCATCGGCGACAACGTCACGATCACCGTCGTCGACGTCCGCGGCGACCAGATCCGCCTCGGCATCGACGCCCCGCGATCGGTGAAGGTCTACCGCGAAGAGGTCTACCGCCAGGTCGTCGCGGAGAACGAGGCGGCCGCCCGATCGGTCGACGCGGCGAGCGACATGTTGCGACGGGCCCGGCGGCGACCGCCGTCGAGCTGATCGGCGCCGCCCAGCAGGCTCGACGCCCGGTGATCAGCGCCGCCGCTTGAGGCGGCCGAGCAGCCCTTTCGGCTCGGCGGGCGGTGGTGGGGCCGGGAGCGCTCGCAGGGCCGCAGCCGTCTCGGTGGCGTCGTCGGGTCGATCGTCGGGATCCTTGGCCAGCAGCCGGGCGACCAGGTCGGCGAGGGGCTGCGTCACCGACGCGAGCTCGACGAGGTCGGGCGGCGGCTCGGTGCAGTGCGCGTGGAGCAGGTCGGAGCGCTCGCCGTAGAAGGGCGCGCGGCCGGAGACCATGCGGAAGATCGTCCCGCCGAGCGAGTAGAGGTCGGCCCGATGGTCGATCACCTCGGAGCGGGCCTGCTCCGGCGAGAGCCAGAACGGCGAGCCGTACACCCGACCCTCCTGCGGTGGCGGTCCGTCGAGCGCCCAGGCCAGGCCGAAGTCGAACACGACCGCCCGACCGTCGTCGGCCAACAGCACGTTCGCCGGCTTGATGTCGCGATGGACGATCCCGTGCTCGTGGATGTGGGCGAGTCCGTCGGCGACCTGGGCGGCGAGCCCGACGGCGGTCGCCTCGTCGAGTCGCTTGCTCGGCGCCAGGCGATCGCCGATGGTCTCGCCGGGGATCAGCTCCATCTCGAGGTAGTGGTTGTCGCGGTACTCGTCGTGCCGGTGGGCGTGGATGACGTTGGGGTGGTCGAGGCGCCGGGTGATCTCCCACTCCTGTGCGAAGAGCTCCCTGATCTCGCGCCGGGCGACGGCGAAGGGGGTGAGCACCTTGAGGGCCACGACCGTGCCGTCGGCCCGGATGGCCCGGTAGACGGTCGAGACACCTCCCCGCCCGAGCACGTCGACGATCTCGTAGGAGCCGAATCGTCGCCCGATCCAGACGTCGGTCTCACCGCCGAGTTGCACGGGCCACCCGATCCAGGGACATCGGCGCCGACGTTAGTGCTCGGTGCCCACCGGCGACGGGAGGAGCCCGCCCGGCGCTCAGGCGTGGAGCCGGGTGGTGCCCCGCACGGATCGCAGGGATCGTCCCGAGCGGTCATAGGAGTCCGCCGGGCCCCGTTCGACGGCCTCGCGCCGTTCGCGCACGGCACCGAGGTGCTCACCGGCCAGCGAGGTCACGAGCTCGCGGGTCTCGGCGAGCTCGGCGGTCGACGAGCGCAGCCGGGTGCGCAGCTCGGTCAGCGGCGGCGCGGTCGTCTCGTCGGCGCGGGCGATCAGGTCGCTCAAGCGAGCGGCGGCCGGATCGAGATCCCAGCGCACGGCGAGCTCGCCGACGGCGGCAGCGCGCAACAGGTCGATGCGCGAGAGCTCCTCCTCGGCGGCTGCGAGGTCGTCGAGCGCGACGCCGAGGTAGGTCGAGTCGCCGATCCCGAGGAGCAGGAGGCAGACGTGGTGGCGGTAGTGGAGCTCGTCGACGAGCTCCAGCTCGGTCGTCAGCGTCGAGATCACCCGCTGGTAGGCCGGATCGGTCACGAGTCCGCCGCCCGGTTGATTCCGAGGCCCGCCTGCTGCTGAGCGATGATCGAGGCGAGCACCGCGGTGCCCTCGGCTCCGCCGAGCTGACCCTCCAGGAGCTCCAGCAGGCCGCCGGAGCCGGTCGCCCCGAGCGCCGCCGCGGTCGTCAGGGCCGGCGCGGCCGCAGCGCTCAGCGCCTCCATGGCCTCCCCGCTTCGCATGTCGGCGAGCTCGGCCACCTCGTCGAGGATCGCCACCGGCGCCTCACCGGCCGCCGGGACCCCCGGCTCCGCGTCCGCGGACGGGGACTCGTCGGCCCCCGCCTCACCGGACGATGCCGCGTCACCCGCCGGGACGTCCGGCTCGATCGGGTCGGCGGCTGCGGAGCCGGCGTCCCCGGTGGTGCCCACCGCCTGGCCGGCGTCGTTCCCCGGGTCGCCCGGCTGGATGCCGGCGTGGCGAGCGGCGTCGCTGAGCGCCCCCTCGAACTCCGACGCCGACGAGACGTTCGCGACACCGAAGCGGGCCTGGATCGACGAGATCCTCGACAGCACGTCCTCGATGGCCACGGGCGTCCCTCCTCGATCGTCACCCACCGTCATCACCTGACGTCGTCACGCGCCCACGTGGAGTAAGCTCTCCGTGGGTGGGAAGTGGTGCGCTCTCCGTGAGACATCGTGGTGCTTACGTCGCCCGGGATCGCGCCGACACGACTTCCGTGGCTGTCGATCGGACGGACGCACCATGAGCGAACGGACGAACGACCCAGAGGGGGGCGAAGCGTTGGAGCGGGCAGCGAGCAGGCGACGGCGACGCGGCGAGGCCGTGGACGCGCACGACCCGAACGAGCTGGCGGCGGCGAACGTCGAGCTGGTCACCCAGATCGTGAACCAGGTGGCCATCCGGTACCCCCGCCACGTCGACCGCAACGAGCTGTGGAGCGCCGGCGCGACCGGGCTCGTGGAGGCCTCCCGGAGCTATCGCCACGAGACCGGCATCCCCTTCCCCCGGTACGCGAGCATCCGCATCCGCGGCGCGATCATCGACTCCACCCGCAAGCGTGACTGGGCGGTGCGCTCGCTGCGCCGGCGGATGCGCGAGCTCAACGACACCGAGGAGCGCTTCGAGGTCGCCGAGGGCCGCAAGCCCACCGACACCGAGCTGGCGAACCTCCTCAACATGACCGTCGAGGAGCTGCGCCAGCAGCGGACCCAGTCGGTCAACTCGGCGCTGCTCCACCTCGACCAGCACGACCCCGAGCGGGTCCCGCTCGGTGAGCGGATCGAGGAGCGGACGGCCGAGCGCCTCCCCGACGAGACCCTCGATCGCCGCGAGATGATCGGCACGCTGACCGAGGCCATCGAGAAGCTGCCGCCCCTGCAGCGCAAGGTCGTCGAGCAGTACTACCTCGATGGTCAGATGCTCCAGACGATCGCCGCGGAGCTCGGCGTGACCGAGGCCCGGGTGTCCCAGATCCGAGCCGAGGCCGTCAACGCGATGCGCTCCTGGTTCAGCACGCTCTACGACGGCGTGGCCGACGTCGCTCCCGACGCCCCCGGGCGCCGCGGCCGCGCTGCCTACCTGGCGACGCTGTCCACCATGAGCACCTGGCGCGACCGGCTCGATGCCGCCGACCGCCCGGCTCGGGTGGAGCTCGAAGCCGAGATCGGCTGACCTGACGGCGCCGTGGGCGCCGTGACAAAGGGGACTCCCACCGCTCACCTCGGGGCTCCGACCTGCCGATGGACAGGTCGGAGGAACCATGTCCGACGTCGACACCGCACCCGAGGAAGAGGCGCCACCAGCACCGCCGCCGATGGCGCGACGGCTCGTCGTGGTCACGCTGTGGATCGCACCCGCCTCGCGCGAGCGCATGGAGCAGTCGTTCCTCTGCGACGTGAACGAGGACGTCGAACAGGCGCCGCTCGCCGACCTGATCGCGGTCTCGACCCGCATCCCGAAGGTCAGGATGGCCCGGGTGATGGCGCGTCTGCGAGACACCACCGATGCGCCGGTGATCGTGATCTGCCACGCCGGCGGTGAGGAGATCGCCATCCAGCTGATGGAGCTCGGTGCCTCGTCGATCGTGGCCGAGGGCAACGAGCGGGCGCTCATGAACGCCGTCGAGGACGCGACCCCGATCGACTCGGTCGAGCTCGGCGACATCGACATCGAACCCGACGAGGCACCGGCCCAGCAGACCGCGGTGCTGGTCACCACCTTCGCCCAGAAGCTGGAGAGCCCGTCGAACGGCGCCGCCTCGCCCCGCGCCGCCGACCCGGTGACCGGGTTGCCGACCTCCGCGGCCTTCGAGCTGCGCATCGCCGAGCTGTCCCAGCGCAGCGTGCTCCCCCGACTGGGCTTCGTGCGGGTGGCCAACCCGCGGACCACGGTCGAGGATCTCGACCCGGAGGCCCTCGAGCTGCTCCTGCGGCGGATCTCGATGCTCTTCGTGTCGGTGGCGCACCGCTACGACGCCGAGTTCTACCGCCTCAACCAGACCGAGTTCGCCTACTTCGCCCGGCACCTCACCCCGAAGCGAGCGGACGAGCTCGGCGAGCAGCTCGGCACGATCGCGGAGTCGTTCTCGCCGATGGGCATCGAGCCGATGCAGCTGGCGGTCGGCCACGCGGGCATGGAGGTGGCCTCGGACATCAAGACCCTGCGCGATCTCGCGCAACGCGCCGTCGAGGCGGCCGTCGACCAGGCCGGTGGGGTCGTGGGTGCCGACGACCTGACCCAGTCGCTGGCCACCACGACGGAGCTGGAGGCGGCGCTGCGGCTCGCGAGGAAGGTCGACGAGCTCGACCCGATGGCCGACACCCACAGCGTCAACGTGGCCGACTACGCCGTGGAGATCGGACGGGGGCTCGGCCTCGACGGTCTCGACCTCGTGCGCCTCCGGCTCTCCGGACTGCTCCACGACGTCGGGATGATCGGGCTGGGCCCGGATCTCCAGCGCGACACCCCGGAGTTCGAGTCACACACCGAGCTCGGCCAGCAGTACGCGGCCCTGTCGGCCGGACCGGACGTCGGCGCCGCCATCCGGCACCACCACGAGCGCTGGGACGGCGGTGGGTACCCCGACGGCCTCGAGGGCGAGGACATCCCCCTGAACGCCCGCATCATCGCCGTGGCGGACGCCTGGGACCGCTGGTCGACCGGTCCGACCCAGGACCAGCTCCCGATCGATCAGATCGTCGAACAGCTCCGGGACGAGAGCGGCTCCCGCTTCGACCACAGCGTCGTCGAGGCCGCTCTCGAGCTCCTCGACGGCAGCTGAGCGACGTCTGACGGCGGGGGCGCGACTCGTCGCCGTCTGACGGATGATCCCTGCGCTCGCCGACACCGGCGAGCCGGATCAGGCGCCGGCGAGGTCGGCGTCCTCGGTCGACTCCGGGTCGCCAGGTCGGTCGCCGCGCCACCGACCGTCGAGGGTGTCGGCGAAGGCGAGGACGAGCTTGGTGGCCACCCGACCGCCGATCACGACGACCGCCAACACGGCGACGGCGCGGAGCCCGGCGTCGGACAGGGCGACCTCACCGAAGGCCGTGCCCCAGGCGATCGGAGCGAGCAACACCAACCCCATGGCGGCGAACAGCGCGGTGACCCGGTGCACGATCGATCACCACCGACCCACGAGGGAGCGGACGGAGATCGCGAGGTCGAGGGCGTTGGCCCGCCGCAACCCCCCGCCGTCGGCGACGTAGCTGATGGGCACACCGTGCTCGACGGCCACCTGCAGCCCGGTGAGCACGGCATCGGTCGACGAGACCACGACCGCATCGGGCTGCTTGGCGAGCAGCAGCTCCCAGCCACGACCGCCGACCACGACGTGCAACACCCGATCGCCTCGGACGCGCCCCAGCCAGGCCCGGCCGGCACCGTCGTCGATCGTCTTGAGCGCCACCGAACCGCCGTACGGCGGCAGCTCCGGTGCCTCGACGACCGGGAGGTCCATCGCGGCGCCGATCCGATCGGCTCGCGGGCCGGCGAACACGGCCGAGCCGGCCGGTTCGGGCCGGACGAAGTCGGCCAGGCCGGCGGCGAGGGTCAGCAGCCACCGCTGGTCGTCGGCCGGGTCGAGTCCCACCGTGCGCTGGACGAGCGCGAAGGGCAGCCCCAGGTGGGCGAGGCGATCGACGCTCCACCGCACGGCGCCCAACCCGGGCGCGAGCGGCTCGGCGACCTCGAGCGGGGTCGGCTCCGGCTCCGGCTCCGCCTCGACCGCGCTCGCCGCTGGCTCCTGCTCCGGCTCCGCCTCGACGACCTCGACCGCACGCCGCTCCGGCGCGGTGGCCTCGACCGGGGTCGGCTCCGGCTCGACCTGCTCCGCTCGGTCGGGGGACTCGACCGGTGGCGCGACGAGCGCCTCCCGTCCCTCGGTGGCGGACTCGGCGGGCGCCGGCGCCGACGTCGCGGCCCGGGCCTCCGGGGCGGGCCGGACGGGGATCGGCTCGATCGTGGGCTCGCGCGTCGTCGACGGCGGGCGGACCTGGGCCTGCGATTCGACGACCACCGCCTCCTGCAAGGTCGACCGGGCCCGCTCGTTCGACATCGGCGTCGTGACCGGCAGCGGCCCGGTGGAGGGCGGCCCGTCGATCCGGAACGGCTCGGCCGGGGGCACCGGGACCGGCGGTACGGGCGTCGCGGCGCCCCCCGGACGAAGGGGTCGCGCGGCGGCGGGACCGACGGGCACCGGCGCTCCTGCCGAGGAGCCGCCGTCGGTCAGGTCGATCGTCTCGGCCGGGCTCGTCGCCAGTCCCCGAGCGTGCAGCTCGCGGCGCAGCATCGACCCGAAGGCCTCCTCCTCGCTCTCGACCCGACCGAGGGCGCGATCGATGCCGGCGGGCGCATCCGCCGCCGGAGGTGCGGTCGCCGGTGCC
Source organism: Actinomycetota bacterium (assembly GCA_039818945.1). Taxonomy (GTDB): domain Bacteria; phylum Actinomycetota; class Acidimicrobiia; order Acidimicrobiales; family Poriferisodalaceae; genus JBCBSZ01. The sequence goes on from JBCBSZ010000035.1 coordinate 19,953, forward strand.
GGATCCGCGACCGGCGGAGGCGTGGCCCGCCCGACCTGACCGATCTGGCGGACCAGCGCGTCGACCTCGGGGCGTACCCCGACCGCCGGGGCGGGACGCGGAGCGGCCGACGGGATGGCACCGCCCGCGGCCGGTCCGGCCACGACCTGGAAGAGCTCGCGTGCGAAGAAGCCCCGCAGGCCACCGCGCTCGATGCGGGTCACCTCGAGGATCTCGGCGTCGGCACCGAAGCGGTCACGGGCGAGCTCGACGCCCTCCTCGGCGGAGTCGGCCTCGACGACGATCGAGCCGTCCTCGCGCTCCTCCACGATGCTCGCGGAGGAGCCTCGCGGCGTTGATCGGATCACCTGAGCCATGTCGACGCTCCTCGATCGTCCGGTCCGGCGCCAGGCCGGACTCTGCCCCCGTCAACCTCTCGCTCACCCACGGCCGGCCTCCTCGGTCAACGCCGGTGCGCCGACGACGGCGACGGTGCGCAGCTCCAGGGTCCCCGGGAGCTCCGGGTAGGCGAGCACCTCGAGCTCCACGCCGAAGCTGGCCAGCAGGCGGGCCAGTGGCCGGCGCACGCCCTGGCTGCACACGATCGCCAACGGCACGTCGAGCTCGGCCTCCATGGCGGCGACCCGCTGCAGGTCGAGCACCAGCTGCTCGCTGCGGCTCGGGTCGAGGATGAGGCGCTGCTCGCCGTCGACATCGCGCACCGCCTCGTGGAGCTGCGCCTCGAACGTCGGGTCGAAGGAGGCGACGGCGAGCTGACCCTCCGGGGCGAGCTGGCCGGTGATGATCGGGCCGATCGCGACCCGGGCCACGCTGACGAGCTGGTCGATCGTCCGGGGCTCCCCGCTCTGCGCGGCCACCGCCTCGACGATGCGACCGAGGTGGCGGATCGAGACACCCTCGTCGAGCACCGCCTGGAGGACGGCGTGGAGGGTCGCGAGCGGCAGGACGTCGTTGTCGATGTCCTTGGCGAGGATCGGGTGGTCGTAGCGGAGCCCGTCGACGAGCAGCTGCACGTCCTGGCGGCTGAGGAGGCGGGCGGCGTTGCGGCGCACGACCTCGGCGAGGTGGGTGACGAGGACCGACGAGCGGTCGACGACGGTGGCACCGGTCGCTCCGGCCGCACCCTTCTGGTCGGTCGGGATCCAGTACGCGACGAGTCCGAACACGGGCTCGGTCGTCTGCGTCCCCCCGAGCGCCGCCACCTCGGAACCGTCGCCGGCGGGGAGTGCGAGGACGCGGTCTCGGGGCGCGCTCCCGCGCGCCACCTCCGCGCCGTCCAGGAGGATGCGGTAGGTCTCCGGGGGCAGCGTGAGGTCGTCGCGGGTGCGGACCAGTGGCATGACGATGCCGAGGTCCATCGCGATCTGACGTCGCAGGGCGCGGACCCGTTCGAGGAGGTCCCCACCCCGATCGCGATCGATCAGATCGAGGATGTCGTAGGCGAGGTGGATCTCGAGCGGCTCGATGCGCATCTCGCCGATCAGCGCCTCGGGGTCGTCGGGCGAGGTGGTCACCTCGGGCGTCTCGACCTCCTCGTCGGAGACGTCCGAGCCGAGCCCGGTGCGACTCGACGCGAAGAACAGGAAGAGCGCCAGCCCCCAGAACGGGAGCTTCGGCAGACCCGGGAGCAGCGACAGCGCGAAGATCACGCCGGCGCTGATGCGCAACGCCCGTCGCATGCCGAACAGCTGCTTCGCCACCTCGTCGCCGAGCTCGCGCTCGCTGGCCACGCGGGTGACCAACAGGCCGGAGGAGATCGAGGTGAGCAGCGCCGGGATCTGGCTCACCAGGCCGTCGCCGACGGTGAGCAGCGTGTACTGGTTGACGGCCTCGCCCATCGAGAGCCCCCGCTGCCCCATCCCGACGGCGAACCCGCCGATGAGGTTGACGAGCACGATGATCACGCCGGCGATCACGTCGCCCTTGACGAACTTCGAGGCACCGTCCATCGCGCCGTAGAAGTCCGCCTCCTTGGTGACCCGCTGGCGCATCGCCTTGGCGGTGGGCTCGTCGATGATGCCGGCGGCGAGATCGGCGTCGATCGCCATCTGCTTGCCGGGCATGGCGTCGAGGGTGAACCGGGCCGACACCTCGGCGACACGGCTGGCGCCGTTGGTGATCACGGCGAACTGGATCACGATCAGGATGAGGAAGATGACGAGTCCGACGATGACGGACCCGCCGACGACGAACAGGCCGAAGGTCTCGATCACCTTGCCGGCGTAGCCCTCCAGCAGGATGAGCCGTGTCGACGACACGTTCAGCGCCAGCCGAGCGAGGGTCAGGATCAGCAGCAGGGCCGGGAAGACGGAGAAGTCCACCGCGTCCTGCATGAACACGACGGTCAGCAGCAGCAGGATCGCCACGGCGATGTTGGTGGCGAGGAACAGGTCCATGATCACCGGGGAGACCGGGATGATCATCAGCAGGACCGAGCCGATGACGAAGAGCGGCAGCAGCACCGCAGCGCCTCGCATCCTCATCGGGCCATCACCCCCGGCCGGCGGGCGCGGCGCTGGTAGACGGCAGCGAGCACGGCGGCCACGGCCTCGTAGAGGGCCGCCGGCACGTACTGGCCGGTCTGACAGCGCCGGAAGAGCGCACGGGCCAACGGCGGGTCCTGGCGGACCGGCACGCCGTGGCGGTACGCCTCGTTGCGGATCTTGCGGGCCATCGCGCCCGCGCCCTTGGCAACGACCCGCGGCGCCTGGTCGCCCTCGACGTACTGCAGCGCCACGGCGAAGCGGATCGGGTTGACGATGACGACGTCGGCCGTCCCGACCGCCGAGATCACACGGTTGCGGTTGAGCTCCCGGGCCTTCGCCTGGCGGCGGGCGCGCACGGAGCTGTCGCCGAGGAGCTGCTTGTTCTCGTCGCGCACCTCCTGCTTCGTCATCTTCATCTGCTTCTCGTTGCGGTACTTGTTCCACGCGTAGTCGGCGACCGCGATGACGATGGCGAGGCTGACCGCGCGGATCAGGATCGAGCTGACCATGCCCAACGTGAAGTCGAGCCACTGGTCGACGGGGCGCAACACGTCGATCGAACCCAGGATCGCCGCGATCGGCGCGTAGGCCACGAGGATCAACAGGGCGATCTTGCCGAGGGTCCGCACCAGCTCCCAGCCCATCTGCTTCGGGCTGAGCTTGCTGACCCCACGCTTGAGGGACAGGTTCTTGAGCCTCGGCTTGGCGGCCTTGCGTGAGAGCTTCCCACCGGTCTGGGCGACACCGCCGAGCAGGGCGAAGATGACCGCCACCACGAGCACCGGCACGACCAGGCCGACGGCGAGGTCGAGCGCCTTCGCCCCGACGCCGGGAGCGAAAGGACCCTCGCCGGAGTGCAGGAAGAAGAACGCGAGGCGTTCGCGGGTCGCGGCCATCATCGACGGGCCGAAGCCGTCGACGACGATGAGCAGGGCGATGAGGCTCAGCGCGGTGCCGATGTCCTGGCTCTTCGCGACCTGGCCCTCGGCGCGCGCCTCTGAGCGGCGCTTGCCTGTCGGCTTCTCGGTGCGATCCTCGCCGGCCATCAGGCTCCGGGGTCACCGCCGTCCGTGGAGATCGGTGGCACCCGGTCCGTGGGCACCATCGGTACCTCTGCTGTCGGCCGAGCGCGACGTCGCGAAAGGCCCCGCGCCTCGCCGGGACGGGGACCGGTCGATCAGGCGGCGGTGCGGGCGGCCTGGTGGGTGACCTGGAGGGTCTCCTGGCCGACGATCATGAGCGCACGGCGCGGCGTGGAGCCACCGGTGTCGTCGGTGGCGACGCGGATGCGGTTCTTGCGCAGCAGGACCGTCGCAGCATCGATGTTGCGCGCCCCGATCTCGAGCTCGGGACGCCCGCCGGAGAACGCGAAGATCTGGGCTCCACCGGCGATCGACGCGGTGAGCTTGTTCACCGGGTACCCGGCCCGGGCGCTGAGCGAGAGCAGGTGCGGGATCGCGGTGTCCACGAACTTGCCGGGCGTGTCGGCGGTGCGACCCTTCGCCTGGTCGAGCAGGCAGTGGGCGGCAGCGACGAAACCCGGCGCGTGCAGGAAGATGCCGACGCAGCTGCCGAGACCCAGCATGTCGATCCGATCACCCGCCACCGACGAGGTCACGACCTGGCCGATCCCGACGTGGTGCGTCGTCATCAGCACATTCCCCGGAGCCGCTCGATCGTCGACTCGGCCGGGAAGTACAGCAGCTCGTTGTGCTCGTGGAGCACGTCGATGTCGAGATCGGTGCGCAGGACGAAGAACGGCTCGGACTCGGCAGCGAGCGCGACCACGGTCTCCAGCGCAGCCGCGCGGGGCGCGAAGCCCACGGCCGGCGGCTCGATCTCGCCCTCGATCATCATCATCTCGCCGACCGAGATGAGGAAGCGCGAGCCGACGATGTTGCCGATCTCACCCAGGGCCGACGCGAGGAACTCGTCGGTGACCCCGAGCGCGTCACCGATGGCGTCCGGGTCGGACATGAGGAGCACGATCGTGCCGGCGAGGTCGCCGACCGTCGTCAGGATGGTGACGGCGACCTCACCGCTGCCGTCGCCGATCAGCTGCTCGATGTCGCCGAGCGTGAGCTCGGCCGTCTCGGGCAGCCCGAGCGAGACCCTGGCGTTGAGCATCTGCGAGAGGGCGGTCGCGGCGTTCCCCCCGCCGATGTTCGCCAGCTCGTTGTACATGTCGATCTCGACGTCGGATGCGGACACGGGCGGACTCCTGGAGAGGCGGACGGGTTCGAGGGATCGACGTGCTCAGCCGAAGGCCGAGGAGCGTTGGCGGGACAGGTTGGCGACCGCGGAGACATCGAGGATCAGCCCGACGCTGCCGTCGCCGAGGATCGTGACCGACGAGGCGAGCTCGATCTCGGTCAGGTCGGACGGCAGCGGCTTCACCACCACCTCCGACCGGCCGACGAGCTCGTCGACGGTCAGCGCGACGCGACGGCCCTTGTAGCGGAAGACGACGGCGTTCAACCCCGTCTCGCCGACGTGCTCGCTGTACATCATCTCTCGGCTGTGGACGACCGACACGACCTCGCCACGGAGGTCGATCACCGGGACACCACCGACCGAACGCTGGTCCTCGACCTTGATGTGCATGGTCTCCTCGACCTGGTCGATCGGGATGGCCCACGTCTCGTCGCAGACCTTGACCAGCAACGCCTCGGTGACGGCGAGCGACAGCGGGAGGCGGATGGTGAAGACCGTCCCGACGCCGGCGGTGGATTCCACGGAGACGTGACCGCCCAGCTTGGTCGCGGCGGTGCGCACGACGTCCATGCCGACACCTCGGCCGGAGATCTTGCTCGCCTCGTCACGGGTGGAGAGCCCGGCGGCGAACACGAGGTCGATCTTCTGCTCACGGGTCATCTGCGCGGCCTCGTCGGCGGAGACGACCCCGCGCTCGACCGCCTTGGCGCAGACGCGATCGGCGTCGATGCCGCCGCCGTCGTCGGTGACCTCGATGACGACCTGGTTGCCCTCGGAGTAGGCCCGAAGGGTGACCTCACCCTCCTCGGGCTTGCCGACCTCGCGGCGGGCCCCGGGAGCCTCGACGCCGTGGTCGACGGAGTTGCGGAGCAGGTGCATCAGCGGGTCGGCGACCTCGTCGACCATCGAGCGGTCGAGCTCGGTGTCCTCGCCGCTGGTCACGAACTTCACCGGCTTCTCGACGTCGCGGGCCGTGTCCCGGACGATCCGAGTCAGCCGTGCGAACGTCTTCTCCAGCGAGATCATCCGGACCTTCGCCACCATGGCCTGGAGATCGGAGATCGTGCGATGGACCTGCGCCAGGGCCTCGCCGAGGTCGCGGTCGTTGAGGCGGCTGTTGTGCTCGTCGAGCAACCCACGCCCGACCACGAGCTCCGAGACGAGGTCCATGAGGTCGTCGAGTCGCTCGACCTCCACGCGCACCGTCGCCCGGGTCGCTCCGCCGCCCCCGCCGCCCGCAGCCTGACCGGCCGCGGCAGCCGGGGCCGCGACGGGCTCGCACGAGGCGACGTCGGACATCTGCGCGACGTCGGCCGCCAGCTCCGTGAGCTGGTCACCGGTCAACTCGACGATGAAGGACTTGGCCTTGCCGGCCTCGATGGACTGACGTTCCGGGTTGGTCGAGACCAGCTCGGCCCGCTCGCCCAGGAGGCGAAGGATGATCGCTGACCGGGCGCCGGGGAGCTGGACGTCCGGTGCGAGCCGCACCTCGAAGCGCTCGCTGCCCGAGCTCGTGGGCGCCGACGGGGCGCCGACGCTCGCGACCGGACCGGAGGCCAGCGCGGTGACGTCGGCGATGTCGGTGATGCCGGCGATGGCGGCGATCATCGGACCGTCGTCGTCGACGCCGGACGCCCGGAACCGGAACGACGTGATGTCACCGGCCTGGATCGCCTCGCGACCGGGCGTCGTCTCCTCGAGGGTCCCGAAGTCGGCGACGGCCTGGAGCACCATGGCCGATCGTGCGCCTCGGAGGGCCGCGCCCTCGACCAACCGCACCTCGTACCAGCCGTCGCCGGCCGGAGCGGGCTCCGTCGGCGCGGGCTCCGCCGGGGCGGCGGGCGGAGCCGACTCGGCCGACGATGCCGCGCCCCCCACGCCGATGTGGTTCACGAGCAGCGCGATCAGATCGGCCGACGCCGGCGGGTTCGCTCCCCCGGCGGCCTCCTCGATCATCTCCTCGAGCGCGTCGGCCGCTGCGAGCAGGACGTCGACCTCGTCACCGGTCGGCTGGCCGCCGCCGGTGCGGTACTTGTCGAGCAGGTCCTCCATCTTGTGCGCGGTCTCGGTGATCCCGTCGAGACCCATCGCACCGCTCATGCCCTTGAGGTTGTGGGCGAAGCGGAACAGCTCCTTGACGGTGTGGGCGACGGAGTCACCGGACTCGGACTCGAGGCGGAGCAGGCCGCCGACGAGCTCCTCGACGTTCTCTCGGGCCTCTTCGACGTACTGCTCGAGGAAACTGCTCACGACTGACTCCCCACGGACTCGGTGTCCAACTGGTAGATGAAGGGGCTCACCGAGGTGAGGCCCAGCTCACGGGGTCCGTCCACGCGCTCGGTGGACCCGATGAACAGATAGCCACCCGGCTTGAGGCAGGAGGCGAGGTTCGAGTGCAGGACGCGCTTGGCCTCCTGCGAGAAGTAGATCGCGACGTTGCGGCAGGCGATGAGGTCGAAGCGCTTCTTGGGCATCGGGCCGGAGAGGAGGTCCTGGCGCTCGAACTTCACCATCGAGGCGATCTTGCGATCGACGTGGTAGTTGCCGTCGACCTCGTGGAGGTAGTTGCGCAGGACGTCCGCCGGCACCTCCTTCACCTCCTGGGGAGCGAAGACGCCCTCGACGGCCGTCGCGAGGATCCGGTTGTCGATGTCGGTCGCCCAGATCGAGGGCTTGATCTTCAGCCGGTCGGCGATGATCGCCATCGTGTAGGGCTCGGCGCCCTTGGAGCAGGCCGCCGACCACAGCTCGGGACGGGGCCCCAGGTCGCGGAGGATCTCCTCGACCTTCGACCACCGCTCGGCGTTGCGGAACAACGAGGTCACGTTGATCGTCAGGCTGTCGAGGAAGCGGTCGAGCGTCGCCGAGTCGCCGAGCGTCGAGATGAGGTCCTGCTCGGTGACGCGGTTGCGGCGGCAGTAGTTCGCGATGCGCCGCTCCAGCTGCTCGTCGCGCACGCCGTCGACGTCGAGACCCACCTTCGTCTTGAGGAACCGACGCACGTCGTCCAGCACGTTCACGATCACGACCTCCGGCCGGCATCGGCCGGCATCGTTGCCCGTCCACCACTCAGTCGGTCGACGAGCGCGGCGAGATAAGCGGGTGAGCCCTCGTCGAGGTGCAGCCGGGCATCCCGGACCTTGCGGGGCATGCCGTCGACGGTCGACGTCTCGCCGCTCTGGGCGAGCACCTGACCCCCGGCCCGGGTGATCGCCTGGCACCCGATGAGCCCGTCGTCGCCCATGCCCGTCAGCACGACGGCGAGCAGCGACGATCCGTGCACGGCGACCGCCTGCTCGAACGTGACGTCGGCGCGGGGCTTGAGCCCGCCGATGGCAGCGCTGTCGAGCAACCTGAGCCGACGGCCGTCGATGCCGAGGTGGCGACCACCGCGAGCCACGTGGACGTGGCCGCGACGGAGCTCGTCGCCGTCGGCCGCCTCCGACACCGAGGCCGGGCCCGCCTGATCGAGGCGGGAGGCGAGGCGGGCAGTGAAGGCCTCCGGCATGTGCTGCACGAGCACGACCGGCATCGCCGGGGCGACGGTCAGCGTCCCGAAGAACTCCTGGAGCGCGGGCGGTCCGCCCGTCGAGCTGGCGATGAGGAGCAGCTCGGGCTTGCGCAGCCCGGGATCGGGGCGAGGCGGGCTCGTCGTCGGGGCCGAACCGCCACGGTCGGCACCGCCGCCGCGCATGCGGGACTGCGCCTGGGCCCGACGTTGGCGGGCCTGTGCGACCCGCTGCTCGGCCGAGCGGGGACGCTGGCGGGCGGGCGGCGCGGCCGCACCCGACCGACGTGCGGGCAGCACCCGCGCGTGGCGGGCTGCCTCGAAGGCTCGCGCGAGATGGGCCTCGAAGCCGTCGGGGCCCGGGTCGAGCCGACCCTTCGGCACGAAGTCGACGGCGCCGAGCGCGAGCGCCCGCAGCGTGGTGTCGGCCCCGGCCTCGGTCTGGGAGGACACGACCACGACCCGGCGGGGCTGGGTGGCCATGACCTGCTCGAGCACCTCGAGCCCCGAGATGTCGCCGAGCTCGATGTCGAGCGAGACGATGTCGGGATCGAGGGCCTGGATCTGGTGCAACCCCTCGCGGCCGGAACCGGCCTGCCCGATGACCGAGATCCCCGGGAGCGCGTCGAGCGTCTGGGTGATCATCGCTCGGAGGAGGGGGGAGTCGTCGATGACGACGACCCGGTCGACGGCGGCCATCAGCGACTCAGACGGCCGGCACCGGCGCGTCGGCGTCGGCGCTCTGTGCGACGGTCTCCTCGGCGGCCTCGGTCGCGATCTCCTCGGCGGCGACGACCGCGGCAGAGGTCGCCTCGACGGCGGACGCCGCCATCTCCGCGCTCACCATGGGAGCGGAGAGCACGATGTCGTCGCTCAGCACGGCCGCCAGGTCGAGGATGATGACCAGACGGTCGTCCACCCGGCACAGGCCCGAGACCAGGTCGCCCGATCCGGTCGAGTCGACCGGCGAGGCCCGCAGCGCCGACCCGTCGAGGGAGAGCACCTCGGACACGCCGTCGACGAGCACCCCGGTGTTCATCCCGTCGTGGTGCACGACCAGCACGCGGCCGTCGCTCGACTCGCTCTCCACCATCGAGAAGCGGCGACGCAGGTCGAACACCGAGATGACCTTGCCCCGGAGGTTGATCACGCCGAGGCAGTGGCTGGGTGCCCCAGGCACTCGGGTGGGACGGGTCCGACGGATGATGCTCTCGACGTTCTGCACCGGGACGGCGTACTCCTCGCCCCCGAGCTGGAAGGCGACGAGTTGGATCTGGTTGTAGTCCGTCGAGGACATGACACCTCCGAGGGCTGGGCCGCTGACCAATCCGTCGGCAGGACGACCCGATCCTCAAGGAATCGCGGGGCCGGTGCCGGCCGGACGCTCAGGTGCCCTCGCGGATCCCGCTGAAGAGCGTTCGGAGGAGGTCTTCGGTGTGGTCGATGAACCACTCCACCATCGTCGGCATGCCGAGCACGACGGCCGTGCCGGCCAGGATGCCGAGCAGCAGCTTCAACGGCAGGCCGACGAGGAACACGTTCGCCTGAGGAAGCAGGCGGGCCGAGATCCCGAGCACGATCTCGGCGAGGAAGAGGGCGGCGATGGCGGGCGCGGCGATCTGGACGGCGCCCAGGACGAGGATGCTCAGCTGCTCGGTCACGATGCCCTGGAGGCCGGAGCTGATCTCGATCGTGCCGTCGAGGGGGAGCACCGAGGTCGAGGCGTCGAGGGCCGACAGCATCAGGTGGTCGCCGCCCACGACCATGAACACCGTCAGCGCGGTGAGGTCGAAGACGCGGTCGAACACGCTCGCCTGCGCTCCGGTCACCGGATCGAAGCTGGCTCCGATGCCCAGGCCCGCGAGGACGTCGGTGACGGTGCCCGCGGAGAAGAAGGCCTGGAAGACGATGCCGGTGACGAAGCCGATCAGTAGTCCGATGGCGATGTTCGCCGCCGCCATCGCGAGCAGTCCGCCGAAGTCCGTCGCCGGCAACGGCACGGCGAGCGCCAACGACACCGCGAGCACGAACGCGATCCGGCCCGGCAGCGGCATGCGCCGGTTCAGGAACGGCGTCGAGGTGACGAACGCCGCGACGCGCAACATCGCCGCGACGTAGCCCAACGTCCACCCGGTCGGGAGGGTGAGGTCGATCGGGATCACGATCGGCGTCCCGGCGCGGCGCCTGTGCGGCCAGGGTTCAGACGAGCGTGGGGATCGAACCCCACAGCTCCGTCACGTACGAGGTGAATCGCTCGAGCATCCACGCCCCCATGACGAGCAGCAACACCGCGCCGCCGATCAGCTTGGGGACGAAGGTGAGCGTCGCGTCCTGGATCTGTGTGACGGTCTGGATGAGGCTCACCGAGACGCCGATCGCGAGGCTCAGCACGAGCGCCGGGCCGGCGAGCGCCGCCGCCAGGGCGAGCGCGTCGCGCACGATGTCGATCACCACGGTGTCGGACATGAGGGACCTCCATCAGGTCGCGACGTTCACGCTCTCGACGAGCGAGCCGATGATCAGCGACCACCCGTCGACGAGGATGAACAGCAAGAGCTTGATCGGGAGCGAGATGAACACCGGCGGCAACATGACCATGCCGAGCGACATGAGCACCGACGCGATCACGAGATCGATCACGAGGAACGGGATGAAGATGACGAACCCGATCATGAACGCGGTCCGCAGCTCAGAGATGACGAAGGCCGGCACGACCACGGTCCACGACAGGTCCTCGGCCGACTCGGGGCGAACCTCCGCGCCGCTGACGTCGAGGAAGAGGCGCAGGTCGCCGTCGTCGGTCTGGTCGAGCATGAACACCCGCAGGGGCTCGAACCCCGCCTCGAGGGCCTCGGTCTCCGACATCTCGCCGTCGAGGAGCGGCTGCAGCGCCCGCTCGTTGATCTCGCTCAGCACCGGTGCCATGACGAAGAAGGTCAGGAACAGCGCGAGGCCGGCGAGCACCTGCGTGGGAGGGATCTGCGCCGCGCCGATCGCCTGCCGCGTGAGCGTCATCACGATGATGAAGCGGGTGAACGACGTCATCAGGAGCAGGATCGACGGCGCGACCGCCACGATCGTCAGCAGCAGGACGATCAGCACGCTTTGGGTGATGCCGTCGTCGTCCGAGGTCACCGAGATGTTGACGCCACCGGGTTCGGCCGGTGGTGTGACGTCGATGCCCCGGTCGGCCTCGGGCAGGCCGGGCACCTCGACGGTGGGCGGGGTCGGCGCATCCTGCGCGCCAGCGGGTCGGCCGACCAGCAACGCCAGCAACGCGATCAGCACGGTCGACGACACCAGCGCCGCCGTCAGGGCGCGCGAGGACGGTCTGCGAGAGCGCTCAGACACCGGGGCCGCCGGATCGAACCCTGCCGGGCGCCCGCAGCGTCATGCGACGCAGGCGCTCCAGCGGGCCGATCCCTGGCCCGACGCTTCCTCCGTTGGAGATGTCGACGTACGCGAGCTCACCGCGGGCCGGTGGTCGCACACCACCGGGACCGCTCCAGGCCGCGCCGCCCGCATCCGAGCGGTCCGACGTGGCCTCGAGGTCGACGTCGCTCGTACCGGCGTCGAGTCCGATCGCCTCGACGTCGTCGTCGTCGAGGCGATCGATGAGGGTGACGCCCTGCTCGCCGGCCCCCACCACGTAGTGCCGCCGTCCCACCTCGACGAGGGCGATGGCGGCGCCACGGGCGACGGGCACCCGAGCGACGACCCGCAGGCCGCCGCGGTGGCGGCCGCCGGACCGGTCGGCCCAGCGCTTCACGCCGAGCAGCAGCGCGACGATGACGACCACCGAGACGATCAGCCGGGCCAACGCACCGGCCGAGATCACGTCCACGTCGACACCCCGCGCTCAGCTGACGGCACGGCGGCGCTCCTCGGGCTGGAGGACCTCGCTCACCCGCACGCCGAGCTCGTCGTCGACGACGACGACGTCGCCTCGGGCGACCAGCGTGCCGTTGACGAGGATGTCGACCGGCGCACCCGCCGGTCGGTCCAGCTCGACGACGCTGCCCTCCGCGAGGTCGAGGACCTCCCGGACCGGGAGCAGCGTGCGCCCGAGCTCGACGGTGATGCTGAGCGCGACGTCGGACAGCAGTGCCAGATCGGCCGGTGACGCCGGCTGGGCCACGGCGGCCAGCTCCGGATAGGTCGCGGGTGAGACCTGGACCTGGGGCGCCGCGGCGGGTGGAGGTGCTGCGGCAGGGGCCGGTGCGGCGGCGGGCTGCGGCGCGGGCGCGGCCTCCGGGGCCGGAGCCGCAGCCGGAGCCGGCTCGGGAGGAGGAGGTGCCTCCTCCTCCTCGAGGGGGGACACGCTCTCGGCGACCCGATCGGCGGCGGCCTGACCGCTGCCGCCGCCCATGCCCTCCATCACCCGCTCGACGAGGTCCTCGGCGAACCCGGCGGGGATCAGCCACGAGAGCTGTCCGTGGAGCCGCTCGCCGATCTTCACGTCGAAGCGGACCCGGAGCTTGTCGGTCCCGATCGGGCCGAGCTCACCGATCGACTCGAGCACGGTGAGCTCGGGCGGCGTGATGTCGACCAGGTCGCCCAACACGTCGGAGAGGGCGATGGCCGAGCCGGCCATGAGCTGGTTCATCGCCTCGCCGACGGCGGAGAGCCCCATCTCGCCGAGGATGTCCTCGGGTGCCAGGTCCATCCCGGCGCACATGATGTCGACGATGACCTCGACGTCGCTCGCCGGCAGCACGAAGACGCTGTCGCCGGAGACGGCGCCCACCATCGACAGCTGGACCAGCAGGGCCTGACCCTCCGGCCAGACGTCCTGGGCGTCGCCGGGGAGGATCACCGGCGCGGTGATGTCGACCCGCTCGCCGAGCAACGACGCGAGGTTCGTCGCGCCGGCACCCATCATGATGTTGCCGACCTCGCCGAGCGTGTCGGCGACCTCCGGATCGAGGCTCATTGCTCACCCCACTGGGCGATCTGGACGGCGAGGCGCCGGCCCTGGCGACCGATCCGACCGGTGAGCACCGGCCGATCACCGATCACGCCGACCGCCGGCTCGTCGACGCGGTGCTCGAGGCGGATCACGTCGCCGGCGCGCAACTGCGCCACGTCGACGGCGGGGACGGAGGACGCGCGGAGTCGCACGCTCAGCGGGACCTCCACGTCGGGCAGCAGGTGCCGCAGGGGGCGGGCCTGCTCCTCCCCCTCGGTGAGCTCCGGACCGCTGGAGCGCCACACGTGCGCCTCCAGCTGGTGCATCGCCGGGGCGAGCGTGCTGAACGGGTAGCAGATCGAGAGCAGCCCCTCGGTGCGGTTCGAGGACTGCAGCGCGAGCTGGTACGTCAACATCAGGACCATCTCGTTCGGCGGGACCGCCTGCACGAACTGCGGGTTGAACTCGATGCCCTCGATCGTGGGGCTGACCGCGGCGAGCGGGGTCAGCGCCTCCTCGAGCGCATCGCGGAGGTAGTTCATGAGATCGAGCAGCAGGCCGCTCTCGAGCTCGGTCGGCCGGCGCATCGGGATCGGCGTGCCCAGGCCACCGAGCAGACGATCGATCAGGGTCAGACCCATCTGGGTGGACATCTCCATGACGACCGAGCCCGGCAGCGGCGGGACGGAGAACGTCGTGATCACCGACGGTGTCGGGATCGAACGGGTGTAGTCCTCGTAGGTGATCTGGTCGGTCGAGACGGGCTCGAGCGAGACGACCGCCCGCAGCGCCTGCGTGAGGAGCCCGGTGGCCTTGCGGACGAAGACCTCGTGGGCGGTCTCGAGGCTGCGCAGGTGCTCACGGGCGAACTTCGACGGGCGCCGGAAGTCGAACGCGACGAGCTGCTCCTGCTCCTCGGTCGCGACGTCCTCGGGGGCGTCGTTCATCGAGTTCAGCAGGGCATCGATCTCTGCCTGGCTGAGCTTCGCTCCCGCCATGGTCGTTTCGATCCTCTCGTACCGGTCCTGCACGGGAGGTCGACCGCTCAGCGGCCCGGATGAGGAGTTGTGCCCAGATGGGGTGCGCCCGAGAGGCGCGCCCTACTGCACGATCAGCTCGGTGAGGACGACCCGGACGACGGCCACCTGCTCGCCGTCGGTGTTGAAGATCTCGCCGGCCCGCTCGGTGAGCGCGGTGCGCAGGAGCTCGGGGCCGCGGTCGCCCTTGAGCTCCGCGGTCGTGAACGACGAGACCTCGTCGACGGCCGCGTCGAGCAGGATCGGCAACCGGTTCTCGACCACCACCTGATCGGCGGCCTCCTCGAGGACCACCGCCATGGAGACCAGCGCAAAGTGCGGGTCCTCGTCAGCGAGCGACACTCGGACCTGGCCCGCGTCGAGGACCACCCCCTCGACCGGCTCGGGCAGGGTCGTCGGACCGGCCTCGGCGGGCTCGGCGCTGCCGCCTCCGGCGATCACCTGGGTGTAGACGACGACCGCGATCACCGCGCCGAGGGCGATCTTCTTGATGTCGAGCTTCCGGCCGGTCTTCTCGCCGTCTTCGTCGTCGCCCTTGGACTTCTTCTTCTTGGCCATGTGGTCAGCTCCCGGCGCCGTCGATCGGCGTCGTGTCTCCTGTCGGCACCTCGGCGTCCGCAGATGAGGATCCCCCGACGGCGGGAGTCGGCAGCAGGTCGTCGAACACTCCCTCGCCGGTGCCGTCGCCGATCAACACCTCGGGCTCGTCGCCGTCCGGGGTCGGCTCGTCGTCGGCCGGCGGCTCGTCACCGATCAGGTCGTCGAGGAAGCCCTCGGTCGAGCCGGTCTGGTCGGCGGCGATGACGAGCTCGACCCGGCGGTTCGACGCCCGGCCCTCGGCCGTGTCGTTGTCGGCGATGGGGCGCCACTCGCCGTATCCGGCCGGGATGAGGCGATCGGGGGCGATGCCGAAGTTGCGCTCCAACTCCGCCGCGACGGCGAGCGCTCGGGCGGCGGAGAGGTCGCGGTTGGTGAACTCCAGCCCGGGGAACGGCACGTCGTCGGTGTGCCCGTCGACGAAGACCGCGTTCGGGAACCCCGCGATCTCCGGCGCGATCACGTCGAGCACCCCGTCGGCGTCGCTGAGCTCGGAGCTGCCACTCTCGAACAGCACGTCGTCGGTCGCGACGGAGATGACCAGACCCCGCTCGTCGAAGCGGAAGTTCACGTCGTCGCGTCGACCCTCCTGCTCCAGGATCGCCTCGAGTCGCGACTGGAGGCGGCGCAGGTCCTCGCGATCGAGGAAGTCGGACTCGAACTCGCCGGGGGGCGGGTCCTCGGTGTCGTCCTCGGTCGCCGCCGCCTCGTCCTCGTCGGCACCCTCGTCGTCGTCCTCGTCGGTGCCGCCGTCCTCGTCGGGATCGAGCTCGAGGATCTCCTGGGCGTCCAGGAAGAGCGAGCCACCGGGCACGGGGATGGCGCTCCCCGACGAGAGGTTGGCGCCAAGGATGCTCTCGCCGCCGTTCAGCACGCCGCTCTGCAGCGTGGCGTTGCCGAAGTTCTCCTCCAGGCCCTTGAGCAGCACGATGAACTTCGCCTCGTCGACCGACGACATGGCGAAGAGCAGGACGAAGAACGCCATGAGGAGCGTCACCATGTCGGCGTACGTCGTCATGAAGTTGTCGGCGCTGGCTTCGGGACACTTGTGCTTGCGGGCCATCGGTCGTGCTCCGCTTACGCCGCGTCGCCCATGCGGGCCTTGGCGCCGACGCGCTGAGCGGGCTCGAGCCGGGCCTCCAGCTTCTCGACGAGCAGTCGGGGGCTCGCCCCCTCTCGCACCGCCATGATCCCCTCGACGGTCAGCTCGCGAGCGGCGATCTCCATCGTGTGGAGGCGCTTGAGCTTGGCGGCGATCGGGTTGAAGACGGCGTTGGAGAAGAACGAGCCGTACAGCGTCGTGAGCAGTGCGAGCGCCATGCCACCGCCGAGCGATTCGGGGTCGGACAGGTTGCCGAGCATGTTGATGAGGCCGATCACCGTCCCGATCAGCCCCATGACGGGTGCGTACTGGCCGAGCTTCGCGAACAGGTCGATCACGATGCTGTGTCGGGCGTCCATCGACTCGATCTCGGTCTCGAGCACGTCGCGGACGACGTCACCCTCGACCCCGTCGACCACCATCTGGAGTCCCGACTTCATGAACGCGTCGTCGACCTCGGCGATGCCGGCCTCGAGGGCGAGGATGCCCTCACGGCGAGCGGCCTCGGCGAAGTTCATCAGCTGCGTGACCACGTTGTCGGGCTCGGGTGGCGAGCCGGTGAAGGCGATGATGATCCCCTTCGGCAGCTTCTTGGCGTCGGCCAGGCGGAACCCCGCCAGGGCGCCGCCCAGCGCACCGAAGAGCACCATCACGATCGAGGACGGACCGATCAGCGGGCCGAAGCTGTTCCCGTCCATGACCGTCGAGGCGACGATGGCCAGGAGGATCAGCCCGAGACCGATCAGGGTGAGCGGATCCATGGATCAGTCCGACTCGGCGGCGCCCGGCAGCATGACCAGGTCGGCGGTGTGGCCCGCGAGCTCGCGGAGCTCGTCGGTGGCGACGATGACCGAGGCGCGGTAGCGCCGGATCGCGTCCACGACGTCCTCGGGGGACTCGGCCACCATGATCTTGCGACCGTCGGCGAGGCTGACGACGGTGTCGGGCGTGGCTTCGATCGTGTCGATGAGATCGCTGTTGACGAACAGCGGCTCACCCTTGAGTCGATGGACGAGGATCACGGCGCACCTCCATGTGGCCTGGACCTGGTCGCCGACGCATCCTGCATCGGCGTCGTGTTGTCTCCGATTCCTGTCGGCGCCGACGGCCAGCAGGCAAGGACCCGGCCCCGGACAGCACAGAGCCCGGGCCGCGTGGGCCCGGGCTCGTGTCAGACGGTCGGTGACGACTAGCGCTTGAGGTTCACCAGCTCCGAGAGCATCTCGTCGGAGGTGGTGATCACCCGCGAGTTCGCCTGGAACCCGCGCTGGGCGATGATCAGGTTGGTGAACTCCCGGGCCAGATCGACGTTGGACATCTCGAGCGTGCCCGCGGAGAGCAGGCCCCGGTTGCCCGTCCCGGCGGCGCCGATGAGCGGCTCGCCGGAGTTCGTCGTCTGGATGAAGTTCGAGTCGCCCTGACGCTGCAGACCGGCCGGGTTGTTGAAGGCCGCCGTCGCCACCTGGCCGAGGACCTTGCTCTCGCCGTTGGAGAACTGCCCGAAGATCGAGCCGTCGTCGGCGATGGCGAAGTCCCGCAGGAAGCCGATGGCCTGACCGTCCTGCGAGACGGCCTCGGCGGTGCCGGAGCCACCGAACTGCACGAGCGGCGACGAGCCGTCGAGGCTCACGGTGAACGCCATGGCGGCCGCACCCGGCGGGGTGAAGCCGGAGAAGGCCATGCTCGTCGGCGAGGCGAGCGTGCCGTCGCTGTTGAAGCTGAGCGTGTTCGGGGTGAGCGTGTAGTTCGTCCCGGAGACCGACGCGACGGCGCTCCACGTGTTGGCCGCCGTCTTGGTCATCGTGAACACGATCTCGTGGGCGTTGCCGACCGAGTCGTAGACGTTGATGGACGTCGTGGCGACGTCGCTGATGGCGGCGTCGGCGGACAGGTTGCCGCCCAGCTCGACCTCGGTCGTCGTGATCGGGTCGATCACCTGCCCGATCGGCAGCACGATGTCGTCGATCGGCTGGGTCGTGTCGACGTCGCCCGCGGCGTCGGCCGACCAGCCCTGGACGATGAAGCCCTGGGCGTTGGCCAGGTTGCCGATCTCGTCGAAGCTGAACGCGCCGTTGCGGGTGAAGAGACGATCCTCGCCGGACTGGACGACGAAGAACCCCGAGCCCTGGACAGCGAGGTCGGTGGTCCGCCCGGTCACCTGTGAGGCGCCCTGGGTGAAGATCCCCTCGACGCCGGCGACCTTCACGCCGAGACCGATCTGGATCGGGTTGATGCCGCCCCGATCGTCGGTCGAGCCGGCCGGGCCCCGCAGGATCTGCGACAGCGTCTCGGTGAAGGTCACCTGCGATGCCTTGAAGCCCGGGGTGTTGACGTTGGAGATGTTGTTGCCGACCACGTCCATCATCGTCTGATGGGAGCGGAGGCCGGAGACGCCGGAGAACATCGAGCGCATCATGAGGAAGGAGTCCCTTCGTTGGTGGAGCCATCGGCGTCACCGGCGGACGGCGAGCTGTCGGACCTGAGCTGACCAGCGCCGAGGGCATCGACCTGGATGACATCTTGTACGTCGACCTCGGTGCCGTCCGCGAAACGGAGAATCGGTCCGGTCGAGGTCGCGGTGACACCGATCACCAGCCCGGTGATCGGTCCGAGGTCACCGTCCTCCGCGGTCACCTCCGAGCCGATCAGGGAGGCGGCGGCCTGGAACTGGGTGAAGCCGAGCAGCTGCGTCTGGAGGTCGTTGAGCTTCTGGACGGCCTCGACGTTGGCGAACTGGGAGGTCTGCTCGAGCATCGAGGCCGGATCGGTCGGCGCCAGCGGGTCCTGGAACCGGAGCTGGGCGACGAGCAGCTGGAGGAAGGCGTCGCCACCGAGACCGTCGAAGAGCGCGGACTCGCTGGCGGTCTCGGTGAGCGTCGGATCGACGGCGTTGATCATCGGATTCCTCCGGTCGCTGGGACGGTCAGGGGGGTCGGGGTCACAGTCGGACTCCTCGCTGGTCGATGTGGGAGGCCGCCCCGTCGGCCGGGGACGGGCGCAGGATCCGGCCCGTGTTCACCGGCTGGTAGGCGGCATCGCGGTCGGTGCGCCCGTCGGCGCCGCGGCGAGGGTCGGAGCCTCCGTCGTCGGAGAGGTCGAAGCCCCGTTCGGCGAGCGCGCGGGCCAGCTCTCGCTCCAGCTGGCGCCGGGCGTCGGCGGGGAGCTCGTCCAGCACGCGGATGCGGACGCCGGCGCCGTCGAGGGCGACCTGGACGCGGACGCCCTCGAGCTCGCTGAGATCGACCGTCATCGAACGCGGTGGCGTCTGGCGAGCGATCTCCTCGACGACCTCGAGGATGCGCTGCACCGCGGCGGAGGCGGTGGCCGCTGGAGCCGAACCCGGCGACGCGCTCGAGGCGCTGGCCGCCGGTGCCGCCACGGGAGCCGGGGTGCCGGCGTCGAGGTCGGGGGCGGCATCGGCCGCCGCGGTGGCGGCAGCGGCCGAGCTGGTCGGCGGTGCTGCCGCCTGGCGCAGCTGCTCGGCGGCGGGAGCGTCGACCCGTGTCGACGGCGGCGGTGGCGGCGGGGTCGACCCCTGGTCCTGCGAGCCGTCGCCGGAGAGATCCGAGCCACCGTCGTTCGAGGCAGCCTCCCCCGACGAGGCGGTCGGAGTGGATCCCGCGTTCGGTGCCGCATCGGTCGCCCGATCGCTCGGGGTGCCGACCGGCGCACCGGAACCGGTGGCGGCGGTCGCCACGGTCGCCTTCGCAGCCGTCTCCGCGCCCTCGATCGCTGCGGCCTCGGACGGCGGGCTCGCGGTCTCCTCGTCGACGGCCCCGGTCGCCGCATCGATCGCGGCCTCGACCGCGTCCGCGCCGGCGGTCAGGTCGCCCGAGGTCGCGGTGGGCGGCCCGGAGTCCGTGACCGCCGTCCCGTCGCCGCCCGCCGCTGCGGTGGCGCCAGGCCCCGCCGCGGCGCTGGCCGCCTCGGGCTCGACCCACCCGAGCACGGTGGCGAGGTCGTCGTCGCCCGACTCCTCGGTGCCGGCGGTCGTGGGAGGGAGCGCTGCGGGCCGGGCGTCGTCGGTCGGGAGCGCCTCGACGCCGGGCTCGCCAGCCGAAGCCTCGGACGCCTCGTGCCCGCCCGCAGCCGGCTCGATCTCGGTGTCGGCGTCGGTGTCGGTCTCGGTTCCGGCCGGCTCGGTGCCGTCGGTTCGCGCCGTCGGTTCGGCACGCTCGGCGTCGGTTCGGTCGGTCTCGACGCGATCGCGCTCGGCTGCCTCCGCACGCTCGGTCCGAGCCTGCGGGTCGAGCCGATCGACGTCGGCGGGCTCGTCGTCGCGCCCGCCCACCTCACGACGGTCCCGGTCATCGGTCCGGGTCGCGTCGCTCCGGTCGCGGCGCTCCGCCTGCAGTCGCTCGCCCCGGCGACGCCCACGGTCGGCCCGCTCGAGGGCCCGCTCGAAGCCCTCGTCGGCAGCCCGCTCCGGCGCCGCGAGGTCGGCGAGCTCGGCGGCAGGGCCCGGCGGCAGGATCTGGGTCGTCATCGGAGTCCTCCGAGCTGGACGTAGCGGTCGAGCACGACCTGGACGTAGGCCTGGGTCTCGGCGATGGCCGGGATCCCACCGGCCTGGGCCACGCGCGTGGGACCGGCGTTGTAGGCAGCGAGGCCGAGCTCGAAGGTGCCAAAACGGTCGAGCTGCTGGCGCAGGTAGCGGGCCCCGCCCTCGAGGTTCTGCAGCGGATCGGTCGGGTCGACGCCGAGACCGGCCGCGGTGCCCGGCATGAGCTGCGCGAGACCGATCGCACCCGCCGACGAGACCGCCTGGGGATCGAAGGCCGACTCCGACCAGACGAGCGCCCCGAGGAGCTCCGGCTCGAGGCCGTGACGCGTCGCCGCGGCCTCGATCGCCGCCGCCCACTCCTGACCCCGCTCGGGCAGCCCGGCGCTCCAGGAGCCGGCTTCGTCCGGGACCGACGCCGGCGCCGCTCCCACCTCGTCGGCCTCACCGGAGCTCGGCGTACCACCGAGGTCGTCGAGCACCGATCGGGCGGCGGCGTCGGCCTGGGCCTCGACCTCCTCACGGGTGGTCGTGCCGGCCTGGATCGCGACGGCGCGCGGGTCGGAGGGCACGTCCAGTCGAGGGCCGCCGGCGACGGCGGCCTCGAGCATCGCGTCGAACGACGACTGGCTCCGGAAGACCACGGCGTTGACCGCCTGGGCATCGGCTCGGATCTGGTCGATCCGGTCGAGCGCGCTCATTCCTCGTCCTCCCGTTCCTCCAGCCGCTGACGATGGGCCCGCAGCAGCGAGACCAGCTCGTCGAGCGACTTGTGCCCGGCCCGGACGGCGACGACCGCGGCGTCGGCGTGGCGTCGATCGCTGAGTCGCTCGGCGGTCTTCCGCCCGGCGGACGCCTGCGACCAGCGACGGGTGGAGGCGTCGAGCTCGTCGACCGCCTTGCGCACCTCCTCGCGGGCCAGCTCCATGAGCTCGACGGAACGGACGCCGCTCAGCTGCAGGGCGCGGAGGCGAGCAGCCTCCATCGCCACGAGCTCGGCCGATCGATCGTCCTCGACCTGCTGGCGGCGACGGGCCAGCGAGGCGCGGGCCTCCTCGACACGGCGCTGGTGCTCCGCCACATCGGCCTCGGCCTGCTGCTCACGGATGCGTCGAAGTCGCAGGACGGTCTCGAGCGGGTCGCGTCGCGCCATCACGCACCCCCGGCGCCGACGCGCTCGGCGCCCGGTCCGGTCGTGGTGTCGTCGAGGAGACGATCGCCGAGCACGGCGAGGCGCTGGAACGTCTCGTCGAAGGGAGCACGGTCGTCCGCGCCCTGCTTCAGGAAGGCGACGAGCTCGGAGCGGCTCGCCAGGGCCCGATCGGCGACCGGGTTGGTCCCCGGGACGTAGGCGCCGACCTCGACCAGGTCGCGCACCTCCTCGATGGCGGCGAGTGCGGAGCGGACCTGCACAGCGAGCTGCTGGGCCTCGGGGGCGAGCACCTTGGCCTGGAGTCGGCTCAGCGACGCGAGCGGATCGACGGCCGGATAGCGACCCTCGATCGCCAACCGGCGATCGAGCACGATGTGCCCGTCGAGGATGCCGCGGGCGGCGTCGGCGATCGGATCGTTCATGTCGTCGCCGTCCACGAGCACCGTGTAGAAGCCGGTGACGGTCCCGCGCTCGCGCGGCCCCGTCCGCTCGAGGAGGTTGGGCAGCATCGAGAAGACCGACGGCGTGTAGCCACGGGCGGTCGGGGGCTCGCCGGCGGCGAGGCCGACGTCGCGCTGCGCCATCGCCATCCGGGTCAACGAGTCGAAGAGCAACAGCACGTCGGCGCCTTCATCCGCGAACCACTCGGCGATGCGGGTGGCCACCTCGCCGGCTCGCAGACGAACCAGCGGCGGCTGATCGGACGTGGCGACGACGACCACGGAGCGGGCGAGCGCCTCGGGCCCCAGCTCGTCCTCGACGAACTCCCTGACCTCTCGGCCACGCTCGCCGATGAGGGCGACGACGTTGACGTCGGCGGCGGTGCCGGCGGCCATCATCCCGAGCAGCGTCGACTTGCCGACCCCGGACCCGCCGAAGAGCCCGAGGCGCTGACCGCGAGCCGCGGTGCACAGCGAGTCGAGCACCCGCACCCCCATCGGGAGCGGCTCGGTGATGCGGCGTCGTGCGAGCGGTTGGGGCACCGGGTTGTTGAGCGGCACGCGCTGCCCCTCGATCGGTCCCCGTCCGTCGAGCGGCGCTCCGGTGGCATCGATGACGCGACCGAGCAGACCCCGGCAGACGATCACGCCGTGGCCGTCGGGCCGGGAGACGACCCGGTCGCCCTGACCGATCCCCTCGGTGTCGCCGAGGACCAGCGCCCGTGCGCCGCGGGCGTCGATGCCGACGACCTCACCGGGGCGGATCTCGCCGCCGACGTGGATGTCGACCAGCTCGCCGACGCGCAGGCGCAGGCCGCGCAGCTCGATCTCGTGCCCGACCACGCGAGCGACCCGACCCTCGGCCCGGCAGCCTCGTTCCCGGCGAAGGCGATCGACGCGATCGTCGAGCTCCGGCGCACGGCGGCGCGGACCCCGGGTGGACGTGCGCCGCATCCGGCGGATCGCCGGGGGCTCGAGCGGCCCGGCCGGCTCGGGCTCGGGCTCCGCAGCGGGAGCGGGCGCGGCCATGCCGGCGACGAGCGCGTCGATCTCCTCCTGGGTGAGGCTCGCGCCGGACACGGTCAGTCGCCCTCGGAACCGGCGGCGTCGCCGTCGGACGCGCCGTCGTCGTCGCCGGCGGGCGCAGCGTCTCCGCCGGCCTGCATCCGTGCGATCAACGCGTCGATGTCGGACTGGGACATGATCTCCTCGGCGGCCACGCGTCAGACCTGCAGGTTGATGATCTGCTGGTAGGCCTCGAGCGCCCGGTCCCGCACGCCGACCATGAGCTGCACGTTGAGGCCGGCCTCGGTCGTGGCGACCGTGACGTCCTGGATCTGCACGTTCGGGTCGCCGACGGCGAAGCGCTGCGACAGATCGTCGGCGCGCCGCTCGGCGTCGGCGACGGCCTTGACGCCGGCTTCGAGCATGTCGCCGAAGCCGGGAGCCTCGTTGGTCTCGGCCTCGTCGGGGAGGCCGGCCGATTCGGCACCCGGCGTGCGGATGGGCTGGTATCGACCGGCGCCGGTGGCGCCGATGGCTCCGATGTCCATCGTGGTTCCTCCTCAGTCCTCAGCGGCCGATCGACAGCGCCGACTCGTAGGCCTCGCGAGCCGCGGTGATGACCCGGCTGTTGGCCTGCATGTGGCGGCTGGCGATGATCAGGTCGGTCATCTGCCCGCTGAGGTCGATCAGCGGACCCTGGACGATGCCGTTCTCGTCGGCGAGGGGGTGCTCCGGGTCGAAGACGATGGGAGCGTCGCCCTCGGCGCGGGTGATCGACTGCAGGCGAACACCGCTGGTCGATCCGGCCGAGCCGGCCTCCTCGATCACCAGGAAGCGGGCACGGAACGGCTCCTGGTCGGTCGCGGTGTAGGTGTTGATGTTGGCGATGTTGTGCGACAGCGTGTCGATCCACCGCTGCCCGACGCTCACCCCGGAGGCGGCGTTGTGCATCGCACCGAAGGGACCGGGCATCAGCGGCCCCCGATCGCACGGCGGTAGATGTCGACCTTCGCGTTGTACGACGACACCACGGTGTCGAAGCGGACCTGGTCCTCGAGCAGCGCCACCATCTCGTTCTCGAGCTCGACCGTGTTGCCGTGCACGTCGGGGAGCGTGTTGCGCAGCGTCACCGGCCGGGCGAGCTGGCGATCGAGGTCGTCGGAGCGCAGCGCCCGCCGCAGCTCGGCCTCGAAGGGCACGTCACGGGCCTGGTAGCCGGGCGTCTCCGCGTTGGCGATGTTGTGCGCCCGCACCTCGCCGCGCTCGGTCAGGCCCTGCATCGCATGATGCATGACCTTCATCGTCGTGTCGGCGAGTCCCATGTGACCTCCCGTGGACGGGGAGGCGCGGCGGACCCGGGGGCCGCCGTCCGTGGGCCTCCGTCGTCCATCCGTGGTTTCGTGATGTCACACGGAGGGTCGACCGACCGGGGATGGGCTCAAGCAGTGGGCTCGGCGGGCTCCGGATCGGGTTCGACCTCGGCGCGGCCGCCGCGGAGGCGCCAGAAGGCGACGAGCCCACCGGCCATGACCAGCAGGCTGACCCAGACGTTCACCCGCTGACCGAGCACCTCGCTGGCCGGGTCGATGCGCACGAGCTCGATCCACAGGCGGCCGAAGGTGTAGCCGACGACGTACAGGGCGAAGACGCCGCCGTCGCGCAACCGGGGCAGGATCCGGGGCACCACGAAGATCAGGAAGGCGGCGACCGCCAGGTTCCAGATCATCTCGTAGAGGAACGTCGGGTGGAAGGTCTCGACGTCGAGGTACTCGGCCGGGCGGTGCTCCGGATCGATCTCGAGCGCCCACGGCAGGTCGCTCGGTCGGCCGAACAGCTCCTGGTTGAACCAGTTGCCCAGGCGCCCGATGGCCTGCGCGACCAGCAGGCCCGGGGCGACGGCGTCGGCCAACTCGGCCATCGGCATGTCGTTGCGGCGGGCCGCGATCATGGCGCCGACGGCTCCGCCGGCGATCGCTCCCCAGATGCCCAGCCCACCCGACCAGATCTCGAACGCCTCTGCCCAGTTGCCGCGGAACCGCTCGTTGTCGGTGATGACGTGGTAGATCCGGGCGCCCACGACACCGAAGGGCACGGCCCACATGGCCATCGTCGTGATCTGCTCGGGGTCGTGGCCCTTGGCGGCCCAACGCCGCTGGGTCAACCAGACCGCGGCGACCACGCCGATGGCGATCAGCAGGCCGTAGGCCCGCAGCGACAGCGGCCCGAGCTCGATCGAGTTGCTCCCGGGGCTGGGGATGGACGCGATCACCTGCGTTGCGACGTGCACCACACGTGAACCCTATGGGACCCGGCCTGCTTCCCGACAGCGGTTCGCGCCCCTACGATCGCTGCCGTGGCCACCGAGACCGATCGCGTCGAACCGGGTGATCGCGACCGTCGTGCCCCGCTCGAGATCGGGCCGGCCCCGGACGGCGACCGCACGAGCCTGTGGATCCGCTCGGCCATCGTCGCCGTGCTGGTCCTGATCCTGCTCCGGCTCGTGGGACGGATCCGCTGACCTCCGCGCCGGCCTCGTCTCCTCGATCTCCTGCGGCACGTCCCTGCCGCGCCACACCCGCGCGCTCGTCCGGCCGCTCGGGCCCGACGCGCGGGATGATCGCCGCCCCCTCCCCCGCCGGGCCGCGTCCGTGACCGACGCACCAGCCGACCTCGATCCCGAGCGCGGCCTCAGCGCCGACGAGGTCGCGGCCCGCATCGCCGACGGTCGGGTCAACCTCGTCCCGGGGGCGCCCACCCGGACGTTCTCGCAGATCGTCAGGGCGAACGTCCTCACCCCGGTCAACGGCATCATCGGGGTGCTGTTCGTGCTCATCATGATCGCGGCGCCCGGCGCGGATGCGCTCTTCGCCGGGGTCGTGGTCTCCAACTCCGTCCTCGGCATCGCGCAGGAGGTCCGCGCCAAGCGCACCCTCGATCGGCTGGCCGTGCTGGCCGCACCTCGGGCACGGGTTCGTCGCGACGGCGAGGTGGTCGAGGTCGCCGTCGACGAGGTCGTCGCCGACGATCTCATCCTGCTCGAACCCGGCGATCAGGCGGTCGTCGACGCCGAGGTCCTCGACGCCCGCGGGCTCGAGCTCGACGAGTCGTTGCTCACGGGCGAGTCCGATCCGGTCAACAAGGAACCCGGCGACCAGGTGCTGTCGGGCAGCTTCGTCGCCGCCAGCTCCGGCGCCTGCCGGGCGACGCGCATCGGCGGGGCGTCCTACGCCGCCGAGCTGGCCGAGGAGGCCCGACGCTTCCAGCTGGTCAACAGCGAGCTCAAGAACGGCATCAACCTGATCCTGCGCTGGCTGACGTGGATCATCCCGCCCGTGTCGCTCGTGCTGGCCTGGTCGCTCTGGCAGGTCGAACCGTGGCGAGAGGCGCTCCGGGGGACGGTCGCCGCCGCCGTCGCGATGGTCCCCGACGGTCTCGTGCTCCTCACGAGCATCTCGATGATCGTCGGGGTGCTGTCGCTCGCACGACGCAAGGCGCTGGCCCGCGAGCTCGCATCGGTCGAGTTGCTCGCCCGGGTCGACGTGCTCTGCCTCGACAAGACCGGGACGATCACGACGGGCCGGATCACGTTCGCCGAGCTCGAGCTGGTCGACGAGGCCGACGGCGACGCGCCCGTGGCCCTGGCCGCGCTCGCCGCCAGCGATCCGGCGCCCAACGCGACGCTGCTGGCCATCGCTGAGGCCTTCCCCTCGGACCCCGGTTGGACGGTCGACTCGGCGGTGCCCTTCTCCTCGGCCCGGAAGTGGGCATCGACGACGTTCGCCGGGCACGGCACCTGGCTCCTCGGCGCGCCCGAGATGCTGCTCGACGACGACGACCCCCTCCGCGACGTCGTCGCAGCACACGCGGCGGTGGGACGTCGGGTGATCCTGCTCGCGAGCAGCACCGAGGAGATCGTCGACGAGCGTCGCCCGGCGGTGATCTCGCCGCGGGCGTTCGTGCTGCTGGAGGACGAGGTCCGGCCGGACGCACCCGAGATCCTCGGCTACCTCCGCTCGCAGGGCATCGCGCTGAAGGTCATCTCCGGCGACCACCCGACCACGGTGGCCGCGGTCGCCCGCCGAGCCGGCATCGAACCGGGCGAGGAGCGCGACGCGAGGGAGCTGCCCGAGGAGGGCGACGAGATCCGGGACGCGATGGGCTCGACCACCGTGTTCGGGCGGGTCACCCCGCACCAGAAGCGGGCCATGGTCGGTGCGCTGCAGGCCGACGAGCACGTCGTCGCCATGACCGGCGACGGGGTGAACGACGTGCTCGCGCTCAAGGACGCCGACATGGGGATCGCCATGGGCTCGGGCAGCTCCGCCAGTCGTGCCGTCGCCCAGCTGGTCCTCCTCGACGACGCCTTCTCGACCTTTCCGCGCGCCCTCGCCGAGGGGCGCCGCGTCATCAACAACATCGAGCGCATCGCCAATCTGTTCATCGTGAAGGCGACCTACGCCGTCCTCCTCGCTGCGATCGTCGGCATCACCCAGGTCCCGTTCCCCTTCCTGCCCCGCCACCTCACCCTCGTCGGTTCGATCTCGATCGGCATCCCCGGTTTCGTGCTGTCGCTCTACTCCTCGAACCGGCGGGCCAGGACCGGCTTCATCGAGCGGGCGGTGCGCTACTCGCTGCCCGCCGGCGCGATCGCGGCGACGGTGACCTACGTCGTCTACGAGGTGCTGCGGCGCGACGACGACGTCAGCCTGGCCGAGGCCCGCACCGGCGCCACGTTGATGCTGCTGGCGATCGGCCTCGTCGTCCTGGCCCAGCTCGCCCGTCCGCTGATCGCGTCGAAGATCGCCCTGATCGGCGCGATGGCGGCGTCGTACCTCGTCGCCCTCAACGTGTCGTGGCTGGCGGAGTACTTCCAGCTCTTCATGCCGCCGACCGACACCTGGTGGCTCCTGGCCGCCGCGTTCGGCATCGCGGCCATCGCGCTGCTCGTCGGCCCCCGGCTCGTACCCAGCTGGGGCGCCGCCGTGGCGGCGGACCCGATCGAGCCGGCCGAACGCGACGCAGCCAGCACGAGCCCGGCACCGTGATCGACTCGGCCGGACGCGACGCAGCCAGCACGAGCCCGGCCCCCTGACCGACCCGGCCGGACGCGACGCAGCGAGCACGAGCCCGACGCCGTGATCGACTCGGCCGAACGCGACCGAGCCAGCACTAGCCTGGCGCCGTGATCGACTCGGTGCGCCTGCTCGACCTGCTCGACGCCCAACGGGCTCGACTCGCCGAGGCGGCCGACGCGCACCTCGACCGACCCGTTCCGACGTGCGAGGGATGGAACGTCGCCGACCTCTGCGCCCACACCGCTGCCGTCTTCGCGTTCGTCGAGGCGACCCGGGCCTCGGGCCAGGCCGACGCACCCGTGCGGGGACCGGCGCCCGACCCCGACGACGCGGTCGTCGCAGCGCTCCGGGAAGCCGGCGACGCCGTCAGCTCCGGCCTGCGGGCGAGCGATCCGACCGACCCGATCTGGAGCTGGACCGACGATCGCACGGTCGGCTTCTGGTCTCGTCGCCTCGCCTTCGAGGCGACGATCCACCGGGTCGACGGCGACCTCGCCGCAGGCGTCGAGCCGACGCCGATCGACGCCGACCTCGCCGCGGACGGGATCGACGAATGGATGACCACCTACGCGCTCCCCGACGGGCGCGGCCCCCAGAACCCGATCGACGACGGCGCGAGCGTGCACCTCCACTGCACCGACACCGATGGCGAGTGGATGCTGCGGTGGAGCGACGGTGCCGCGACCCTGACCCGCGAGCACGGCAAGGGCGACGTCGCAGCTCGCGGTCCCGCATGGGAGCTCCTCCTCGCCTGCTACGGACGACTCGATGCGACGGCCGCCCCGTCGGTCGAGATCTTCGGAGACGCCGACCTGCTGACCGCAGCGATCGGCGGGGCCTGAGCAGCCCACCGCTCGAGCACACCAGCGGACAGGACCGGGCGAGCGCCACGCCCGGCCCGACTCGGTCGAGTTGTCTCAAGCGGGCATCGGGGGACGTCGATGCCCCCACCATGCAGATGGAAGCCCAGCGAGGGTTGAGCGACATCGTGGCGGTGCTCGACGAGGAGATCGAGCACGTCGACGAGTTGCACTTCCGCCTCGTCTCGCTGCAGCGGCTGCTGGAGGCCGGCGACCTCGAGCTCGTCGACCGTGCCGCCGCGGAGGTCGAGGTCGAGCTGTTCCGGGTCCGCGAGACCGAGCTCGTCCGCAGCATCCTCGTCTCGACCGCGATCGATCAGCTGGGCGGCCAGCCCCAGCACACCCGGCTGGACGACCTCATCGACCTCGCCGACGACGACCATGCCGCCCGACTGCGCTCGCAGGGGCGGCACCTCGCCAGACGGGCCGACCAGATCGAGCGGCTCGGCGCCCGGACGCAACGACTCGCCGACCGCCAGGCCGACGAGCTCGAGGCCGGTGGCGCCTTCGGTGACGAGGAGGAGCGATGACCGGCACCCGGATCATCCTCATCGACGATCACGACCGCCACCGCCACGTCCTGAGCCTGGCGCACGCCTCCGCCACCGCCGAGCTCGTCGCCGACTGGGCCGAGCAACGCGACGACACCGCGACCGCGCCGAGGCCGTTGACGATCCCGCGGCGCGCCAGCATCCACCTGCCCTCGCTCCAGGACTTCCTCGGGTCCCGCACCACGGCACACCCCTGAGGTCCATCGCCCTGCCGGCCTCGCAGCAGGGTCGGCTCAGTCGCCCTGCTCCTCGATGACGCTCACGTAGTCCGGGCGGAGATCGATCGACGGTCGCTCGTCGAGGCGGTTCTGCCAGGCGGAACGGCGGGCGATCGCGTCGGCGTAGGTCGCCTTGCGTCGATTGACCCGACCGGCGACGTCCGCGGGATCGGGGCGATGCTCGTCGTACTGGGCCTCGATGCCGTCCTTCAGCATCTGGAGGGACTCCGAACGGAGCTGGGAGATCCGTGACTCGGTGACGCCGAGGAAGTGGGCCAGGTCGAGGCTCGTGCGACCCTCGAGGAAGTAGCCGACGACGACGAGACGATGCCGCTCCGGCAGGAGGTCCAACGCGTCGCGCAGGTACCCGTGGAGCTCGCGGTGAGCGATCTCCTCGCTGGGCTCGAGCACGTCCGGATCGGTGAGGACGTCGACGAGCGTCAGTTCCTCGTCGTCCTCCGGTGCCACGTAGTGGTCGAGCGCCAACACCACCGAGCGGTAGACGCGGTGCTGGAGCTCGGCGAGGCGCTCGTCGTCCACGCCGAGGTGGCGAGCGAGCTCCTCGGGCTCCGGGCGTCGGCCGAGGTCGTTGGCCAGCTCGTGCTCGGCCTGCTCGAGCTGGCGGGCCACGGACCGCACGGAGCGGGGCGCCCAGTCCGCGGCGCGGACGGCGTCGAGGATCGCGCCGCGGATGCGGCGGGCGGCGAAGCGTTCGAACGGGACACCTCTCCCCGCCTCGAATCGCTGGGCGGCCTCGACGAGGCCCAACGCACCGGCGTGGGCCAACTCGGTCCGGTCGACGTGACGCGGGAAGTGGACGGCCACCTGGAAGACGACGTGCTTGACCAGGTCGAGATGTTCTTCGACGAGGCGCGCGACGTCCGTGTCGCTGATGTTGCCCATGCTCAGAGCTCCCTCTCGTATGCGGCGGGCGGTGCTGTTCTGGTCCCCATCCGTAGGGACCGCTGCACACCACCCGTCGGCACGCGGGCGCACGAGGTTGAGGGTTCACCGCGAGGAATCTCGCCGAACCCGCGCCGGTGCGAGAACGGCCGCTGGGGAGGGCATCGGCACGAGCTCGGCCGGCCTTGAGCGATCCTCGCCGGGAGGCCCGTCAGTTGTGCTGCTGTTGGCCGAGGCCGGGCTCAGGTGCCCTCGAACACGGCGCCGCTCACGCCGCGGCGCTCCAGCTCCCGCAACACCGGCAGCGGGTCGTCGAGGCTGGCGAGCCCCCGGGCGCCGGGCTCGAACAGCCCACCGCGGCGCAGCTCGACGGCCACGACGGCGGCGACCGCGCCCGCGGCGACCGCGGGGTGGTCCATCGCCCCGAGGAGCACGACGTGGCGCTCCTTGCCACGACGGCCGCGGACCTCGACGCGGACCGCGCCGGGGCCACCTTCGGCATGCGGTCGCCGCATCATCGGGAGCAGCGCCGTGAGGCGATCGCGCCGGGTCGCCGACATCCGAGCCGTGACCCGCGAGACCCCGGGGAACGCCGGCACGAGCAGATGCACCTCGGGCAGGGACGCTCGATAGCAGTCCACCGCACCGACCGGATCGGGGAACCAGCAGAGCTCACGACCGGTACGACCCCGGCGCTGCACCCACGCACCCTCGAGGTAGTCGACGGCACCCCCGGCGAGCGCCCGGTGGTGCTGGCGGGCGCAGCTCGGCCCGCCGGTGCCGGTCTTCGCGACGTGGATCTCGTCGATGACGTCGAGCGTGCCGGCCGCATGTCGGGCGAGCAGGCAGGTGAGACCGGGCGAGAACCCGGCCCCGACCACGACGCGCCGACCTCGTTGCGCCGCGATCGGGTCGAGCTCGAGCAGGGCGCGGACGTCGTCGACCGAGTCGGCGGTCGAGACGACGTCGACATCGGCTCCGAGGGCGAGCTCGGCCTGGAGGCGGTGCCGGCCCGGGGGTGACGCGAGCACGACGAGATCGACGTCGATGGACGGGTCGTAGGAGGGCCCGCCGACGATCGCGGGGTCGCCGAGGCTCTTGGCCACGGATCGGAGGCGGTCGCGGTCGGGATCGATGAGGCGGACCTCGGTGACCTCGGGAGCGGCGACCAGTTGGCGGGCGGTGCGGGCCCCGGTGGCCCCGACACCGACGACGGCGATGCGCACGTGTCAGCGCCGCCCGACGCGCCCGGGCAGCCCGCCGAGCATCGAGGAAGCGGGGCCGGAGCTGGTCGACACCATGCCGGTGGTGACGCGAGGTGTGCTCATCGGAGCTCGGGGCCCTCGAGCTGGCGCCAACCGCCTCGGGTGGGGGGCGTGCCACCGGTTCCTCGCACTCGCAGGATGCCGGCGATCAGGCCGGCCAGACCGCACGCCACGAGGGCACGCTGCCACGCTCTCATCTGCACTCCCAGGGGGCGAGGGGCCGGGCGGAGGAGGTGCACCGGCGGCGACGACGTGGGCCTAGCTGGAGTCGAACCAGCGACCTCACCCTTATCAGGGGTGCGCTCTAACCAACTGAGCTATAGGCCCGAGGGCTGACCAGGCTAGCGGCGCGCAGCCACTCGCGTCACACGATCTCGCCGGCGGTCACAACGTCGGCGGTGGGCCCCGATCGGTCGGACCGGCGGCGCCGGGGGGGCCACCTCGCACGTAGGCCGCGTCCTCCTCGATGACCGAGAGGCGGATCCCACCCATCAGATCGCTGATCAGGTTGAAGATCACGGTCATCAGCACCAGCGCGGCGGCCGACGCCACGGCGAGCACCAGCCCACCGATGGCTGCAGCGCGGAACATCACGTCGCCCTTGAACTCGAAGTCGTCGAAGAGCCCGATGTCGACGAAGAAGCTCTCGATGTTGTCGAGCAACCCGGCGCTGTCCGCCGCTCGCCAGAGCAGGCTGACCGACAGCAGCAGCGCGGCGTAGAGGCACAGGCAGAAGATGATCCCGACCTTGAACACCGACCACGGATCGATGTGGCGGATCGTCCGTCGCACGCGACGGGCGCGGACGCGCCGTCGGCCGAGGACCGTGCGCGCCGGACGGCGCTGATCGGTCGGGCGTACCGCGGTGCGCTGGGGCGCGGCGCCGTTGGCGCCCTCGCCGTTCTTGGACTTGCGGCCCGGTTGGATCGACCGGGCCCACCCCCGAACCCCACCGGAAGACGGTCGAGCCGGCGCATCACCCGAGGGCGCGTCGTCGGTCACCTGCGTGTCGGCCACGCCAGCGAGTGTAGGTGCACCCCGCAGCGCCGTCGTGTCGCCCCGCGGTCACGTCCCACACAGCTGGAAGTGGATCGGGTCACCGGGCAACGCCGTCACGTCCCGCACAGCTGGAAGTGGATCGGGTCACCGGGGATCGGGTTGCAGAGGCCGGAGTCGCGCGACACCGACTCCAGGGTCGGCACGAACCAACTCGGCACGTCGATGGCCAGACCCTGTTGGTGGCGCGATCGTCCCGGTCGGGCCACGGGATACGGGTTCGAGTGGCGGTTGTCCCAGAGCCGCTGCTGGTGCTCGATGCTGCGGTAGCCCGAGGTGATCGGGATCTCCCGGCCGAGCAGCTCCTCGGCGCGAGCGATCGCCGCCAACATCGCGGGTGCGAGCCCGGCCCGATCTCCGGTGCCCTCGACCGGCGGTGGGTCGATGCGTCGAGCCGTCGCCGCGGCGATCACCGGA
>JBCBSZ010000036.1:0-51858 GCA_039818945.1 Actinomycetota bacterium
GGCCGGCATCGGCGATGCCGGCCGGGTTGTTCCGCCCGAGCAGCGCCACGGCGATGCCCGCGAACCCCAGGCCCTGGCGGAAGCTCTGCTCGTAGTTTCCCTGCTCGCTGAGCAGCTCGGGCATACCGACGAGACCGGCAACCAAGCCGGACAACAGCATGGCGTAGACGACCATCCGCTTCGGTGGGACGCCTCCGGCCCGGGCGGCCAATGGGTTGATGCCGCTGGCCCGGAAGTCGAAGCCGAGCCGGGTGCGGTTGATGAACAGGTGGTAGGCGATGCCGACCACGACCGCCAGGATGATCAGCCCGGTCAGCTCGCGGCCGCCGACGATCTCCCGGGTGAAGATCTCGACGAAGCCGTTGAGGTCGGGGATCAGACCCGAGTCCGAGATGGGCTTGGTGCCGACGTTCGTAGTGCTCTCCTCGTCCTGGAACTCCCGGATCAGCCAGGCGATGATCCCACCGACGGCGATCGAGTTCAGCATGATCGTCGAGATGACCTCGTTGACGCCGCGGGTCACCTTCAGCACGCCGGCGATGCCGGCGTAGACGGCCCCGGAGAACATCGCGACGAGCAAGATCACCAGCACGTGCAACAGGGCCGGCAGCTCGATGGCGGCGCCGACGACCGCGGCCATGAAGGCCGCCATCAGGTACTGGCCCTCGACGCCGATGTTGAACAGGTTCATGCGGAACCCGATCGCAGCGGCCACGCCCGAGAGGTACAGCGGCGTCGCCTCGTTCAGGGTGTCGATCATCGTCTCGAGCCGGCTGGCGTTCTCGAGCATGTCGCCGTAGGCGTCGAGCGGGTTGCTGCCCGACACGAGCAGCACGATCGACGACACGATGAGGGCCAGCACGACCGCCGACACCGGCGCACCGATGGCGAGGAGGACCCGGCGGACCGTCGGGTTGTTCACGAAGCTTCCTCCTCGAGGGCGGCACCGGTCATGTAGGCGCCGAGGTCGCGGGGGGTGACCTCGGCGGGGTCGAGCTGGGCGACGAGGCGGCCTCGGAACATGACGACGATGGTGTCGGAGAGCCCGATCAGCTCGTCGAGGTCGGCCGAGATCAGCAGCGTGGCCAGCCCCTGTGAACGGGCGTCGCGGATGCTCTCCCACACCGCGGCCTGCGCCCCGACGTCGATGCCCCGCGTCGGGTGGGCGGCGACGAGCAGCGACGGCTGCGCCACCATCTCGCGGCCGATGATCAGCTTCTGCTGGTTGCCGCCCGAGAGGGCGTGGGCCGAGACGTCGACGTTGGGGGCCCGCACGTCGAAGTGCTCCCGGATCTCCTCGGTGCGCTCGTGGGCGCCGACCCGATCGACCCAGATGCCGCGGGCGAACGGCCGGCTCGTCTGATGGCCGAGGGCCGCGTTCTCCCACAGGGGCGCCGAGAGGAGCAGTCCCTCCTCGTGGCGGTCCTGGGGCACGTACCCGATGCCCGCCTCCCGACGGTCCCGGACCGGCCACTCGGTGATGTCCTCGCCGCCGAGGGTGACAGTGCCGGCGGCGATGGGCATCGTGCCGATGATGGCGTCGACCAGCTCGCCCTGGCCGTTGCCCTCGACGCCGGCGATGCCGACGACCTCGCCCCGCCGGACCATGAGCGAGACGTCGTCGACCACCGGCCGGTCGTCGTCGTCGAGGAGGGTCACCCCGTTGACCGACAGCTCGACGACGTCGGTGACGGTGCTCTCCGTGGTCTCGGGTGTCGGGAGGTCGGACCCGACCATCAGCTCGGCGAGGTCGTGGGCCGTCACGTCCTCGGGTTTCACGGTGGCGATCGTCCTGCCCTGGCGCAGCACGGTGATCGAGTCGGCGATCTCGAGCACTTCCTCCAGCTTGTGGTCGATGAAGAGGATGGTCGCCCCGCCGGCCTTGAGCTCGCGGAGGTTGTCGAAGAGGGCCTCGACCTCCTGGGGCACGAGCACGGCGGTCGGCTCGTCGAGGATGAGGATGCGCGCACCCCGGTACAGCACCTTGATGATCTCGACCCGCTGCTGCTCGCCGACCTCGAGCGTCTCGACCAGGTCGTCGGGGTGGATGTCGAGCCCGTAGGCCTCGGCCACCTCCGTGAGGTGATCGCGCGCCTCGCGGAAGTCGATGCGTCCGCCGGGCTTCACCGGCTCCGAGCCGAGGATCACGTTCTCCAGCACCGTGAGCTGATCGGCGAGCATGAAGTGCTGGTGCACCATGCCGATCCCGAGGTCGATGGCCTCGCTCGGGGACGAGAACTCCACCTCGTTGCCGTCGACGAGCATGCGGCCCTCGTCGGCGGGCTGCATGCCGTAGAGGATCTTCATCAGCGTGGACTTGCCGGCACCGTTCTCGCCGCAGATGGCGTGGATCTCGCCGGATTCGACCCGCAGGTTGACGTCGTCGTTGGCGATGACACCAGGGAAGCGCTTGGTGATCCCGATCAGCTCGATGGCTGCTGCCACGCAGGTTCCTCCCCGAACGCGAACGAGCGGGACCGGACTGTACTCCGGTCCCGCTCGCCGTGTTGTCATCGACGTCTCACGACGCCGTCAGCGTCAGCCCTCTGGCACCGTCGGGACGACGATGTCGCCCGCGATGATCTGCGCCTTGAAGTCCTCGAGCTGGTCGACGATGTCGTCGATGAAGCCGCCGCTCGTGGCGTAGCCGACGCCATCGACCGAGAGGTCGTAGATCGTCTGACCCGCCTCGAACGTGCCGCTC
The DNA here is from genome assembly GCA_039818945.1 of Actinomycetota bacterium. Classification (GTDB taxonomy): domain Bacteria; phylum Actinomycetota; class Acidimicrobiia; order Acidimicrobiales; family Poriferisodalaceae; genus JBCBSZ01. The sequence goes on from JBCBSZ010000036.1 coordinate 2,705, forward strand.
TGAGCGACCTGGGTGATCTCGAAGACCGCCGAGTCCACCCGCTTGAGCATCGACGTCAGGATGAACTCCTGCAACGCCGGATCGGCGGTGTTGAACTGGTCGGAGTCGACGCCGATCGCCCACACCTTGGAGCCGCTGGCGTCGGTCTGCTCACGAGCGGCCTCGAAGAGGCCGGCACCCGAACCGCCTGCGGCGTGGTAGATGATGTCGGCGCCGCCGTCGTACATCGCCAGGGCGATCTCACGGGCACGGTCCGGGGCGACGAACCCGGTGTCGTCCGGCGCCTCGCTGATGTACTGCGTGACGATCTCGATGTCCGGGTTCACCGTCCGAGCGCCGGCGACGAAGCCGGCCTCGAAACGCTCGATCAAGCCACCGAAACCGCTGACACCGCCGATGAACCCGACGGAGTCGGTTTCTGTCTTCAGCGCGGCGGCGGCACCGACGAGGAACGAGCCCTGCTCTTCGGCGAAGGTGAGCCCAGCGAGGTTCTCGGCGATCGGAGCGGGCGGGTCGGCATCGAAGTCGAGCATCGGGCTGTCGATGACCGCGAAGAGCGTGTCGGGGTTGTCCGTCGCCGTACCGACCATGTCGTCGGCGAACAGGAAGCCCACGCCGATGACCAGATCGTTGGCGTCAGCCTGGAGCTGCAGCAGCTCGGCCCGGTTCGAGCCGTCGTCGTTGGGCACGGCCTCGGTGAAGGTGATGCCGAGCTCCGCCTCGGCCCGCTCGATGCCGGCGGCGGCGGAGTCGTTAAACGACTGGTCGCCACGGCCACCGATGTCGAAGGTCAGGCCGACGCCGATGCCGTCGCCCGCCGGGGCCTCGGCCTCGGCGTCGTCGGCCGGAGCCTCGGTGGTGTCGGACTCGTCGGCCGGGGCCTCGGTGTCGTCGGCCGGAGCCTCGGTGGTCTCCGCCGGCTCCGATGCCGAGGCATCGTCACCGCTGTCGTCGTCATCGCTGTCTCCGCACGACGCTGCGACCAGTGCGAACACGGCCAGCAGCGCGAGCAGGAGGCGCCAAGAGCGCTTCATCTGCTTCCTCCAGTCAGGGGTTCCCTCTCGCCGGACCGGGGGTACGGCCTGGCGAAGGGAATGAGCTTACCGATCCGCCCGCACAAACGCCCGTATGGGCATGTCAGTCACCCGCTCCGGTCTCGCTTCCTCGATGCTCCACGCCCCTGAGGGGCGCTCCGCATCCGCTCGCTCGCCAGGCCGCTCGGGCCTCGGGTCGATGAACGATGCCGGGGTCGGCTCACTTCGTGCCGAAGATGCGGTCGCCGGCGTCGCCGAGGCCCGGGACGATGTACGCATGGTCGTCGAGGTGGCTGTCGAGCGCGGCGAGCCAGATCGGCACGTCCGGGTGGCGTTGCTGCATCACCTCGACGCCCTCGGGCGCGCCGATGAGGCACAGCAGTCGCAGCGAGCCGGTGCCGAGCTCCTTGAGCCGATCGATCGCCGCCGCCGCGCTCCCGGCGGTGGCGAGCATCGGGTCGACGACGACGACGTCGCGGTCGGCGAGGTCCTGGGGCATCTTCAGGTAGTACTCGACCGGCTGCTTGGTCTCCGGGTCGCGGTAGAGGCCGATGTGCCCGACCCGCGCCGAGGGGACGAGCGGGAGGATGCCGTCGACCATCGCGAGGCCGGCTCGTAGGATCGCGACGACCGCGAGCTTCTTGCCGGCGAGTCGGTGCCCCTCGGCGATGGCGAGCGGCGTCTGCACCTCCGTCGTCTCGGTCTCCAGGTCGCGCAGGGCCTCGTAGGCCATCAGCATCGTGATCTCCTGGGCCAACGCCCGGAACACCGACACCGGCGTCTCGACGTCGCGCAGCAGCGAGACCTTGTGGCGGATCAGCGGGTGGTCGGTGACGGTGACGAGCGCGGCCATGCCCTCAGCATCGCACCGAACTCAACCCAACAAGTCCGACACCAGATCGTGGAGGGTGACCTCGGGGCGGGCGCCGACGTGGCCGATCACCTCGGCGGCAGCGATCGAGGCCAGCCGGCCGCAGACCGGGAGCGGCAGGTCCCGCGCCAGACCGAACAGGAAGCCCGCCGAGTAGAGGTCGCCCGCGCCGGTGGTGTCGACGACCTGATCGACCTGCTCGGCCGGGATCTGGATCAGCTCGTTGGGGGTGACGATGATCGAGCCCTTCGCCCCGCGGGTCACGGCGGCGAGCTCGCACTGGCGGCGCACCTCCGCGATGGCGGCGTCGAGGCTGGGGGTCTCGTACAGCGAGATCAGCTCGTCCTCGTTGGCGAAGAGCAGATCGACCTCGTCGTCGATGAGGAGCCGGAACGACTCGCGGTGACGGTCCACGCAGAAGCTGTCGGACAGCGTCAGCGACACCATCGCACCCGAGGAGCGAGCGACGCGCGCGACCCGGAGCATCGCCTCCTGCGGGTCGGGACGGTCCCAGAGGTAGCCCTCGAGGTAGACCGCCCTGGCGCGGCGCACGATGTCGTCGTCGACGTCGGTGGGATGCATCTCGACCGAGGCGCCGAGGTAGGTGTTCATCGTCCGCTCGGCGTCGGGGGTGACCATGATCAGGCACCGCCCCGTGGGCGCCCCCTCGGTCGCGGGGGCGACGGCCGGCTCGACCCCGGTGGCTCGCAGGTCGTGCTGGAAGACCTCGCCGAGCTGGTCGTCGCGGACCTTGCCGAAGTAGCTCGCCGTCCCGCCGAAGGACGCGACACCGACCATCGTGTTGGCCGCGGAGCCACCGGAGACCTCGATCCCGGCGGACATGTCGGCGTAGAGCTTCTCGGCCCGTTCGGTCTCGATCAGGTTCATGGACCCCTTCACGAGACCGTGGTCGGCGACCATCTCGTCGGTCTCGTGCGAGATCACGTCGACGAGCGCATTCCCGATGCCGACGACATCGATGGGCTCGTCCACCTGCTGCTCCATGGGTTCGCTCCTCCGAGGGACGCGGTGCACGGTAGCGGGCGCCCTCGCCCTCGTGCCCGGCACGCCTGCGCGCTCCCGGTAGTGTCGGCCGGTCACCCCGAAACCGAAAGGACCGGCGTGTCCGACCTGCATCCGTATCGGCTTCCACGGGTCGCGGTGCCCCAGCGCTACGACCTCCGACTCGAACCCGACCTGGATGCTGCGGCCTTCGACGGCACGGTCACCATCCGGTGCCGCGTCGCGTCCGAGACCAGCGTGATCGTCCTCAACGCCGCCGAGCTGGAGATCGACGTCGCGACGGCCACCGTCCCCGGCACCGGGTCGGCGCCGGTCGAGCTCACCGTCTCCCTCGACGCCGATGCGGAGCGGGCGACGATCAGCGCGCCGACGCCGTTCCCACCGGGCGAGATCGACCTCCACCTCACGTTCCGTGGTGTCCTCAACGACCAGCTCCGCGGCTTCTACCGCTCGACCTGGACCGACGGCGACGGCGACACCCACGTCCTCGCCACCACCCAGTTCGAGTCGACCAACGCCCGTCGGGCGTTCCCGTGCTTCGACGAGCCGGACCTGAAGGCCGTGTTCGCGGTGACGATGGTCGTGCCGGCCGGCCTCGACACGGTCTCGTGTGAGTCCGAGATCAGCCGGGAGGTCCTCGCCGACGGACGCACCGAGGTGCGCTTCGCCGACACGATGCTGATGTCCACCTACCTCGTGGCGTTCGTCGTCGGCGAGCTGGAGATGACCGAACCGGTCGACGTCGACGGCGTGCCGCTGCGCGTCGTCCACGTCCCCGGCAAGGGCGACCTCACGGACTTCGCCCTCGACTGCGGTGCGTTCTCGTTGCGCTGGCTCAGCGAGTACTTCGATCTCCCCTACCCCGGCAACAAGGTCGACCTCGTCGCCATCCCGGACTTCGCGTTCGGCGCCATGGAGAACCTCGGGTGCGTCACCTTCCGCGAGGCGCTGCTGCTGACCGACCCCGATCAGGCCACCCAGGCCGAGCTCGGGCGCATCGCGCTGGTGATCGCACACGAGCTCGCGCACATGTGGTTCGGCGATCTCGTGACCATGGAGTGGTGGGACGGCATCTGGCTGAAGGAGGCCTTCGCCACCTTCATGGAGATGGCCTGCGTCGACGCGTGGAAGCCCGAGTGGCGGCAGTGGGAGCAGTTCACCGTCGACCGCGCCGCCGCCCTCGACACCGATGCGCTCCACAGCACCCGCCCCATCGAGTTCCCGGTCGGGTCACCCGACGAGGCCGAGGCGATGTACGACATCCTCACCTACGAGAAGGGCGCGTCGATCGTCCGGATGCTCGAGCAGTACCTCACGCCCGAGCGCTTCCGCGACGGCGTCCGCGCCTACCTGGCCCGTCACCAGTTCGGCAACACCCGCAACAGCGACCTCTGGGACGCCATCGAGGAGGCCTCCGGCGAACCGGTGCGCTCCACCATGGACACGTGGATCCTCCAGGGCGGCCACCCGGTCATCGAGGCCACCGCCGAGGAGCGAGGCCTCCGGCTCGCCCAGCGCACCAACCTCTACCTCGGCGGTGACGACGACGATCGCCGCTGGTCGGTCCCGATCGTCGTGCGCGCCGACGGCGCCGAGCACCGCCGCCTCCTCGTCGACCGGGTCGAGCTCATCCGGCTCGACGCGCCGACCGCTGCGGTGGTCAACGCCGGGGGTCATGGCTTCTACCGCGTCGACTACGCGGCCGAGTTGCGCGAGCACCTGCTCCACGATGCCGCCGAGCAGATGTCCACGGTCGAGCGCTTCGGGCTGGTCGACGACACCTGGTCGTCGGTGCTGTCGGGCCACGCCACGGCGGCCGACTTCCTCGCCGTCGTGCGGGCGTTCGCGTTCGAGCACGACCTGCCGGTGTGGCGGGCGCTCGGCACCGGGCTGCGCGGCATCGGTCGCCTGGTCGCCGCCGACGACCGCGACCGCTTCCGGGCCGAGGTCCGCGAGCTGGTGCGGCCGGCGCTCGACATCTGCGGCCTCGAGGTGGCCGAGGGCGAGAGCCCCCTCGAACGCCAGCTCCGCGGCCTGCTGGTCGGGCTGGCCGGGTCGCTGGGCCACGACGCCGAGATCGTCGAGCTCGCCCGCGACTGGCAGCGCGCCGATGTGAGCGGGGCGGAGGTCGACCCGGAGCTCGCCGCCGCGGCGGTCACGGTCGTTGCCGAGCACGGCGACGCCACGACCTACGACGCCTACCTCCACCAGCACCGCACCTCCACGAACCCGCAGCAGCAGCTCCGCTACCTGTATGCGCTGGCCTCGTTCCCCGACCGAGCCGAGCTCGACCGGACCCTCGACCTCGCGGTCACGGAGGTGCGGACCCAGAACGCCCCGTTCCTCCTCGCCGGCTGCCTCAACCACCCGGAGCACGGCCCGGCGGCGTGGAGCACCGTTCGGTCCCGCTGGGACGAGATCACCGAGCGGCTGCCGTCGAACACCATCACCCGTGTCGTGTCGGGCGTGCGGTGGCTGATCGACGACGAGACGTCCGCCGACGTGGCCGCCTTCCTCGCCGAGCACCCGGTGCCGCAGGGGCAGCGGACGGTCGACCAGCACCTCGAGAAGCTGCGCGTGCTGACCGAACTGCGGCGGAGGGAGCGACCCCGGCTGGCGGACGCGCTGGCCTGACGCGTGTCGGCCCCCGCCCGAGGGCGGGGGCCAGCCCGTGGCCGAAACGCCGGAAGAACGAGGAGGGAATTTCGCCTCCCGACTCCTGGCGGTCGAACTCCGGAGACACCCGACAGAGCATTCGCCGCGCCTGCCGGCCCCGAGTCACACGCCTTGGTCTCGTCGGCCGGCGAGCCGACCGCTTGAGGTCCGGGCCAGATCACCGCCGCAGCGACAGCTCGGCGATCAGGGCTGAGCGGTGGTGTCGCCCTCGTCCGCGCCACCGGTCGAACCATCGTCGGCACCGCCGGTCGAACCGTCGTCGGCGCCACCGGTCGAACCATCGTCGGCACCGCCGGTGTCGCCATCGCCCTCGTCCTCGGAGCCACCGGTCTCGCCGTCGTCGGCACCGGTCGGGCCGCCGAGCGGATCGACCGTCGTGGTGGTGTCCGGCACGGTGGTGGTGGTCGGCTCGGGCTCCGGCTCGGTGGTGGTCGTGGTGGTCGGGTCCGGCACCGTCGTCTCGGTGGTGGTCGGGACCGTCGAGGCGGGCACCGTGGTCTCCGGTACCGTGGTCGTGGTGGTCGTCGTGGTCTCCGGGACCGTGGTGGTGGTCGTGGGCTCGGGCTCCGGCGGAGCCGTCGGCACGGGTGCGGGCACGGTGGTCGGGGCGCCGATGGGCACCGTCACCTCGACCGGCTCGGCCGGCGACAGCGCGATGGTCTCGCCGTTGACCTCGATGACCAGTCCGGGCGGGTCCTCGGCGGCGACCTCGTCGCTCGGCGGGGTCGTCGTCGACGTGACGGCGATCGCTCCACCGACCCCGACGCCGACCGCAGCCTTCACCGTGTCGATCAGCGAGCTGGCGATGCCCGGCTCGGAGAGCTCGGGCGGCGGCGGGGCGGACGACACGATCTCGGGGGTGGGCGGCACGGCAGCGCCCGAGGTGGCCTTCGCGGACGATGCTGCCGCGGCGGACGAGCTCGCCCCGCTCGAGCTGCCGCCGGCGGCGAGCGTGCCGCTCGGCCAGCCGGTGGTCGGGCCGGTCGGCGTGAGGCTGCTCGCGCTGACCGACGAGGCCGGCGCAGCGCCAGCGGCACCGGCGTTGGCGGTGCCGGCCGCGACCGAGCTGGACGAACCCGAGGAGAGCCCGGCCGAGCTCGACGCGGTCGCCGATGCCGACGGTGCGGCCGAACCGGCGCCCGCCGTGCCCGAAGCGGTCGAGCCGGACGTGGACGACGCGGTGCCCTGCGAGGCCGGATGGTTGGCCGAGCTGTGGCTCGGGTTCTGGGGGCCCTGCTGGCTCTGCTCCGACGACGAGTCGCCGTCGAGGTCGAGGTCGCCTCCGTCGAAGGACCCGAAGCCGAGGGCGTTGCTCATTGCGTCGAGCGTCTGGTTGCGCATCGTGGCGGCGATCGGCACCAGCGGGGCCACCGAGAGCAGCGCCATCGGAGCGGCGACCCGATCCTTGGTCGACGAGCACACCTCGCAGCGGTCGAGGTGACGGGAGATCTTCTTGCGCCAGCGCGGGGTGATGGTGCCGTCCCAGCCGACCAGGAGCTCGCGGAGGTCCTCGCAGCGGCCGCGACCGTGGCGGGCCACGACGACGGCGCCCAGCGAGCGGGCGAAGCGGTCGCGGACCCGGAAGGAGCGGGCGTGGACCTGCTCGGCCCGCATGTCGAGCACCTCGCCGGCCTCTTCGGGCGAGAGCTCGTGGCGGTAGAGGAGGTGGAGCATGACGCGGTCACGCTCTTCGAGCCCGGCCGCGGCGTCGTCGACGAGCCGGCGCAGCTCGTCGCGCTCGGCCTCGGTGAGCGGGCCGTCGACGGTGGCGTCCCCGACGTTCACTTCGAGCCCCATCGGCTCGACGCGGCGTCCTCGGAGGTGGGCGAGGGCGTACCGCCTCGTGATGCGGTACAGCCAGGGCTTGAGCTTGTCGGGATCGCGGAGCTGGTCGATGCGGCCGGCCGCACCCACGAACGCGTCGTGGACGACGTCCTCGGCGCCGGACGGGCCGACGATCGCTCGAGCGAGATCGACGAGGCGGGCGACGTAGCGGTCGTAGATGGCGGCGAGGGCCGCCTGATCGCCATTGCGCACGCGCATGACCAGCTCGCCGTCGGTGGCGACGACCCGGTCGACTTGTCCGATCCTGCGTGTTGCCACGCGGCGCTCCCTCCCCACGTTTCCGGAATGTCGACGCTGTGGGGTACACGCCGGTCCTCGGACGCCATGACCGGCCACCCGGCGGGCACCGCTGCGGTGCGAACGCCGACGTGGCTGCGGACATCACGGCCGAGGCCTGACCCCACCAGTGTCGCCGATCCGGAGCGTGCGCGCGTGTCACTTCTGCGAAGATCTCGCCAAGAACCTCGGCGAGACCCGCATCGGTGCGCGCGTACGGTCTCCATCAGACGTGTAGACGCGTGGGGCGGGGTGAATCTCGCGAAAACGCCGAGATTTCTTCGTCCGATCCTGGTCCACCGGCGCGCCCATGTCACCGATCCCCCCGTGAAACGTGGCAGGGTCGACGGGCGAAGGAGGCCGTGCGATGTGGATGCGCTACCGGCGGCTCGGTCCGCGCTACGAGATCTGGGCGTCGGTGATCGCCGTGCTGGCGGCGATCGGCGTCACGGTCGCGGTCTGCCTCTGGGCCCTCGGTCAGGCCCCCTGACCGGGGCGTTCACCGCCTGATCGGCCCGTCACCGCCCCGGTGGTGAGCCGTCGCCCAGGTGCTGGAGCAAGGGGGTGGGTCGATCCCTCGGCCATCCCATCAGCACCGTCGTCCACCGCTCCGGAGCGACCTGGGGGACGAGCCGCACGTCGGGCCCGCACAGCCCTGCCATCGAGGCCGTGAACGTCGAGACCCCGAGGCCGGCGGCCACCAGGCCGGCCGCGACCGACCGAGACGAGGCCTCCTCGACCCGAACCGCGCGGCGCCCGCCGCCGGAGACCAGGTCGACGAGCTCGTCGTACAGGGTCGGGTTCCGTGCCCGCGGGAAGAGGATGAGGGTCTCGTCCGCCAGGTCGGCGAGCCGGACACCGTCCGCCGAGGCCACGGGGTGGTCGGCGGCCACGCCGATCATCGCCCGTTCGACGACCACGGCCGTCGTCTCGACCTCGGCCGGCACCGGCGCACCCTCGAGGAAGAAGGCCACGTCGAGCTCGCCGGCGACCAGCCGGGCCAGCTGCTCGGTCGTCGGCAGCTCCCGGACGTCGAGGCGCAGCTCCGGGCTCGCCCGACGCATCCGCCGCAACAGCGCGGGCAGGGTGCCGATCATGCTCGGCCCGGTGAAGCCGATCCGCAGCCGACCCGACCGACCGGCGGCCACGTCGAGGGTGGCGACCGCAGCCCGGTCGGCGTCGTCGAGGAGGCGCCGCGCCCTGGCCGCCAGCTCGAGACCGGCCGGGGTGAGGCGGACCGAGCGGGTGGTGCGATCGACGAGGCCGACACCCAACCGCCGCTCGAGCTGCTGGATCGTGCGGCTCAGCGCCGGTCGGGCCACGTGCAGGCGGTCGGCGGCGCGGCCGAAGTGGCGCTCCACGGCGAGCGCGTCGAGGGCGGCCAGGTGCCGGAGGTCGAACTGTTGCGACACGAGCACCAATCATTGCCTGATCGGTGCTCGACATCGAATGATCCGAGCCGGAACATGGCGGGCGTCCCCCGACGGAGGTGTCCCCATGACCGCACCCGACCAGACCCCCACCGCTCGCGTCGCCCTCGTGACCGGCGGAAATCGCAACATCGGTCGCGACACGGCGCTCGCGCTCGCCGCCGACGGCATCGACGTCGTCGTGACGTACCGCGAACGTGCCCAGCAGGCGGCCGACGTCGTCGCCGAGATCGAGGCGCTCGGGCGGCGGGCGACCGCCATCGGCGTCGATCTCACCGGGACCGGCCAGCTCGACCACCTCGAGGCCGAGCTCGACGAGGTGCTCACCGGATGGGGCGCCGACGGGCTTGACGTCCTCGTCAACAACGCCGGCACCCTCCGCCTCGGCACCTTCGAGTCGATCACGGAGGACGACCTCGACGCGGTCTTCGACACCAACTACAAGAGCGTCTTCTTCCTGACCCAGCGGCTCGCTCCGAAGCTGCGCGACGGCGGACGCATCGTGAACCTCGGATCGGGAACGGCCGGGATCGCGTTCGGACCGCTCGTCAGCTACGGCCCGCTCAAGGCCGCGCTGCAGAGCCTCACCCGCTACCTGGCCGCCCACCTCGGGCCGCGCGGGATCACGGTGAACGCGGTCGCACCGGGCGGACTGGACGACGACTTCAACGCCACCCTCTTCGACGAGGTCTTCCCACCGGCCCGCGAGTTCATCCGCTCGAACACCGCGCTCGGCCGCATCGGGATGCCGGACGACGTCGGTGGGGTCATCGCGTTCCTCGCCAGCCCGGCGGCGTCGTTCATCACCGGTGCGGTCCTCCCGATCGACGGCGGCTACCACCTCTGACCGGGGGCGACCGACGCCGACCCGGGGGCGACCGACCAGGCAACCGCCGGGGGTGGGCTCTGCCATGATCGGCGGCCATGACGGGCACCGTGCTGGCGGATTCGGTCGAGGCCACGCTCCTGGTGCTGATGGTCGTGGTGGTGGCCGGGCCGATCCTGGCCGCCCGGTTCCGCTTCCCGGGCATCCTCGGCCTGATCGCTGGCGGCGTCGTCGTCGGCCCCTTCGTGCTGGGCTGGGTCTCCTCGGACGGCCTGGCCGAGGACCTCGGTTCGATCGGGATCCTCTACCTGATGTTCCTCGCCGGGGTGTCGTTCGACCTCCGGGCGTTCCAGCACCATCGGTCGAGCGCGATCACCTACGGCCTGCTCGGCTTCGCGGTGCCGTTCGCGATCAGCGTCGGGGTCGTGCTGAGCATCGCCGACCTCACCGTCCTGGGCGCGGCGCTGATCGGGGCGATGTGGGCCTCGAACACGCTGGTCGCGTACACGGAGGTGCAGGCCGCCGGCCTCCAGGGCAACCGGGCCGTCTCGACGGCGGTGTCGGCGGGCGTGGTCGCCGACCTGCTCTCGCTCACCGTGCTCGGGGCGGCGACGGCCACGGCGACGATCGAGGCCGACCCGCTCTCGGGCGTCATCGGCTCGCAGCTCGCCGACCTGGTCGGCGACCGGCGGATCGAGCCGACGACGCCCGACCCGACGTTGCCGATCTGGGTCGGCCTGCCGCTGCTCGTCGCCTTCTGCCTCCTCGTGATCCCACGGGTCTCCCGCTGGGCCTTCGTCCGGATCTGCCGCTCGCGCGACCAGCGCTTCGTCCTGTCGCTGGCGGTGATGGGCGCCGGGGCGACCGTGGCCCTGCTCGGTGGTCTCGAGGGGCTGATCGGCGCCTTCCTCGCCGGCCTGGGACTGAACCGCCTCATCCCCCGCCGGAGCCCGCTCATGGATCGGCTCGACTTCGTGGGCTCGTCGCTCTTCGTGCCGATCTTCCTGGTGTCGATCGGCCTCACGATCGACCCGGCGCTCCTGGTCGACCCCGCCACCGTGCTGATCGGCCTGCTGTTCACCGGCTTCGTCGTGGTCGGCAAGACCGGCGCCGCGCTGCTCACGGGCCGTGCGTTCCGGTTCGGCTTCGACGAGGTCGGTTTGATGTCCTCGCTGTCGTTCGGTCAGGCGGCGTCGACGCTCGCGATCGCGCAGGTCGGCCTCGAGATCGGCCTCTTCGGCCAGGAGGTCGTCAACGCCTCGGTGCTCACGATCGTCGTCACCGCCGTCCTGACCTCGGTCGGCACCCGCTTCTTCGCCCGCCGGATCCCGGTCGAGGTGCCGGACGAGCGGCCCTTCGGTCAGCACGTGCTGCTCGACATCCGAGACGAGGGCTCCGATCTGGAGCAGCTCTCCGCCGTGGCCGCCGCGCTGGCGCTCGACGACGACGGCGTCGTCGTCCCGTACGCGGTCACCGACGCCGAAGGGCTCGACACCGCCCGCGGGGAGCTGGACCGCGTCATCGAGACGTTGGCGGCGCAGGGCGTCGATGCCGACGGGCTCGTCCGCGTCGACAGCTCCTTTCGCGACGCCACGATCGACCTGGTCCGCGAGCACGGCGCCTCGCTCGTCGTGTTGTCGTGGCAGGGGCCGGACTTCCCGACCGACTTCGTGTTCGGCAACCAGATCGACCGCATCGGCACCCGGTCGCCGGTCCCGGCCGTCGCCGCGCGCGTGCTGCGACCGTGGCGGCGCGTGGTGGTGGTCCCGGGACGGGTCGGTGTTCCCTGGCAGCGGGCGGACGGTGAATTGGCGGTGTCGTGCGCCCGCCGGCTGCGCATCGAGTCGGCCATGCCCCTCGTCGTGACGGCCCGCACCGCCGACGACGCCGCCGAGCTCGGCGGCACCGAGGACGTCGAGGTGGTCGTCACCGGCGACGAGGCCCGCGCCGTGCTCGACCTCCTCCAGGACGACGATCTCGTCATCGCGCCAGCCCACGTGTTGCGCGACCTCGGCCCCATCGCTGAGCGACGGGTCGCCGCCCGCCTCCGCAACCTCAACGTCGTGCTGGTCGGCGGGCCGCACCGGCTGGTCTTCTCGCGAGGCGGCGCCGCGGTGAAGCAACGAGCGACCGAGGTCGGCGTCGCCCCACCCGGGCCCTGAGCTACGTCGAGCCGTCCCCGCGGCGCACCGCAGCCGATCGCTCGAGCGCGGCCGCGAAGCGCCGTCTGCCGGCGGCCGTCAAGGCCGGCAACAGCGCGGCGAAGTGGTGCTCGACGCCACGCTCGACATCCGACCACTCGATCTCGTCACGCTCCTCCATCTCCCGGAGATGGTCCATCCAGTACCGGCTGAGGATCCACAGCGACCGGGTCAGCACGTCAAGATCCAGCTCGATGTCCGAACGGAAGAGGCCGGCGTCGGCGATGCGCGTGACGAGGGCCCGGAGCTCGGCCATATCGGCGACGAGGATCGGACTCGGCGGCACGATGGCGTCGGCGTCGTCGAAGACTCCCCGGTCGCGCAGGAGGAACCGGTAGTTCCAGGTCATCTCCAGGCCGAAGAGCAGGTGCTCCACGTAGTCGCCGGCGATCTCACCCCGGGTTCGCTCGGCGCCCCGGGCCTCGGTACGGACCCGGACGCGCTCGCTCAGATGCAGCGCGAGATCGAGCTTCGCCGGGAAGTGGTAGGTGAGGTTGCCCTGCGAGATGCCCACGTCGGCGGCGATCTCGGTCAGCTTCGTCGTGGCGTAGCCCTGGCGGTTGAAGCGCCGCAGGGCCGCGTCAGCGATTCGCTCGGGTGTGGTCGACGTCACGTTGCCTTCCTAGGTTTGAAAACCTAAGGTCTAGGTATACGAACCTAACACCGGGAGACCACCGTGACCACCCCAACCATCGAGATGGATGCTCTGCAGCGCTCGAGCTGGACGCCGGACGAGGCGGCGAACGCCGCGCTGGTCGCCGACTTCGTCCGAACCCTGATGAACCAGCACGACTTCGAGGCCGTGCAGGAGCGATACGGCTCGCATCGCTACCTGCAGCACAACCACGGCATCGCCGACGGCATCGATGGGGTGGTGGAGACCGTCGCCGCTCTGGTGAAGCGGTTCCCCGACTACGCGTACGACGTCAGGCACGTCCTCGTGGACGACGACATCGTGACGTTCCACTCGCACGCGACGCTGCGGAGCTCGCACCGCCGCAACCCCCGCAAGGGATTCAACATCACCGACCGGTGGCGGATCGCGAACGGCGAGATCGTCGAGCACTGGGACTCGATCCAGCCGATCGATCGGTTCGCCCGACTGATCGCGCTGGTGACGGGCAGCCGGGTCCGCAACAACAACGGCACGTACTGAGCTGCCGCCGCGAACCACGACGAGCCAGGGCCACCGAACTCGACACACGTCCCAGGGGGCCTCCGTGACAAACGGCCCCAGCGGAGCGGCCAACAACACCGGGAGCCGAACGAGCCAACCCCGGCCGAACTCAAGCCAGGCCCTGAGGGCCTCCGTGGCGAACGGCCCCAACGGAACGGCCAGCCGCCGAGTTCCAGACGACGTCCCTGGGGGCCTCCGTGGCGAACGGCCCCAGCGGAGCGGCCAACAACACGGCGAGCGGAGCGAGGCAGCCGCCGAGCTCATGCAGAGCCAGCTCGTGGAGGTGGCGGGACTCGAACCCGCGGCCTTCTCGATGCGACCGAGACGCTCTAGCCAAACTGAGCTACACCCCCGAAGGGCGCTTCATGGTAGCGCCACCCGGGCGAACCCGGCGCGGGAGATCCCGCCGTCGCCGGGTCAGGACCCGGAGCGGTGCATGAGCGCCGGCTGCTGGCGCGGTGCCTCGACCACGGCGGGCCGGAGGTAGTGCACCTTCTGGTCGCGCTCCATGGCCATCGATCGCAGCCGGCTCACCATGAGGACGTAGGCGCCGAGCAGCAGGTCGATGCCGAGGTGGAGCATCCAGGCCATCGCGGACGGCATCAGCAGCGCCACGATCAGCGAGAGCACGGCGGCCGCAGCGAGGACACGGATGATGTCGCGGCGGCGGCGCTCGGCCTCGTGCGCCGAGCGGGGCATCCCGCTCGGGGCGGCGTTGGTGCCGACGGTGATCGGGCCGGACGCCTCGACGGACGAGCCGATCGGGCCCCGGTCGACGTCGAGCCGTGACGCCGGTGCGTACACCACCGGCCCGGTACGTCCCAGTGTGCTGAGCTGGCTGCGGAACGCACCCACCGAATCACGGGAACGGCCGATCTCGTGGCGGTTCCGCATCATCGGGGGCACCAGTACTGCCGCCCACATCACTGCAAGGATGAAGAGGACCAAAATGGTCACGCTCCGCCTCGCCTCCTCGGTCGAGGGACCGGTGTACCGCCCGCTGCTCAGCGTGTGGTGGATGGTCCCGCGGTCAGGTTGACAACGATGTCCCGACTGAGACGGTGCGCAACGTCATTGTCGCGCTCGTCCCGCCCGCCGGTGAACTGTTGCAGTTCTACTACAGCGGCCGACACGAATCCAGCGTTCGCGTCATGATTTCGTCATCTGGGTGAATCGATGACGACGACGCGACCGCTCCGACGGACGACCGCCGGGTCGGGTCGAGGACCCTCGGCTCGGACTCAGATGCCGAGCTCGTCCTCGTCGTCGAGAGACGCTACCGGCTCGTAGCGCTCCTCGCGCAAGCGGGCCAGCGCGTCCTCGACGGGTTCCTCTCGGCGGTAGTGACCGGAGCGGCCGCCGGCCTTCTCCCACAACGTCACGTCGCCGATGACGATCTCGCGGTCGGCGGACTTGCACATGTCGTAGACGGTGAGCGCCGCGACCGAGCACGCCGTCATCGCCTCCATCTCCACGCCGGTCCGGTCGACGGTGTCGACCGCGGCCTCGATCTCGACGAAGGACTCCTCGATCGTGAAGTTGACGAAGACCGAACCGACCAGCAGCGGATGGCAGAGCGGGATGAGATCGCTCGTCCGCTTCGCCGCCTGGATGCCCGCCACCCGCGCGACCGACAGGACGTCGCCCTTGGAGATGGCCCCCTTGGCGACGAGCGCGACGGTCTCGGGCCGCATGTAGACCCGGGCCCGAGCGATCGCCCGCCGGTGGGTCGGCTCCTTGGGCGTCACGTCGACCATGCGGGCGCGGCCCAGCGGATCGAGGTGGGTCAGGCGGTGCTCCGACGACATGGCACAGATCGTACGCCTCGGACGACGGCGCGACCGTCCCGCCGCGCCACGGGGCCGTGCGAGCCACGGGCGATGGTCGCGCGGAGCAGGAGGCCGAAGGCACGCTCGGTGGCACGTCGGGACCTCCGCCGCCGGGGGCGGGATGGCTACGGTGCCGGCGCGCGGGCGGCGTCGGTTCCTCGGATCGACGCAGTGTCGACCCAGGAGACCCGATGCCCGCGACCCGGATCCGCCCGCTGCTCCCCGCGCTCGCCATCGCCGTGCTCGCAGCGACGATCGCGATCGTGGCGCCCGGGGCGCCGGCCGACGCCCACGGCGCCACCACCCTGCCCGGCAGCAGGCAGTACCTGTGCTGGGTCGACGGGTTGGCTCATGGCGGCGGGGACATCCAACCGACCAACCCGGCGTGCCGGAACGTGCTCGACGAGAGCGGGATCGGTCCGTTCTACAACTGGTTCGCCAACCTCGACTCGAACGGCGACGGCCGCACGGTCGGCTACGTGCCAGACGGGCAGATCTGCAGCGGCGGCAACCGCGGCCCGTACGACTTCTCCGCCTTCGACGACGTCCGAGCCGACTGGCCGGTCACCCACCTCACCGCCGGCGAGGCCTACACGTTCCTGCACAACGACTGGGCCCATCATCCCGGCCGCTTCGACGTGTACCTCACCCGAGCGGGCTGGGACCCGATGTCCCCGCTGGCCTGGGCCGACCTCGAGCTGCTCGACTCCGTGGTCGATCCCCCGCAGCTCAACGACGGTGAGCTCGGTCACTACTACTGGGACGTCACCCTCCCCGCCGATCGGGCCGGCGAGCAGCACGTGCTCTTCGTGCACTGGGTCCGCTCGGACAGCCAGGAGAACTTCTACAGCTGCTCCGACGTCGTCTTCGACGGTGGCTCGGGCGAGGTGACCGGGATCGCCGGCGACCCGACGACACCACCCGACACCGGCCACGATCACGACGACCCCGATCCGGGCGACCCCGACCCGGGCAACCCGGGCGCGCCGGTCGTAGACGGCGTCGGCTACTGGATGGGCGATGCCGGTGGCGAGATCTACGGCTTCGGCGGCGGCGACGACCCGGGCTCGGTGCCGGGCAGCGTCGTGGCCATGGCGACCACGCCGGACGGACGGGGCCCGTGGGTGCTGACGAGCGACGGCGTCGTGCACGCCACGAACGGCGCCGTCGGACACGGCGACGTCGATCTCGCCGAGCTCGACCCGGGCGAGGCGGTGGCGTCGATCTCGGTGCTCCCCGACGGCGCGGGCTACTGGGTCTTCACCGACCGGGGCCGGGCGCTGTCGTTCGGCGCCGCCACGGACCTCGACGACCTCGTCGAGCTCGGCGTCGCCCCGTCGCTCAACGGCCCGGTGGTGGCCTCGGCGGCGACCGCCTCGGGGCGCGGGGCCTACATGGTCGCGGCCGACGGCGGGGTCTTCGCCATCGGCGACGCGGTGTTCCACGGCTCGATGGGCGGCACGCCCCTCAACGGTGCGGTGGTCGGCGTGGCGACCGACCCGGACGGCACCGGCTACTGGCTCGTCGCGGCCGACGGCGGCATCTTCGCCTTCGACGCCTCGTTCCAGGGGTCGATGGGCGGCACACCGCTGAACGCCCCCGTGGTGGGCGCCGTGGCCTTCGGCGACGGCTACCTGATGGTCGGGGCCGACGGCGGGATCTTCAACTTCTCCGACCAGGCCTTCCTGGGCAGCCTCGGCAGCAACCCGCCGGCGCAGGCGGTGCGGGCGGTGGCCGGCTTCCCGACCTGAGCCGGCCCGGGGCTCAGCCGCCGATCTGGCTCATCGACTTGCGGGGCTTGATGAAGTGGACCTGGCCGATGGCGTGGCCGGCCCACTTCGTCCCCACCTTCGCCTCGATGAGCTCGGCCAGCTCGTCGTCGCTGGCACCCGACCGGAGCGGGGCCCGGAGATCGAGCTCGTCGAGCGAGAACAGGCAGGTGCGGAAGCCGCCCTCGGAGGTCAGTCGGACCCGGTCGCAGTCGCCGCAGAACGGCTTGGTGACGCTGGCGATGACGCCGACCTCGCCCCGGCCGTCGACGTAGCGGAACCGCTCGGCCGGCTCGGTGCCACGCCGCACGGGTTCGATCGGGAACTCGGCGTCGATGGCGGCGATGATCTCCTCGGCCGGGACGACCCGCTCCTCGGTCCACTCGCCCTGGGCGTCGAGGGGCATGAACTCGATGAACCGCACCGTCACGCCCCGCTCGCGGCCGAAGCGGGCGAAGTCGACGACCTCGTCGTCGTTGATGCCCCGCATCAGGACCGCGTTGACCTTGACCGGGGCGAGCCCGGCCTCGAGGGCCGAGTCGATGCCGTCGAGGACCTTGTGGAGGTCGTCGCGGCGGGTGAGCTCGCGGAAGCGCTCGCGGTCGAGGGAGTCGAGCGAGATGTTGATGCGGCGCAGGCCGGCATCGGCGAGGCGTTGGGCCATGAGCCCGAGCGTGGCGCCGTTCGTGGTCAGCGAGAGGTCGGTGTCGAGCTCGGACAGCATGCCGATGAGCTTGGGTAGCCCGGCCCGCACGGTCGGCTCGCCGCCGGTGATGCGCAGGGAGTTGAACCCGTAGCGGTCGACGCACAGCTTCGCGAGGCGGTGGATCTCCTCGAAGCTGAGGATCTCCTCGCGGGGCAGCCAGGCCATCCCCTCGGCCGGCATGCAGTACTGACAGCGGAAGTTGCACCGGTCGGTGATGGAGATCCGCAGGTCACGGACCGTCCTGCCGTACGGGTCGATGAGGTCCTCGGCCATCGGTCGAGCCTATGGGCCTCAGCGCAGCACCAGCACATCGACCGGGTCGCCGGCGGTGACGCCGTCGCCGTCGGGCAGCACGGCGAGCGAGTCGGCGGTGGCCATCGCGTGCAGCATGTGCGACCCCTGACCGCCGGCCGAGCGGACGACCAGGCGGCCGTCCTCGCCGACGGCGGAGACGACCCGCGCGAAGTGGGTCTTGCCGTCCGGTCGTCGACGCAGCTCCTCACCGGCGACGGCCGGCGTGGTCGGCCGGATCGGGGCGGGGTGGCCGGCCATCCGACGCAGCCCCGCCCGGGCGAACAGCTCGTAGGACACCATCGACGACACCGGGTTGCCCGGCAGGCCGAACACCGGCGTGTCGTCGACGATGCCGAACGCCAGCGGCTTGGCCGGCTTGATGGCGACCTGCATCCAGCGCATGTCGCCGAGCTCGTCGAGCACGACCTTCACGAAGTCGAAGTCGCCCATGCTCACGCCGCCCGAGGTGACGATGGCGTCGCAGCGGCGGACCCCGTCGGCGATGCGGGCGCGGAGCTCGTCCGGGTCGTCTCGACCGAGCCCGAGGTCGATCGCCTCGAAGCCGTCTCGCTCCAGGAGGGCGAGCAGGGTGCGGCGGTTGGAGTCCCGGATCTGGCCGTGCTGGAGCGGCGAGCCGTCGTCGACCAGCTCGTCGCCCGTCGACATCACGCCCACGCGAGGCCGGGGGACGGCACGGGCCGCCGTGCGACCCAGGCTCGCCAGCATCCCGAGGTGCCCGGGATCGAGCACGGCCCCGGCCTCGAAGACGAGCTGACCGGCGACCACGTCCTCGCCGGGTGCGCGGACGTGGTTGCCCTCGGGCACCGTCGCCGTCGCGGTGACGCGGTCGCCGTCGACCTCGGTGAGCTCGACCATGATCACCGCGTCCGCGCCGGGCGGCATCGGTGCGCCGGTCATGATCCGGGCCGCCTGCCCGGGCCCGACGGGGAGGTCGCCGCGATCTCCGGCCGCGATCGTCCCGACGATCTGGAGCGTGGCGGGGGCGTCGGCCGTGTCGGCGGCCCGCACGGCGAAGCCGTCCATCGCCGTGTTGGGGAACGCCGGGATCGGCTCGGCGGCCTCGACGGCCTCGGCGAGGACGAGACCGAGGGCGTCGGCGAGGGGGATCTCGGCCGGCGGCAGCGGTGCGCAGCCGTCGAGGACGAAGGCGCGGGCGTCGTCGAGGGGGATCATGTCCGCACGCTACCGAGGGAACGATTCCCGAGAAATCCTCGTCGGGCTGTCGAATCGGCCTCGACCGCGACGACGAAGGCACGACCAACCGCCCTGCGGGGCACGAGACACGGAGGAACACGATGAAGGTCGTGATGTTGATCCAGGAGCACGACGACGACTTCGCCAGCCGGAGCGGTCCGGCCGCCGAGGCCTACTGGGGCGCGTGGATGTCCTACAGCGGCGCCATCGCCGACAAGGTCGTGGGCGGCAACGTCCTCGACGGCCCGGGCGACGCCGTGACGCTGCGGGTCCGCTCGGGCGAGCGCCAGATCCAGGACGGGCCGTACGCCGACAGCAAGGAGGCCCTCGGCGGTTACATGATCTTCGAGGTGGAGACCATGGACGAGGCGCTCGAGCTGGCCGCGTCGTGCCCCGCCGCGGCGACGGGCGCGGTCGAGCTGCGTCCCGTCGTCGAGATGTCCGGCTGACGCCGACGTCACGGTGGATCCGACGACCGCCGAGCAGGTGGAGCTGGCCGCACGCGAGTCGTACGGCCGGCTCCTCGCCTGGCTCGCGTCTCGCTGCGGCAACATCGCCACGGCCGAGGACGCGCTCGGCGACGCGCTCGCCGAGGCGGTCCGCCGCTGGCCTGCGACCGGTGTGCCCGACAACCCGGAGGCGTGGCTGTTGACCGTCGCCCGCCGACGCCTGGTCGACGAGGTCCGCCGCGACGTGCGGCGCGACGAGACCGTCGCGTCGCTGGGCCACGAGGCCCTGCGTCTCCAGCACGAGGCGCTCGAGGCCGCCGAGTCGCCGCTCGGCGGCGTCCCCGAGCGGCGCCTGGAGCTGCTCTTCGCCTGCGCCCACCCCGACGTCGCCGAGGAGATGCGCACCCCGCTGATGCTGCAGACCGTCCTCGGCCTGACGGCGGAGCAGATCGCTTCCGCGATGCTCCTCGCGCCGGCGACGGTCGGCCAACGGCTCGTGCGGGTGAAGCGGCGGATCGCCGAGCGGGGCATCCCGTTCCGGGTCCCGGACGACGACGAGCTGCCCGAGCGAGTCGGCCCCGTGCTCGACGCGGTGTACGCCGCGTACGTGACCGGCTGGGACGGCGACGCCGAGGTCGCGGAGCACGGCCACGGTCTCGCCGGGGAGGCGATCTGGCTCGCCGGGCTGCTCGTCCGCCTCCTGCCCGACGAGGCCGAGGCGAAGGGGCTCTACGCGCTGCTGTGCCTGAGCGAGTCACGCCGTCCGGCCCGCCGCGGCGACGACGGCGCCTACGTGCCGATCTCCGAGCAGGACACGACGCGCTGGGACCACGACCTCCTCCTCGCCGGCGAGCAGGCGCTGTGGCTCGCGGCGCGGCAGCACCGACCCGGCCGCTACCAGATCGAGGCCTCCATCCAGTCGCTGCACGCCCACCGGGCGCGCACCGGCGTGACCGACTGGGCGGCGATCGGCGAGGCCTACGCCCTGCTGGTCGAGCAGTACCCGACGCTCGGGGCGACGATCGGCTGGGCCGCCAGCCTGGGGCGGATCGACCGGGTCGACGACGCGCTGGTGCTGCTCGACCGGCTCGACGAGCGGAGCGTCGAACGGCATCAGCCCTTCTGGGCGGTGCGAGCCTGGCTGCTGGCCGCAGCGGAGCGTGCCGCGGAGGCCGACGAGGCCTACGACCGGGCGGTGGGGCTCAGCAGCGATCCGGCGGTCCGCGACTGGCTGCGCGACCAGCAGGGCGGCCGCGGCCGCCCGCCCGAGGGTCGCCACTAGCGTCGCGAGGCATGCGCCGCACGGACCTACCGATCGAGCTCGGGCCGGTCTCGAACGGCGAGTACGCCCCGCCGCCGACCGGCCCGGTCGCCCGCGAGGCCGCCCGCCGTGCTCTCGCCGCCGTCGACGAGGGCGCCCGCCGCACCGGCATGTCGCGTCGGCGGTTCCTGCAGCTGTGCGGCACGGCCACCGTGCTCAGCGCGCTCGCGGCGTGCAGCCGGGAGCAGGCCGCGGTCCAGGGCACGACCACGACGACCACGTCGTCGACCAGCTCGACGACGACCACCTCGACGGCGCCGGGCGGCACGTTCGAGGTGCCCGACGAGGCGACCGTCGAGCCCGAGGCCGCCGAGGAGGCGCTCGACGGGCAGGAGTTCGTCGTCGACGTCCAGACCCACCTGCTCGAGTTCGACCTCGACACGCCAGCGGGCGGGTTCTTCGGCGGCGGCTTCCCGCAGGCGTCGTGCGGCCTCGACGATCCCCGCAGCTGCTTCTCGATCGATCAGTGGATCGCGCTCGTGCTCGAGCAGAGCGACACGGCGGTCGCGGTCCTGTCGGCCGTCCCGATCGTCGACGATCCGTCGCCGCTGTCGACCGAGGTGATGGAGCGGGCCCGGCGCGAGGCCGAGGCCGTCGGCTGTGACGGGCGGGTGCTGCTGCAGGGCGAGGCGTTCCCGACCACCGGCGAGCCCGAGGCGGTCTTCGATGGAATGGCCGCCCTCGCCACCGATCACGACATCGTCGCCTGGAAGACCTACACCCACGTCGGCACCGGCTGGTACCTCGACGACCACGACCCCGATGCCGCCCAGGTCGGCCAGCGCTTCCTCGACCAGGTGCGCGAGCTGGGCACGCCGATGGTGGCGGTGCACAAGGGCTTCGGCAACAACCGCTTCGCCTCGCCGGTCGACATCGGCCCGGCCGCGGCGGCCAACCCCGACCTGTCGTTCCTCGTGTACCACTCGGGCTACCAGCCCGGCGTGGCCGAGGGCGCGTACGATCCCGCCGCCCCGAACGCCGGCATCGATCGGCTGCTCGCGTCCGTCGAGGGCGCCGGCATCGGGCCAGGCGGCAACGTCTACGCCGAGCTCGGATCGACGTGGTTCAACGTGCTGCGCGACCCGACCGAGGCCGCCCACGTGATCGGCAAGCTCCTCGCGACGTTCGGTCCGGAGCGCATCCTCTGGGGCACCGACTCGATCTGGTACGGCTCGCCGCAGTCGCAGATCGAGGCCTTCCGGGCCTTCCAGATCAGCCCCGAGCTCCAGGAGCGCCACGGCTACCCGGCCCTCACCGACGAGGTGAAGTCGCTGATCCTCGGCGGCAACGCGGCCCGGCTGCACGGCATCGAGGCCCCGACGTGCGCTCCGACGACACCGAGCGACGAGTCGGCGGCACCGAACCGGGCCCTCGGCCCGGCGACGGCGGCGGAGGCTCGTGAGGTCTTCTCGGCCCACCATCCGTGGTGGTCGACGACCCCCGTCTGAGGACGGCCGCCCCGACCGATCGAGGCATCGTCGTGGGTTAGCGTTCGAGCGAGCAGCGGAGCGACGAGGAGCGACGACCGTGAAGGACCTCGACATCCCCGATCCGGCCGACGACTTCACGGCCGACCCGGTCGAGCTGTTCTTCGACCTCGCCTTCGTCTTCGCCTTCTCCCAGCTGGTCGCCCACCTGATCCACCACCCCACCTGGGAGGGCGCGGGGGACGGCCTGCTGCTGTTCCTGATGCTGTGGCTGCCGTGGACCCAGTTCACGTGGTCGGCCAACGCTGTCCCGGGCAACCGCCGGGAGGTGCGCCTGGTGATCCTGGTCGCCACCGCGGCCAGCGTGCCGATGGCCGCGGGCGTGACGACGGCGTTCGGTGACGGCGGCCCGGTGTTCGCCATCCCGCTCGCGCTCATCACCGTGCTCGGCCTGGCGCTGCTCGGCATGGCGAGCGAGACCGGATCGGAGCTCCATCGGGCGATCTCGTCGTACGCCGTGCCGAACGCCGTGACGGGCGCCCTGTTCATCGTCGGATCGTTCGTCGACGACGGGGCGGTCCGCCGCTCGATCTGGATCCTCGGCCTCGTCGTCGTCGTGATCGGAACGGTCCGCGCCGGGAGCGCGTCGTGGGTGCTGCGGCCGGGCCACTTCGCCGAGCGGCACGGGCTGATCATCATCGTCGCGTTGGGGGAGGTGATCGTGGCGATCGCCCGACCGGTCGTCGAGGGCCTCGAGGAGGGCGCCGGCCTGCCCTCGGAATCGGTCCTCTCGCTCGTCGCCGCGGGCGCCTTCGCGGCGCTGCTCTTCTGGGCCTACTTCGACCGACCGCAACACGCGTTCGAGCACGGCAGCGCCACCCGGGAGGGACGGGAGCGCACCGAGTACGCCCGCGACGTCTACACGTACTTCCACGCGGCGATCGTCGCCGGCATCATCCTCGCGGCCGCCGCCGTCGAGGAGGCCGCCCTCCACCCGGCCGAGGCGCTGCCGCTGGAGTACCGCACGATGCTCTTCGGCGGGCTGGTGCTCTTCCTGCTCGGGGTCCTCGGCGGTGTCGCCCGGGCCTACCGGGTCATCCCGCCCGAGCGACTGGTGGCGATCCCGGTGCTCGCAGCGGTGATCTACCTCGGCGCCGACCTCGACGGCATGGTGCTCCTGCTCCTCGTCGACGCGGTCCTGCTCGCCGTGTTGGCCACCGAGTACCGGCGGATCGAGGTGCCCGCGGCGGGAGGTACACCGGGGACCCGAGTGCCCACCCGGGAATAAACTCAGTTAGGACTTGTTCTTTTCTGACGAAGAGAAGGAGTCCGACATGAACCAGCGAACCGCCATCCTCACCGGCGCCTCCCAGGGCCTCGGCCTGGCGCTCGCCCGCCGCCTGGTCGACGAGGGCTGGGCCGTCGTCATCGACGCCAGACGGGCCGACCGGCTGGCCGACGCCGCGGCGGAGCTGACCGAGCGGGCCGGCGACGCCGACCGGGTCGAGGCCGTCGCGGGCGACGTGACCGATCCCGAGCACCGTCGGGCCGTCGCCGAGGCCGCCCGACGCCTCGGCGACGTGCAGCTCGTCGTCAACAACGCCAGCACGCTCGGCGCCTCCCCGCTCCCCCACCTCGACGAGCTCGACGACGACACGCTCCGGCGTGTGCTCGACGTCAACGTCGTCGCCCCGGTCGCGCTCGTCCGGGAGCTGGCCGACGACCTCGCCGCCGGTGCCGTCGTCGTCAACATCTCCTCGGATGCGGCGACGGGCGCCTACGAGGGGTGGGGCGGCTACGGCGCCTCCAAGGCGGCGCTGGACCAGGTGAGCCGGGTCCTCGCGGCCGAGCACCCCGAGTGGCGGGTGCTGGCCGTCGACCCCGGCGACATGCACACCGAGATGCACCAGGACGCCTTCCCGGGCGAGGACATCGGCGACCGCCCCGAGCCCGACGGCGCCGCCGCGGCGATCCTGGCGCTGGTCGACGGTGACCACCCGAGCGGCCGGTACGCAGCGGCCGAGGTGGTGCCGACATGACCGCCGCGACCCTCCTCGCCCCGGAGCCGCTCGATCTCGGCTTCGATCTCGCCGACCGTCACCTGGCGACGGCGCCGCCCGAGGCGCGAGGGCTACGGCGCGATGGCGTCCGGCTGCTCGTCTCCCGCGGCACGGACGAACCCGTGCACACCCGCTTCGCCGGGTTGGCCGACGCGCTGGAGCCCGGCGACCTCGTCGTCGTCAACACGGCCGGCACCCGTTCGGCGGCGATCGACGCCCGACTCGACGGCCACGGTGCGATCGTGCTCCACGTCTCCACCGAGCTGCCGGGCGGGCTCTGGATGGTGGAGCCGCGCCGACCCCTCGACGGCGGCGCGACCGAGCCGCTGCGCCTCACCGGAGGTCCGCTGGTGGCGACCCTCGACGGCGGCGCGACGGTCACGCTCCTCCAGCACGCACCGGGCTCGGAGCGGCTCTGGATCGCCGCGGTCGCCGAGGGCGTCGACCTGCTGGGCGAGCTCGCTCGTCACGGCCGGCCGATCCGCTACCGCTACGTCGACCGGGACCACCCGCTCGCCGCCTACCAGACCGTCTTCGCCACCGAACCCACGAGCGCGGAGATGCCGAGCGCCGCCCGCCCGTTCACCGACCGGGTCGTCACGTCGCTGGTCCGGCGCGGCGTCGGGCTCGCCACGATCCGCCTCGACACCGGGGTGTCGTCGCTGGAGGGTCACGAGCTCCCCTACCCGGAGCACTACGAGGTGCCGGCCGCGACCGCCGCCGCGGTCGACACCACCCGGCGCCTCGGCGGCCGGGTGATCGCCGTCGGCACGACGGTCGTGCGGGCCCTGGAGAGCACCGTCGACGCCTCCGGATCGGTCCATCCGGGACGGGGCTGGACCGACCTGGTCGTCACCCCGGAGCGGGGCGTGCGCGCCGTCGACGGGCTGCTCACCGGCTGGCACGAGCCGGGGGCGTCGCACCTCTCGATGCTCGAGGCCGTCGCGGGTCGCGAAGCGCTGCGCATGGCGTACCGCGCGGCCTGGGAGGAGGGCTACCTCTGGCACGAGTTCGGCGACTCCCACCTCCTGCTTCCCTACGCTGGCGATCGATGACCGATCGCACCGGGGTCTCCGACGTGACCGTCCCGCCGCCGCTGCCCGCCGGGCGGCGGGCGGTGCTCTTCGCGGTGCGGCGGCTGGGCGACGCGCTCGTCGACGACGTCGCCGGCGAGCTCGACATGACCGTCAGCGGGGCCCGTCAGCACCTCACCGCGCTGGCCGAGCACGGCCTCGTCGCCTCGACCGAGGTGCCCCGCCAGCCCGGCGAGCGGGGTCGGCCGCAACTCGCGTACCACGTGACCGAGCTGGCCGACGCGGTGTTCCCGAAGGCCTACGGCGCGCTGACCAACGAGCTGCTCGGCTACCTCGACGACGACGACGGCGGTGCGGTGGACCGCCTCTTCGAGCGGCGCCGCGACGAGCGGATCGCCGCCGCGACCGAGCGCCTCGCGTCGAAGCCCTCGCTCGGGGCGCGGGTCGCCGAGCTGGCGGAGATCCTCGACGACGACGGCTACCTGGCCACCTCCGAGCGCATCGGCACCGGCCGATACCGCATCGTCGAGCACAACTGCGCCATCGCCACGGTCGCGAGGCGCTACGGGCAGGCGTGCACCAGCGAGATCGACTTCATCCGGGCGGTGCTGCCCGATGCCCAGGTGACCCGGACGCAGCACATGGTCGCCGGGGATCGCCACTGCGCCTACGAGATCGCCGCGGTCGAGTGACACACCCCATCGTCACGATGGAGCGGTTCGACGAACGAGGAGCCGCGCCATGCCGACCTTCGACGCCATCGGGGTCATCGCCACCGATCTCCCGGCCACGCTGAGCTTCTACCGGCTGCTCGGCCTCGACGTGCCCGAGGGCGCCGAGTCGGAGAGCCACGTCGAGATCCCGCTGTCCGACGGCATGCGCCTGCTGGTCGATCCGGTCGAGACGATCGAGCGGTTCTCGACCTACGAGCCCGCCACCGGTGGGCGCAACGTCGGCTTCGCCTTCCGGTGCTCCTCGCCGGCCGAGGTCGACGCCACCTTCGAGACCGTGACCGCCGCGGGTCACGGGGCGAAGGAGGAGCCCTTCGACGCCTTCTGGGGCCAGCGCTACGCAACCGTGCTCGACCCCGACGGCAACCCGGTCGACCTCTACGCCGAGCTCACGTGAGGTCGCGCTCGCGGACGATCTGACGGAGGGTCTCGGCGAAGGCCTCCCCGAGCTCGGGGTGCTCGAGGGCGAGCTCGACGGTCGCCCGGAGGTAGTCGTTCTTGTTGCCGGCGTCGAAGCGCCCGCCCTCGACCACCACGCCGTACGCCCGACCCTCCGCCGCGAGCTGGGCGATGGCGTCGGTCAGCTGGATCTCGCCGCCCTTGCCCGGCGGCGTCTTGTCGATCGCATCGAAGATGTCGGCCGGGAAGACGTAGCGGCCCATCACCGCCAGGTTCGACGGCGCCTCGTCGGCCGCCGGCTTCTCGACGATGCCGTCGAGGCGGACCACGTCGCCGCCGATCGGGGTGGCGTCGGCGCACCCGTAGAGGGAGATCTCCTCGTCCGAGACCTCCATGAACGCGATCACCGCCGCGCCGTCGTGCTCCTCGTGCACCTCGATCATCCGGCTCAGCGCGGTCGACGAGGGGTGCATGATGTCGTCGGGCAGCAGCACGGCGAACCCACCGTCGCCGACGTGCCCGCGGGCGCAGCCGACCGCGTGACCCAACCCGTTCGGGGTGCCCTGGCGGACCGTCCACACCTCGGCCAGGTCGGCGATGTCCCGGACCAAGCCGAGCAGCGCGTCCTTGCCCGAGGCCTCGAGCGCGTGCTCGAGCTCGACCGAGCGGTCGAAGTGGTCCTCGATCGCCGCCTTGTTGCGCGACGTGATCACGCAGATGTCGCCGATGCCGGCCCGGACCGCCTCCTCGACCACGTACTGGATCGAGGGCTTGTCGACGAGGGGCAACATCTCCTTGGGGATCGCCTTGGTGGCGGGCAGGAACCGGGTGCCGAGACCGGCCGCAGGGATGACGGCGGTGCGGATCGAAGCGCTCATGAGGTCATGATGCGCACCGGCGAGGCCGCCTGCCACGGGCCGAAGGTCGCAGGCCGTGACCACGGATGGGGAGCGGCGGGGCGACGTCGGTACACTCCCCGGTCGCCCGGAAGCGAGCCCTCAGGACCCCCGTTCATGCCGACCTACGACTATCGATGCGATGCCTGCGGTCACCGCTTCGAGATGACGCAGAGCATCAAGGACGATCCGATCACCATCTGCCCGAACTGCGGTGCGGAGGCGGTCGTGAAGGTGTTCGGCGTGCCCGGCATCGCGTTCAAGGGCAGCGGCTTCTACAAGACCGACAACCGCGCCTCCAGCTCGTCGAGCTCGAGCGGTGGCTCCTCCGGCGGCAACGGCGACTCGGGCAGCTCCTCCTCGTCCAGCGGCAGCGACAGCAGCTCCGGCTCGTCGGACTCGTC
Source organism: Actinomycetota bacterium (assembly GCA_039818945.1). Taxonomy (GTDB): domain Bacteria; phylum Actinomycetota; class Acidimicrobiia; order Acidimicrobiales; family Poriferisodalaceae; genus JBCBSZ01. Next base: position 30,598 of record JBCBSZ010000036.1, read on the forward strand.
GTCGAGCTCGACGAAGTCGTCGTCGAGCACCTCGTCGGACTAGCGTCTCGCCGCGGCTTCCCCCGCCACCGCCCGGGGGTTCCGCCGTGTCCACGTTCCTGCGCCGCTGTCGCCACGCGCTCTGGCGGCTGTACCGCCGCCCGCTGCTGTTCTCGGTCGCGGCGATCGCGCTCGGCGCGGCCACCTTCCTCACCACCGGCGCCCTCGCCGACCGCGCGCCGACCGCGGCCGTGATCGTGGCGACCCGCGACGTCGCCGCCGGGTCGCCGATCGGCCCCGACGACGTGCGCCTCGAGCACCGACCGGTCGACGGGGTGCCGTCCGATGCCCTCGACGAGGTCCCGTCGGGGCGGGTCGCGCTCGTCGGCCTCGCCGCCGAGGAGGTCGTGCTCGACCGTCGGCTCGCACCCGGCGGGGTCGGCCCGGTCAGCTCGCTGCTCCCCACCGACGCTTCGGGCGTCTCGTTGCCGGCGGGCAGCCTGCCGGCCGGCATCGCCGTCGGCGACCGGGTCGACCTCCTGCTCGTCGTGCCCGGCTCGACCGAGACGATCAGCGCCGCGGCGCCGATCATCGGCATCGACGAGCGCACGGTCACCGTGGCGGTCCCCGCCGCCGGCGCTCCCGCGGTCGTCGAGGCGCTCACGCTGGGCCAGCTCGTCGCCGTCCTCGCCCCGTCGTGGTGACCGGAGCCGGGTCGGGCTCCGGAGTTGTACTCGTCGGTATGACTCACCGGGTCGGTCCCAAGGGCCAGGTCGTCATCCCGAAGGAGCTGCGCGACGAGCTCGGGATCCAGCCCGGCGACGAGGTCGACTTCGGGCTCGAGGGCGACCACGTGGCCGTCCGCCTCGTCGACCTGCGGCCCCCGCTGCGCGGCCGTTTCGCGGGCTCCGATCTCACGGCGGAGCTCGCCCGGGAGCGCGGGGCCGATCGACGACGCGAAGACCGGCCATGACCGCCGTCCTCGACTCGTGGGCGGTGCTCCGGTACCTCGAGGACACCGCTCCCGCCGCCGACGCCGCCGCCGAGCTCGTCGACGCCGAGCGGCCGCTGATGTCGTGGATCAACCTCGGCGAGGTGCGCTACGTCGTGCAGCGCGCCCACGGCGAGGACGCCGCCGCCGAGACGGTCCGCGACCTGCGACGTGTGGTCGATCCCCGCCTCCCCACCGAGTCGCTGGTGCAGGACGCAGCCCGCATCACGGCCGACCACACCATGGCCTTCGCCGACGCGTTCGCCGCAGCGCTCGCCGTCGCCGAGGGCGCGGAGCTCTGGACCGGCGACCCGGAGCTGCTCCTCGACGGCTCACCCTGGCGGTGGCGCGACCTCCGGTCGACGGGCTGAGCAGGGCGCGACGACCGCCGTCCTCGCAGCATCGCCGTCCGGGACGTCGGTAGTGTCCTCGCCCGTGACGTGGGAGATGGTCGACGAGGGTTGGGGCAACGCCGCTCCGGTCTGGGCCTACACGAACGAGCCCCGCTTCCGGCCCGAGTACGACGCGGTCCTCTCGGCGCTCGACCTCGGCGCAGGCGACCGGTACCTCGACATCGCCTGTGGCTCCGGCTTCGCCAGCCAGCTCGCATCGGAACGTGGCGCGGAGGTGAGCGGGATCGACGCGTCGCACCGCCTCCTCTCGATCGCCGCGGCTCGAACGCCGGCGGGTGACTTCCGCGTCGGCGACATGCACGACCTCCCGTGGGACGACGACACCTTCGCTTCCGCGACGAGCTTCCGCGGCATCTGGGGGAACACACCGGCGGCGGTCATCGAAGCGGCGAGGGTCCTGCGGCCCGGCGGCCGACTCGGGTTGAGCTTCTGGCCGACCGATCTCCTCGAGGCTCCGACCGCGGAGATCTGGATGGCGCTCGCCCCGGCGTCGCGGCACGAGCGCTCGCACATGGCCGGCATGGCGAGCATCGGCGCGGACGGCCGAGCCGAGGAGATGTGCGTCGCAGCCGGACTGGAGCCCGGCCCCCGGACCCGAGTCGACTTCGTCGTCGAGAGCCCGGACGCCGACGCCGAGATCCGCGCGGCGCTCGCCTCCGGACCGGCCTACACGGCGGTCGGCGAACGCGGGCTCGACGACGTGTCGGCCGCGCTCCGCTCGGCGCTCGAGCCCTTCACCACGGCCGAGCTCGGGGTACGGGTGCCGCAGTCGATCGAGTTCGTCGTGGCCACGAAGCCGGGCTGAGCGCCGCTACACCGCGAGGGCGATGAGGACGCCGGTGCCGAGCAGGACCCGGTAGATCACGAACGGGGTGAACGTCCGGCTGCGGACGAGCTTGAGCGTGCCCCACACGGCCAACCACCCGGTGACGGCCGAGGCGGCCATGCCGACCAGGAAGCCGGTGACGAGCTCGGACGGGAAGCCGTCGGAGATGACGGACACACCCCGGAACACGCCGGCGCCGGCGATGACCGGGAGGCTCATCAGGAAGGCCAGCCGAGCGGCGGCGACCCGGTCGAAGCCGAGGACCCGGGCGACCGAGATCGTCGCACCGGACCGCGACACGCCGGGCTGCAGGGCCAACGCCTGGCCCGCTCCCATCAGCAGCGCCTCTCGCGGCCCGAAGGACTCCTCGTCCCGGCTCGGCGTGAGGCCGTCGGCCCACAGCAGGACGAGCCCGAACACGATGAGGCACACGGCGATGAGCCAGATGCGGTCGACGGCCAGGACGTCGCCGAGCAGGACGCCGGTGATGCCCGCGGGCACCGCGGAGAGGACGAGGAACCAGGCCCGCTTGCCCTGGGCGTCGAGCGGCTCGCGACGGAACAGCGGTCCGAGCCCCGACGTGGTCAGACCGACCACGTCTCGCCACAGGTAGGCGATCGCTCCGGCGAGCGTGCCGATGTGCACGGCGACGTCGAAGGCCTGCTCGAGCGTCTCGGTCTCGAAGTCGTCCCAGCCGGTCATCCAGCGGACGAGCTCGAGGTGGCCGCTCGACGAGATCGGGAGGAACTCGGCGAGCCCCTGCACGATGCCCAGCACGAGGGCGTGGAACAGGTTCACCGGATCCTCCTCGGCCCCGATGGGGCCTGCTCGAAGTGCGTCATCAGGTGGACGTCGACGGGACGATGCGCGGCGTCCACGGCCGGGCCCGATCCCAGTGGTGGCCGACCACCTGCGCGTCGGCCAGCGCGGCCAGGAATGAAACCGGCCCGTCGAAGTCGGCCATCTCGACGTAGGCGGCGCCGATCGCGTCGGGCACGTGGGCGTCGCTCCCCGCCCCACCGGGCAGGCCGGCCTCCCGGGCGAGGTCGGCGGCCCGCTCGTTCAGCGATCGCAGCGAGGTCTTGGCGTTGAGCACCTCGACGGCGTCGACAAGGCCGCGATCGACCAGATCGAGCAAGGCCGCCTCGTCCATGCAGTGGCGCATCGGGTCGAAGGGGTGTGGCACGTAGACGATCGCCCCCTGGTCGCGGATGCGGCGGGCGGTCTCGTCGGCCGGGAGGCCCTGGGGGATGCGCTCGGTCAGGAACAGCCCGATGAGCTCGCCGGCGTGGGTGCGGACCTCCTCGCCGACGACGACCCGGCAGGCCAGGCGGTCGGCGACCGCCTCCGCCCCGGCGACGGCGTGGTGATCGGTGACGCAGAGGACGTCGATGCCGCTCTCGCGCACCGCCCGTTCGAGCTCGTCGACGGTGGTGGTGCAGTCACCGGACCACATCGTGTGGCTGTGGCAGTCGACCCGCAGGCGACCGGCCTGCGGTGCGCCGAGGTGGGGGTGGCGCTCGACGGCGACCGGTTGGGGCTCCACGAGCCGAGCAGGGTAGGGCTAGCGACCCGACATGGTCACGCCATCGACCACCACGCTCTGTCCGGCGGCGCTCATCGGCAGGAACTCGACGTCGTTGCCGACCGCCCGGATGTCGAGCAGGAGCCGCTGGAGCGTGGAGGCGATCGTGAACTCGCGCAGCGGCTCACCGACCTGGCCGTCGGTGATGCGCAGGCCCTCGGCGCCGGTGCTGAAGTCGCCGCTGACCGGGTTGACCCCCGAGTGCAGGCCCTTCACCGACTGGACGAGCACACCCCGTTCGATGGGCGCCAGCAACTCGTCGCGACCGGACTCGCCCGGAGCGAGGGTCAACGCCCGGCAGCCGACGCCGGGCGTTGACGCGTACCCGCCCCGCACGGCCGAGCCGGTGCTGACGGTGTCCATGCGACGGGCGGTCGTGCTGTTGTGCACGTACTGGCGCAGGACCCCATCCTCGATCAGCGGGTTGCGCCGGGTGGCGAGGCCCTCCGCGTCGAGGCGACCGGCGGTGAAGAACCGCGTGTCGGTCGGATCGTCGACCAGCGTGACGATCGAGGCCGCCACCTCCTCGCCCAGACGGTCGGCGAACAGCGAGCGGCCCTTCAGGACCGACTCGGCGTTGAGCGTGGCGCCGATGATCGACAGCAGCTGCGCGGTGACGAACGGGTCGAGCACCACGGTGAGCCGCTCGGACTCCGGCTTGACCGCCCCCAGCATCCGGGTCGAGCGGTCGACGGCGTCGGCCGTCGCATCGGCGAGCACGATGTCGTCGATGTCCCGTCCCACGGAGTACCCGTAGCCGGTCTGGGTCTCGTCGCCGTCCGACGCCAGCACGGACACGCTGACGTAGGCGCCGGTGCGGCGGGCGCTGCCCCGGATGCCGGCGGTCGAGACGATCGCCGACTCCACCATCGAGTCGGCGTAGTCGGCCGACTCGACGGCGCTGATGCGGGGATCGGCCGCCGCAGCGGCCGCCTCGAGCTCCAGCGCGAGGTCGACCTTGCGGTCGTCGGGCACCTCGACCAGGGCGTCGGACCACAGGTCGACGTCGGCCGGCTCGACACCGTCGGGCTCGACGAGCGCCACCCACTCCTCGGGCGTCGCGAAGGTGGCGTTGTCGCGGGCCTCGGCGAGCGTCGACTCGAGGACGTCGACGTCGAGCGTGCCGGCGTAGGCGAAGCCCTGCCGACCGTCGCGGATCACCCGGATGCCGAGACCGGCCGACTCGGCCGAGGTGAACGCCTCGATCTCACCGCCGTAGGCCCTGACCTCGGTGTCGCGCCCCCGGATCGCGTAGGCCTCGAGCTGCTCGCCGTCGTCGGCCCAGCCGACCACCCGGTCGGCGAGCTCGAGGAGCTCGGTCTCGACCACGACGTCGCTCATGCCGCAGTCCCACCGACGGTCAGGCCCGACGGCACCCGCAGCGTCGGCTGGCCGTCGCCGACCGGCACGCCCTGGCCGTCCTTGCCGCACGTTCCCGGCGACCCCATGGCGAAGTCGTTGGCGATGGCGTCGATGTCGGCCAGCACCCGGGGCCCGTTGCCGATGAGGTTGCCCTCGCGCAGCGGCTCGGTGAGCTTCCCGTCTTCGATCAGGTAGGCCTCGGTCATCCCGAAGACGAAGTCGCCGGTCGCGGTGTTGACCTGCCCGCCACCCAGCTGCGCCACGTACACCCCGCTGGGGGTGTCGGCGATGATGTCGTCGGGCTCGTCCTCGCCGTCGAGCACGTACGTGTTGGTCATGCGGACCATCGGCAGGTGCTCGTAGGACTGGCGGCGCCCGTTGCCGGACTGGGGGCGGCCGGCGGCGCGGCTCCGGAGCAGGTCCCACATGTAGTCGGTGAGCACGCCGTCCTCGATGAGCACGTTGCGCTGGGTCGGAGCGCCCTCGTCGTCGATGGCGAGCGCACCCCACTCCTTCGCCATCGTGCCGTCGTCGACCAGCGTGACGAGCGGCGAGGCCACCAGCTCGCCGACGCGATCGGTGAAGACCGAGGCGCCCTTGCGGATGATGTCGGCCTCGAGGCCGTGACCGCACGCCTCGTGGAACAGCACACCGCCGCCACCCTTGGCGATCACGACGGGCACCTCGCCGGACGGGGCCGGCCGGGCGTTGAGCTTGGTGACGGCCCGCTGAGCCGCCCGGCGGGCCAGCTCCTCGACGTCGTAGGTGTCGAACAGCTCGAAGCCGACGGTGTGGCCGATCGTCTCGCGACCGGTCTGCATTCCGGCATCACCGGAGGCGACGGTGTTGACCGAGAACAGGGTGCGGACCTGGTCGTCCTCGCCGAGCACGCCGTCGCTGTTCGCCACCAGGATGCGGCGGCGCCCCTCGGAGTACCGGGCGCTGACCTGGCGGATCGCGTCGTTCACCGAACGGGCGGCGTCGTCGGCCCGGCGCAGCAGATCGACCTTGACCGCCTTGGCGACGGTCTCGGGGAGCACCTCGACGGCGTTCGGCTCGGCGTCGACCCGGGTCAGCTCGGTCGGTGCCTGGACACCTCCCCCGCCCTTGGCGGCCGCGGCGGCCCGGCGGGCCGCCGCTCGCAACCCCTCGGGGGTGAGGTCGGCGGTGTGGGCGAACCCGGTGGACTCCCCGACCACCACGCGGATGCCGGCACCGCGGCGACGACCGCTGCTGAGCTCCTCCACCCGGCCGTCGTCGAACATCGCCGACGTGCTGCGGCGGTCCTCGGCGAAGACCTCGGCGAACTCGCCGCCGGTCGCCAGCGCCTCGTCGAGCGTCGTTCGGACCAGATCGGTGTCGAGCACGGAGCCTCCTCGGCCGGGAACGTCCTGAGGAGCGTACCGACGCCCTGTCCGCCGGCCTCGTCCCGCTGCGGACGCGGCACTAGGGTCCGCGCATGGCTCCCCACCCCGGCGCCAACGGCTCCGCCACCTTCACGGTGACCGACGACGACACCGCCATCGCGCTCGGGTCCGGCTCGGTGCCGGTCCTGGCCACGCCACGCGTCGTCGCCTGGGCCGAGGCCGCCACGGTCGCCGCCGTCGAGGAGCACCTCGAGGCCGGATCGACGACGGTCGGCACCAACGTCACCCTCGACCACGTCGCTCCGACCGCCGTCGGCGGGACCGTGCGGGCCGAAGCCGTCCTCGACGCCGTCGACGGGCGACGCCTGACGTTCTCGGTGTCGGTCAGCGACGACCACCGCGAGGTGGCCCGCGGCCAGGTCAGCCGGGTCGTCGTCGACGTCGACCGCTTCCTCGCCTCGCTCGACGAACCGCGCCCGTCGTCATCGGGGTCCTCCGGCGCGTGACAGGCGCCACCACGTCCTCGCAGAGGCTGGTGGTGGACCGTAGAGTGAGGCTGGACCGTTGCATCCCTCTCGCCATGACCGCTCCTCCGACCCTCTCCCGAGCCATCCCGTTCATCCGGGTGGCGGTGAGCGCCCTCCTCGTGAGCGTGCTCGTCACGCAACTGCCGCGTGACGCCTTCGGCGACCTCGCGGAGCGATGGACCACGGCCAGTTGGTTCTGGATGGCGGCGGCCATCGTGGCGACCACCGCAGCCACCGCGTTCGGCGCCGCCCGGTGGCACTCCGTGGCCAGCGCGATCGGGGTCCGGTCCAGCTTCCGCCAGCTCGTCCCCCATCACTTCGCCGGTCAGCTCGTCTCGGCGGTGCTGCCCTCGTCCGTCGGGGGCGACGCGGTCCGCGCCCATCGGCTCGGCCGCGAGTCGGGCGACCGCACCCGCTCGCTGTCGAGCGTGATCATCGACCGGCTGAGCGGCTGGGTCGTGCTGCCGACGATCACCCTGCTCGCCTTCGCGCTCAACCCGGGACTGCTGCGCCTGGGTGGGTCGACGATCTGGGCGGTCGTGATCTCCGTCGGTGCGATGGTCGCGTTCGCCGCGATGGTCGTGTCGATCTCTCCCCCGCGGCATCACGAGGGCGCCGGCCGACTGCGGCGCCTCGCCGGCACCCTGCGCTCCAGCATCCACGAGGTCCGCCGCCGGCCGTCCTCCGCGGTCGAGCCGCTCGTGCTCTCGGTCTGCTCGACGATGCTCCTCGTCGCCGCTGGCTACCTGGCGGGTCGGGCGCTCGGCATCGATCTCAGCCCGACCGCGGCCATGGCCATCCTGCCCGTCGTCCTCATGGTGCAGATCGTGCCGCTCGGGGTCGGCGGACTCGGCCTCCGCGAGGGTGCGCTCGTCGTGTTCCTCGCACCCCTGGGCATCGCCGCCGCGCAGGCGGTCATCCTCGGCATCGCCATCCACCTGCTCGGCGCGACGGTCGGCCTGCTCGGCGCCCCGTCGCTGGCGTCGTCGCCCGCCTCGGCCACCGAGCGGGTCACCGACGGGACGAGCCGACCGTGAGCGCCGCCACCGAGGTGCGCGAGCCGGCGATCGAGTCGTCCGACCGGGTTCCGCGCCTCACGCCGCGCTGGTGGCGTGAGGTCGCGTACGTCCTGGCCTTCTACCTGATCTACAGCGCCATCCGGAACCAGTTCGGGTCGAGCACGGTCTCGCCCGAGACCGCCTTCGACAACGCGATCTGGATCATCGACCTCCAGCGCCAGCTGGGCATCTTCGTCGAGCTCGAGGTGCAGCGCGCCTTCCTCGACCACAGCTGGTTCATCTGGTCGCTCAACGTCTTCTACGGCACGCTGCACTTCGTCGCGACCGGCGGCGTGATGCTCTACCTGTTCCGCACGCATCCGGTGCACTACGTGCGCTGGCGCACCGTCCTCGCCTGGACCACCGGCCTGGCGCTGATCGGCTTCGCGCTGTTCCCGCTGATGCCGCCGCGGTTGATGAACGCCGGGGGACGTTGGGGATGGAACTCCGAGGAGTTCGACTTCGTCGACACCCTGGTCGAGTTCGGTGGCCTCTGGTCGTTCTCGAGCGACGGGATGCAGAGCATCTCGAACCAGTACGCCGCGATGCCCAGCCTCCACATCGGATGGGCGCTGTGGTGCGTCTTCGCGCTGTGGGCCGTCGTCGACCAGCCGTGGAAGCGGTGGGCGATGTTCCTCTACCCGTCGGCCACGCTCTTCGCGATCGTCGTCACCGGCAACCACTTCGTCCTCGACGCCGTGGGCGGGATGATCGTCCTCGCCGCCGGCTACGCCGCAGCGCTGGTCACCGTGCGGCGCCTCTACCCCTGGTTGGCCGAGCTGCGGCTCCGCCGACATCGCGAGCCGACGGATCGGCACACCGCGGCCTGAGTTCCCGGCAGCCTCGTGCGAGCGCCCGGCTCGCAGCGCTGGCTGTTCCGCCGCACGTCGCGGGTCCGGCGGTCAGCTCTCGAGCACGGCCGACAGCGCGCCGGTCTCCACCGCCACGATGGCGGCCTCGACCTCGGCCGGTGTCACGACCCCGGCCTCGAGCGCCTCGTCGAGCGCCCCGGTGGCGACGATCACGGCAGCGATCAGCAGCCGGTCCTCGGCTCCGGAGTCCTGCTCCGTCAGGTCGGCGCCGTCGGGTGCGCTGGTCGAGGGCACCTCGGTCACCTCGGTGGCCGGGGTGCCCTCACCGGTGACCGGTGTGGTCTCGGCGACCGACGTCGTGGGTTCCGGGGCCGGGTCGGCCTCGTCGCCCGTAGCGCCGGACGCACAGGCGGCGGTCACCACCGCGAGCGCCGTGACGGCCAGGAGGCGTCGAACCGGGCTCATGGCCCCTCCTCCGGCATCGGCTCACCCGCCGGGTCGTGGACCTCGGGTCCCCACACGTCGCCGAGATCGTCGCCCGGCGGCGGCACGAACCCGTCGTCGAGCACCGGATCGAACCCATCGCCGAACCCGTCACCGAACTCCGGATCGAACTCCGGTGGCGGCTGGTCACCGAACTCGGGCACGAATCCGAACCCGTCGTCGAACCCGTCACCGGGCGGCGGCACGAACCCGTCACCGAACTCCGGATCGAACTCCGGCACGAACCCGGACTCCGGGTCGAACCCGTCACCGGGCGGCGGCACGAACCCGTCACCGAGCTCCGGATCGAACTCGGGCACGAACCCGGACTCCGGGTCGAACCCCTCGCCGAACCCGCCGTCGAGGTCCTCGTGGAAGGACGGGCCGAAGCCGTCCTCGCCGGGCGCACCCCAGCCGACGCCGTCGTCGAAGAAGTCGCCGTCGAAGTCCTCGCCGAAGAGGTGATCGTGGCCGAAGTCGTCGACGGAGCCCCAGACCTCACCGAAGCCGTCGCTGACCGCCGAGCCACACCCGGTCGGGTCGTCGCGGGTCTCGACGCAGCCGTCGTACTCACCCCGCACCTCGTCCCAGGCAGCGAGCGAGTCGTCGTCGAGGTAGCGATCGCGCAGCTCGTCCCACTCGTCGGCAGCCGTGCGGAACCGGTCCTCGAACGGGACCGGGGGCCGGTCGCCGTCGGCGGCCCACTCCCGCTCGTCGATGATCCCGGCCTCGGCGAGCCCGTCCAGGAGGGCGTCGACCTCGTCGCGGGTCTCGGCGATCTGGTCCTCGTCGAGGCCGAGCGAGCGCAGCAGCTCGTCGGTGAGCGGCCTCGGCTCGGCCGACGCGATCCCACCGACCGCGAGCAGCCCGACGAGCGCCAGCACCACGACGACCAGTGAGCGCCTCATCTCCATGTCGATCCGTCGGCACCGGTCCACCGTTCCGTGAGGGATCGACCAGGTCAGCCGTCCGACGCCCCGACGGGCAGCTCGACGACGACGTGCGCTCCCCGGGGCTCGGCGTCGCGGAGCTCGACCGTGCCACCGTGCAGCTCGGCCTGCTGGACGACGAGCGCGAGACCGAGGCCCGAGCCGTGCTCGCCCGTCGATCCCCGCTCGAAGCGCTCGAGCAGCCGGGTCCGGTCCTCGGAGGGGAAGCCGGGACCGTCGTCGGACACCGCGACCCGCACGCTCCCCTCGCCGTACGAGACGACGACGTCGATGGCCACGCCGTCACCGCCGTGCACGACGGCGTTGGTCAGCAGGTTGTCGACCAGCACCCTCAGTCCCGGGCGCCATCCGGAGACCGCCGGAACGTCGGGCAGCGACGCCGACACCGGGAGGCCGGGACGTCGCCGACGGAGGGCGTCGACGGCCTCGTCGACGACGTCGGAGAGGTCGACGGGCTCGAAGGACCGGTCGCTCTGCTGGTCACCGCGGGCGAGCTCGCGCAGCATGGCGAGCAGGTCGAGGAGCCGCTGGTGCTCCTGACGGAGCTCCGCGACGATCTCGGCTCGCTCGCCCGCCGGGAGGTCGGGGTGTGCGCCGAGCACCTCGAGGTCGGTGCCCATCGACGTGAGCGGCGTGCTCAGCTCGTGAGCGGCGTCGGCGGTAAAGGACCGGGACGCCTCCAGGGCGGCATCGGTCCTGGCGATCTCGACCGCCACCCGGTCGAGGGCCGAGTTCAGCGCCCGGGCCAGCTCGTCGACCTCGGCGAGGCCCCGGTCGTCGTCCACGCGCCGGCCCGGATCCGTCGCCGGCCGGAGCTCTGCGGCCTCGCGCGCGAGGCCGCGCAGGGAGCGGGTCGCGACCGACCCCGCCACCAAGCCCACGACGGCGGCGCCGGCGAGGGAGACCGCGGCGAGGACGAGGATCCGCGTGCGGATCGCCTCGATCTGGCGCTCGGTCTCGACCAACGACGACGCGAACTGCAGGGTCGTCGTCCCGACCGGCCCCGCCGGGTCGAAGCGGATCGTCAACACCCGCCACGGTCGCCCGTCGGCGACCTCGTCGGAGATCCGATCCTGCTCCGGGATGGCGACCTCCGACGGGAAGTCGCCCAGCTCGACGAGGTCGCCCGTCCGGGTCTCCACCCGTGCCCCGACCGCCAGCACGCTCGAGTCGCCGAGCAGCTCGAAGGTGGCGGGACGACCGGACAGCGCGGCGAGTGCGGGCGCCACCGTCTCGGCCCGCTCGATCAGCTGGCGATCCACCGATCGGCGCAGCTCTCGTTCGACGTTGCGCACCGCCAACACCCCGACGAGCGACACGACGACGACCGCGGTCACCACCGCCACGAGCACGACCCGCCCCCGGATCCCCATCGTCAGCGAGCGGCCGCGGCGTTCGTCGACCGGTCGGTGCCCGTCATCCCCGGACCACGTACCCGACTCCCCGCACCGTCTCGATGACGTTCGGTGCGCCGGCGGCGTCGAGCTTGCGCCGCACGTAGCCGACGAAGACGTCGACGACGTTGGTCTGCACGTCGAAGTCGTAGCCCCAGACCTCGGCCAGGAGCTGGGACCGGCTGAGCACCACGCCACGGTTGCGGAACAGGGTCGCCAGGAGGTCGAACTCCCGTCGGGTCAGGTCGATCTCGCGGCCCTCGTAGCGGGCCTCGCGCGACGGAGGATCGATCTCCACCCCGTCGATGCCGAGGCGCTCGGGGCTCGAGCTCGGACGGCGTCGCAACAGCGCTTCGAGCCGCAGGCGGAGCTCCTCCAGGGAGAACGGCTTGACCAGGTAGTCGTCCGCGCCCGCGCGGAGGCCGGCCACGCGATCGTCGACCTCGTCGCGCGCCGAGAGCATGCACACCGGGACATCGAGCCCGGCGGCCCGGATCCGCCGGCAGACCTCGACCCCGTCGAGGTCGGGCATGGTCACGTCGAGCACGATGGCATCGACGTGGTGGCTCGCCAGGTGCTCGATCGCCGCGGAGCCTCCGTCCACCGCCTCCGCGGCGAAGCCGGACAGACGGAGACCCCGCTGCAACGAGGACCGGATCTGCTGATCGTCGTCGACGATCAGCACCTGGGCAGGTGACGTCTCCGCCATCGGCCCACGGTAGACACCCGGGGGGCGGTCCCGGAGCCCGGTCCTCGCGTCCTCACTCGGTGATCCACTCCGAGAGGGTGCCGTCCTCGATGGCCAGGATCGCCGCCTCGACCTCGGCCGGGGTCACGATCCCCTCGTCGAGCGCGGCGTCGATGTCGCCCGTGGCCACGACGATGGCGGCGACGAGCACGCCCTCGCCGTCGACCTCACCCTCGATCGGCTGCACCTGATCGGGCAGGACGGGCAGCTCCGTCGCAGCCGGCTCGGCCGGCGCGGTCGTCTCCGGGCTGCCCTCGACGATCGGGGCCTCCCCCGCATCGGTGCGGATGACGATGGTGCCCGACGCCTCGTCGACCTCGACCGCGACGTCCTCGGACGCCGACGGGGAGGAACAGGCGCCGAGCGCGACGACCCCGCCCACGAGCACGGCCCGCAACGACCGCCTCACCCGGCGCTCGTCTCGTCGATCTCGGGCGAGTCGACCTCGGCGCCCTCAGGACGCTCCTCGATCCGCTCCTCCACCTCGTCGCGACGCTCCTCGAGGTCGTCCCGGCGCTCCTCCACCCGCTCGTCCTGCTCCTCCCGGCGCTCCTCGATCCGCTCGTCGCGCTCCTCGCGACGCTCCTCCACCCGCTCGTCCTGCTCGTCGCGACGCTCCTCGATCCGCTCGTCCTGCTCCTCGCGACGCTCCTGCAGGTCGTCGAGGTCCTCGTCGATCCCGTCGATCCGCTCGTCGACCGCATCCCGCCGGGCGTCGACGGCGTCGCGGCGCGCCTCGCGACGGGCGTCGATCTCGTCGCGCCACGCCTCGCGCAGCTCGTCGACGTCGTCCCGGGCGATCTCACGGCACTCGGCCCGCTCGGCGTCGTCGACGCACGCGACGAAGTCCTCTCGCACGAGCTGCCAGGCGGCGAGGTACTCCTCGCGGAGCTCCGTCCAACGCTCGCGGGCCTCGGCCGCCCGCTCACGGACCTCGTCGCGCAGCGTGCCGTCCGCCGCGGCCTGGCGGAGCTCGGCGAGGCGCTCCTCGTCGATGACCCCCGCGTCGACCAGCGTCTCGATGGCGTCCTCGACCTCGTCGCCGACCGCTTCGATCTCGTCCTCGTCGAGCCCGAGGGCGGCCAGCAGCTCGTCGCCGGTGTCGGTGCTCTGGGCGGCGGCGAACCCGCCGGCGCCGAGCACGAGTCCGCCGGTCAGGAGCGCTGCGGCGAAGTTCCGTCGGATGTCCACGTTCGTCCTCCTCGCTCTTCGATGTCGACAGCGTGGACGACCCCTGTGAGCGTGCCCTGTGAGGAACGTGAGATTCCGATGAGAATCACGCTCGGTCACGAGCCCGACACGCCGGGCGGAAGTCACGCCCTCGTTGCTTGGCTCCTGCGCGTGCGACGCCGTACGTTGCCCTCACGGCGATACCGTCGTCCCCCGGAGCATGGTCGTGCTCCGGTGTCGGTTCTCGGGAGGTCGGCGCTCAGATGCTCCTCGATCAGATCACCGGGCCCGCCGATCTGCGGCAGCTCGACGACGAGCAGTTGCGGTGGCTCGCGGGCGAGATCCGGGAGTTCATCGTCGACGCGGTGTCCCGCACCGGCGGCCATCTCGGCTCCAACCTCGGCGCCGTCGAGCTCACGCTCGCGCTGCACCGGGTCTTCGACTCCCCCCGCGACGTGATCATCTGGGACACCGGTCACCAGGCCTACGTCCACAAGCTCGTGACGGGCCGCCGCGACGACTTCACCGGTCTGCGCCAGCGCGAGGGGCTCTCCGGCTACCCGTGCCGCGAGGAGTCCGAGCACGACTGGGTCGAGAATTCCCACGCGTCGACCAGCCTGAGCTGGGCGCACGGCCTCTCGACCGCGTTCGCCCAGCGGGGTGAGGACCGCAGGGTCATCGCGGTGATCGGTGACGGCTCGATGACCGGCGGGATGGCCTACGAGGCCCTCAACAACCTCGGCCACTCCGGCAACCGCTGCATCATCGTGCTCAACGACAACGGCCGCTCCTACGCGCCGACCATCGGCAAGCTGAGCGAGAACGTCGTCCGGCTCCGGCTCGACCCCCGTTACGTGTCGAACAAGCAGCGGGCCGAGCGCCTCATCGACCGGCTCCCGCTGGGGCGGTGGGTCAACCGGAGCCTCCGCAGCGCCGCGGCCGGCGCTCGCGAGTTCTTCGAGCCGCCGGCGTTCTTCGAGACCCTCGGCGTCCGCTACGTCGGGCCGATCGACGGCCACGACATCGACGCGCTCGAGCAGGCCTTCGAGCTGGTCGCCGACTACGACGGCCCGATCGTCGTCCACGCCATCACCCGGAAGGGCAAGGGCTACGAGCCGGCCGAGCTCGACGAGGAGAAGAACCTCCACGACACCGGGCTCTTCGACCCGAACACCGGGGAGGGCACCGGGCCCAGCAAGGGTCCCGACTTCACGAAGGCGTTCTCCGAGGTCCTCCTCGAGGAGGGCACCGAGCGCCCCGAGCTCGTGGCGATCACCGCGGCGATGCCCGGCTCGACCGGGATGCTGCCGTTCGCGGAGGCCGCACCCGACCGGGTCATCGACGTCGGCATCGCCGAGCAGCACGCCATCACGGCCGCGGCCGGCATGGCCGCCGGAGGACTGCGCCCGGTCGTCGCGCTGTACTCGACGTTCTTCACGCGAGCCGTCGACCAGATGACCTTCGACGTCGGCCTCCACGGGCTCCCGGTGGTGCTCTGCCTCGACCGAGC
The DNA here is from genome assembly GCA_039818945.1 of Actinomycetota bacterium. GTDB lineage: Bacteria > Actinomycetota > Acidimicrobiia > Acidimicrobiales > Poriferisodalaceae > JBCBSZ01. The sequence continues at coordinate 45,773 of JBCBSZ010000036.1, forward strand.
GGGGATCACCGGCCCCGACGGTGCCTCGCACCACGGCATCTTCGACCTCGCCCTGCTCAGCCGGATCCCGGGCATCACGATCCTCGCGCCGTCGAGCTACGAGGAGCTGCAGGCCATGTTCCGCACGGCGATGGACCTCACCGACGGTCCGGTCGCGCTGCGGTGGTCGCGCGGCACCGCCCCCCGCTCCGACGAGATCGGCTCCGGACTGGCTGCCCGGCGGCTGCGGGAGGGCACCGACGTCTGCCTGCTCGGGGTCGGGCCGATGGTCTGGCGGGCCGAGGAGGCGGCGGAGCTGCTGGCCGACCAGGGCGTGAGCTGCTCGGTGTGGGACGCCCGGGCCGTCCGGCCGCTGGATCCGGCGATGCTCGAGGCGGCCGCCGACCACCGGCTCGTCGTCACCGTCGAGGACGGCGAGCGCGAGGGCGGGTTCGGGAGCGCCGTCCAGGACGCGCTGGCCCGGCTCGATCGCAGCGCCGCCGCGCCCCGGGTCGTCGTCCTCGGCATCCCGGTCGAGTTCCTCCCCCACGCCGCCTCCCCGGCCGAGATCCACGCCGACCTCGGCCTCGACACCCCGGGCATCGCCGCGTCGACCTTCAAGGCGTGGAACGCCCAGACCGGCGGGGCCAGCGCGTGAAGCGGTCCACGACCGCGGCGGCGCTCGTCGCGTCGTCGATGGTCGGCGCCGCGGCGTTCTCGGCGTCCCGGCAGCTCAGCCGGTTCCACGCCACGCCCGACCCCGATCCGCTGCCGCCGCTGCGCCGGCCCGACGGCGACCGGCGCACGGTGGTGACCGACGACGGCGCCCGGCTGGCGACGATCGCGTCGGGTGACGACCCGTCGGCGCCGGTGATCGTCCTCGGGCACGGCTGGACCTCCGACCTGCGCTCCTGGCAGCTCGTGCACGACCCGCTCGTGACGGCGGGCTACCGGGTGGTGACGTGGGATCAGCGAGGCCACGGCGAGTCCACCGTGGGCACCTCCGGCTTCGGCGTCGACCAGCTCGGCGCCGACCTGGCCGCGGTGCTCGAGCAGCTCGACCTCCGGGGCGCGGTCGTCGCCGGGCACTCCATGGGCGGGGTCGGCGTGCAGTCGCTGGCCCTGGGCCACCGCGACCTCGTGGCCGAGCGGGTCCGCGGATTCGTCCTGGTGGCGACCCTCGGCCGCTCGGTGAAGACGATCCCGGTCGCACCGCTGCGGCGCCTCCTCCAGTCCGACCTCTACGACCGCCGCCGCGACCAACCCAGCGCGATCGCCACGCTGATGCACCTCCGGGCCTTCGGCCCCGGCGTGCGCCCATCGGTGGTCGAGCGCAACACCGAGGTGTTCCTCGACTGCCCGACGTCGACGGTCATCGGTGCGATCGAGCCGCTCGTCGACTTCGACCTGACCGACCAGCTCCACACCATCACGACGCCGACCCTGGTGGTCACCGCCGACGTCGACCGGGTCACCCCCACCGGTCGAAGCCGTGAGCTGCACCAGCTGCTGCCCGACGCCCGCATCCACAGCTTCGCCGGCGTGGGCCACATGATCCCCCTCGAGCGGCCCACCGAGCTGGTGGGGCTCATCGAGTCGTTCGCGGGCGAGCTGGGTCTCGCCGCCGCGGCGTGACCGACACCGGGTCGGCCTCGCCGACCTGCATCCGCTGCGGCGAGCCGGTCGCCTCCGATGCGCTCCGCTGCCCGCACTGCGCCCTCACCTTCCCCGCGCTGCAGGACATCGGCGCCCGACAGGCCGAAGAGATCACGGGCGCCTCGGCATCGCCGCCTCCTCCACCGCCTCTCGACCCGGCGGCCACCGCGTCCCATGGCGCGGCGGCCGGCACGGCACCTCCTCCGCCGCGCGCCGACACGGCCCCGCAGCCGATCTTCCCGCCGAGCGCGACCGTCGAGGAGTCCTCGAATCGCTGGCGCTGGCTCGCCGCGGCTGCGGTCGTGATCGTGGCCGTCGTCGCGGTCGTCCTGATGGCGAGCGGCGGCGACGACCCGGTCGCCGAGGGTCCGCCGCCCGAGCCGGAGATCGGCCCGACCTCGTTCGAGCTGGTCGACGATCAGGTCGTGCTCAGCGTCGACGCGGTGAACCTCGAGGAGGGCGATGCGGTCCGGTTGGTGATCGACGGCGAGCAGGTCGACGAGCGACGGGGTCCGAGTCCGGTCACGTTGACCTGGACCGGCGCCACCGAGGGCGAGCATCGCCTGGTGGTCCAGGTCCGGCGCAACGAGCAGCAGACCGAGACCGCCACCGACATCGTCGTGCCGCCGGCGGTGCTCGGCATCGACTCCTTCGACGGCTGGATCATGGCGCTGGCCTCGCTCGAGACCCGCGCCCAGGCCGATCGCTACCTCGCCGAGCTCGAGGGCATCGACGACGGCCGGATCCTGCTGAGCGACGACTGGCCGTCGCTGCGGCCCGGCTTCTGGGTCGTCTACGCGGGCCCGTTCGCCACCGGGGAGGAGGTCCTCGCTCGGTGCCGTGAGCTCGATCGCGCGATCCCCAACGACTGCGTCGGCCGGGTGCTGACCCGCAACCCGGACGACCGGTCGATCATCGCAAACTGACCGGATCGACCGCCCGGGGCCGGCGCCGCAGCACCTTGGCCACGAACCGGGGGTTGTTCGACAGGTAGCGCCGCCACAGTCGCCGGGGTTCGACGATGAGGCGGAACAGCCACTCGAGCCCGGAGCGCTGCATCCATCGCGGCGCCTGGCGGACCGTCCCCGAGTGCATGTCGAACGCCGCGCCGACACCGAGCAGCCCGGCGGCGCTCAGTCGGGGCCGCATGGCGGCCATCCACCGCTCCTGCTTGGGGGTGCTCAGCCCCACCCAGACGAAGTCGGCGCCGGAGCCGTCGATCTCCGCGACCACGGCGTCCTCCTCCTCGGCGGTGAGCGGCCGGAACGGCGGCGTGTGGGTGCCGACGATGCGGACCCCCGGGAACCGTGAACGGAGCTCGTCGGCCAGGGTCTCGGCGACACCGTCGCCGCCGCCGTAGAGGAAGTGGCCCCACCCCTCGTCGACCGAGCGCTCCAGCACGGCGAGCATCAGGTCGGGCCCGTACACCCGCTCGACCGGCTCGACGCCGGCGTACTTGGCCGCCCAGACCAGCGGCATGCCGTCGGTCGTCGTGAGGCCCGAACGGTTGTGGATCTCGACGAGGTCGGGATCGTCCTGGGACTCCATGACCCCGTGCACCCCGGTGACGCACACATAGGACCGCTCGCCCGCGTCGACCCATCGGCCGAGCTCGGCGACCGCTCGGTCCATGGTCGTGGCGCTCACCCGAACGCCGAGCACGTCCACCCTCGGGATCGTCGCATCTGCCGTCGTCATAGTCCTCCGCCCGTCACGCTCGACGCGTGTGTAGCCGATCGACACGGCACGGTCGCCCGGTCGGGACACCCACGGCGCGCCGTCGGTCGCCGGTCGTGGGCGGGGTGACGCACAGTTCACCAGGGGGACGGTTCGGAGCCCGATTGGTCACACGGAGATGTCACGTCAACTTCCTAGTTTGCGCGGTGTCCCGAACCCCCTGACTCCGGAGACCCACGCATGAGGACCACCCCCTGGCGGCTGCTGTTCGCGCTGCTCGCCGCCATGTCCCTCGTCGCCGCCGCCTGCGGCGACTCCGACGACGATGCCGACGACGCCGTCGGTGCCGCCACCGAGGCCGCCGAGGACGCGGCCGACGAGGCCGACGACAACGTCAGCGATGCTGCCGACGCCGCCGGCGAGGCGGTCGAGGAGACCGAGGACGCCGCCGCCGACGCGGCGGAGGCCGTCGAGGGCGCAGCGGACGCCGAGGATCGCGAGGGGTGGCCGTCCGAGCTGCGCTTCGCCGTCGTGCCCTCGCAGGAGGAGCAGCAGCAGATCGACCGCTACCAGCCGGTGCTCGACATCCTCGAGGAGGAGCTCGGCATCCCGATCGAGTTCAGCTTCGCCACCGACTACGCCGGTGTGATCGAGGCGATGATCGCTGGCAACCTCGACATGGCCCAATTCGGCCCGTTCTCCTACGTGATCGCCACCGGCAACGGCGCCGACATCGTGCCGATCGCCATCGGCCAGGAGGGCGACAACCCGGCCTCGTACCGCTCGTACGGCGTCACCCAGGCCGGCAACGAGGAGATCAACTCGCTCGCCGACTACGCCGACCGCAACATCTGCTTCGTCGACCCGGGCTCGACCTCGGGCTTCCTGTTCCCGTCGGCGGGGCTGCTCGGCGAGGGCATCGACCCCGAGACCGGCGTGAGCGGCACCTTCGCCGGCGGCCACGACGCCTCGGCGCTCTCGGTCGCCAACGGCACCTGCGAGGCCGGGTTCGCCTTCGACGCCATGGTGACGGCCCTCCTCCCCGAGCAGGGCGACATCACCGGCGTGATCGACACGGTCGAGGACGAGACCTTCAACGAGGGCGAGGCCCAGCTCAAGATCGTGTGGAAGAGCCCGCCGATCCCGAACTCGCCCGTCGCCATCCAGGCCGGCTTCCCCCAGAGCTTCATCGACGCCGTCACCGACGTCTACGTGAACGAGCTGAACGCCGACCGCTTCCTCGCCGAGGGCTTCTGCACCCAGGCCGAGTACGACGAGGGCACCTGCTCCATCGCCGAGGAGGGCGCCACCCAGTACCTCCCCGTGACCGACGAGCTCTACGACGGCATCCGCTTCGTCTGCGAGCAGACCGGTTCGGCCCGCTGCGAGGGCTGATCCCCTCACCACTCCCTTCCTGAGATGAGCCGGGGGCGCCACTGGCGCTCCCGGCTCGCTCCGTTTGCTCCCCCACCCACGGCACACCATCGACGAAGGCGACCACACCCATGTCCACCAGCGGGACGGCTCAGACCGTCATCAGCGTCAAGAACCTGCGCAAGGAGTTCGCCGGAGGCGGCGTCGTCGCCCTCGACGACGTCAACCTGGACGTGCCAGCCGGCCAGCTGCTGGTCATCATCGGCCTGTCCGGCTCAGGCAAGTCGACGTTCCTGCGCCACCTCAACAAGCTGCACACCCCGACCGCCGGGCAGGTCGAGGTGCTCGGCCACGATGTCAACGCGGCGAAGGGAAGGGAGCTGCGGGAGCTGCGACGCGACGTCGGCTTCATCTTCCAGCAGTTCAACATCGCCGGCCGGCTCACCGTGCTCGAGAACGTGCTGTCCGGTGCCCTGGGCCGGCTTCGCGGTCCCCGATACGGCGTCCTCACCTATTCGCGCAAGCTCCGGCGGGAGGCGTTCGAGCAGCTCGAGCGGGTGGGCCTGGCCGATCGCGCGTTCCAGCGCACGAACACGCTCTCCGGTGGCCAGCAGCAGCGGGTCGCCATCGCCCGCACGCTGATGCAGAAGCCGAAGGTCGTGCTCGCCGACGAGCCGGTTGCCTCCCTGGACCCGGAGATCTCCGGGCAGGTGATGGAGCTGCTCTTCCGTGTCACGAGCGAGGACAACATGACGGTGATCACCTCGCTCCATCAGGTCGAGCTCGCGCTGGGCTGGGCTCAGCGGATGGTCGGCCTGCGCGACGGGCGGGTCGTCCTCGACCGCGATGCCGAGGGCCTGAGCACCGAGGAGGTCATGACCGTCTACAGCCGCCTCGATCCCACCGGCGAGAAGCGCGAGGAGTACGCGGGCGAACAGGCGGTCGGCGCGTGACGATCACCGAGGATCCTCCTGTCGCACCACCAGGGGACGGCACCAGCGGCTCCGGCAGCGACTATCGCCTGAGTCCGCCGTGGGACCGCCGCCGCATCGAGCTGACCGTCGCCGCCGTCGTCTTCGCCGTCATCTCCCTGTGGGCGATCTGGCGCACCGAGATCTGGGATCTCGGCCAGATCTTCGGCGAGGGCCTGGAGGACATGTCGAACTTCCTGTTCGGCACCGACATCCGCAACGGCGCGCTCCCGCCCCGCTTCGACGAGCTCGGCGAGATCATCGACCAGGCGATCGTCACCTTCTTCATGGCGGTCGCGGCGACAGCGCTGGCCGCGCTGTTGAGCTTCCCGCTCGGCTTCCTCGCGGCGAGGAACACGACACCGCACCCGATACTGCGCTACCTCGCCCGCGGCATCATCGTGTTCGCGAGGACGATCCCGGATCTCG
>JBCBSZ010000037.1:0-50799 GCA_039818945.1 Actinomycetota bacterium
CGTCGGAGTGGCCCTCTTCGTCGGAGTGGTCGTGGCCGTCTTCGTCCTTCTCCTCGTCGGAGTGGCCCTCTTCGTCGGAGTGGTCGTGGCCGTCTTCGTCCTTCTCCTCGTCGGAGTGGCCCTCTTCGTCGTGGTCGTGGCCGTCCTCGTCGGAGTGGCCCTCTTCGTCGTGGCCGTGGTCGTGGCCGCCCTCACCGAACTCGAGGGTCTCGAGCCCCTCCATCGCCTCGTGGGTGGGCAGACCCTCGTCGCCGGCGGTGTCGATGACGTCGAGGAGGCCCTCCTCGAAGTTGGCGCCGTTGACGATCAGCGCATCGGCCGAGAGGAGCGCATCGACCTCCTGGGCGGAGGCCTGGAAGTCGTGGGGGTCGGCGCCCACGGGCATCACGGTGAGCACGTCGGCCTGATCGCCGACCAGCTCGGTGACGACGTCACCGAGGATGTTGGTCGTCACGGCGATCGTGGGGCGATCCGCTGACTCCGTCGAGTCCGGCGCGTCGTCCGACCCACCCGACGCCTCCGTGCCCTCGGCGCCGGCCGAGGCGTCCGAGGAGTCGTCGTCGGAGTCCGAGCCACATGCGGCGGCGAACAGCATCACCGCGAACAGCACGGCACCCAGTCGGAGCAACCTGCGGGGCATCACCACGTCCCTTCCTGTTTTCGAGAACCACTCTCGAAAGTGAGAATCGATATCAGTCCGACACGCTACCCCTGCGGCTGCTCACCCTCAACGCGGGGCGGTGTATCCGCGGCTGGAGGTCCAGCCGTCGTTCAGCGCGGAGCCAGCTGGGCGACCTGGTCCGTGATCCACGAGACGACGAAGCCGGCTGCGTCGGCCTCGGTTTCGAACCGGTCGGGGTGCACCACCCAGCACCGGAACGATGAGGTGGTCTCGTGGAGCGGGGCACCGGCGCTGTCCAGGCGCCGATAGGTCATCTTCCACCGCAGGATGTCGTCACCCTCGGGATCCGCTCGCATCTCGCCCACCACTCGCTGGCTCCCGGCGGCGGCGGAGACGAACTCCTGTTGCGGGATCGGGTCAGCGGACCACGGCGGCATGACCTCCACGAGCGCCGTCCCGCGCGGTTCGAGTCGCTCCGCGAGCCGGGCCAGGAGGTCGGTGCGGCCGTCCGGCGGGAGATGGGGCAGCACGCCGAGGACGATCGCGCCGGCCAGCCGGTCGGGGACCATGCCCCAGGCGCCCGGGATGCCGTCGGGGATCACGTCGACGCGGGCCAGGAGGTCGACGTCGGCGACCAACCGAGCGGTCAGCAGCGCGCGCAGCGCGGGATCGGGCTCGATGGCGTACACCGGCACGGACGGTACGGACCGGGCGAGCGTCGTGGTGAGCCGACCGGATCCGGCCCCCACGTCGACGACCGGGCCGGTCGGCAGGTCGGCGGCCCAGCGTCCGATGACGGCGTCGAGCACCTCCGCCCGCTCGATGCTGGCGAGGTCGTAGTACTCCGCAGCGGCCTCGTAGTCCCCGTCGGGTCCCTCGGTGCTCGACCGCTCACTCATGCTCGCACGGTAGTGCCGATGAAGGTGAGAACTGTTCTCAGACCGGGTACGGTGGCCGGATGCCCGCTGGAGCGCTGCCCACCGACGCCGACGTGTGCATCGTCGGAGCCGGCCCCCACGGCCTTGCCGCCGCCGAGCACCTGCTCCGGGCCGACCCGTCGATGGCCGAGCGCCTCGTCGTCGTGGACCCTGCGGGGGCGTGGCTCTCGGTCTGGCGGGACCACTTCGCCCGCCTCGAGATCGATCACCTGAGGTCCCCGATCGTCCACCATCCCGCATCGGACGTCTCGGCGCTGGCTCGGTTCGTCGCCACGAACGGACTCCCTCGCAGCGGCCTGCCCTACGAGCTGCCGATGCTCGAGGCCTTCACCGAGTTCTGCGATCACGTCGTCGACTCCTCCGGGGTCCCGTCGCCGCGACCGGTGCGGACACGTCGGATCGCCGCGGTCGGCGGTCGTCTCTGTGTCGAGGCGGGTGAGGAGTCGATGACGGTCGACCACGTGATCGTTGCGGCCAACCCGCATCGCCGGGTCGTCCCCGACTGGGTCGGCACGCTGTTGGGTCGGTTCCCCCACCTCGCACACGCCGACGACGTCGACCTGCGCGAGCTCGATCGGCTCGACGGCGAGCGGATCGCGATCGTCGGCGGTGGGCTGACCGCTGCGCACCTCGCCTGCGGTGCGGCGGCGAGAGGGGCGCGGGTCGAGCTCGTCGCGCGTCGACCACTCGTGATCCGCAGCTTCGACACCGACCCGGGTTGGCTCGGCCCGCGCAACCTCCGCGACTTCGAGCAGCTGACCGACCCGCGGCTCCGGCTCGCCGCCGCTCGGGACGCCCGTGGCGGCGGCACCATCCCGCCGTGGATGGGCACGAGGCTGGCTGCGCTGGTGGGGCGGGGCGACGTGACCGTCCGCGAGGACACCTCGGTGCTGGATGCGGGGCTCACCGATGACGGCGTCGCTCGGCTCCGTGTCCGCGGTGGCGTCGACGTCGAGGCCGATCGGATCTGGCTCGCGACGGGAACGGTGCCCGACATCGGCGCCATGCGGTGCCTGGGCGAGCTGGTCGCCGACATGGGCCTGGTCGACGGGATCCCGGTGACCGACGACGCCCTGAGGGCGGGTCCGCACCGCGTGCACGTGATGGGCCGGCTGGCGACGATCGAGCTCGGGCCGGCGGCGGGCAACCTCTGGGGTGCCCAGCGGGCCGCGAGTCGGATCACCCGGGCCATCACGGGCGTCGACCTCGATCCGGGCTCGACCGCGTTCCTTCCCGCCGCGATCAGGCCACGGTCCACGATGGAACAGGAGTGAGAGTCGTTCTCTGAATCGGCTAGCGTGTCACCGATGGTGACGGGCGCGGCGGAGGTGATCAGGCTCGAGCGGGTCGAGGCGCACCACGGCCGGACGCTGGCCCTGACCGACATGAACCTCACCGTCAACGCCGGGACCGTCGTCTCGGTCATCGGGCCCAACGGCGCCGGCAAGTCCACCCTCTTCGCGCTTCTGGCACAACGGCTCAAGCCGACCGCGGGCGTCGTGGCGGTCGACGGCGCTGTCGCCGACGTCCTGCAGGGGACGAACATCGACCCGCACCTGCAGCTGACCGTCGACGATGTCGTCCGGATGGGGCGGTTCCGGGCGCGCGGGTTCCTCCGGCCGATGCGGCGCCGGGACCGCGTCATCGTCGACGAGGCGATCGAGCGCGTGGGTCTCGCCGACCTGCGACGCCGCCCCATCAACCAGCTGTCGGGCGGGCAGCGTCAGCGGGCGCTGGTGGCTCAGGGTCTGGCTCAGGGGGCGCCGATCATGCTCCTCGACGAGCCGACGACCGGCCTCGACCTCCCGGCGCAGGACGTCATCCTCGAGACCATGCGGGCCGAGGCCGACGCCGGTCGGACCGTCCTGTTCTCGACCCACGACCTGGGCCACGCCGCCCAGGCCGACGTGGTGGTCGCGCTGGCCTGCACCTGCGTGTGCTGTGCCCCACCCACCGCCGCCCTCGAGGCGCCCGAGGTGGTGGCGCTGTTCGACTCGGCGGCCTGAGCTCGTCAGACGCCGGGGGTCAGTGCTCGTCCCAGTGCCCGTCGTGCGCGGCGTGGCGGTGACCGTCGTGGAGGTAGTCGACGTGGTCGCCGTGGGGGATGGCCTCGTGCCCGCAGCCGGGCCCGTGCTCATGGTCGTGATCGGCGTGGACGACGTGGCTCGCGGGCACGCACTCGTCCCAGTGGCCGTCGTGCTCGCGGTGGGCGTGACCGTCGTGGAGGTAGTCGACGTGGTCGCCGTGGGGGATGGCCTCGTGGCCGCAGCCGGGGCCGTGCTGGTGGTCGTGGTCAGTGTGCATCGTGCACGTGGTGCTCATGCTGGGTCCCTTCGCTGGCGGCGTGCTCGACGGCGTCGAGCACGATGTGGTGGATGTGGCTGTCGACGATCGAATAGACGACCTCGCGGCCGCGCCGTTCGGCGACGAGCAGGTCGGCCGATCGGAGCACCCGGAGGTGCTGCGAGACCAGCGGCTGCGTGGCGCCGGTCGCGTCCACGAGCTCGTGGACGCAGCGCGGCCCGTCGGTGAGCTCGGTCAGCACGGCCAGCCGCAACGGGTGCGCCATGGCCTTGAGGTAGGCCGCGCCACGTCGGAACGCGTCGTCGTCGACCTCCGGACTCATGCTCACATTGCGATACTACTATGTGAACGGGTCGAGGTCTACCGGCCAGCTGTTCGGGCGTCTCCGACGACCGTTCAGCGCCGTCGGCGCACCGCCCGCAGGTCGCGGGAGAGGCTCACAGCCGAGTCGGGTTCGGCGCGTCGCCGTAGACCTCGTTGGGGTCGAACACCTTCTCGTGGATCGTGAACTCGAGCGACAGCGGCTCGCCGTCGTCGGTCGTCTCCGCCTCGAGGGGGACCCGGCGGTAGAAGCACGATCGGTAGCCGACGTGGCAGCTCGCCCCGCCCTGGACGTCGACCCGCAGCCAGATGGCGTCCTGGTCGTCGTCGATCAGCAGCTCCTTGACCCGTTGCACGAGGCCGCTCGTCGCGCCCTTGTGCCAGAGCTCCTGGCGGCTCCGACTCCAGTAGACCGCTTCGCCCAGCTCGATCGTGCGGGCGAGGGCCTCGCGGTTCATGTTGGCCACCATCAGCACCTCGCCGGACTCGGCATCGGTGGTGACGACGGGGATCAGGCCGTCCCCGTCGAATCGGGGGGCCAGGCTCGTGCCTTCTTCGACCTCGAACACATCGGTGCGTGCGGCGAACATGGGACGGACACTATCGGGAGTCATTCCCGGTTCTCGACGGAACCGACGCCTGTGCTGTGCCGATGAGCGGCAGACCGCGACGCTGACCAAGGCCAGAGTGTCGGGCCGCGGCGTGAGTCCGGAGCCGACCGCCCGGAGCATCCAAGGGCGAGGAGTCGCCGCCAGTTTGTCACCGATCGGTTGCAAACTGTGTCGATCGGTCATAGCGTCTCTCGGGCGGAGGCTCCTTCGCACCCCACATCTGCAACGCGGGAGAACGCGTGGACGTCACAGAACTCGCTGCCAGACAGGAGATCGCGGAGCTCCACTACAAGTACGCCCGAGGGATCGACAAACAGGACTGGAAGACGTTCCGGTCGGCCTTCGCCACGACGGTGCAGGCTGACTTCTCGCACTGGGGTGTCGGCGCCAACATGGAGATGCCCGCAGATGCCCTCGCCGAGATCGTCGCCGTGCTGTTCTCGAAGAAGGGACTCGTCACGCAGCACTGCATGACGAACTTCCTGATCGACGTCGACGGCGACAGAGCGACCGGCGATGCCTACGTGCTGGCCCGTCACAAGATCGGCGATGAGCAGATGGACCTCAACGCCTACTACGAATGCACCTATACCCGAGAGCCCGACGGCTGGAAGATCCGTTCGGTCACCCTGCGCCCTCGCTGGGACGAGGGCCACGACGTCGCCCGCTTCTTCGAGATCCCCGACTCGGCACCGACCGGCCGCGGCTACCTCTTCGTCACGGCGACGCCACTCCTCGAGCAGCACGACGCGCTCGAGCGCTACGTCAGCGCGATCGTGCCGATGCTGATGCAGGCGGGCGGCTCAGAGCCGACCATCATGAAGCAGGACGAGTCGGTGGTCGGATCGACGGACACGTGGATGTCCATGATCGTCACGTTCCCAGACGCGGAGTCCCTTGCCGCCGGACGTGCTGTCTTCGACAGTCCGGAGTACGAGGCGCTCGTCGTCGACCGGGATCGAGCCTTCGTCAAGATGAACATCGCGTTCTACTCCGATATGCCGAACCAGCCGACATGAGCCAACCGTTCCAGGGACTCGTTGGGTCGGCCCGGCGGACAAGCGGAACCGGATCGCACGCGCGACTGCGAGAGCTGGAGGGTCCGGCGTCTCCTCGGATCGGCCTGTCGCAGCACCGATCTCGCCGGGATCTTCCGTTTGTCACTGTTCGGTGCGATACGATGCCCTGATGACCCGCACGACGATGCAGTTCGACCACGCGATCGTGGCTGGTCGCCGACTCCGCTTCGCCGACGCCCGCCGGCCAGGAGCGCCGCAGATGTTGATGACGTCGCCACAGCCAATGAGCGTGTTGACGTACCGGAACATGTGGAGCCGACTCGCCGAGCGATTCGATCTCGTCGCCGTCGATCTGCCGAACCACGGTGGATCGGACGCCGCGTCGGACGTCATCACGGTCGATGAGCACGCCGCCTTCTTGGGCGAGATCCTCGATCACTTCGGGCTCGAGCGTCCGCACTTCGTGGGACCCGACATCGGGACGCCCATCGCTCTGCGCTTCGTCGCCACCAACCCGGACCGGATCGCGTCGATCGTCGGCGGTGACGCAGGGACGATCTCGCCGGTCGAGGGGGAGCTGATCTTCCGCCTTCTGGTCAACTCCCGGGTCTTCGGACTGGCTGTTCGCTCGCTCGGCAGCCAGCTGGGTGGCCGCTTCTACGCGCGCGCCGCAAACAGCATCGGGTTCCATCGCGAGCGGCCACCGAAAGCGGTACTGGACGACTTCCGCGATGGCTCGACCGGGCCGGGCAAGCTCCGCGGTCAGGTCGGCTTCCTCGGGAGCTACCCGGGGATCGTGCCGAGCATGATGGAGAGCTACCCGTCGATCCGCACGCCGGTCCTGGTGCTCCACGGCGAGCACGACACCTTCGTCGCGATGAGCAACTCGAGGCGGCTCCGCGAGCTCCTGGCGAACAGCGAGTTCGCCGTGATCCCCGATGCGGCGCACTACTCGTGGGAGGACAGCACCGAGATCTACCTCGAGCACATCCTCGACTGGACCGCCAAGGCCGAATCGGCGGGTTGAGAACCGCCGAGGAAGGCGCGTCAGTCGAGCGTCGAGATCGCCTGCACCTCGATGTCGCGGAGGACCTCCTCGCCGACGCCGGCCCGAGCAAGCACGAGCAGCGCCACGTGGGCGCCGAACAGCCCACGGGCCGTCGCTCGTCGCTCTGCGGTGTCATGACCGACGTCGCTGCCCTCGTCAGCACGTGCGAGGGCGTTGGCGTAGGCGGACTCGATGCGCCTGAAGAAGCCACGGACCCGAGATGCCGTCTCGGCGTCGTTCATCGCCTCCTCATCGACACTCGCCGTGCAGACGAGGCACCCGAGTCGGCCCCACCCTGTCGATGAGGGCCGAGCGAGGGTGTGCAGCGTGGACTCGATCTGGGACCGACCGGCGTCAGGTGCCTCGAGATCGGCCAGGTGCAGTTCACCCGCCCGGGATGTGAAGTTGTCGAGCGCGTCGAGGAAGAGGCCGCGCTTGGTGTCGCGGAGCCGGTACAGCTGCCGCCGGTTCACGCCCGTTGCATCCTCGAGCTCGGCGAGCGATGTCGCCGAGTAGCCAGAGAACCAGAACCGCTCCATCATCCGAAGCCGAACCTCATCCGGATCATGCTCGCGGGGACGGGCCACCCGCGGACCCTACCGGGCCTGCAGCGCCGGTTCTCGAGCCGTGTGATGTCCGAACAGGCGAGCGACCTGCTCTGCCTCTCGCGACCACGAGACGCTTCGATCTGAACTCGTTTCGGTGTCACGAGCTCTGATCGCTGTTCCGGTGGCGGTTGTCGGAGGGGATGACGAGGGGGGTGTGGCTGATCGGGTCGTCGATGACGGTGCAACGGAGACCGAACACCTCGTGGACGGAGGTGTCGGTGATGATGTCGGTCGGTTGGCCGGCGGCGACGATGTCGCCGCCTCGCATCATGACCATGTGGTGGGCGTAGCGACTGGCCAGGTTGAGGTCGTGGAGGACGATCACGATGGTGCGGCCGCGCTGGTGGTTGAGGTCGTGGACGAGGCCGAGAACGTCCATCTGGTGGCTGATGTCGAGGAACGTGGTGGGTTCGTCGAGGAGGAGGAGTTCGGTGTCCTGGGCGAGGGCCATGGCGATCCAGACGCGCTGGCGTTGGCCGCCGGAGAGCTCGTCGACGGGTCGTTCGGCGAGGTCGAAGGTGCCGGTGGCCTCGAGGGCGCGTCGGACCGCCCGTTCGTCTTCCCGGGACCACTGCTGGAAGATCCGCTGGTGCGGAGTGCGGCCTCGAGCGACGAGGTCGACGACGAGGATGCCGTCGGGTGCGATGGGTGACTGGGGGAGGAGTCCGAGGCGGCGGGCCACCTCTCTGGTGCCGAGGGAGTGGATCTGCTTGCCGTCGAGGATGACCTGGCCCGTTGATGGTGTGAGCAGCCGGGCCAGGGCGCGGAGCAGGGTGGACTTGCCGCAGGCGTTGGGCCCGACGATGGCGGTGATCTGGCCGTCGGGGATCGCGAGGTCGAGTCGGTCGATCACGATCTCGTCGTCGTAGGCCAGGCGAACCTGTTCGGCCCGCAACCGAGACCGGTCGCTGGGGCTCGCCGGTTCCGGGGGACCGGGAGCGTCGGCGTCGGTTGTCGGGATGGTGGAGTCTCCGCTCACAGCGCTCCCGTCCGGGCCTGGCGGGTGAGCAACCAGAGCAGGTAGGGAGCGCCGACGGCGGCGGTCAGGATGCCGACGGGGAGCTCGGTCGGGGCCAGCACCCGCCGGGCGAGGAGGTCAGCGGTGACGGTGACGAGGGCGCCGACGAAGGCGGCTGGCACGACGGAGGCGCCGGGCGAGCGGGTCATCCTCCGGGCGAGTGGTCCGGCGACGAACGCGACGAAGGCGACCGGTCCGGCTGCAGCGACGCCGAGGGCGGCGAGGCTCACCCCCACCAGCACCAGTGCGAGCTTGGCGCTCCCGACCCGCACGCCCAGGGCTGCGGCGGTGTCGTCGCCGAGGTCGAGGCGGTCGAGTTGGCGTTGCATGACGATGGCGAGCGGTCCGAGCACGGCCAGCGCGACGACCACGATGCGGACCTCGTCCCATCCTCGCCCGTTGAGTGAACCGGTCAGCCAGACGGTGGCTCGCTGCACGTCGTTGATGTCGGCTCGGGTGATCAAGTAGCTGTTGACCGCGCTGATCGCGAAGCCGGCTCCGATGCCGACGAGCACCAGCCGCGACGCGTGGAGTCCCCGCTTCCAGGCCAGGACGTAGACCGCGAGGGCGGTGGCGACTCCGCCGACGAGCGCGCCGATCGACACCTGCAGCGACGACCCACCCCAGACCACGATCGTCGTGACGGCCCCGAGCGCAGCGCCGGCGTTGAAGCCGATGATGTCGGGCGAGCCGAGCGGGTTCCGGGCCAACGACTGGAAGATCGCGCCCGACATGCCGAACGCCGCCCCCACGCCGATCGCGGTGATGACCCGGGGCAGACGAAGCGAGCCGACGATGAACTCCGCCTCGGTGGTCGGATCGCCCACGAGGGTGCCGATCACGTCCGACATCGGAATCGGGAAGTCGCCGACACTGACCGAGTACAGCCCGACGGCGACGATGACCGCGGCGAGGACGGCGCACACCGCGGCGGAGCGGACATCGAGGCGGACCGAGAGCCCTCCGCGCCGGATGGCTCTACCCCGCAGGGGAATCGGCGCTGCGTCGTGATCGACGGGCCATCGTGCCGCGGCCGCGTCGTTCACAGTTGGGCCAGGCGCGAGCGCCGGACCAGGAAGATGAACACCGGCCCGCCGATGGCGGCGGTCATGATCCCGACCTGGATCTCCGCCGGCCGTGCGACGATCCGCCCCAGCGTGTCGCAGGACAGCAACAGCGCCGCTCCGATCAGCGCCGAGGCCGGCAGCAGCCAGCGCTGGTCCGGCCCGAACCAGGCCCGAGCGACGTGGGGCACCACCAGGCCGACGAACCCGATCGGCCCCGCCACCGCGACCGCGCCGCCGCACAGCAGCGTGATCGCGACCAGGCTCAACGCTCGCGTCGCACGGATCCTGGTCCCCAGCGCCCGGGCGGTGTCGTCGCCCAACGCGATCGCGTTCAGCTGGCTGGCCAACCCGAACGCCACCACCAACCCGACGACGATGATCGGCGCGACCTGCCACGTCAGCTCGTCAGTGCGGCCCTCCAGCGACCCGACGGCCCAGAACCGGAACGCATCCAGCGACCCTTGGTCCAGGATCACCACGGCGCTGGTCCACGCCCCCAGCAACGCCGAGAGCGCGGCGCCGGCCAACGCCAATCGGACCGGCGTCGCGCCGCCCCGGCCCACGGTGCCCAACACGTAGACCAGGATCGAGCTGACGGCCGCGCCGGCGAACGCGAACCACGCGAGCACCACCACGTTGGACGTGTCCAGCCACCAGATCCCGGTCACCACGGCGAACGCAGCTCCTGCGTTGACCCCCAGGATGCCCGGACCGGCGAGGGGGTTGCGGGTCACGCCCTGCATCAGCGCCCCCGCCGCGCCCAACGCGAGACCCACGGCCACCCCCAGAGAGGTGCGCGGCAACCGCAGCTCACGAACGATGAGGTGATCCGTCAGCGACGTGTCGTACGCGGTGAACGCATCGAGCACCGTCTCCCACGCAATCGACTTCGTGCCCACCGCCAACGAGACCAACATCCCGGCACCGACAGCGACCAGCAACAGCACGACGCCGATCGCTCGCCGGACGAACGTGCCGCGCCCGACGCGGGCGTCGAGGTCGCCCGGCGCATCGGTCCCCAGTGGATCGGTCAGCGTCGACGGACCTCGGCTCTCGTGCGCCGATCGGCGGGCGCGCCCATCACGGAGCGACGAACTCGTCCCAGATCTCGAGCTGGTCGTCGGGGCCGAGGGGCTCCGCGCCGTCGAGGAGGACTCGCCGGAGGTCGGCGATGATGCGGAACGAGCCCACGACGTCCTCGCTCCAGCCGTACACGTACACCTTCACCCCATCGGCGGTTCGCAGTGGCGAGTCGTTGACCGTCGGCTCGGTGCTCAGATCTGTCTCCACGATCATGAACTCCGCGTCGTGGTCACCGAGGGTCTCCTCGGAGAGCTCGCTGATGACACCGGTCCCCTCGACCTGCTCGACCGCCGGTCGGGCCAGTCCAACCCGCTCCAGGATCGAGGGCGCGAGCCGCCCGCTCCCCGAGAGGCTGATCCCGCCGGCGGTCTCCTCCAGATAGGAGACGGTGGCCCCGTCGAGTCCGGCAGCGGCGATGTCGGCGGCCAGCTCCTCGATCGCCGAGTCCACCGAGTCCTCCAGCTCCTCGAGACGGTCGCCGGTGCCGGTGACCGACGCCAGTAGTGCGAGGTGCGCTCGCCAGTCGTCGTTCAGGAAGTCGACGAGGACCGTTGGCGCGATCTCGTCGTCGAGGGTGTCGCGCACCTCGACGATGGTCGGGAAGTTGAACCCGGCGATCAACGACGCGTCCGATCGCGACAGCTCCTCGAGGTTGGGCGTGAACGGCGCACCCGTGAACACGTCGATGCCTTCCGCTTCCAGGATGGCGTCCACCTCGCCCAGCTGGAAGAAGTTGACCGCTCTGATCGGCGTCACCCCGAGCGACAGGAGGTTCACCGCCGTGTACTCGTCGAGGGCGAGGACGTCCCGGCTGGTCAGGGGCACGGTGATCTCGCCGGTCGCGTCGGTCACGGTGACCGTGTCGCCGGCCTCTTCTGCCTGCTCGGCGGCGGGCTCGGTGTCCTCCCTCGGGGCTTCGGTGGTCTCTGCAGGTGGCGCAGTGGTCTCCGGAGCCGGCTCGGTGCTCTCGACCTGCTCGACGGGATCGGTGGTCGTGGTCGCATCGTCATCGTCGTCCGAGCCGCAGCCGACGAGCGCAACCGCCGTGACGGCCAGAGCGACAGCGAATCGCCATGCCCTGCGGGAGGAGTCCGTGCGCTCGTGCCGTTCCATGGATGCCCTCTTCTCCCTGCAGACCGTCCGGGCTCTTGGGTGAGAGTCGTTCTCGGGACCGGACACTACACCGTTTACGGTCCACGACCGGAAAGTCCGTCGTCGGGCATCATGGGCTGTGGTGAACGAACAGACCGCGACCCCGCGAATCGGGCGCCCACCGGCAGCATCGCTCGACGACATCGTCGACGCCGCGCTCGCCGTCGGCCTGCCAGGGCTCACCATGGACGCCGTGGCAGGCCATCTCGGCATCGGCCAGGCCACGCTCTACAACTACGTCGCCAGCAAGCACGCCCTCATCGGAGCCACGACCGCGCGACTGATGAGCGACGTCGCGATCACGGAAGAGCCCGGAGCCGACCTCCGTTCGCGTCTCTACGACTTCGGGACCCGGCTGTACGACCTGCTCCAGGACGTCCCGGGTTTCGCCGAGGCCCTGGCCGACCATGTCGGAGACGCAGCGATGCTCGAGATCGAAGCCCGCTGCTACGCAGCGCTGATGGTCGACGGTCTCGACGCCCCGACTGCCGTCCTCCTCGGCGCCGACACCTTTTGCTTCGTCCTCGCCTACAGCACCTTGGCCTTCGGCGCGAACGCGCAGGACCAAACCCTTCCGGACGTGATCGCACGCGCCAACGCGACCCTCGACGCAACCAATGCCCGACAGCGGTTCGAGTGGACACTCGCCGCCCACCTCGACGGCATCGTCGCCGCCATCGACCGAGGCTCCCGGCCCTGGCAGCCAGAGTGATCCGGTTCGCCCTCACCACGCTCGTCGGCCGGGATCACGGGCTCTGACTGGGGTCGTTGACGCTGAGGGTGGCGACCATGCCGGCATCGAGATGGCCCGGGACGTCGCAGTAGAGGGTGTAGGTGCCGGCTTCGAGGACGACGGTGTCGGTGTCGGCGCTGCCGCGGGCGTCGACGTCGAGGCGGATGCCGAGGTCGGCGCCGGTGTTGTCTTCGATCAGCAGGGTGTGGCGGATCGCTCCTCGTTGGAAGAGCTCGATGGCGATCTCTCCGGCGGTGACCTCGTAGGTGTCGGCGTCGAAGTCGATGTCTTCGGCGATGACGACGAGATCGGCGTCGGAGTCGGGTGCGATGTCCTCGCCGCACCCGACGGTGGTCAGGAGGACGGCGAGGGGGAGGGCGAGGTGTCGATTCACGGCCGGTCGTGGAGGTGTCGGTCGACGAAGTAGCCGGCGGTGGGGATCACGGCGGCGAGGAGGAGTCTGACCACCCGTCGAGCCCGCCAGGAGCACTCCGCTGCCGCTTGGGCCACGGCGACGAAGTAGGCGCCGAAGGCCAGGCCGTGGAGGGGGCCGATCGTCGCGGACAGATCGGGCCCGTCCGCGGCGACTCGCCACACCAGGGTGGTGAGCAGGACGAGGTAGGTGGTGGCCTCGATCGCTCCGGTGAGGCGGACCCACCGCGTGCCCGCACCAGCGGATTCGGTGTCGGAGGAGGTCATCCTGGCTTGATCACCATCAGGGCCAGCACGACGACCCACGCCATCGAGTACAGCCCGGTCGTCGAGTGCAATCGGGCCTTCGCTGCCGCGTCGACCTGCTCGGATCGCTCGGCGTCGTGGAGCAGGCGTGCCTGGGTGGGCACGATCACGACCAACAGCAGGATCGACGCGAGGGTGAACACGACGAGCGCGATCCACACCCAGGGCTCGCTCCACCACGAGGACTGCTGGGCCAGCGCGACCCCGATGGCACCGACGACGAGGCTGGCCGTCCCGTAGCCGCGGCTGACCCGATGCAGGACCCGCGCGGCGCCGAGGGCGGTGCTGTCGCCGTCGCCGGCGGCTGCCGCCTGCCGCGGGAACGCCGACGCGGCGAAGGTCGCCGGACCGATCAGGAGCACGGCGGCTGCGATGTGTGCGATCAGGAGGGCGTTGCGCATGGTCGGTCCGGGTTTCTCTCTGGCATCGGCCTGACCTCGCCGAGGTGGCGGGCGGTCCGGCTGGGGGTGTTCAGGGGTTGAGGTCTCCTGGGCGGTCTCGGAGCCCGAACGCGATGGCGATCAGCGAATCGCGGAGGCGCTCGGTGTGGTCGATGCTCTTGGCAAGCTCGTCGTCGATCTCGGCCACCACCTGCCGCGCCTGGCGAAGCAGTTGGTGGCCCGTGTCGGTGACGATGAGCTCCGAGGCGCGGCCTTGACCGTGGCGGCGGTGCTCGATCGCACCGAGGGACTCGAGGTGGGCGACGGTGGCCCGCATGCTCTGTGGCGTCACTCTGGCCCGCCGCGCCAGGTCACTCGTCGAGAGCTCGGGAGCGGCCGCCAGATGGCCGAGTGCGCCGAGGTGGCGACGAGTGATCTCGTTGGCGGCGAGATGCTCGTCGAGACGGTCGCGTAGCTGCGACCCCACCGCGATGAGCGCCATCGTGAGCGATGCGGTCAGCGCCCCAGGCTCCGACCCGGCCGGCCGATCTGCGTCCGCGGGTCCCATCGACGTGCACCCTAGCCGATCTTTGAGTCGGACTTGTAGTTAGACTCATAGTCTGCCTGTTACCTTGCGGTCATGGCTTCGATCATCGAGGTGGAGCACCTCCACCAGCGGTTCGGTCAGACCACGGCGCTCCACGACGTCAGCCTGGAGGTGAGCGAGGGCACCGTGCTCGGACTCCTCGGTCCGAACGGTGCCGGGAAGACGACGACCATCCGCGTGCTCGCCACCTTGCTGACCCCCGATGGGGGACGGGCAACCGTCGGCGGGTTCGACGTCGTGACCGACCCGCATCGGGTTCGTTCGATGATCGGTCTCACCGGGCAGTACGCCGCCGTCGACGAACGCCTCACCGGCGCCGAGAACCTGGAGATGGTCGGCCGCCTGCTCGGGCTGCGACGTTCGGCGGCAGCGGCGCGGGCGGCGCAGCTGCTGGAGCGCTTCGACCTCACCGACGCCGCTGATCGACTGGTCGGGACCTTCTCGGGCGGGATGCGACGACGAGTCGATCTGGCGGTGAGCCTGGTCGGCCGCCCCCGGGTGCTGTTCCTCGACGAGCCGACCACCGGACTCGATCCGTCGAGCCGCATCCAGCTGTGGGAGATCGTGCGCGAGCTCGTCGACGGCGGCACGACGGTCCTGCTCACCACCCAGTACCTCGAGGAGGCCGACGAGCTGGCGGACCGCATCGTCGTCATCGACCACGGAAACGTGATCGCCGACGGCACCGGGGACGAGCTCAAGAACCGAGTCGGGGGCCGCACCCTCGAGGTGGAACTGGCCGAGGCCGTGCACCTCGAGGCTGCATCCGACCTCGCCCGCCGACGATCGGGCGAGACGACCCGCATCGACGCCGACGCCCAGACGGTGTCGATCCCGGTCGGTCAGGACACCGCTCTGGCCGCCAAGGTCGTCGGCGACCTCAGCACGGCGGCCATCCCGATCGAGGACTTCCGCTTCCAGCGACCGACGCTCGACCACGTCTTCCTCGCCCTCACCGGTCACACCGCCGAGTCGCGCGATGGCGTCGACTCCGACGCCGCAGTTGATCCCGCCGACCCCGAGGCTGCACGAACATGACCACGATCGACCACCCACGCACGCACGGCGGACTCGCTGAGCGCCCTCACGGCCTGCGGGCCATCGTCCACGACGGGGTGATCATCGCCGCCCGCAACCTGCGGGTGCTGCCACGAACTCCCGCACTGGTCGTGTTCATCCTCGTGCAGCCGGTCATGTTCGTCGTGCTGTTCAACTACGTCTTCGGTGGTGCCATCGGCGGCTCACTACCCGACGGCATGGACTACGCGCAGTACCTCATCCCCGGCGTCATGCTCCAGGCCGTCGTGTTCGCCGCGTCCAGCACGGCGGTGGGCCTGGCCGAGGATCTCCAGAAGGGCATCGTCGACCGGTTCCGCTCACTCCCGATCTCGCGCTCGGCAGTGCTGCTGGGCCGCATCGTCGCCGATACGGCGCGCCTCCTCGTCGTCGGGGTGGTCCTGCTCACCGTGGGCGTGCTCATCGGATTCCGCTTCGAGGGTGGCGTCGCGATGGGCGTGCTGATGTTGCTCATCGCCGTCGCCTTCGGCTTCGCGATCTCCTGGATCCAGGCCAACATCGGGATGGCCGTCCCCGATGCCGAGACCGCGCAGACCGCCGGGTTCATCTGGCTGTTCCCCGCCGTGTTCGTCAGCTCCACCTTCACCCCGGTCGACACCATGCCCGGCTGGCTCCAAGCGGTGGCTCGCAACAACCCGATCACCCACGTCGTCGACCTGCTTCGCGCGCTCGCGCAGGGCGAAGTACCCGTCGACAGCAGCTGGGCCACGCTCTCCGTGCCCGTCGCCCTCTGGACGATCGGCATCACCGCCGTCGGCGCCCCCTTCTCCGTGGCCCGCTACCGCAAGGTCTGACGCCGCGTGTCCGGGGTGTCCCCCGACACGCACCCGTTGCAAGCTGCCGGCATCGCGATGTGCGGCGCGCCCGATCACCGAGTTCACCCGTTCCTCCGGCAGTTCATCGGCGGTCCGAGCGTTCCGAACAGCGAAGTGGTCGTCGAGTCTGGCCGGTTCCCCGAGCTGGTCGCCTGCGATGTCATCGCCCGGCGTTCAGGCCACGGGTGCGGGTCTCGCAGCGAGCTGGCGATTGTTCGTGCGCGTCGGAGCTCACGCGGCGGTCGGGAGCGAACAGCGCAACGGTTCGGCTGTCGGCGGCGAGGAGGTCGGCGGTTCGCCCGTGTTCGACCAAACGCCCGCCATCGAGGTGCCACACGTGGTCGGCTGCGGCGAGTCGTTCAGGTCGGTGCGTGACGACGATGCAGCTCCCCAGGTGAGCGGCGATCACCCGGTCGACGATCGTGGTGGTCGCAGCGTCGAGGTTCGCGTCGGCCTCGTCCAGCAGGAGGAGCCGAGGGCAACCGAGGAGTGCCCTGGCGAGCATGAGGCGTTGGCGCTGACCGGATGACAGGTTGGTCCCGCCCTCCTCGATCCGGTGGTCGAGACCGCCAGGCAGCGAGCCGATCAGTGGCCGGAGATCGCAGAGCTCGATGACCCAGTCCAGCTCGGCCGGCACCGCGTCGGGGTGGCGGTAGGTGAGGTTGCGTCGGAGCGATCCCCGCATGAGCGGCAGGTCCGGAGCGCTGATCCCGATCGCCGAGCGAGCGTCCGCCAGCGAGACCTCGGCCAGGTCGGTCCCGTCGAGCTCGACCGAACCTCGCTCGAGGTCGACGAGGCGGGCGATGGCGGAGATCAGGGTGGACTTGCCCGATCCGTTGGGTCCGACGATGGCTGCGGTGTGTCCGGCGGGAAGCTCGACCGTGACCTCGTCGACGATGCCGATCGAGAGGCGATGTGCGCGGAGACGGCCGGGGCCGGGGGGAAGCGGTCTCGGACCGAGCGGCTCGGTGAGCAGCGTCGGCCGGTCCATGAATCGCCGGATCGCGGCGACCGCCACCTGTTGCTTCTGGCGATACTCCTGGACCCGGGAGAGGCCACGGAGCTGGGGGATGAGAAGCCCGACGACGGTCATCGCCGCGGCGACCTCGGGCGCGGTGAGCCCGGTGACGAGCGCGACGAGGAGCAGGCATGCGGTCGCCGCAGCGCCCGTCGACTCGGCGATCGCCTGCAGGGCGCCGAGTCGACGCGACCGGTCGATCATCGCGCCGCGCAGCCGCTCGGACTGGCGCCGCAGGCGCCGCCGCTCCCGATCGACGGCGTTGCTCGCCTGGACCACCGCGACGGTCGAGACGATCTCGGTGACCCGTCCGGCGAGCCGAGCGCGCCGTCGGCGGGCCTCGCGGTCCGCCTCTCGAAGCGCCGGGCCCATCGCGATGGTCCCGGCGGTGCCGAGGACGGTGGCCGAGGCGACGGCGACCGCGAGGAGCGGGTCGATGAGGACCATCGCCGCGATCGTGGCGACGACCATCGTCAGGCCGACCGCCAGCCGGGCGAAGCCGAGGCTGACCCAGTTGCGAACGGCGGTGAGGTCGCCCACGAAGCGAAGCGCCACCGAGCCGGTGCTGCGGTGACGGATCGCGTGGGAGGAGGACGCGGTGAGTCGCGCGAAGAGGTGGAGCCGGAGGTCGTGGCAGTAGCTCTGGCCGAGCCGCTCGGCGTCAACCGTTCACGGGCGCGCAGCCACGCGGTGAGGCCACCGGCAGCGCCGAGGGAGACCATCACACCGACGACGTGCACCGGCCCGGGAGCAGAGCCGAGCCGGGCGAAGGCGTGCTCCACGGCGAGCGCCGCACCCATCGCAGCTGCCGCCTGGCCGAGCCCGTTGCCGACGAGGGCAGCGAGCAGGCCGAGGCGGTGTCGGGTCAGCAGCCGTGTCACGATGCGAGCGTCCCCGCAGCGGTCGGGAGTGTCGCGGCTGGAGCGAGTGGGCGGCGACCGCGCCGCAGCGCCTGCTCACATGGCGCACCGTCGAGCAGGTCGTGATCGGCGGACCACAGCTCGGCCAGCGTCAGGACCGGGACATCGACGCCGGCTCGTGCCTCGCGGACCGCGAGCGGCGATGCGGTCAACAACCCGGAGACCCCGAGCACGTCGAGACCGAGGGAGCGAAGCACGCTGACACCGTTCTGCGCTCCGGCTGCGTCTCCGGCTGCGAACACCACACCGTCGCATCGCGACCGCAGGTCGTCGCAGGCGAGGAGCGCGGCGGTCTCGGACAGGAAGAGGCCGTCGGCGATCTCGATGACGACGACGTCGACGCCGGCGGACGCGAGGTGGTCGTGCAGCGAGACGAAGGAGTCGACGATGCGGTCGTGGCCCATCAGGTAGGTCGATGCCATTCCGACGGCGGTGAAGTCGATGACCGGGCGGGCGCCGGCGTCGGCCAACAGCCAGAGATCGTTGCCCGCGCCGGTTCCGGTGACCTTGGCTGCGCCGACCGACAGGCCGGCATCGGTGAGCCCCTTGACGATGCCTGCAGCGCTGGTCGTCTTGCCCGAGTCCATGGAGGTTCCGGCCACGACGATGGTGAAGGGCTGGTGTGGCGCCCGCTGCCGGCGCTCGGGTGAGGGAACGACACGGTGGTCGCCCACGTTGATGGGCCGTGCGTCGTGGTCGGTCGCGAAGCCGAGCACGTCGATCCTGGTCGGGTCGTCCTTCGAGGTGTGCTGACTCAACGCTCGGGCAGCGACGCCTCCGGCGGCGACGAGGTCGCATGGGCCGATCGTCGCCGGGACGACCGCCTCGTACTGCGCCGGGGCGTATCGGTTGGCGTAGCACACGACGATCTCGTCGCCCGGGAACAGCGTCGCCTTGCGGCTGTCCGTGCACTCGAGCCGGCCGTGCTGGCCGATCTCGATGACCCGCGCGATGACGACGTCACCGGTGCGGGGGCTGCCGCAGGTCGTGAGACCGGCCACGAGACCCGGTCGGAGATGGCGGGTGGTGTAGGCGAACTTCAGCTTGGACAGCCGGGCGGCTTCGAAGGTGATGGACACGAGGTGCTCCGTTCGTCGGCGTGGAACGAGGACCACGCTCGACGGGGTCGATGACATCGTCGTGAAGCCGGCGTGAGGATGCGTTCATCGCCCACCGGTGACCTGTCGGCCCTGCTCGCGGGGGTGTCGCCTGGATCCGCGTGAAGGATCTCTCATCCGCACCTCATCTGCAGCTGTTCCGACCCGATCATGCTCAGGCCATGAGGTCCTCTCCGGCCCGTGAGCCCGCTCGGCGCGTCGCCCGATGATCGCCGCTCGCGTCGCCGTCGCGTCCCTCGTGTGCGCCGTCGTCGTCGCCGGAGGGTGGCTCGCCGCGGCGCTCAACACCGCGCCACCGGACGCCCCCGTGCCTCCGATCGAGCTCGATCGGAGAGGTGGGGACGACGGCCCGCCGTCGACGGCATCGCCATCGGACGACGACGATCAGCGCGCCGTTCTGGTCCCACCGCCGCTGATCGAGCCGACTCCCGTCCCTCCGACGTCGTCGGAAGTTCCGCCGCCATCGGCGACGTCGGTGCCGTCGTCCCCGGAGCCGTCGCCGCCGCCCACGACCGCTCCGCCATCGCCGTCCACGACATCGACGCCGTCGGCCACACCCTCGCCGCCGTCGCCGCCCACGACCGCGCCGGAGCCGCCGTCCACGACACCGCGAGCGCCGTCGCCGACCCCGCCGCCCCCCTCGTCATCGCCAGCGCCATCGACGACCGCGCCGCCCCCGGCACCAGCTCCGACGGCGCCGGAGGTCGACGAGGACGACGACGAAGACGACGACGATGACCGCCACGACGATGACTGAACGCCGTCGGTGGAGTCTCGGATTCCGGAGCCGCGTGCTCGGCCTGACCGCCGTGTTGCTCATCGGCGCGACGAGTCTGGGGCTGGTGCTGCAGCGTGCCGTCCTCCTCGGCGGCCTCTCGTCCGAGGTCGACCAGTCCCTCGAGCAGGAGCGCGAGGAGATCGTGCGCCTGTCCACCGGGCGAGACCCGGAGACCGGCGAGCCCTTCGGCGCGGATGTCCGGGCGATCTTCGACACGTTCCTCAGGCGGAACGTCCCCGGCGAGGGCGAGGTGTACGTCACCCTCGTCGACGGGGCGCCGTACCGCACCACCTTCGCTCCCGGCGGCGTCCGCCTCGACCGCGACGCCGGGCTGGTCGGCCGCTGGGCGGAGCTCGAGGCGGGGGAGTGGGGAACGCTCGAGACGGCGGCCGGCCCGGTTCGCTACCTCGCGGTGCCGCTCGTGGTCGACGGGACGACCAACGGAGTGTTCGTGGTCGCCAACTTCGAGCAGCAGGAGCGCGACGAGGTCGAGAACTTCATCCGGACGGAGGCCGTCGTGAGCGGGCTGGTCCTGCTCATCGCGCTCTCGGCGGCGTGGCTGCTGGCCGGGCGGCTGCTCCGCCCGGTGCGCGACGTCACCGACACGGCGCAGTCGATCACCGAGACCGACCTCTCCCGCCGGATCCCGGTCGACACCAACGACGAGGTCGGACGGCTCGCGGCCACGTTCAACGCCATGCTCGATCGGCTCGACACCGCGTTCGCCACGCAACGACGGTTCGTCGCCGACGCCGGACACGAGCTCCGAACCCCCATCACGGTCGTGCGCGGCCACCTGGAGCTCATCGGCGACGACCCCGTCGATCGAGCCGAGACCATCGCCCTCGTCACCGACGAGCTCGACCGCATGGCGCGGATCGTGAACGATCTCCTGCTGCTGGCCAAGGCCGAGCAGACCGACTTCGTGTCCCTCGAACCCGTCGAGGTGAGCGAGCTGACGGCAGAGGTCGTGATGAAGGCGCGCGCCCTCGGGGACCGCACGTGGCGGCTGGACCGGACCGGCGAGGGCGAGGTGCTCCTCGACCCCCAGCGGATGAGCCAGGCGCTCCTGAACCTCGCGCGCAACGCCGCCGAGCACACGACCTCCTGCGAGGAGATCTCCATCGGCAGCACCGTTGACGACCAGTGCGTCACGTTCTGGCTCAGCGACCGTGGGCCGGGCATCCCCCAGGAGGATCGCCCCCGGATCTTCGAGCGCTTCGACCGCGGGAGCACACCCGACCCACGCCGCGAAGGCGCCGGACTGGGGCTGTCGATCGTCAGGGCCATCGTCGACGCGCACCACGGCAGCGTCGAGGTCAGCGACACGCCCGGTGGAGGCGCCACCTTCACGATCTCGCTGCCCTGCCACCGGAGGATCGCGGCTCGTCCGAATCGCACCAACATCGTCGAGGAGAGGACAACGGCATGACCCGCATCCTGGTCGCCGAGGACCAGCCGAAGATCGCGTCGTTCGTGCGAAAGGGACTCGAAGCCGCCGGCTTCACCACCATGGTCGTCGAGGACGGCACGACGGCGGTCAACGTCGCCCGAGACGAGAACTTCGAGCTCATGATCCTCGACCTCGGTCTCCCCGAGCTCGACGGCATCGAGGTGCTCGGTCGCGTGCGAGCCAGAGGGGACCGCCTGCCGATCATCGTGTTGACCGCGCGGGACTCGGTCCCCGATCGGGTGAGGGGCCTCGAACAAGGTGCCGACGACTACCTCACCAAGCCGTTCAGCTTCGAGGAGCTGCTCGCTCGCGTGCGGGTCCGACTTCGTGACACCGGTACCGGCGACTCGACCACCCTCACCGCCGCCGGCGTCGTCCTGGACGTGAGGACGAGGCGGGCGAGCATCGACGGCGCGACGGTCGAGCTGACCGCTCGCGAGTACCAGGTGCTCGAGTTCCTGATGCGCCACGCCGGGCAGGTCATCTCCAGAGAGCAGCTGCTCAGCCACATCTGGGGGTACGACTTCGACCCGGGCAGCAACGTCGTCGATGTCTACATCCGCAACCTGCGCAAGAAGCTGCGAGCGGAGTGCATCGAGACCGTCCGCAACATGGGCTATCGCTTCGGCGATCGCTGAGGGCCTGGACTCCGCTGCTCACGTGCTCGACCAGCGGGTGCAGCTTCGTGAGCTGCTCGATGCTCGTGGCCGCCGGCGCCGCCGACGGCGGTGGGTGCCGCTGGTCGCTCGTACCCTCGTGCGTGTGGACCGTGGGTCGGTGTTGGTGGTGCCGGTCAGGGCGGCGGTGCTCTGGTCCGGGATGTTGCTGGGTGGGGTGACCGTCGCGGTCGTCGCGCCAGCGGTGGGTGCGTGGGGTGCGGTGCCGGTGGTGGGATCGGCGGCGTCGTGGACGTGGTGGTTCGCTCCCGGTGTCGTCCTGCCGTTGGCGTTCGTGCGGTCCGGTCTGCGATCGGCGGTCAGGACGGCCGGGTTCCTCGGGGTGTTGTTCGGGCTGACCCTGCTCGTGTTCGGATGGAACGACGAGGCCGAGGCGAGTGTGGCGTTGTTGTTGTGGTGGCCCGTCGGCGTCATCGTCGGGCTGGCGATGCTGGCGCGTGACCGGTTCGGGCCCGTCGAACCCGACGATCGACCGGAAGCGGAGACGGCGCCCCGGCCAGATCCCGTCGGCGGTGTCGTGATCGTCGTCGGCGAGCTGGTCGTGTTCGGGGTGCTGTTCGTCTGGTGGGCCGAGTCGGGGCAGGAGTCTGACGATGTCGTGGATGTGCCGTTCGAGGTCGAGCGGAAGTTCGTCGACGAGGTGTTCGGCACGACCTACGTGACGCCGGCGTTGGCGGTGGAGGTGGCCGGCCGGATCGGGCTCGACGATCCCGAAGCGACGACAGCTGGCTCGGGGGACGCGGGGCAGGTGACGGTGAAGGGTGTGCGTGACGGTGTGTGCGTGCGCCTCACGGTCGCACGCGACGGCAGCTCCCGAGGGGCGACCGGGGTCCCAGCGGTCGACGGTCGGTGCCCGTGAGCACACGCGAACGCGAGCCGACGCTTGCCTCGGCTCGCGCATGCGCGCGGTCTGAGAACGCCGAGCGAAGGATTGTCGGGCCGTGTGCGTCGCGGAACCGTGGCGGGTGTGGTAGCGCTCGCAGCGCCGATCGGTCTGGTCACGGGGCTGGCCCGTCGACCGGGTCGCCGAG
This sequence comes from Actinomycetota bacterium, assembly GCA_039818945.1. Lineage (GTDB taxonomy): Bacteria > Actinomycetota > Acidimicrobiia > Acidimicrobiales > Poriferisodalaceae > JBCBSZ01. Next base: position 23,137 of record JBCBSZ010000037.1, read on the forward strand.
GTGGACGTCCTGGCGGAACCGTTCGGCGTCACCGATGTCGACGTCGTCGCTACCGCAGCCGCCGAGCACGAGCCCCAGGACGACGACCCGCTGCGACGAACGGCGCACGTATCATGCTTCCCAGTCGATCGGGGTGCCGGCGATCCGCCAGGTGTCGCTGGCGTCGCGTTCGAGGCGGTCGAGGCTGCCGGTACCGCAGACGGGGCTGCAGAGCACGAAGCTCGTGATCTGGACCTGGCCGTCGGTGAGCTGCGGGGCGGCGAGCCCGATGACCGCGGCCTGTTCCCCGAAGAGACGGTCGATGTTGGTGGGGGTGTCGATCCAGTCGGCGTCGACCCAGGTGACCGGCAGCGGTGCGAGCGCCTCTGCGATCGCGGTCCGTTCGTCCGCGGTGAGCGGTGGGGAGTCGGGTCCGAAGTCCACGTCCGCGTGGACGGGGTCGACCTGTCCGACCGTGTCGACGACGTACACCGCGTCGTAGCTGCCGTCGGTGCCGAGCCCGTTGCGGCCGGTGGCCCGGTCGGCGGCGAGCATCGCGAGGATCTGGGTGCGGTCGCCGTCGGTGATCCTCAGGAACTTCAGGGTCCCGGTCGCGGTGCTGATCGTGAGTGAGGTGTCGTCGTGCACGACCCTCGCACCGGGAAGGGTCCGCAGCACGTCGTAGGCGGCGTACTGCTCGGCGCTGCCGCACCCGATGTCGGGACCCTCGACGAACTCGGTGATCGTCCCGTCAATGACCACCAGCCCGGCCGGGATGCAGGCGGTCGTCAGCGAGAGGGTCGTGCCGTCGACGAACCCGTTGATCGGGGCGAGGTGCTCGTACACGTCGGCGAGGGATCCGTCGGCACCGGTCGCCCAGAGCTCACCGTCGAGGCCGGTGAGGCCGGCCGGCGCAGTCGGCGGTGCGGTCTCGACCGGCGCCCTCTCGATTCGAGCCGTCGTCGATGTCGCTCCGGTCGTCTCCTCACCGCTGTCGCAGCCGGAAAGCGCCAGCACTGCGGCGACCGCAGCGACACCGAGTCGGGGGCGCATGCGGCCAGTGTGGCGTCGCGTTCCGGTCCGTGTCGGTGACCTCACACCCTGTTGGACGTCGGCCTGGTGCGGCGGGTTCCCGCCGGCGGGTTCCTGTTCGCGAGTCTCCGTCGGGGTGTCGGTCAGGTCCCGGTGTCGGGCGGGTGTTCGTGCAGGAGGTCGAGGATCTGTGCGGCGAGCCGGTCGGGGTCCGGGTCGTCGGTCGTGTCGAAGCGGAGGTCGTAGGTCCAGTCGTCGTGGACGTCGAGGGATGCTTCGGCGAGTCCGCCCCAGCGGCCGGGTCGACCGTGTTCGCGTCGGTTGAGGACGTCGAGGTCACAGTCGAGGCCGACCCAGAGGGTCGGGACGGACGCGAACGCCATGGCGAGTTCCGGTTGGGTGCGGCCGGCGGCGGCGAGGGCGACGAGGTTCCCGGCGGCGGCGAGCGCGGCGACCGCCCGGAGGTACCCGTCGTGGAGGGTCGGCGCCCGGTCGCGCCAGATCAGGTAGGGCCGTGGTGCCCCGCCGACGTGTTCGGGTTCCTCGAAGAGCACCCACGGCTCGATCGAGTTGTGCTGCACGGCCTTCATGAGGGTGGACTTCCCGGCACCGGAGGGGCCGTTGAGGACGATCGCACGTCCGCCGGGCACACCGTCGAAGACCGGTGGACGGGTGAACACGTGCAGCCAGTGGACGCGTTCACCGTCGGGGCTGCCGAACACGACCCGCCACTCCGATCCGTCGGTCGCAGTGACCGTCGTGTCGACGCGTTCGACGTTGATCCCGATCACGGTGACCGACACCGGACCGGACGCGGTGATCCCGGCGAGTTCGGTCCGGACCCAGTCCGGGGCGAGTTCGGGTCCGAGCGGACCGTCGAGCGGCCCGTCCCGGTCGCAACGACCGAGGAGCTCGACGAGCAGGTCGCGGTAGTGCTCGGGTTCCGGTCGGTGGACGTTCACGACACCGAGGGTAGGAGCGGTGTGCGGCACGATCCGGGGCGGTTCGGTCACCCGGACAGCGGGGTGTCCGTCGGGATTCCTCCGGTTGTGGACGTGTCGGGGTCTGTGAGCTGGTGCCGGTCGTCGTGGTCGTCGGGGTGTTGTTGGTGTGGGCGGGTCAGTGGTCGCGCCGCCGAGTGCGGGCGTGGAGCCAGTGGTGGGCGTCGGTGAGGAGGCGGGCGAGGCGTTCGGTGTCGATGGTCCCGTCGGGCCTGGTGAGGTGGGTGACGGCCCGTGCCGGGTCGGGCCGGCCGTGGTCGGGGAGGATCCCGCCCAGGACCCTGAGGTGCCCGGGGCGGGGATCGAACCCGCACGCCACCTGAGGTGACCGAGGGGTTTAAGCCCTCTGCGTCTGCCAGTTCCGCCACCCGGGCCTGGCCGTGAACGGTAACGCCGTCGCCGCAGACCGCTCACAAGCGAAGCCGGATCTGCCGATCTGGAACGGGTGAGCGACACCGTGAGCTCGGGGGACCGGCTCGGCGCCCACGCGGCGTCGACCGCGTGGACCGATGCGCCCATCGCCGCGCTCATCGTCGGTCCGGACGGGATCGTCCGGCAGGCCAACCGCGAGGCCGCGAAGCTCCTCGGCGCCACGGACGGCCGCCCGGTCTCGACGCTCATCCCGTCGAGCGACTCGCTCCGTGTCCTCGGCGTGCTCGGCGCCGTCCCCGCAGCGGCCCCGACGGTGTGCGAGACCTCGATCGTTCGTGTGGGCGGGGCCACCGAACCCGTGCGACTCCACGTCCGCCGGATCTCGCTCGACGACGGCGGAGCCGATCACCTCCTCGTCCAGGTCGTCTGCCTCGGCGACCAGCGCACGACCGACCGCCGCCTGGCCCAGCAGCGTGCCTTTCGCAGCGCGCTGCTCGAGCTGAGCGACCTGTCGCACGACACGGGGTGCGACGAGGAGTTCTACGCCACGCTCGTCGAGCGGGCCGTCCAGGTGGTGCCGGGCGCTCAGGCCGGCAGTGTGCTGGTCCGCACCCCTGGGACCGACGAGTTCCGCTTCGTCGCCACGCAGGGGTTCGATCTCGTCGGGCTCCAGCAGCACTCGCTGCACACCTCCGAGCTGTTCCGCGACGTCGACAACCCGGCGGCGTGCATCACGCGCGAGTTCGACAACTCGGGCCTCGATCCGGAGCGCCAGGAGTGGCTGGCCACGGTCGGGCGGATGACCGAGATCGTGTCCAACGTCTCGGCGCCGGTGATGGCGGCCGGCGAGGCGGTCGCGTTCGTGAGCCTCGACAACTTCGACGACCGCGATGCCTTCAACGAGACCAGCATCGAGATGACCACGGTGCTCGGACGGCTCATCGCCGACCTCTGGCGTCGACGCGACCTGGAGGCGGCGCTGCGGCGCGAGCGCGAGTCGTTCCGCCACCAGGCGCTGCACGATCAGCTCAGCGGCCTGGCCAACCGCCGGCATCTCGAGGACCGGATCGACGAGGTGATCGCCTCGTCGAACCGCCACGGCCGGCCCTTCAGCCTGCTGTTCGTCGACGTCGACGACTTCAAGCAGGTGAACGACAGCTACGGCCACGGCGTCGGCGACCAGGTGATCGTCGCCGTCGCCGATCGGTTGCGGGCAGCCACCCGGGCCAGCGACACCGTCGGCCGGTGGGGCGGCGACGAGTTCGTGGTCGTCGCGCAGGACTCGCCCACCACCGAGGACGTCGAGGCCCTCAGCGCCCGGGTCCTCTCCGAGTTCGTCGAGCCGGTGGTGATCGGGTCGCTCGAGCTGCGCATCGGCGTGACGATCGGTGCCGCCTGGACAGCCGATGGCGTCGCGAGTCGGGATGCGCTCGTGCGAAGCGCCGACGCCGCGCTCTACGACGCCAAGGCCTCCGGCAAGGGCACCGTCCGCCTCGGCGTCCTCTGATCGCGCTCCTGCTCGCCGTCGATGCGATCATCGGCGGCATGGACGACGATCCGATCCTCGCTCGCCTCCAGGCGACCGGACAGCCCCACGAGGTTGTTCCCTGCGACCCCGACCTCGCCGACACCGCTGCGTTCTGTGAGGCCTACGGCTACGAGCTCGTCGACTCGGCGAACGCGATCGTCGTCGCCGGCAAGGCCGACCCACCGCCCTACGCGGCCTGCCTCGTGCTGGCCGTCTCGCGCCTCGACGTCAACGGCACGGTCCGGCGGCGGCTCGGGACCCGCAAGGCGTCGTTCGCCTCGGCGGAGGCGACGGTCGAGCTCACCGGCATGCAGATCGGCGGGGTGACGCCGTTCGGCCTCCCCGACGACCTGCCGATCTGGATCGACGCCGGCGTCATGGAGCGCGAGCGGGTGATCGTCGGCGGCGGGGGGCGCGATCGCAAGTTCCTGGTCGCTCCCGGCGCGCTCACCGCCCTGGCCAACGCCGAGGTCGTGGAGGGACTGGCCAAGGCGCCGGGCTGAGCCGCCGACCCGACCTCAGGGTGCCGGGCGGTGCTCGACCTCGGCCCCGGGTGTGATCGTGAGGATCTCGCCGGCCTCGTGGACGACGGCCCGGTGCCAGACGCCCGGTGGCACGACGATGCCCTCACGGCCGCGGAGCTGGATGATCTGCTGACCGCCGGGCGGGTCGAGGATCAGGTCGATCGCGCCGTCGAGCAGGTAGATCAGCCGGCCCCCGACGGGATGGCGCTCCCAGTGCTCCCAGTCGTGATCGACCACGAACGCTGTCACGAGCCGACCGGTGTGGAGGTGGGGCCGCGAGTCGAGCTTGCTCCAGAACTCCGGCCCGCCGGGCATCGCCGCCACGCCGGCGCCGAGGCGCAGGTGCAGGTAGGTCTCGGTCAGGTTGAAGGGGTCGATCTCGGAGCGGGGTCCGCCCGGCGGGTCGGCGTGCTCGGGTGGCCACACCACCGTGAAGCGCTCGAACACGACCTCGACGTCCTCGGCGAACTCGATGCCCTCGTGCTCGGCCACGCGATCGAAGTAGCGATGGTGCTCGTGCAGCCAGTCCTCGCGGGTGCGGTCGCCCTCGCCCTCGTCCCACGCGAAGGCCGGTCGCACCGACGACAGCGGGCCCATCCGGACCTCGGTCGTCCGGCAGATGCAGTGCGGGGCTCCGTGGCTGTCGAGGACGATGAAGTGGTCGCCGGGACGGGGCAGCGGTTCGCCGACGTGCTCGAACTCGCGCACCGCCGCGGCGGTCGCCCGCTTCGTGCCGTCGAGCACCAGGGCGAGCAGCTCGTCGACGAGCGCCGGGTGGTCACCGAAGGCCGCGACGTTGTAGTCGCCGTGCCGGCCGGTGGCCGCCAGGTAGGCGTCCCACATCTCCTCGGAAGCGAGGCTCTTCTCCATGTCGCATTCGATACCACGGCCGGCGCCGGGCCGGGCGGGGCCGACTACGGTCGGCGCTCGGGATCTGACGCACCACGTGCGTCGTCACAGCGAGGAGGGGACATGGCCGTCGAGCGCTTCCCGGTCGAGGCGTCGCACATCTTGATGTTCGCCCGGGCGATCGGTGACACGAATCCGATCTACGGGACCGAGGACGGCATCGCACCGCCGACGTTCGTGCAGTCGAGCGCGCAGTTCGACCCCGACTACCCGCTGCGTCCGAAGGCTGGCGAGCGCTGGTTCGGCTCGGGGAGCGAGGCGACCGGCGTGCGCCGCGAGGCCAAGGAGGGTGAGGGCGACGGCGCGGCCGCCGGCGGTCTGCACGCCGAGCAGCACTACGAGTACCACCGCCACCCGAAGCCGGGCGACGTGTTGACGGCGACCGTCCGCCCGGGCGAGAGCTGGACCAAGGAGGGTCGCCGCGGCGGGCGGCTCCACTTCAGCGAGACGGTCACCGAGTACCGCGATCAGCACGGCGAGCTCGTCGTGACCGCCCGCGGGGTCGGCGTGCGGACCGAGAAGATCATCGAGCAGGAGGGTGAGTGAGATGGTGCTGCGCGCCAGCGAGCTCGAGGTCGGCCAGACCTTCAGCGACATCGTCGTCGACGACCTCACCCGGACGCAGATCGTGATGTACGCCGGGGCCTCCGGCGACTACAACCCGATCCACACCGACGAGGTGTTCGCGAAGGAGATCGCCGGCTACCCGACGGTCTTCGCCCACGGCATGCTCACGATGGGCATGAGCGGGCGCCTCCTCACCGACATCGTCGGCGACGAGCGCCTCACCCGGTACGGGGTGCGATTCCGCGCCCAGGTGTGGCCGGGTGACACGCTCACCGCGACCGCCGAGGTGACGGCCGTGCGCGAGGACGGTGGTGACCACCTCGTCGATCTCGAGCTGACGACCACCAACCAGGACGGTGTGGTGGTGCTGTCGGGGTCGGCGACCGCCCGCATCGACCCCTAGCTGCGATGCGGTGTCGGAACGGCGGCGATCTCGACGTCTCCGCCTTCATCGACTATCGTCGATGATCGATGAACGAGCCGCCGACCACCGTTCGGTCCGAGCTGGACCGCACCACGGCGCAGGAGTGGGCGAGCTGGTTCCGGGCGCTGGGCGACCCGACCCGGGTCCTGCTGCTCCAGCTGCTGGCCACGGCTGATGAGCCGATGACCGTCGGGGAGCTCACCGACCGCCTCGACGTGGGGCAGTCCACCGTGTCGCACCACCTGGCGAAGCTCGCCGAGGTGCGCTTCGTGCTCGTCGAGCACGTCGGCACGTCGAGCCGGTGGCGGGTCAACCACGCGTGCATCGCCTGCTTCCCGTCGGCGGCCGAGGCGGTCATGGGCCGCCGCCCACCCGATCCGAAGGAGCTCCCGTGAACGACGACCAGACCCTCCGCGACGAGGTCCGCGACTACTACCGCGAGGCGGCGAGGGTCCGCGGCGGCTGCGGCAACGCCGACGAACGATGGGGTGCGTCCCGCTACGACGCCGACACGGTCGACGAGGTCCCCGAGGCCGCCGCCAACCTGTCGATGGGCTGTGGCAACCCGCACGCCCTCGCCGATCTCTCGCCCGGCGAGGTCGTGCTCGATCTCGGTTCCGGCGGCGGCATGGACGTCGTGCTCTCGGCCCGGCGCGTGGCCCCCGGTGGCACGGCCTACGGCATCGACTTCCTGGACGAGATGATCGAGCTCGCGCGGACCAACGCGGCCGAGGCCGGCGTGACCAACGTCGAGTTCCTCCACGGGATGATCGAGTCGGTGCCGCTGCCGGACGCCTCGGTCGACGTCGTGATCTCCAACTGCGTCGTGAACCTGGCCCCGGACAAGGCGCCGGTGTTCGCCGAGGTGGCACGGGTGCTGCGTCCGGGTGGTCGGGTCGCGATCTCCGACGTGGTGGCCGACGACGACACCGACCCGTCGACCGACGGCGCCGAGTGGGCGGAGTGTGGCGCCGGCGCGCTCCGCCACGGCGACTACCTGGAGCTGCTCGAGCGCAGCGGGCTGCGGGACATCTCGATCGAGCGGACCCACGAGACCGGCCCCGGGCTCCACGCCGCGATCGTGCGGGCCGTCCGGCCCTGAGGGTCACCCCTCGGCGACCACCGGATTGACGAGGGTGCCCACCGACGAGACCTCGACCTCGACGGTCATGCCCGGCCGGAGGAACAGCTGCGGGTCGCGGGCGACGCCGACCCCACCCGGCGTGCCGGTGGCGATGACGTCCCCGACGTCGAGCGTGGTGAAGGTCGAGCAGTAGGCGATGACGTCGGCGATCGGGGTGATCAGATCGGCCAGGGGTGCGTGCTGGACCTGCTCGCCGTCGATCCGGGTCGTGACGGTGACCGCATCGAGGTCGCCGATCTCGTCGAGCGTCGTGATCCACGGTCCGTACGAGCCGGAGGCGTCGAAGTTCTTCCCGGGCGTGAACTGCGACGTGTGGCGCTGGAACTCGCGCACGCTGCCGTCCATGAACGGCGTCAGCCCGAGCACGTGGTCGAGGGCATCGTCACGATCGATGTGACGTCCGGAGCGACCGACGACGAGGGCGATCTCACCCTCGTAGTCGAAGGTCCTGCTGGCCGCCGGAGCCACGATCGGCCGCAGGTGGCCGACGTGCGACGACGCGAAGCGCGTGAAGATCGTCGGCAGCGCGGCCGCCGGTGCGATCGACGCCGACTCGGCGACGTGATCCCGGTAGTTGAGCCCGACGCACAGGACCCGCGACGGTCGCTCGATCGGCGGCAGCCAGTCGACGGCGTCGAGCGGGATCGGCGGGATGGTCGTCGCCCACGCGTCGAGGTCGTCGCCCGAGGTGATCGCGGCGACGAGGTCGCCGTGCGGTCCGCCGGAGAGGTCGTGGAGCCCGTCGTCGGTCACGACCCCGAACGCGGCGCGACCGTCGAGCTCGAACGATGCCAGTCGGGTCATGGCAGCAGTGTGGTCGAGGCCGACCCGCTCGGGTCAGCCCTGGTCGCGCAGGAGGCGGCGGAGGATCTTGCCCGCCGCCGACTTCGGGACCTCGTCGATGAACTCCACCAGCCGGATCTGCTTGTAGGACGCGAGGTGCTCGCCCACGAACGCCTGGAGCTCCGCGGCGGTGACCTCGGCGCCCGGCTTCTTGACGATGAACGCCTTGGGCAGCTCGCCCGCCTCGTCGTCGGGGATGCCGATCACGGCGACGTCGGCGACGGCGGGGTGCGTGACCAGGAGCGCCTCGAGCTCGGCCGGCGGGACCTGGAAGCCCTTGAACTTGATGAGCTCCTTGACCCGATCGACGATGTAGACGTGGCCGTCGGCGTCGATGCGGGCCACGTCGCCGGTGTGGAGCCAGCCGTCGGCGTCGATCGTCGCCGCGGTGGCCTCGTCGTTGTTGAGGTAGCCCTTCATCACCTGGGGGCCGCGCACCCAGAGCTCGCCCTCGCCGTCGTCGGCGACGTCGTTGCCCTCGTCGTCGACGAGGCGGCACTCGGTGTTGGCCACGGTGATGCCGACCGAACCGGGCCGGTAGTCACCCTCCTTGGTGGCGTGGGAGACCGGGCTGAGCTCGGTCATGCCGAAGCCCTGCACGACCTCGCACCCCACGCGCTCGGCGGCCTCGGCGGCGAGGTCGGCGCCGAGCGGGGCGGCACCGGAGAAGATCTGCTTGACGCTGCTGAGGTCGTAGTCGTCGACCATCGGCTGCTTGGCGAGCGCCAGCACGATCGGCGGCACGGCGAAGAAGCGGCTCACCTTCCACCGCTGGGTCAGCTCGAGCGCCACCGGCAGGTCGAAGCGGGGCATCGACACGATGGTGGCGCCCTGGGCGAGCAGGAAGTTCATCAGCACCTGCATGCCGTAGATGTGGAAGAAGGGCAGCACCGCGAACCCGACCTCGTGGTCGTCGAGGTGGATGGTGCCCTCGGTCTGGAGGATGTTGGCCACCAGGTTGCGATGGGTCAGCATCACGCCCTTGGGAAGGCCGGTGGTGCCGGAGGAGTAGGGCAGCACCACGACGTGGTCGGCGACATCGACCGGCACCTGCTCGATCGGATCGCCCAGCAGCTCGAGGACCGACGGCGCACCCTCGGCATCGCCGATCACGTAGATGTCATCGATGCCCGCCTGCGCGGCGGCGGCCTTGGCGGTGTCGAGGAAGAGGCCGATCGTGACCAGGATGCTGGCGCCGGCGTCGCGGAGCTGGAACGCGACCTCGTCGGCGCCGTAGGTCGGGTTGATCGTGGTGACGGTGCCGCCGGCCACCGCGGCGGCGTGGAACACGATGGCGTACTCGGGCACGTTGGGCGCCATGAGGCCCAGCACGGAGCCGGGACCGAAGCCCTTGGCCTGCAGGCCGCCCGCCGCGCTGTGGATCAGGCCCTTCAGCTGGCCGTAGGTGTAGGCCCGGTCGTCGGGGCCGTCGACGATGGCGACGCGGTCGGGTACCTCGTCGGCCCGTCGCAGCACCAGCTCGGTGATCGTGATGTCGGGGATCTCGATCTCGGGCAACGAACTGCGATGAACGACCACACCGGCCTCCTGCTCCGCGGATCGCCGATCGTATCGGCTGCCTCACGCAGCTTCGACGGCCGCGGCCTCGGTGACGCTGGACCACAGACCGGCCCGAACCGACGAGGCGGCCGGCCCGGCGAGGCCGTTGCTCACCACCACGCCCTCGATCATGTCGGCCAGCACGGCGGCGAAGGGTCGCCCCCGGACGCGGACCGCGACGACGGCACCCCCCTGGCGCCGCCGCACGGTGCGGTCGAGACGCCCGTCGCTGGGCGGGCTCCGGAACGTCGGCGCCACGAGCCCCTCCGCCCTCGCCGCGTCGCTCAGACGTCGCGCCGCGTCGGCGAAGCGCAGCGACGGTGCCCGGTGCAGCGGGGTCGGTGGGAGGGGGGTGGCCGCCATCGGGGTCCATCCTGACGACGGGGTGTGACACCGAAGGACCCTGTGCCCGGCGCCGCCACGGCGCGACACTCGGGAGGGTGAGCTTCGCCGGTCGCCTCCTCGTCGCCGCGCCGATGTTGATCGACCCCAACTTCGACCGGACCGTGCTCCTGCTGCTCGAGCACGACGACGAGGACGGTGCGCTCGGGGTGGTGCTCAACCGACCCACCGACATCCCGGCCGACGAACCGGTGCCGGGCTGGGGCGAGCTGGCGTCGGCCCCCGGGGTCGTCTTCGCCGGCGGGCCCGTCCACGCCGGGGCGGCCATCGCGCTCGGACGGCTCCGCCCCGACGTCGACGCCCACGAGAACGAGACCGAGCGCGCCGGCGTCGTCGTGGTCGACCTCGGCGACGACCCGGCGCTCGCCGCCACCCGGCTGGTCGAGCTGCGGCTCTTCGCCGGCTACGCCGGGTGGCAGCCGGGCCAGCTCGAGGAGGAGCTGGCCGAGGGCGCCTGGTTCGTGGTGGACGCCGACCCGGCCGACCCCCTCACGAGCGACCCGTCGGGGCTGTGGCGGCGCGTGCTCGGTCGTCAACCGGGCAGACTCGGCTGGCTCGGGCACTACCCCGACGACGTCACGATGAACTGAGGGCAGCGCATGGACGAGGTGAACCTGGGGATCCTGATCCTGAGGGTGGCCATCGGGCTGACCATGGCGGCCCACGGGTGGGCCAAGATGACCGGCCCGAGCGGCCTGGCGGGCACCGCCGGCTGGTTCGACTCGATGGGGATGCGCCCCGGCAGGGTCCACGCCCGCCTCGCGGCGGGGACCGAGATCGTCAGCGGGCTGCTGCTCGCTGCCGGCCTCCTCACGCCCCTCGCCGGCGCCGCCTTCGTCGGGCTGATGGTCGTCGCAGGGTGGACCGTCCACCGGGCGAACGGCTTCTTCATCGTCAAGGACGGGTGGGAGTACAACTTCGTCCTCGCGCTCATCGGCGTCGTCGTCGCCACGACCGGACCGGGCGAGTGGTCCCTCGACGAGGCGATCGGCATCGCCACCGATCTCGACGGCGTCGTCGGCCTGGTGATCGCCCTCGGCGGTGGTCTGGTGGGCGGCGTCGCCCAGATCGCGCTCTTCTACCGGCCGCCGGCGCCGAGCGACGCCTGAGCGGGCTCGGCCGGCTCAGCCGGCGACGATCCGTGCGACCTCGCCGCCGATCGCCACGGTCCAGAGCTCGCCGCTCGGGTCCTGCCCGAACGACGTGAGGCCGTTCACGTCGAGCGACGTCGTGATGGCCTCGCTCGCCCCGCCGGGCAGCGCCCAGATCGTGCCGCTGCCGAAGTCGCCGAAGAGGTAGGCGCCGTCGAGGCCGGGGATCGACTGGCCGCGATAGACGTGGCCGCCGGTCACCGACACCCCCTGGCCGTGGTCGTAGACGACGACCGGCTCGAGGTGGCCGGCCACCTCGCAGCCCGCGAAGGCGGCGAATCCCTCGAAGCAGTTCCACCCGAGGTTCCAGCCCGACGTGCCGGCCTCGACGCGGGTGATCTCCTCCCAGTCGCCCTGGCCGACGTCGCCGATCCAGAGGTCGCCGGTGGCCGGGTCGAACGAGACGCGCCAGGGGTTGCGCACGCCCCACACCCAGATCTCGTCGAGCGCGGCGGGGTCGCCGACGAACGGGTTGTCGCCGGGCACGGCGTAGCCGCCGGCGTCGGGCCGGGGATCGATGCGGAGGATGTTGCCCAGGGGTGTGGTCGGGTCCTGGCCGTTGTTCTCGGGATCACCGCCCGAGCCGCCGTCGCCGAGCGCCCAGTAGAGGAGCCCGTCGGGACCGGTGACCAGGTCGCCGCCGTTGTGGTTCGAGAACGGCTGGTCGAACGCCGCGATCTCGACCGCGGCGGCGGGGTCGAGCGGCAGCTCGCCGCCGAGCTCGTGGGCGCTCAGCCGGCTCGACCCGCCCCGGTCGGTGCTGCTGGCGTAGAGCCAGCGGCCGTCGGGGCTGAACTCGATGCCGAGCAACCCTCGCTCGCTGTCGGTCGACACCTCGGCGGACAGGTCGAGGACGAGTTGGCGCTCGTCGGTCGCCGGATCGAGCAGGTAGAGCCGGCCGGTCTTCTCCGCCACGAAGGGCCCGCTGCCGTCGGGGGCCCACACGAGGTCGAGGGGTTGCTCGAACCCGCCCACCGGCTCGAGCCGCAGCCCGCCGGCAACTGCGGCGACCTCGTCGGCGGTGGCGGCGGCCGGCGCCGCGGGCGGCGCGACGGTCGTGGCGGTCGCCTCGTCGCCCTTCGCCGGAGCGTTGTCGCTCGGCGGTGCCGTCGTCGGTGCCGCGTCGGGACCGGCGGCCGCGGTGGTCGGGGGAGCGGAGGGGGCCGGTGCGGTGGCGGCCGGTGTGTCGCCGTCGGCCTCGTCGTCGTCGTCACCGCAGGCGACGAGGACGAGCAGGAGGGCGGCGGCCACGGCGAGGAGTCGGCTCACGCGGCCCAGTCTGGCGTGACGGTGGTCGGATCGGTCAGCGCGGCGGCGACACCGGTCGGATGAGCCCCTCCTGGACGACCGAGACGGCCAGGCGGCCGTCCTGGGTGTAGATCTCGCCGGTCGCCAGGCCGCGAGCGCCGAAGGAGGCGTGGGTGCGTTGGTCGAACAGCAGCCACTCGTCGGCCCGGAACGGCTGGTGGAACCACATCGCGTGGTCGAGGCTCGCCATCTGGACCGTGCCCTGCGTCCAGTCGGTGCCGTGGGGCATCACGACGGTGTCGAGCAGGCTCATGTCGGAGGCGTAGGTCACGACGCAGTTGTGCAGCGCCGGATCGTCGGGGAGCTCGCCGTCGGCCCGCATCCACACCCGCTGGCGCTCCGCCACGTCGCCGCTCCCGAGCGCCCGACCGTCGGCGTACCGGAGATCGATCGGGCGGGGCCGGTCGAACCAGTCGCCCTCGAGGCGGTGCTTGACCGGCGCCATCCGCTCCTGCCACGTGGGCAGCTCCTCGGGTGGCGTCACGTCGGCCGGCATCTGCGACTGGTACTCCCAACCCTGCTCGGTCCGCTGGAACGAGGCCTGCAGGTTGAAGATGGCCCGGCCGTGCTGGACGGCGACGACACGGCGGGTGGTGAACGACCTGCCGTCGCGGATTCGGTCGACGGTGTAGAGGATCGGGGCGTTCGGGTCACCCGGTCGCAGGAAGTAGGCGTGCAGCGAGTGCACCGGCCGGTCGGGGTCGACGGTGCGCACGGCGGCGACGAGGGCCTGCCCGGCGACCTGGCCGCCGAAGGTCCGCTGCCGGTCCTCGTCGGGGCTCAGCCCGCGGAAGACGTTGACCTCGATGGCCTCGAGGTCGAGGAGGTCGAGGAGGTCGTCCAACGCCTTCGGCATGGCGCGAGTCTGCACCGTGGGTGCCATCGGGTGCGACCGTCGGTCCCGGTATCTTCATGGCGTGCTCCAGGCGGCGAACGACCGGCTCGCACCCGGCCAGCTCCGTCTCGTGCGCTACGCCGGGGTCTCCGTCATCACGCTCGTCGTGACTCAGGCCGTCCTCCTGCTCGGGTACGGCCCGCTCGACCTCCCCGGCGCGCCGGCCAACATGCTCGCCGTGTCGGTCGGCGCCATCCCGAGCTACCTCCTCAACCGGGCGTGGGTCTGGGAGCGCTCCGGGCCCCACCACCTGTGGCGGGAGATCGTGCCGTTCTGGGTCTACGCCGTCCTCGGCCTCGTCGTGTCGACCATCGTGGTCGCCTGGGCCGACGCTCGATGGGGCACCGGGCTGGCCGCGTCCGCGGCGAACTTCGGGACCTACTTCGTGCTCTGGATCGCCAAGTTCGTCTTCCTCGACAAGCTGATCTTCGGTGCGCGCACCGACGACGTCGCCGTCTGACGTGCGGGCCGACCTGCTCGCCGCCGCCCGGGCCGCCCGGGGGTTCCTTCCCGACGACGAGGGTCGAGCGCTCCACGAGGCCGCCCTCGGAGCGAGGGGGACCGGGCCGTGGATGGAGATCGGCAGCTACTGCGGCAAGTCGGCGGTCTGGCTCGGCGCCGCTGCCCTCGATCGGGGCGCCACCCTGTTCACGATCGACCACCATCGCGGCTCCGAGGAGATGCAGGCCGGGTGGGAGCACCACGACGACTCGCTCGTCGACGACTCGGGGCGCATGGACTCGCTGCCGGTGTTCCGTCGCACGATCCGTGACGCCGGACTCGAAGACGTCGTGGTCGCCGTGGTCGGCCGGTCGACCGTCGTCGCCGGCCACTGGTCGACCCCGCTGTCGTTCCTGTTCGTCGACGGGGGCCACGCCGCCGACGTCGCCCACGCCGACTACGACGCCTGGGTCCCGCACGTCGAGCTGGAGGGCACCCTCGCCATCCACGACGTGTTCCCCGACCCGGCCGACGGTGGCCGCCCGCCCTACGAGCTCTATCTCCGTGCGCTCGACGACGGCTTCCTCGAGACTGCGGTCACCGGATCGCTGAGGGTGCTCCGCCGACGGGAGGGGTGATGGGGTTCTCCGAGCACGCCGAGGTCAACCGCGACCACTGGAACGCGATGGCCCACGAGTGGGTGGGGATGGGCGAGCGGGCCTGGGCCGGTCGGGCGACCCCGTCGTGGGGGATTTGGAGCGTGCCCGAGACCGAGCTTCTCCTCCTGCCCGACGACCTGACGGGGAGGCGGTCGATCGAGCTCGGCTGCGGGACCGGCTACGTCTCGGCCTGGCTCGCCCACCGCGGTGCCGAGGTCGTCGGCATCGACGTGTCGGAGGAGCAGCTCGCCACCGCCCGCCGCCTGGCCGAGGAGCACGGCGTCGCGCTCGAGCTGATTCACGGGTCGGCCGAGGAGGTGCCCGAGCCCGACGCCTCGTTCGACTTCGCCGTGAGCGAGTACGGCGCGGCGCTGTGGTGCGACCCGGAGGTGTGGCTCCCCGAGGCCCATCGGCTGCTCCGGTCCGGCGGCGAGCTGGTGTTCCTCACCAACCACCCGTTCGTCATGGTGTCCAGCCCGCTCGACGGCAGCCTGCCCGTCACCGAGCGGCTGGAGCGGCCCTACTTCGGCATGGGCCGCTTCGACTGGACCGACGCCGTCGACGATCCCGGCGGCATCGAGTTCAACCGCACGATCGCGGACTGGTTCCGCCTGTTGGTCGACACCGGCTTCGACGTGCTCGCCCTCCACGAGCTGCGGGCACCGGAGGGTGGGACCGAGGTCCGGTTCTTCGCCACGGCGGACTGGGCGCAGCGGTGGCCGAGCGAGATCGCCTGGCGGGTCCGCAAGCGCTGACGTCCGGGCCTCCGACGTCGATCGTCACGGTTCGACGAGGTCGACGGCGTCGCCGTGGAGCGCGGACAACCCGCGATCGAACGTGGCGAGGCGGCCACCGCGATGGCTCGCCAGCGCGACCAGGTAGGCGTCGGTCACCTGTCGATGGCCGATCACCCCGCGCAGGTGCGCGGCCTCGTACGGGAGATCATCTGCCCAGAAGTGATGCCACCCTGCGGACCGGAGCTGATCGAGCACCGCCATGGCGTCCGGGGCCCCGACGCCCTCACGTAGCAGGAAGCGCAGCAGCGTTCCCTGTGTGATGGGGCAGGTCGCCAACTCCGGTTGCGCCTCGTCGAACCATCGGACGGCCGCGGCGTGGTGGACGTGGTCGACGACGGTCAGCGCGATCAGCACGTTGCCGTCGGCGAGGATCGCCGTCACGGTTCGTCGTCGAGGGAACGGACGTCCTCAGCACTGACCGGTCGGCCGACGCTCACCTGCGGGAGTCCACGCGACCCGGAGCTGGGTGCCACCGGCGCCGGCCGGAGGCCGAGCCGGATGAGGTCGGTGACGACCTCGCTCAGCGACCGGTTCTGCTCGTGGGCCAACTGCCTCGCCAGCTCGTGGAGATCGTCCGGCAGATCGATCGTCGTCCGCATCATCGCATCGTAGCGCCTCTGCATCACGATGCACGGTGCAGGCCCTCGTCGCCGGCACCAGGGATGGTCCGTCAGGATGGTCCTGGTCTGGCTAAGCTGATGCACGTGGCCACCGAGGTCGTCAACACGCACGAGGCGAAGAGCCGCCTGTCCGAGCTGATCCGGCTCGCGGAGGCCGGTGACGAGGTGATCGTCGCCCGCAACGGTCGTCCCGTGGCCAAGCTGATCCCGTGGCCGCCGGACCGTCCGGCGCGCCGGCCGGGCACCTGGGCTGGCCGGGTCACCTACGGGCCCGATGTCGTCGGCAGCGATCCCGACGTGTTGGCCGCGTTCGACGATCGCAGCGATCCATGAGGCTGCTCCTCGACAGCCACGTCGTGCTGTGGTGGCTCGACGACGCCGAGCACCTCGGTCCGACCGCCCGCGAGGCGATCAGCTCCTGTGACGAAGCCGTGATGTCGGTCGTGACGCCGTGGGAGCTCGGGATCAAGCGGTCGTTGGGCAAGCTCGACTTCCCGGTCGGCCTCGTCGAGGCGGTGCGGGGGACCGGCTTCGAGATCGCCCCGATCCGCGCCGACCACGCCGAGCTCGCCCCCGCGTTGCCACCACACCATCGAGACCCGTTCGACCGCATGCTCGTCGCCCAGGCGCAGCTCGACGCGATGGTCCTCGTGACGGCGGACGAGCAACTCTCGGGCTACGAGGTCGAGCTCCTCGACGCCACGAGCTGAGCGGCCGGCCGTCAGTCCCGCTCCAGCTCCTCTGCGCCGCGCACGTCGATGAGCGACGGCAGCGACTCGTCGTCGACGAAGAGGCCCGAGGCCGGCGTCGCCCGACTCAGCGCGTCGGCGGCCAGCACCACCGCGGCGGCGGTGTAGGTCGAGCGCTCCTCGTCGGGGAAGGTGGCCAGCTGGGGGTAGACGATGCCGGTGTAGACCGAGCCGTCGTCGCGACGGAGGTGGGCGACCGAGCGCATCAGGTCGAGGGCCTCGTCGAACCGACCGATCTGGGCGTAGGCGATGGCGCACTCGCTGGTCTCCGCCGCCGTCACCCACGGGTTGTCGCTGACGCAGCGCACACCCCGCCCTGGCATGACGTAGGTCGCAGCGCCGTCGTCGAGGCGACGATGGGAGTCGTCGCCGGTGAGCGGTCAGGCGAGCTACGGGTAGTACCTGTCCATCGCCCACCGGTGCTTCGGCTCGAACGCGTCGGGCCGGTGGCGCAGCGCGTCGGCCAGGCGGGCGGCGTCGAGCTCCCAGTCGGGTCGGGCGTCGCCGAGCTCGGTGACGATCGCGATGGCGCAGCGCATCGAGTGCAGGATCGAGGACGAGCCGGTGAGCAGCGCGAACGACCACGGCGTGCCGTCCCGATGGCGGGCCCAGATGATCTCGCCGCCGGGCTTCTGCAGCGAGAGCACGAAGTCGATCGCCCGCTCGACCACCGGCCGGTACGTCTCGAGGAAGGACCGGTCGCCGGTGAGCAGGTAGTGGTGCCAGACCCCGGTGGCGAGGTAGCTGCACACGTTGGTGTCGATCTTCGGGTCCTCGATCCCGTCGGCGAGGTAGTAGTGGTGCCACCAGCCGTCGGCGTGCTGGTTCCGGCGGAGCCACTCGTACGCCGCGAGCGCGGCCTCGCCGTAGCCGCAGGTGTCGAGGGCCATCGCGGCCTCGACGTGGTTCCACGGATCGCTGTGCCCGCCCGGGAACCACAGGATCAGCCCGTCGTCGGTCTGATCGGTGAGGATCGAGGCGGCGGTCTCGGAGATCTCGTCGGCGGTCAGGACGTCGGGGATCTCAGGCCGCACCGGCCACCTCCGCGGTCGGGACGTCGGGGAGCTCAGGCCGCACCGGCCACCTCCGCCGTCGGGGGTCGGCGGGCGTAGAGCACCAGGCTCTTGCCCAGGACGGGGCTGAGCACCCGGTCGGCGACCCGGGTGACCAGCGGCTGCGACATGATGTCCCACTCGAGCAGCTTGCGGTACGGGCGGACGGCGGGGTGATCGTCGTCGTTCACTCCCACCGCGCACTTGAGCCACCAGTACGGCGAGTGCAGCGCGTGGGTGCGGGCCGAGCCGGCGAGGTCGAGACCCGCCCGCTCGAGCTTCATCGAGAGCTCGGCCTTGGTGTAGATCCGCACGTGGCCGCCGACGGCGGTCGGTGCGTGGTACTCGTCGGAGATCGACCAGCACACCCACTCGGGCAGCCACGACGGCACGGTGACGGCGATGGTGCCACCGGGCCGGAGCACTCTCACCAGCTCGTCGATGGCGTCGGCGTCGGCGTCGACGTGCTCGAGCACCTCCGAGGCCACGATGCGGTCGATCGAGCCGTCGGGGAACGGCAGGTGCAGCGCATCGCCGACGAGCACGGCGCCGCCGTCGGTGCCGGCCTCGCCGGAGTCGATCATGTGCTTCATCGTGTCGTGGGCGCCTCGGAGGTCGTCGGCCTCGAGATCGAGGGCCGTGACGCTCGCGCCCCGCCGCAGCGCCTCGAAGGCGTGCCGGCCGCTGCCGGCGCCGACGTCGAGGAAGCGATCACCCGGCCGGACGCCCAGCCGGTCGAAGTCGACGGTCAGCACGCAGCGCCCTCGACCTCGGCGAGGAGCGCCCGGTAGTGCTCGACGGTCCGTTCGGCGGTGATGCGCCAGCTGAAGTTCTCGATCACGCGCGCCCGCCCGGCGGCGCCGACCGTCGTGCGGAGGTCGGGCCGGTCCAGCGCCTCGCGCAGTCGCACGGTCAGCGCCTCGACGTCGCCGGGGGTCACGTGGAGTGCCGTCTCGCCGTCGGTGCCGACCACCTCGGGCAGTGCGCCGCCGGTGGTGGCGATGAGTGGCGTGCCGCACGACATCGCCTCGATCGCCGGCAGCGAGAAGCCCTCGTACAGCGAGGGCACGACGGCGACCTCGGCCTCGTTGTAGAGCTCCACGATGCGGTCGTCGGAGACCCCCGACACGAACTCGATGGCGTCGGTGAGACCCAGCCGGTCGATGATGCCGAGGGTGGCGCTGTCCTCCTTGGGGCGACCGATGACGACCAGGTGGAGCTCCGGACGCTCGATCCGCAGCTTGGCCGTCGCCTCGAGGAGGTAGCGCAGGCCCTTCATGGCGACATCGGCCGAGGCGGTGGTCATGACCCGGCCGGGAACCGGCCCGACGTCGGCGAGGGGCCGGAAGTGGTCGGGGTCGACGCCGACGTGGACGATGTGGAGCCGGCTCGGGTCGACGCCGTGGTCGGCGACGATGTCGTCGTAGCTGTTCGACGACACGGTCAGGATGCGGCGCAGCTGCTTCGCCACCTTCGTCTGCATCGTGGTGAAGGCGTAGAAGCGGTCCTTCGTGAACCGTTTCCACGGCGTCGGGGCGTGCTCGGTCTCGAGCCGGCGGTCGACGGTGATCGGGTGGTGGATCGTGCCCAGCACGGGCAACCCGGCCCGCTCGATGCCGAGGATCCCGTAACCGAGGCACTGGTTGTCGTGGACGATGTCGAACTCGTCGATGCGGCGGGTGAGCTCGCGCCGGGCCCGCAGGCTGAAGGCGAGGGGTTCGGCGAACGTGGCGGTGCCCGTGACCAGGAACTCGACCACGTGGGTCCAGTCCCGGAACTCGCGGGGGCGGGGGATCCGGAACGGGTCGGGCATGCGGTACAGATCGAGGCTGTCGAGCTCGGTCAGCCGGACCCTCGGGTCGAGGTGGGGGTAGGGCGGTCCGGACAGGACCTCGACCTCGTGGCCCAGCTCGACCAGCTCACGGCTGAGGTGGCGGACGTAGATGCCCTGCCCACCGGTGTACGGATGGCCTCGGTAGGTGAGCAGCGCGATGCGCAGGGGACCGTCCGTGGGCATTCGGGAGATGCTCGTCGTCACTGGACCGCGCGGTCAAGACAGGGTGACGTGTGCCACCGACGCCCGGTCAACCGCGTCGCCGCTGGAGCCAGGCGTCGATGTCGGGTCGGAGCCAGAGCCGGGGCCGGCCGCGTCCGAGATCGACGACCGGTCGGGGCATGTCGGGGTACCGCCGCTGGTAGAGGCTCACGCTGTTGGGGTGCGACAGGCCGAGGAGGGCCGCGACCTCGCGGGCGTCGGCCAGGTCGTCGGTGTTCACCATCGGGGCCACGGGCACCGAGTCTAGGGCCCTGCCCGCTGTGCACGGGTGTAGACGGGAGATGTCTCGACCCGTAGACTCAGGGCGATGCGGAACCGGGGCAGACGGCGGACCAACGACGCGTGCTGGTGCGGATCCGGCCGCAAGCTCAAGCGATGTCACCTCGACACCGCCCGCCTGCGGCGACCCCGGGTCCCGCTCGGTGCCGTCTCGCCGGTGCGCCCGGTGCCGGCGCACATCCCCCGACCGGACTACGTCGAGAGCGGGCGCGTCGGCACGCCGACCGGGTTCCAGGTCCACGACCGAGCCTCCCTCGCGGCGATGCGCCGGGCCGGTGCCGTCGCCGCGGAGGTCCTCCTCCGCGCCGGCGCCCACGTGGCCGAGGGCGTGACGACCGACGAGCTCGACGCCGTCGCCCACGAGGCCTACGTCGAGCTGGGGGCGTACCCGAGCACCCTCGGCTACCGGGGGTTCACCAAGTCGATCTGCACGTCGGTCAACGGCGTGATCTGTCACGGGATCCCGGACGACCGGCCGCTCCAGCGCCGTGACGTGGTGAACGTCGACGTGACCGCCTTCATCGACGGCGTGCACGGCGACAACTCGGCGACGTTCTGCGTCGGTGACGTCGATCCCGCCGTCGAGGCGCTCGTCGAGACGACCCGCGAGGCGACCCTGCGCGGGATCGCCGCGGTCGCGCCCGGCGCCGAGCTGCGCTGCGTGGCCGAGGCCGTCGAGCCCTTCGCCTGGTCGCGGGGCTACGGGGTCATCCGCGAGTACGGCGGTCACGGCATCGGTCGCACCTTCCACGCCGCGCCCCACGTCGACCACGGCCTCCAGGCGCCGTCGACGGTGGTGCTCGTCCCGGGCATGACCTTCACGGTCGAGCCGATGCTCGTCGCCGGGCGTGCCACGTTCCGTCAGGCCGCCGACGGCTGGACCGAGCGCGTCGACGACGACCTCCCGTCGGCCCAGTTCGAGCACACGGTCGCCGTCACCGAGACCGGCGTCGAGATCCTGACGGTCACCGCGGCCGGCGAGACCGCCGTCGGGACCCTGGAGGACCTCGCCTCCGTCTAGGTTCTCCGCCCGTGCGAGCGGTGGTGCAGCGGGCGGCCGAGGCGAGGGTGCGGGTCGACGACGAGGTCGTCGGCGAGATCGGGCCCGGACTCTGCGCGCTCGTCGGCGTGACCCACGACGACGACGAGGCCGCGGCGCGCCGGCTGGCCGACAAGCTGTGGCACCTCAGGATCTTCGAGGACGACGAAGGGGTCGCCAACCGCTCGGTGGCCGACACCTCCGGCGAGGTCCTCATCGTCAGCCAGTTCACGCTGTACGGCGACACCCGGAAGGGCCGGCGTCCGTCCTACGTGGGCGCCGCCCGTCCCGAGCAGGCCGAACCGCTCATCGAGGTGGTCTGCGATGCGCTCCGCGAGCTCGGCGCGACCGTGGCGACCGGGCGGTTCCGGGCCGACATGCGGGTCGAGCTGGTCAACGACGGGCCGTTCACGCTGCTCGTGGAGATCTGACCGGGCGGGCGAGCACCCGCCGGAGCCGCTCCGGCAGGTCCGGCGACAGCGCCCAGGCGACCAGCCACCCGACGACCGCCAGCCACAGCAGCGGCACCCGTCCCCACCGGACGGCCCAGGTCTCGCCCTCGCGCAGCTCGATCGTGTCGTAGAGGACGCGCTGCTCGCGCAGGCCGGTCCGCTGCTGGACCTCGCCCCGGTCGTCGACGACGGCGGTGTACCCGGTGGGGGCGACCTGCGCGACCCAGCGGGCGGACTCGACGGCCCGCAGTCGCGACGAGGCCAGCGTCTGCTCCGGGACCCGGGTGTCGGGGTAGGACGAGGCGTTCGTCGGCCCGAGGATCGCCTGGCCGCCGTCGAGGGTCCCGGTCCGGGCCCGGCGGGGGAAGAACAGCTCGAAGCTGATGACGGTGGTGAACCGACCCAGCGGCGTGTCGACCGCGGCCGGGTTCTCCCCGACGATCGCGTCGCGGGGCACCAGCGAGCGCACGTCGCCGACGACCGCCTCGATCAGGCCGCGGAACGGGATGAACTCGCCGAAGGGGACCCGGTTCACCTTCTCGTAGCGGCCCTGCTCGCCGTCGGGCGTGAAGACCAGCGCCGAGTTGCGGAAGCGGTCGCCCTCCCGTTCGATCGCACCGGTGACGAGCACGGCGTCGAGCTGCTCGGTCAGCGCGGAGAGCTCGTCGCCGAGCGGGCTGCCGTCGAGGGCGCCGTCGACGCTGGCGACGTTCTCCGGCCACACGATCAGGTCGACGGGCCGGTCGATCGTGCGGGTGGCGTCGAGGTGGCGCTCGATCGGCCGGGCCTCGTCGGTGTCGCGGGCCCGGGTGCCGAGCGGACCGCCGCCCTGCACGAGCGCGACGTCGATCTCGTCGATCACCTCGCTCTCCGGGTCGACGGCGGCCAGTCCGAGGGCGGCGATGACGACGGTCAGCGCCACCACGGCCGCGGGCCAGCGTCGTTCGACCAGCGCGACCAGCCCGACGGCCACGACGCCGAGGACCGCGACGACCCCCAGCGCGGTGGCCAACGACGCCACCTGGAGCAGCGGACCGTTGACCTGCCCGAGCGCCAGGTTCGCCAGCGGCACGCCGCCCCAGGGCCAGCTCCACCGGAAGGCCGACGTCAGCGTCAGCGCGGCGACGAAGCCGACGTCGCGCGCCCGACCGCTCGGTGGCGCGGTGGCCAGGATCAGCGCATCGAGGGCGGCCAGGATCGGGATGAGCAGCAGCGCGGCGGGGTGCAGCGACCACACCCAGCTCAGCGTCACGAGGTAGTGGACGCCGAACGCGGCGAGCACGACCAGGAAGCGGTCGCGGTAGCGCCGGTCGCGCAGCTCGACGACGAGCAGGGCGAGCCCGAGCGGTGCGAACGGCCAGAAGCCGAGCGGTGGGGTCGCGAGCGCCAGCCCGAGCCCGGCTCCGACGAGACGGAGCGCGGTGGCGAGCCTCGTCACGCCGCGGTGGGCTCCTCGTCGATCACCGCGTCGGGATCGAGCTCGAGGTGCACGACGTAGCGGTACTCGGCCGAGCCGGGTGGATGGCACGCGAACAGCGTGGCCGTGTGAGCGTTCGTCTGCTCGACGATGTGCAGACCGGAGGGGAGGACGACCTCGTCGCCGACCACCCGGTAGACGAAGGTCTCGCCGTCGACCGCGAAGATCACCTCGTCGCCCTCGACCAGCTGATCGATGCCCCGGAAGGGCGCGCCGTGGGTGGTGCGGTGGCCGGCGATGACGACGTTGCCCAGCTCACCGGGCTCGGCGGTGCCGGGCCAGTGGCTGGGGCCGCGGTCGATGTTGTAGAGCGAGATGCCCTGGTGGAGGGTGCGATCGATGCCCAACGCGGGGATCGTGATCGTGCCGAGGTCGACCAGCTCCTCGTCGAAGTAGGCGACGGTCGGCGCCGGATCGGGGACCGGGAGCACGACCGGCGGTTCGGTCGTCGTGGTGGTCGTCGCCGCCGTGGTCTCGGGCGCGGCGCTGACGGTCGGTCCGTCGTTGACGAGCTGGACCAGCTCCTCCTCGGGCTCGATCGGGAGCGGGACGGTCGTCGACGTCGCCGCGGCGAGACCGGCCGGGTCCGGGGTCACGTCGCGGAAGGTGAAGCTCGCCACGACGCCGATCACGGTGACGGCCCCGACGAAGAGCAGCAGGACGCGACCGGGCCTCATCTTCCGGCTCCGGCGAAGAGCGCTGCGATGCGGGTGGGCCTCATCTTCCGGTTCCGACTCCTGTTCTGGCGAGCACCCGCTCGGCGACCTCCCCACCTTGCCGCACGCAGGCGGGGATGCCCAGCCCCTCGAACGCAGCGCCGGCCACCTCGACCCCGGGGAGCGCGTGCGCCAGCTCGCGACGGATGCTGGTGACCCGGTCGGCATGCCCGGGCTCGTATTGAGGGAAGGCGCGGATCCAGCGCACGACCCGGTGCTCGAGCGGCGCGCCGCGCAGGCCGAGGCTGGCGTCGAGCTCGTCGAGCACGGCGGCGACGAGCGCATCGTCGTCGAGCTCGAGCCCCCGGTCGTCGCCCATGCGACCGACCGAGACCCGGAGGATGCGGTGTCCGTCGGCCCAGTGCGGCCACTTGGTGGAACCGAAGGACACCGCCGTGACCAGGTTGCCGTCGACCCGAGGGAACAGCAGGCCGGACGCGTCGAGCGGCCGGGCGAAGATGTCGTCGGGCACGGCCAGCACGGCCATGGACACCGAGGCGGCCCGGATGCGGTCGAGGGTGCGGCGGGCGGCCGGGCTGGCCTCGGCGACGATCCCGGCGGTCACGTGGGCCGGGGTGGTGAGGACGACGGCGTCGGCGTCGAGCTGCTCGTCGTCGGTCACGACCGTGACGCCGTCGGCTCCGCCGGAGAGCACGGTCCGGACGCGCACGCCGGTGCGGACCTTGGCCCCGGTGGCCGAGAGGTCGTCGTGCAGCGCGGCGACGAGCTGCCCGAGCCCGCCTCGCAGGGACCAGAACACCGGCCCCGTCGCCTGCAGCGTGGAGGCCGCCCTGGCCCGGCGAAGGCCGTGGAGCAGGCTCCGCGACGACCGGGCCGCGTCGAGCAGCTGTGGCGCGGTGGCCGCTGCGGAGAGGTGATCGGCCGCTCCGGCGTTGATGCCACCGATCAGCGGGTCGACCAGCCGATCGGTCACGGCGCGGCCGAACCGGCCGCCGATCAGCTCGCCCACGGTCGGGTCGTCGCCGAGGTCGGAGCGAGGCCGGAGCAGGTCGAGCCCGGCTCGCAACGCGTCGGCGGTCGGCAGGACGCCCGAGCGCAGGAGCGGGACGATCTTGGTCGGGGCGCCGAGGACCAGCTCGGCCGGTAGGCGTCGGGGCGCACCGTCTCGCCACACGAAGGCGGAGCCGGTGGCGGGTGCGACGAGCTCGTCGGTCAGCCCGAGCTCGTCGCACAGGTCGCGGGCCCAGGGCACCCGGGCGAGGAACATGTCGGGCCCGTCCTCGACGGGGTGGCCCCGCATCGTGGAGGTGCTGATCTTGCCGCCGAGGCGGGCGTCGCTCTCGAGGACCTCCACCTCCGCGCCGGCGTGGGCCAGCCGGCGCGCCGCGGTGAGGCCGGTGATGCCGGCGCCGACGACGAGGACCCGGGCGCTCAACGGAGCGCTCCGGCGACGCGGTCGGCGAGGCCGGCCAGCACCTCGTCGTCGAGGTCGGCGCGCGGGGCGATCTCGATCGCCATGCGCGCCGCATCTGCCAGCTCGGACGCGGCGACGATGCCCGGGTGGTCGGCATCGATCCCGACCGGGATGATCACCACCGACGAGGTCCGCCCGAGATCGGCCAGGCCCTTGACGACCTCGGCGGTGCGGACCCCGTAGCCGTCGTGGGCGTCGGGCGGCTCGGGTTCCCAGGCGACCGCCGCCGCGGCCCAGCGGTCGAGGCCGGCGTCGAGCACGGCGCCGCGGGCGAAACGATCGACGTCGTCGAGCTGCTCGAGCTCGTCTCTCGCCGCGGCGGCGGGGAAGGACGGCAGGACGATGATCGCCTTGGCCCGCTCGGCCGTCGCCGGCGCCAGCCGGCGGGCGACCGCGACGCTCAGCTCGGGGAGGTCGTTCCACACGATGAGCTCGCGGCCGGCGGCCGCGAGGCGGATCGAGTGGTCGGCGAAGGGGGTGGCGCTGATGGCGAGGTCCGGTCGGGGCTCGTCGCCGAGGACCGGCACCGGGAGGAGTCGGCTGAGCGCGGCGGCGAGCGCGTCGCGACGGGCCGGGTCGGGTCCGATCACCGCCACGCGCCGCATGCCTCGATCATCGCAGGCCCGGGCTCCGACGCGGCATCACGGGGCGTCGTGATCCGGCTACTGGCCGTGGACGATCTCGACGACCCGGGCGAGCGCCGCCGGGTCGGTCTCGGGGAGCACGCCGTGGCCCAGGTTGAAGATGTGGCCCGGTCGCCCCCCGTTGCGGGCGAGGACGTCCCGGGTGGCGGCCTCGACGACCGGGATCGGGGCGAGGCACACCGCCGGGTCGAGGTTGCCCTGCACGGCGAGGTTGCCGAGGCGGTCGCGGGCGACGTCCAGGGGGACCCGCCAGTCGAGACCGACCACGTCGGGGCCGGTGGCGGCGATCAGCCCGAGGAGCTCGCCGGTCCCGACACCGAAGTGGGCGCGGGGCACGCCGAGCTCCGCGACGCGCTCGAAGATCGACCTGGTGTGCGGTGCCACGTGCGTCTCGTAGGTCGCGGGGTCGAGCGCACCGGCCCAGCTGTCGAAGAGCTGCACGGCGCTCGCGCCGGCCATGACCTGGAGCCGGAGGAACTCGACCGCGATGTCGGCGAGGCGCTCGCACAGGTCGTGCCACAGCTGCGGCTCGCCGAGCATCATCGCCTTGGTGAGCCCGTGGGTGCGGCTGGGTCGGCCCTCGATGAGGTAGCTGGCCAGCGTGAACGGGGCGCCGGCGAACCCGAGCAGTGGCACCGGCAGCTCGCGGGCGAGGATGGCGACCGTCTCGGTGACGTGCTCGACGTCGGCGGCCTCGAGCGGGCGGATCCGGGCGAGGTCGGTGGCCGAGCGGATCGGGGGATCGGTCACCGGGCCGACGCCGGGCTCGATGTCGACGCCGACGCCGATGGCGGCCAGCGGCGTGACGATGTCGGAGTAGAGCACGGCGGCATCGACCCCGTAGCGCCGCACGGGCTGCAGGGTGATCTCGGCGGCGAGGTCGGGCACCCGGATCGTGTCGAGGATGCTCCCGGGGCGCCGCACCTCGTGGTACTCCGGCAGGTGCCGGCCGGCCTGGCGCTGGAACCAGACCGGCGTCGTCGGTGACGGCTGCCCGGTCGCCGCGAGGAGGTACGGGGCGTCGGAGAAGCCGTGGAACGGATGGTCTGCCGGGAGCGCCGCGTTCACCGGGGGAACGGTATCGGCGGGTACGTGCCGCTCCGCAGAAGCAGTTCGGCCTCGCCGCTCCGGTGCAACGCGTCACTCTTCAAGGTCCCGCACCTGTGTGAGGCGTTCGCAGGCCAGATCGACGATCTGGGTCACGTTCGAGGCCGCCCCGCGCGCGACGAGGACATCCCATCGCTCCCCCATCGCTGTCCGGCCGGCGGCCTCGAATACCTCCCGCTCCCGTCGGCCCCCGCCCGAGCGGCCCGACCAACCTCGTCTTCCGTGGCCGTGGAGCAGGGCCGCACCCTCGGCGTCTCCGGAACCGATCAGCAACTCGCTGGTGTAGCTGAGGCAGAGGTACACGTTGCCGGTATCGACGATGCGCCGGAGATGCCCGAAGATGCCGATCAGTTCCTCCGCCAGTTCACGCGGTTCGAGGGCGGCCATCTGCACGCCGACGATCTCTCGTCGAGCGAGGCCCTCGAGCCGGCCGTTCCGGGCGTCCATGGCGAGGTCGAGAGCACGCCGATACGCGGCCAGCGCCACAGCCGGATCGGCGTG
>JBCBSZ010000038.1:0-48590 GCA_039818945.1 Actinomycetota bacterium
CATGACGGACGCGACCAGCACCGACGTCCCCACCACCGCCTCACCGGCTGCGACGCCCGCGCCCCGCCGGCGCCGGCGCTTCCGACTCCGCCGTCTCGTCGGGCCGGCGCTGGCCTACGGCGTCCTGATCCTGTTCGCCGCGATCATGCTGTTCCCGTTCGTCTTCATGGTCGGCTCGGCCCTCAAGACCCCCGAGGACACGTTCCGGTACCCGCCGACGATCCTGCCCCGCTCGCCGGACGTCGCCGTCGTCGACGGCGAGGAGGTCGACCTCTTCCGCGTCGAGGTGCCCGGCCAGGGCGACCGGGACGTCTACATCGCCGAGCAGGGCATCGAAGCGGCGCTCTTCGTCGCCCCGGAGGACCCCGAGCTGACGCTCGCGTGGCCGCTCGAGTTCGCCACCGACACCGGCGAGACGGTGGTGGTCGACGGTGAGGAGCTGCCCCTCTTCGACGTGACCCGCGGCGACGAGACCGTCACGTTGGCGTTGCAGCGCAACACCGCGGTGGCGCGGTTCGAGACGCTCGGCGACGATCCGGAGGTCACCTTCGGGGTCGCTCGCACCGCCACGCGGGCCGAGTCGATCGACCCGCAGTGGGGCAACTTCTCCGACATCATCGACCTGCAGGACGTCGACCGGTCGCTGACCAACACCATCGTCGTCACGGTGCTGGTGGTCGGCGGCACCCTGTTCACCTCGATCATGGGCGGCTTCGCGTTCTCCCGCGTCCGGTTCCCGGGCCGCGACAAGATCTTCGTGGCCTACATCGGCTCGATCATGATCCCGTTCATCGTGCTGATCGTCCCGCTGTTCCGGCTGATGGTGAGCCTCGGCTGGGTGAACTCGCTCGGCTCGCTCGTGTGGCCGTTCCTCTTCAACGCCTACGGCACCTTCCTGATGCGGCAGTTCTTCGTCGCCATCCCGAAGGAGCTCGAGGAGGCGGCGTTCGTCGACGGGGCCAAGCGGTGGACGATCCTGTGGCGCATCTACGTGCCGCTGAGCTGGCCGGCCATCGCCACGCTCGCCACCTTCATGTTCCTGTACGCCTGGAACTCCTTCATCTGGCCGCTGGTCACCATCAACCTCGGCAACAGCGAGGACTTCGTGTTGACGCTCGCGCTGCAGACCCTCGGCGGTCAGGCCGGCGAGGGGCCGAACCTGCTGTTCGCCGCCATCGTGTTGTCGGTGATGATCCCGTTCACCGTCTTCGTGATGGCGCAGCGCTACTTCGTCGAGAACGTCGCCACCTCTGGTATCAAGTGAGGCCAGACGTCACGACGGCAGCCACCGGGCGGGCATGAGCACAGGCGACATCGAGAACATCGTGCTCACGAGCGAGCACCTCTCGGTCAGCATCAACCATCGGGGCGGGATGCCCGAGGTCGTCTCGGTCGGGCCGCCGCCCGGACCGGCGTCCGTGCCGATGGATCCCGCGGTCCCCCACGGCGGCCTCGACGTCCCGGTGCCCCTCGGCATCGTCGCCGAGGAGTCCGTCGGGCACGCCGGCCGCCCCGGGCTGGTCGGTTCCCGCGATGACGGGTCGGCCTGGTCGCCGCGCTTCGAGCTGGTCGCCCACGAGGTCTCGGCAGACACCGGGCGCTTCGAGCTGGTCGACCGGGTCGCCGAGCTCGAGCTGCTCGTCCGGCTTCGGGTCGACGACGTCCTCACCGTCGGTCTGACGCTGCGCAACCCGGGCGCGACCCCGTTCCAGCTCGTGCGGCTGTCTCCGTCGATCCCCGTCCCCCCGGACGCCGTCGAGCTGCTCACGTTCTCCGGCCGATGGTGCCGGGAGCTGCAGGTCGACCACTCCGCCTTCGACGCGCTGCACGTCGTCGAGAACCGGCGCGGCCGGACCTCGCACCAGCGAGCGCCGGCGATCATCGCCACCACCGCCGGGGCGGGCGAGCAGACGGGATCGGTGTGGGGCGCGCAGCTCGCGTGGAGCGGCAACTTCGAGCTCGCCGCAGAGGTGCTGGCCGACGGGCGGCGCCACGTCCAGCTCGGCGAGCTGCTGTCTCCCGGCGAGGTCGTGGTCGAACCCGGCGGGGAGCACGTCGCTCCCGACGTCGTGGTCGCCTGGTCCGACCACGGGCTGAGCGCCATGAGCCAGGCCTTCCACCGTCACGTGCGCTCCGTGATGGGCCCGATGTCGCCGCGCCCGGTCGTGCTCAACACCTGGGAGGCGGTCTACTTCGATCACGACCTCACGACCTTGCGCGAGCTGGCCGACGCCGCCGCCGCCGTCGGCGTCGAGCGCTTCGTCCTCGACGACGGCTGGTTCGGTGGTCGCCGCGACGACACCGCCGGCCTGGGCGACTGGTGGGTCAGCGAGGCCGTCTGGCCGTCCGGGCTCGGTCCGATCATCGATCACGTGACCGGCCTCGGGATGGACTTCGGTCTCTGGGTCGAGCCCGAGATGGTCAACCCCGACTCCGAGCTCTACCGGGCTCACCCGGACTGGACGCTCACGACCGCCGGCTACGAGCCCGTGCTGGGCCGTCAGCAGCTCGTCCTGGACTTCGGGCGACCCGAGGTGCGCGAGCACCTGTTCGCCGCGGTGCGCGAGCTGCTCGACACCTACGACATCCGCTACCTCAAGTGGGACATGAACCGCGACCTCGTCCAGGCGTCGCGGCACGGTCGGCCCGGCGTGCACGGCCACGTCGTGGGGCTCTACGAGGTGCTCGACGGGCTCCGCTGCTCGCATCCCGAGGTCGAGATCGAGAGCTGCGCCTCGGGCGGCGGCCGGGCCGACCTCGGTGTCCTGCGCCGCACCCAGCGCATCTGGACCTCCGACTGCAACGACGCGGTGGAGCGCCAGCGCATCCAGCGCGGGTTCTCGATGCTGTTCCCGCCCGAGGTCATGGGCAGCCACATCGGTCCCGAGCAGGCGCACACCACCGGCCGGCGCCATCACCTGGACTTCCGGGCCGCGACCGCGCTGTTCGGCCACCTGGGGATCGAGTGGAACCTGCTGCGGGCGAGTCCCGAGGAGCGCGAGGCCGTCGCTGCCGCCGTCGCGCTCCATCGGCGCCTGCGCCCGCTTTTGCACGGCGGCGCGGTCGTGCGGGGTGACCACCCCGACCCGGCGGCGCTGGTGCACGGCGTCGTCAGCGAGGATCGGCGCCAGGCCCTCTTCGCCTACGTCCAGCTCACCACCTCGGCGTCGATGGTGCCCCTCGACGCCCGCCTCCCCGGGCTCGCCGCCGACCTCGACTACGAGGTGCGGGTGGTCGACGACCTCGGCCCGGTCCGCGAGCTGTCACGGCGTCGTCCGGCGTGGATGGGCGAGCCCACGGTCTCCGCCAGCGGGTCGTTCCTCGCCCACCGGGGCCTGCCGATGCCGGCCCTGGTGCCCGAGACCGTCCTGCTCCTGGAGCTCACCGCCGAGGTCGGGACCTTCGGTGCTTGACCATCACGCCAGGCTTCCGTAGCCTTTCGCCCCAGCGATGTCCTGACGTCGTGGGGATCCGGCGCTCGCCGACCCGCGACGGACGGGGGTATCTGGGGTGGGTTGCTGCGCGACCCACCTGTGGGTAGTGTTGTGCTGTCGTGTCCGCGCCCTGCCCCCTCCCTCGCCTGAGGAGCCGGTGAACGCGCGCGCACGCACCCTCGACCTCACGACCTCCGGGAGTGCGCCTTGTCGTCTCGAACCGCCCGCGAGCGCTTCACCTTCGGCAACCTGGGGGAGTCCCTCGAACTCCCGGACCTGATCGCGATCCAGCGGGATTCCTTCGAGCGGTTCCTGCTCAAGGGTCTCGCCGAGACCTTCGCCGACATCAGCCCCATCAAGGACTTCACCGGTCAGCTCCAGCTCGAACTGGAATTCGACCCCGACGACGAGGACTTGAGGCCGCCGCCCAAGTTCTCCGTCGAGGAGTGCAAGGAGAAGGACATGACCTTCTCCGCGCCGATCTTCGTCCGCGCTCGCTTCATGAACGCGAACACGGGCGAGATCAAGGAGCAGACGGTCTTCATGGGGGACTTCCCGATGATGACCGACAAGGGCACCTTCATCATCAACGGCACCGAGCGCGTGGTCGTGTCGCAGCTCGTGCGCTCGCCGGGCGTCATCTTCCAGCCCGGTGAGCGGTTCCGGCTGCGGAACCTGTCGAAGCACCAGCTCGTCACCGGCACCATCCACCCCTACCGGGGCGAGTGGATCGAGTTCGACGTCGAGCAGAAGCCGGGCAAGGACGTCACCGCCGGCGCACGCGTGGCCCGCAAGCGTCGCCTGTCGCTGTTCACCCTCCTGCGGGCCCTCGGCTACGACGAGGAGTCGCACCCCGGCTTCCTCGAGGCCTTCGTCCGCCACTTCGACTTCCTCGAGGGGCAGTGGGAGAAGGACCAGCACGTGGCTCCCTCCCAGGAGGAGTCGCTCATCGAGATCTACAAGCGGGCCCGTCCGGGCGAGCCGCCCACGCCCGAGGCCGCGGCCAGCTACTTCCAGAACGCCTTCTTCGAGGACCGCCGCTACTCGCTGAGCCGGGTCGGCCGCTACAAGCTCAACAAGAAGCTGGGCAACGAGCTCACCAAGATCGAGGAGATCTTCGGCATCGAGCTCGACCGTCCCGATCCCGACCAGCCGGTGCTGTCGCGCTGCGAGGTCCTCGCCGCGACGACCTACCTGCTGCACCTGGCCAAGACCGAGCCGGGCTACCGCCTCGACGACCAGGACCACTTCGCCAACCGCCGCATCCGCTCGGTCGGCGAGCTGATCCAGAACCAGGTCCGCATCGGCCTGTCCCGCATGGAGCGGGTGGTGCGAGAGCGCATGACGACCCAGGACGTCGAGGCGATCACGCCGCAGACGCTCATCAACATCCGGCCGGTCGTCGCCGCCATCAAGGAGTTCTTCGGCACCTCGCAGCTGTCGCAGTTCATGGACCAGGTCAACCCGCTGTCGGGTCTGACCCACCGCCGCCGCCTCTCGGCGCTCGGCCCCGGCGGCCTGTCCCGCGAGCGGGCCGGCTTCGAGGTCCGCGACGTCCACTTCTCGCACTACGGCCGCATGTGCCCGATCGAGACGCCGGAGGGCCCGAACATCGGCCTGATCGGCGCGCTGGCCACCTACGCCCGGGTCAACGAGTTCGGCTTCCTCGAGTCGCCGTACCGCAAGGTCACCGACGGCGCGGTCACCGACGAGATCATGTACCTCACCGCCGACGAGGAGGAGGAGTACGTCGTCGCCCAGGCGAACGCGCCCCTCCACCCCGACGGCACGTTCGTCAACGACCGCGTGCTCGTGCGGAAGAGCCCGCAGGCCGCGAGCCTCGCCGACCTCGCCCTCCAGATGGAGCGCGACACGTACTTCGCGTCGACCACCGAGGTGGGCTTCGTGCCGCCGGGCGAGGTCGAGCTCATGGACGTCTCGCCGAAACAGATCGTCTCGGTCGCCACGGCGCTGATCCCGTTCCTCGAGCACGACGACGCCAACCGGGCGCTCATGGGCGCCAACATGCAGCGCCAGGCCGTGCCGCTGGTCCGGCCCGAGGCCCCCTACATCGGCACCGGCGTCGAGGGCCGCGCCGCCCGCGACGCGGCCGAGGTCCTCGTCGCCCTCGACAAGGGCACCGTGCTCGACGTCACCGGTCGCTCGATCGTGGTCGACTACGCGAAGGCCGGGAAGGTCACCCACCGCCTGGCCAAGTTCCGCCGCTCCAACCAGGACACCTGCATCAACCAGCGGGCCCTGGTCCGCGCCGGCGACAAGGTCGAGCAGGGCACGGTCATGGCCGACGGCCCGTCGACCGACCACGGCGAGCTGGCCCTCGGCAAGAACCTCCTCGTCGCCTACATGGCGTGGGAGGGCTACAACTTCGAGGACGCCATCATCCTCAGCGAGCGGCTCGTGAAGGACGACGTGCTGACGTCGATCCACATCCACGAGTACGAGATCGACGCCCGCGACACCAAGCTCGGCCCCGAGGAGATCACCCGGGACATCCCGAACCTCTCCGACGACGTCCTGGCCGACCTCGACGAGCGGGGCATCATCCGCATCGGCGCCGAGGTCTCCCCGGGCGACGTCCTCGTCGGCAAGGTCACGCCCAAGGGCGAGACCGAACTGACCCCGGAGGAGCGCCTGCTGCGGGCGATCTTCGGTGAGAAGGCCCGCGAGGTCCGCGACACCTCCCTCAAGGTGCCCCACGGCGAGGGCGGCACCGTCATCGACATCCGCGTCTTCAACCGCGACGACGGCGACGAGCTGCCCCCGGGCGTGAACCAGCTGGTGCGGGTCTACGTGGCGCAGAAGCGCAAGATCTCGGTCGGTGACAAGCTGGCCGGCCGCCACGGCAACAAGGGCGTGATCTCGCGGATCCTGCCCGTCGAGGACATGCCGTACATGGCCGACGGCACCCCGGTCGACATCATCCTGTCGCCGCTGGGCGTGCCGTCCCGCATGAACGTCGGGCAGGTGCTCGAGGCCCATCTCGGCTACGCCGCCCGGTGGGGGTGGGAGATCGACGGTGAGCCCGTCGGCTCGCCCACCGACCACGAGAGCAACGGTCGCAAGACCCGCCCGCGCCGCGAGCCCTCCACCTTCATCGCCACGCCGGTGTTCGACGGCGCGAAGTGGGACGAGGAGGAGCTGGCCGGAGACAACCCGACCATCAAGGACATCCTCACCAACCTGCACGGCGAGTCGGTCGACGGCACCCGGATGATCCGGCCCGACGGCAAGGCCCAGCTCTTCAACGGCCGCACCGGCGAGCCCTACGACCAGCCCATCACGGTCGGCTACAAGTACATCCTCAAGCTGGCCCACCTCGTCGACGACAAGATCCACGCCCGTTCGACCGGCCCGTACTCGATGATCACCCAGCAGCCGCTGGGCGGAAAGGCGCAGTTCGGCGGTCAGCGCTTCGGTGAGATGGAGGTGTGGGCGCTCGAGGCCTACGGCGCCGCCTACTGCCTCCAGGAGCTGCTGACCATCAAGTCCGACGACGTGCTCGGTCGCGTGAAGGTCTACGAGGCCATCGTCAAGGGCGAGAACATCCCCGAGCCGGGCATCCCCGAGAGCTTCAAGGTGCTCATCAAGGAGATGCAGTCGCTGTGCCTCAACGTCGAGGTGCTCGCCGACGACGGCTCCGAGGTTGACATGCAGGGCATCGACGACGAGGTCGATCGCATCGACATGGCCCTCGGCATCGACATCTCCCGGCCCGAGCGCGGCACCGACGACGACGATCGTCAGGGCGTCCGCGTCTGATGCCGCTGCTCACCACTCCCGCCCCGAAGTCCGTCCCCACCCGCCCCGCCACCCCCAGGAGCTGCTGACGTGCCCACGGTCGACGTCAACGAGTTCTCCGAGCTGAAGATCGGCCTGGCCACCGCGGAGTCCATCCGCATGTGGTCCAACGGTGAGGTCAAGAAGCCCGAGACGATCAACTACCGCACCCTCAAGCCCGAGAAGGACGGACTCTTCTGCGAGAAGATCTTCGGTCCGACCAAGGACTGGGAGTGCGCCTGCGGCAAGTACAAGCGCGTCCGGTTCAAGGGCATCATCTGCGAGCGCTGCGGCGTCGAGGTCACGCGCTCGAAGGTCCGTCGTGACCGCATGGGCCACATCGAGCTGGCCGCACCGGTCGTGCACATCTGGTATCTGCGCGGCACCCGGTCGTGGCTGGCCTACCTCCTCTCGGGCACCGAGCCCAAGGAGGAGCTGAAGGCCAAGCAGCTCGAGCGGGTCATCTACTTCGCCGCCAACCTGGTGGTGTGGGTCGACGAGGAGAAGCGCCACGAGGCGCTGCCCTCGCTCGAGGCGGAGATGCGCGAGGAGCTCGACGTCATCGACAACGAGCGCGACGTCGAGATCGAGAAGCGGCTCCAGGAGCTCGAGACCGAGATCGCCGAGCTCGAGGCCGAGGGCGCGAAGGACCGTGAGATCAACGCCCGCCGCCGCGACGCCGAGAAGGACGTCGCCGCGCTGCGCGAGGAGTTCGAGGCGGAGTCCGAGCTCGTCCAGCGAGTGTTCGAGGAGTTCCGCGACCTCCACTCCCGCAAGATCATCGAGGACGAGGAGCTCTGGCGGGCGCTCGTCGAGCGCTATGACGAGTACTTCGAGGGCGGCATGGGCGCCGACGCGATCGCCCGGCTCATGCAGCGCACCGACCTCGACGACGAGGAGCGCAAGCTCCGCGAGCAGGTCGACCCGGCCGAGGGCGTGAAGCCGCTGTCGGCCCAGCGCAAGCAGAAGGCCATCAAGCGGCTCAAGATCGTCTCGGCGTTCAACCGCCGCGACGAGCACGAGCGCCGCGTCAACGACCCCGGCGCGATGATCCTCGACGCCGTCCCGGTCATCCCGCCGGACCTGCGCCCGATGGTGCAGCTCGACGGCGGCCGCTTCGCGACGTCCGACCTCAACGACCTGTACCGCCGGGTCATCAACCGGAACAACCGCCTCAAGCGCCTGCTCGATCTCGGTGCCCCCGAGATCATCGTCAACAACGAGAAGCGGATGCTCCAGGAGGCCGTCGACGCGCTGTTCGACAACGGCCGCCGCGGTCGTCCGGTGACCGGTCCGGGCAACCGGCCGCTCAAGTCGCTGTCCGACATGCTCAAGGGCAAGCAGGGCCGGTTCCGTCAGAACCTGCTCGGCAAGCGCGTCGACTACTCCGGCCGCTCGGTCATCGTGGTCGGCCCGACGCTCAAGCTGCACCAGTGCGGCCTGCCCAAGCTCATGGCGCTCGAGCTCTTCAAGCCGTTCGTGATGAAGAAGCTCGTCGACGAGGAGCTGGCCCAGAACATCAAGTCGGCCAAGCGCATGGTCGAGCGGCGCCGTCCCCAGGTGTGGGACGTCCTCGAGGACGTCATCAAGGAGCATCCGGTGCTCCTCAACCGTGCGCCGACCCTGCACCGCCTCGGCATCCAGGCCTTCGAGCCCGTGCTG
Organism: Actinomycetota bacterium; assembly: GCA_039818945.1. GTDB lineage: Bacteria > Actinomycetota > Acidimicrobiia > Acidimicrobiales > Poriferisodalaceae > JBCBSZ01. Next base: position 8,895 of record JBCBSZ010000038.1, read on the forward strand.
GTGGAGGGCAAGGCGATCCAGATCCACCCGCTGGTCTGCACCGCCTTCAACGCCGACTTCGACGGCGACCAGATGGCCGTGCACCTGCCCCTGTCCGCCGAGGCCCAGGCCGAGGCCCGGGTGCTGATGCTGTCGGCCAACAACATCTTGTCGCCGGCCGACGGCCGCCCGATGACCGTGCCCTCCCAGGACATGATCATCGGCGCCTTCTACCTCACCTACAGCGACGAGTCCCCTGGCGAGCCGCAGCGCACGTTCAAGCACGAGTGGGACGCGATCCGCGCCTACGACGACGGCCAGACCGAGCTGCACGCGCCGGTCATCATCCGCGACCAGCGCCTCCGCAACGAGGACGGCACCTACGTGCCGACCACCATCGGGCGGATCATGTTCAACCAGACGCTCCCCGCCTCCCACGCCTTCGTCAACGAGGTGGTCAAGAAGCGGAGCATGGGCACGCTGGTCCGGGAGATGTCCGAGACCTACCCGCTCCACGAGGTCTCGGAGTCGCTCGACCTGCTCAAGAACCTCTGCTACCGCTACGCCTCGCAGTCCGGCCTGACGATCTCGATCGACGACATCGCCACGCCCGAGGCCAAGCGGGAGATCCTCGACCTCCACGAGGAGTCGGCCCAGAAGGTCGAGCAGCAGTTCCGTCGGGGCATCATCACCGACGGCGAGCGGCGCCAGAAGGAGGTGGAGATCTGGACGACCGCCACCGACGAGGTGCGCGAGGCGATGGAAGCCTCCCTCCGGGCGAAGAAGTTCAACCCGATCGACATGATGGTCGGCTCGGGCGCTCGCGGGAACATGATGCAGGTCCGCCAGATCGCCGGCATGCGCGGCCTGGTGGCCAACCCCCGTGGTGACATGATCCCCCGGCCCATCAAGAGCAACTTCCGCGAGGGGCTCTCGATGCTGGAGTACTTCATCGCCACGCCGGGCGCTCGCAAGGGCCTGGTCGACACCGCCCTGCGGACCGCCGACTCGGGCTACCTCACCCGTCGCCTCGTCGACGTCGCCCAGGAGCTGATCGTCCGCGAGGAGGACTGCGGCACCAACCGCGGCATCTGGCTCGACGACATCGCCGCCGACACCGCCGACACCGCGACCTACCTGTCGACCCGGCTGTTCGGTCGGCTGCTCGCCGACGACGTGACGCTGTCGGACGGCAGCGTCATCGAGCGCGGCACGATGATGCTCGACGAGGACATCGACCGGGTGCGCGACGACGAGGCCGTCGATCGCCTCCGGGTTCGGTCGGTGCTCACCTGTGACAGCCCCATCGGCATCTGCGCTCAGTGCTACGGCGTCTCGCTCGCCACCGGGAAGCTGATCGAGCTCGGCGAGGCCGTCGGCGTGATCGCCGCCCAGTCCATCGGCGAGCCCGGCACCCAGCTGACGATGCGGACCTTCCACACCGGTGGTGTGGCCGGCTCCGACATCGCCGGTGGTCTGCCCCGCGTGGTCGAGCTCTTCGAGGCTCGCACGCCCAAGGGCAAGGCCATCCTCACCACCACGTCCGGCTCGATCCGGATCGGTGAGGACGAGGGCCGTGGCCGGGTCATCTCGGTGGTCAGCGACGACGGCGAGGAGATCACCTACACGGTGCCCTCCCAGACCCGCCTGGCCGTGCGCGACGGCGATGCCGTCCGAGCCGGCGACCCGATCAAGGAAGGTCCCCGCGATCCCAAGGAGCTCATGGAGATCCGCGGCATCCGCGAGACCCAGGAGTACCTCGTCGACGAGGTGCAGAAGGTCTATCGGGACCAGGGCGTGTCGATCCACGACAAGCACATCGAGCTGATCGTGCGGCAGATGACCCGTCGCATCCTCGTGGCCGAGGCCGGCGACTCGCCGTTCCTCCCCGGTGAGCAGGTCGACGCCAAGATCTACGCCGACACGAACAAGAGCATCGTCCAGGACGGTGGGGCTCCGGCCCAGGGTCGCCCGGTGATCATGGGCATCACCAAGGCGTCGCTGGCCACCGAGTCGTGGCTGTCGGCCGCCTCCTTCCAGGAGACGACCCGGGTCCTGACCGAGGCGGCGATCGAGTCCAAGAGCGATCGCCTCCTTGGCCTCAAGGAGAACATCATCATCGGCAAGCTCATCCCGGCCGGTACCGGCATGGACGAGTACAACGACATCGCCACCACGGCGCCGGACTACCAGCCGATGCAGTACTGGACCTCCGACGAGGAGCAGGACCCGGCCGAGTGGCTGGCGTCCATCCAGGGCCCGGTGCAGGGCGGCGAGGTCGTCGACCTCGCCGACGGCGCACCCAGCTGAAGCCGAGCACTCGGACGACCACGATGAGGACCTGGGCGGTGCGCTGCCTCGGCCTCGTCGTGGCGTTCGTGCTCCTGGGGGCCTGCACGTCGGGCGGCGGTGACGACAGCTCGGTCACCACGACCAGCACGCCGCCGGCGTCGACGTCGACGACCGCAGCCATCGTGATCCCGGCCCCGGACGTCACCGCGACCACCCAGGCCCCGTCCGACGCCGGGCTGTCGGCCAGCTCGGTCTTCGAGGCCGGCATCGGGCAGGGCTTCGAGCTGATCGAGCTCGACGAGGACGCCGCACGGACCGTGCGCGAGCAGTTCACGGCCGACGAGCGATTCGACGACGTGGTGCTCGACGCCGACGTCCGCGTCGCGCAGCTCGATGGCGCCGACGTGGCGGCGGTGGCCGCCGTCGCCGTGAGTCCCACGGTCGCGTTGTCCGAGAGCTGGCGGACCGAGTTCGAGGCCGGGCTGACCGAGGGGGCGATCAGCGCGGTCGACGAGGTCCGCATCGCGACCGAGATGCTCCTCTCGTTCTCGACCCCGGGCGCTGATCCGTCGGTGCCGAACGAGAGCCTGCTCTGGCGCCACGACAACGTGTTCGTGCTCATCACCGGGCGCGACGAGGAGGTCGTGTTCGACGTCGCCTTCGCCGTGCTCGACGAGGTCGTTGGCCCGATCCCCACGACCACCACGGCACCGCCGACGACGCTGACCCAGCCGTAGTCGATCGAGAACCGGAGGTTCTCGATCGAGCTCCTGGTCGTGCGCCTTCGGCGCCGCCTTTCGCAGCTGCGACGGGCGGAGCCCGTCTTCGCTGATCCGGGGGCTCCGGCGGGAGCCTCTGCCCCCGGGCCCCCGCCGCAGACACATGGCGCGGCGGAGCCGCCGACCGGTGTCGAGGACCTCGGGAGGAGGGCGGGGTTGGGGTCCCCGCCCGGGTGGGAAGCAAGGTTGCTGTCCACCCTGTTCGGCCGTAGCATTGGCGGTCGGCATCGCTGCCCCCGCGATCGCCGCGCCTCGGTGGCGGTTCGACCGTCGACCGGGCAAGTTCGTCACTCGTCTCTCTCTCGGAGTCTGCCCCCGTGCCCACGATCGAGCAGCTGGTCCGCAAGGGCCGTCAGTCGAAGCCCAAGAAGGGCAAGACGCCCGCGCTCAAGGGCTCGCCGCAGCGCCGTGGTGTGTGCACCCGGGTGTACACGACGACCCCGAAGAAGCCGAACTCGGCGCTGCGCAAGGTCGCTCGCGTGCGCCTCACCAGCGGCATCGAGGTGACCGCCTACATCCCCGGCGAGAAGCACAACCTCCAGGAGCACTCGATCGTGCTCGTGCGTGGCGGTCGTGTGAAGGACCTCCCCGGGGTCCGCTACAAGATCATTCGCGGTGCGCTCGACACGTCCGGTGTCGCCAACCGCAAGCAGGCCCGTAGCCGTTACGGCGCCAAGAAGGAGAGCTGAGGATGCCCCGTCGTGGTGCGGCCCCCCGCCGTGAGCTGCCGCCTGATCCGGTCTACAAGTCGGTCCTGGTCACCCAGCTCGTCAACAAGATCCTCGAACGGGGCAAGCGCACGACGGCCGAGCGCATCGTCTACGAGGCGCTCGACATCGTCCAGCAGAAGACCAACGGCGACCCGCTGACCCTCCTCAAGCGGGCCATCGACAACACCCGCCCGCAGCTCGAGGTCAAGAGCCGCCGCGTCGGCGGTGCGACCTACCAGGTCCCCGTCGAGGTCCGACCACGCCGGGCCAACACCCTCGCCGTGCGCTGGATCGTGCAGTTCGCCCGCCAGCGTCGCGAGCGGTCGATGGCCGACCGACTCGCCAACGAGATCCTCGACGCCTCGAACGCCACCGGCGCTTCGGTGAAGCGTCGTGAAGACACCCACCGGATGGCCGAGGCCAACAAGGCCTTCGCCCACTACCGCTGGTAGCTGTCGCCACCTCGCCGAAGGCGAGACGCGACACACTGGAGCGGTAGTTGCACTGGCACGCCCCCTGACACGAAGAGAACGCTGACTCATGGCCCGCGAACCCCTGGATCAACTCCGCAACATCGGCATCATGGCGCACATCGATGCCGGCAAGACCACCACGACCGAGCGCATCCTCTACTACACCGGCGTCAACTACAAGATCGGTGAGGTCCACGACGGCTCGGCGACGATGGACTGGATGGAGCAGGAGCAGGAGCGCGGCATCACCATCACGTCCGCCGCGACCAAGTGCGTCTGGGACGACCACATCATCAACATCATCGACACGCCGGGCCACGTCGACTTCACCGTCGAGGTCGAGCGTTCCCTGCGCGTGCTCGACGGTGCCGTGGCCGTGTTCGACGGCGTCGCCGGCGTCGAGCCGCAGTCCGAGACCGTGTGGCGCCAGGCCGACAAGTACGGCGTCCCCCGGATCTGCTTCATCAACAAGATGGACCGCACCGGCGCCGACTTCTACGCCGGCGTGCAGTCGATCATCGACCGCCTCGGTGCCACCCCGGCGGTCATCCAGCTGCCGATCGGCTCCGAGGCCGACTTCGCCGGCATCGTCGACCTGGTCGAGATGAACGCTCTCATCTGGGAGTCCGAGGACCTCGGCGCCTCCTGGAACGTGGTCGAGATCCCCGACGACCTCAAGGACCGGGCCGAGGAGTACCGCCACGAGCTCATCGACGTGCTGTCCAACGTCGACGAGGTCATCCTCGAGAAGTACGTCGGTGAGGAGGAGATCACCTCCGAGGACATCAAGCGGGCGCTGCGCAACGGCACGCTCAGCAACGAGATCGTCCCGGTGCTCACCGGCTCGGCCTACAAGAACAAGGGCGTGCAGCCCCTGCTCGACGCGGTCGTGGCCTACCTGCCGAGCCCGCTCGACCTCCCGCCGGTCGACGGCACCAACCTCAAGGGCGACGAGGAGATCTCCCGCGAGGCCAAGGACAGCGAGCCGTTCTCCGGCCTCGCGTTCAAGATCGCCATCGACCCCGAGTCCAAGGGCAAGCTCGTCTACTGCCGGGTCTACTCGGGCAAGCTCGAGAAGGGCTCGCCGGTCCTCAACTCGACGACGGGCAACAAGGAGCGCGCCGGCCGCATCCTCCAGATGCACGCCATCAAGCGCGAGGAGCGCGATGCCGCCGTCACCGGCGACATCGTCGCCTTCATCGGCCTGAAGGGCACCAAGACCGGCGACACGCTCTGCGATCCCGACAACCCGATCGTGCTCGAGGCGCTCGAGTTCCCCGAGCCGGTCGTGCACGTCGCCGTCGAGCCGAAGTCGAAGGCCGACCAGGACAAGATGGGCAAGGCGCTCGCCTCGCTGTCCGAGGAGGACCCGACCTTCCGGGTGCGCACCGACGAGGAGACCGGCCAGACCGTCATCTCCGGCATGGGTGAGCTCCACCTCGAGATCCTCGTCGACCGGATGCTGCGCGAGTTCCGCGTCGACGCCACCGTCGGCAAGCCGCAGGTGGCCTACCGCGAGACCATCACCAAGCCCGTCGAGAGCGTCCAGTACCGCCACAAGAAGCAGACCGGCGGTTCGGGTCAGTTCGCCGACGTGGTCATCAACCTCGAGCCGACCGGCCCGGGTGGTGGCTACGAGTTCGACGACAAGATCAAGGGCGGCGTGATCCCCAAGGAGTACATCCCCTCGGTCGACGCCGGCTTCCGCGACTCGATGACCAACGGTGTCCTGGCCGGGTTCCCGACCGTGGACATGAAGGTCAGCCTCGTCGACGGCTCGTACCACGACGTCGACTCGTCGGAGATGGCGTTCAAGATCGCCGGTCAGATGGTGTTCCGTGAGGCCGTGCGTCGCGCCGGCCCGGTCATCCTCGAGCCGGTCATGAAGGTCGAGGTCACGACACCCGAGGACTACATGGGCGACGTGATCGGCGACCTCAACAGCCGCCGCGGCAAGGTCGGCCAGATGGAGAGCCGGGGCAACAGCCAGGTGATCCAGGCCGAGGTGCCCCTCTCGGAGATGTTCGGCTACGCCAACGACCTGCGGTCGAAGACCCAGGGCCGGGCCAACTACTCCATGCACTTCGGCTCGTACCAGGAAGTCCCGAAGTCGGTCTCGGAGGAGATCGTCGCCCGCATCCGCGGCGAGTGAGCCTCCTCACCCGCCCGGCCAGTTCACCAACCATCAACCAGCAACGACGTCCGACCGCCGGACAAGAAAAGGAAGCGGTGTCATGAGCAAGGAGAAGTTCGAGCGGACCAAGCCCCACGTCAACGTGGGGACCATGGGTCACATCGACCACGGCAAGACGACGTTGACGGCGGCGATCACGAAGGTCCTGTCGGATCGTGGCAGCGGCATCGCGACGCCCTTCGACGAGATCGACAAGGCTCCGGAGGAGAAGGAGCGCGGGATCACGATCTCGATCGCTCACGTCGAGTACGAGACCGAGAACCGGCACTACGCCCACGTCGACATGCCGGGCCACGCCGACTACATCAAGAACATGATCACCGGCGCCGCCCAGGTCGACGGTGCGATCCTCGTGGTGTCGGCCGCTGACGGCCCGATGCCCCAGACCCGTGAGCACGTGCTGCTCGCCCGCCAGGTCGGCGTGCCGAAGATCGTGGTGGCCCTCAACAAGGTCGACATGGTCGACGACGAGGAGCTCCTCGAGCTCGTCGAGCTCGAGGTCCGCGAGCTGCTCAACGAGTACGAGTTCCCGGGCGACGACTGCCCGGTCGTGCAGGTCTCGGCGCTGCAGGCGCTCGAGGACACCGCCGGCGAGTGGGGCGACAAGGTCGTCGAGCTCATGAACGAGGTCGACTCCTACATCGAGGAGCCCGAGCGCCCGACCGACAAGCCCTACCTCATGCCGATCGAGGACGTGTTCTCGATCACCGGTCGCGGCACCGTCGTCACCGGCGCCATCGAGCAGGGCATCGTCACCGTCGGCGACGAGGTCGAGATCGTCGGCATCAAGGAGACGCAGAAGACCACGGTCACCGGCGTCGAGATGTTCCGCAAGCTCCTCGACGAGGGTCGCGCCGGTGAGAACGTCGGCGTGCTCCTGCGTGGCACCAAGAAGGAAGAGGTGCAGCGCGGTCAGGTGCTCGCCGCACCGGGTTCGATCACCCCGCACACCGACTTCGAGGCCCAGGTCTACGTCCTCACCAAGGAAGAGGGCGGCCGTCACAAGCCGTTCTTCGACGGCTACCGGCCGCAGTTCTACTTCCGGACCACCGACGTGACCGGTTCGGTGAACCTGCCGGACGGCACCGAGATGTGCATGCCGGGCGACAACACCGACATGACCGTCGAGCTCGGCGCTCCGATCGCCATGGACGAGGGTCTGCGCTTCGCCATCCGCGAGGGTGGCCGCACCGTCGGCGCCGGCCGCGTCGTCAAGATCCTCAAGTAGTCATGGCCGCCAAGCAGCAGATCCGCATCAAGCTCAAGGCGTACGACCACGAGGTCATCGACCAGTCGGCCAAGAAGATCGTCGAGACGGTCTCTCGGACCCAGGCGACCATGCGGGGCCCGATCCCGCTGCCGACCGAGAAGCACCGGTTCACGGTCATCCGGTCGCCGCACAAGTACAAGGATTCGCAGGAGCACTTCGAGATGCGGATCCACAAGCGGCTGATCGACATCGTCGATCCCTCCGCCAAGACGGTCGACTCGCTCCAGCGGCTCGAGCTGCCTGCCGGCGTCGACATCGAGATCAAGATCCAGTAGCTCCTCGGAGCGACATCGGTTCTCGTCCGGGCCCGGTTCCACCTCGGTGGGGCCGGGCCCGTTCGCGTTCCCGGCGCCGGCGGCCTCACACCTCGGGCAGCGCCAGCCACTCCTCCCAGGAGAGGTCCCGGCCGACGTAGCGCGGCGCGTGGAGGGGCCAGGCGGCGGCGATCCACTCGGGGACGAAGCGGTCGAGGGCCTGCTCGACCTCGCTGCCGACCAGCTCGTCGACGACCCACCAGCTGATCTCGGCGTCGGCCCCCTGTCGCTCTGGCGGATCGATGTAGACGCAGCCGAGCAGCGCCGTCTCGGCGGCGTCGAAGAGCGCGTAGTTGAACGACTCGTTGCGGGTCATCTCGTCCCCGTGCCGGGCGAGGTCGGCCCGGTCCTCGTCGGCCGTCATGGTGGCCGGTGGCCACCCCCACGCCTCGCCGTAGATCGACCAGAGCCGGGCCTGCGAGCCCATGACGGCGATCATGTCCAGCTCGGTGTCGTCGGGGTGGATCGGCCGGAGGTGGTGCTGATCGTCGAGCTCGACCGAGCGCGGTGCGACGAAGTCGACGGGGAGCCAGGCCACGGGGGTCAGTCCGCGTCGGGGGGTGGGTCCTGGGCCTGCATGATGTCGAACTCGTTGCCCTCGGGATCGCTGCAGGTGCGCCAGTGGAACTGCTGCCAGGAGCTCTCGTCGCCGAGCGACCCGCCGAGCTCCACGACGCGGTCGCAGGCCGCCGCGAGGTCCTTGGCGACGAAGTCGAGGTGCACTCGGTTCTTCCCGACCCGCTCCTCCGGGACCCGCTGCAACCAGATGGTGGCCCGCCGGCCCTCCCTCGGAGCAAGGAAGCCGAACGGCTCGTGCACCTGGTGCTCGACGCCGAGCAGCGTGCCCCAGAACTCGGTCATCCCCTCGAGGTCGTTGCAGTCGATCGTTGAGGCGAGCAGCGCCGGGGTCGCGTCGTCGGCCATGCCCGAGGCTAACCCCGGGCGCTCGACCGGGGTCGGGGAAACGAAGGCGCCCGGCCTCAGAGGTCCTCGACGCGGGTGAGCCCGGTCTTGATGGCGAGCACGACGAGCTGGGCGCGGTCGCGGGCGTGGAGCTTCGTCATGGCCCGGCTCACGTGGGTCTTGGCCGTGAGCGGGGAGAGGAACAGGTGCTCGGCGATCTCGTCGTTCGAGAGGCCCTGGCCGACCAGCCCGACGACCTCTCGCTCCCGCCCGGTGAGCTGGGCGAGGGCCGCCTCGTCCACCGGCGCCGACGCAGGGCGATCGTCGAGCGAGGCGAGCAGGGCCCGGGTCGCCCGTGGCGTCAGGAGCGCATCGCCCGACGCCACGACCCGCACGGCGTCGAGCAGCACGTCGGGGTCGACGCCCTTGTCGAGGAACCCGCTGGCGCCGGCCGCCATCGCGGCGACGACGTACTCGTCGAGCTCGAAGGTGGTGAGGACGATCACCCGAACCCCGGCGAGGTCCTCGTCCTCGGTGATGGCCCGCGTGGTCGTGATGCCGTCCTGGCCGGGCATCCGCACGTCCATGAGCACGACGTCGGCCCGAGCGGAGCGGATGACGTCGAGGGCGTCGGCACCGTCGTCCGCCTCGCCCACGACCTCGAGGTCCGGCGCGGAGTCGATGATGGCGGTGAAGCCGGCGCGGATCAGCGCCTGATCGTCGACCAGCACGACGCGGACGGTCACGGGTGAACCTGCTGGCCGGCCGTCACGGCGGGCAGCCAGGCCTCGACGACGAAGCGGTGCTCGACGACCTCGGCGCTGAGCCGGCCGCCGTTGGCGACCGCCCGCTCGCGCATGCCGACGAGACCGTGGCCGCCACCGTCGCCCGAACCGGTCGCGGCGTCGTTGGCGACCTCGATCACGAGCCCGCCGTCGATCCACTCGGTCGTCAGGTCGGCGCTGCCGCGTCCGTGCTTGGCGGCGTTCGTCAACGCCTCCTGGATGATCCGGTACGCGGCGAGCGAAACGGCAGGGGCCAGCGGGCGGGGGCGGCCGGACTCGCTCCAGGTGACCTCGAGGCCGGCCGAGCGCATCGTGTCGACCAGGCGGGCGACGTCGCCGACGGACGGTAGGGAGGTGGTGGGCTCGGCCTCGTCGTCGTGGCGCAGCACCGCCAGCAGCTCGCGGAGCTCGTCGAGCACCGACCTCCCGGCGTCGCGAGCGGTGGTGAGCGCCTCCTCGGCACGGTCGGGATCGGCGCGCAGGAGGTGGAGGGCGGCGCCCGTCTGCACGTTCATGACCGAGAGGTTGTGGGCGAGGAGGTCGTGCAGCTCGCGGGCGATCGCCAGCCGCTCCTCGCTGACCTGCTGGCGGGTCTCCGCCTCGGCGGCGAGCACGGCCGACCGAACCTGGGCATCGGCCGACTCCCGGTAGCGACGCCAGGATCGGACGGCGTCGGCGACGCCGACGGCGAGCGCAGCCCAGACGATGGCGATCACCGCCCGAGGATCACCGAACTCCAGCTCACCGGTGAGCAGCCCCACGAAGTAGAGCGTGACGCCGACCGTGCCGCCCAGCACGATCGCTGGCCGCCGATCGAGGCGGACACACAGGGTCGACAGGAGGACGAGCGCCGCGAAGATCATCGGTGTCGGTCGCTCCAGGACCGCGAAGTGCACGACGGTCCAGGCCAGTGCGATCGCGAGGAGTACCTCGGTGTGACGACGGCGGAACAGGAGGAGCCCGAACGCGCCGACACCGGCGGCCACGTCGGGCCAGCCGGTGTCGAATCGTTCGGGGTTGCCGGCGATGAGCAGGCTGCCGATGGCGACCGTGGCGGTCGCGACGACCAGGTCGAACCGGGCGGGCTCCGCCCGGATCCACCCGATGGCCCTCGTCGCCATCCCGACCTCGCTCATGCGTCCCGGCGGGCGACGAGCACGCCGGCCACCGCCAGCAGCCCGATCACCCAGGCACCGAAGACGGCGTAGCCGGCGCCGGTGCTGAGGAGGTCGGGATCGGACACCCGGCTCATGATCGCAGAGCCGGCCTCCGAGGGGAGGTACTTGAGGAACACGTCGGTGATGCTGTCGGGCAGCAAGTTCAACAGGTTGGGGCCGATGAACACCCCGCCGACGAGCGTCGCGATGCCGGCCGCCGTCGACCGGAGGATGAACCCGAGGGCGATGCCGATCAGCGCGATCCCCGTCAGGTAGACGGTCGTGCCGAACACCACGTCGAGCGCATCGGTCAGCGCCACCGTGGCCTCGGAGCCGGCGTACACGGCCTGGCCCAGCACGACGGCGCCGACGACGCCCACGCTCATGATGGCGAAGGTGGACGCCGAGATCACGGCGATCTTGCCGGCGATGACCCGACTGCGCCGCCCCACCGCGGCGAACGTGGTGCGGATCAGGCCGGTCGAGTACTCGCCGGCGACGAAGAGCACGCCGAGCACACCGACGATCATCTCGGTCAAGCCGATGCCGCCCAGCGCCACCTCGACCGGATCGGTGAGGAGGGCCGCGGGACCCGCCTGCTCGTCGGAGTCGGCGACGGCGGAGAAGATCATGCCGAAGGCGACGGTCGCCACGGCGGCGGCGACGAGCGTGATCGAGGTCGAGCGGACGGACCAGAACTTGATCCACTCGCCTCGGATGACGTCTCGGGTCCGGATCTTGCCGGACGTGGTGGTCGTGGGGGCTGCGGTGAGGGTGCTCATGGTGGTTTCCGTGGGGTCGGTGGTGGACGGGTGGTCGGCGGTGGGGGTGGCGGCGGTCATCAGGCGGCCACCTGCTCGGTGCGGGTGGCGCCGTGGTACTCGACGGCCTCTGCGGTGAGGCTCATGAAGACGTCCTCGAGCGAGCGCTGCTCGGGGACCAGCGAGGTGAGCGCGATGCCGCCGTCGCGGGCGAGACGGCCGATCTCGGCCGGCTCGAGGCCGCGGACGCTGACCGTCTCGCGGTCGGTGGAGACGATCTCGACCCCGTCGCCGCGCATCATCCCGACGAGGTCGTCGAGGCGGTCGGCTCGGACGTGGGTCTGCTCGCCGGTGGCCATGGCCCGGAGCTGGTCGGCGGAGATGTCCTCGATCAGCCGGCCCCGGCCGATGATCACGAAGTGCTCGGCCATGAGCTCCATCTCGCTCATCAGGTGCGACGAGACGAAGACGGTCCGCCCCTCGTCGGCGAGGTCCTGGAGGAGGTGGCGGATCCAGAGGATGCCCTCCGGGTCGAGCCCGTTGACGGGCTCGTCGAGCATGACGACCTCGGGGTCACCGAGGAGCGCGGCGGCGATGCCGAGGCGCTGCCCCATCCCGAGCGAGAAGCCGCCGCTGCGGCGCTTGGCGACGTTGCCGAGCCCGACGACGTCGAGGACCTCGTCGACCCGGCTCACGCTGATGCCGTTGGTCACGGCCAGCGCCCGGAGGTGGTCGTAGGCCGACCGGGTCGGGTGGACCGCACCGGCATCGAGCAGGAAGCCCAGCGACGTCAGCGGCCGGTCGTGCTGCGTCAGCGGCCGACCGTCGACCGTCGCGGTGCCGGACGTCGGAGCGTCGAGCCCGAGGATCATGCGCATCGTGGTCGACTTGCCCGAGCCGTTCGGGCCGAGGAACCCGGTCACGATGCCGGGGCGGACGGTGAAGCTGAGGTCGTCGACGGCGAGGGTCGTGCCGTAGGCCTTGGTGAGGTTGGTGACTTCGATCATGGTCCCAGTGTCCGCTCGGAGGCCGTCCGGCGAATCCACCAGGGGAAGGCTCCGCGCGTACCGCGTGGGTAGTACGCGCTCGCCGCGGATTCCTTCGGAACCTGACCGCGCCTTCATCAGGCCTGAACACGCCGGACCGCACGCTGTGGATGTCAACCACGACACGACAGGAGCGACGATGACCAAGATGCGGACCAAGGCAGCCGGCGCCGGGATGGCGGTGCTGCTGGGGATGGGCGGAGCGGTCGCGGTCGCGACCAGCTCCGGCGCCCAGGACAGCTCGACGACCACGCCGGCTCCCGCCGAGGCGCCGCCCGTCGACGGCGTCGAGGAGCACGACGGCTGTGATTGGCTCGACGAGGACCTCACCGAGGAGGAGCTCGCCGAGCTGCAGACCGAGCTCCAGGCCGAGGCCGATGCCATGGTCGCCGCGCTCGACGCGGCGGGCGTGCAGTACGAGCTCATCCCGGACGAGGAGCTCGGCGTGTCCTTCCCCGAGCCGGTCGGTGACGATCCGGCCGACTGGGAAGCCTTCGAGGCCGCCCTGTTGGAGCTGTGGGCCGACGAGTTCGCCGCGCTGCCCGCCGACGAGCAGGCCGAGATCGTCGCGATGGAGTCGGCGTTCGCCGAGGAGTTCCGCACCGCGCTGGACGAGGCCGGGATCGCTTACGAGCTGGAGACCGACCCGGTGACCGGCGTCGAGTTCCCGATGTTCGACGAGGACGACGAGGCCGCCTGGGAGGCCCTCGACGAGCTCGACCTCTTCGACGACGAGCTGTTCGACGAGGACGATGACCTCGAGGACGGTGACGAGGACCTCGACGACGGCGACGAGGACGGCGACGACGAGGAGCCCGAGCAGGCCGAGGCCGCCTGATCGGGAGCTGCACGGAGCGACACGTACTGTCGAGCGGGGGCCGGATCGTCCGGTCCCCGCTGCGGCGCGGGAGGTGAGGGGTGCCGGCACGGATCCTCGTGGCAGAGGACGACCCGAAGCAGGCGGACGTGATCCGCCGGTATCTCGAGCGCGAGGGGCACACCGTCGTCGTCGTCGGCGACGGCCGTTCGGCGCTCGACGAGGCCCGGCGGCGTCAGCCCGACCTCGTCGTCCTCGACGTGATGATGCCCGAGATGGACGGCTTCGACGTCTGCCGGGTCCTGCGCTTCGAGACCGACATCCCGGTGGTCTTCCTCACGGCGAAGGCGACGGAGGAGGATCTGCTCCTCGGTCTCGATCTCGGCGCCGACGACTACCTCCGCAAGCCGTTCAGCCCTCGCGAGCTCGTGGCCCGCATCCGGGTCGTCCTGCGACGAACCGGTGTGGCCGACGAGGTCGAGGAGCTCCACCGCCACGGCGAGCTCGAGGTCGATCGCCGACGGGCCCGCGTCCGCCTCGCCGGCGAGGTCGTCGACCTCACGCCGAAGGAGTTCGCCGTCCTCGCCGCGCTCGCCGCCGATCCGGGTCGGGCCTTCTCGCGACGTCAGATCATCGAGGACGCGTTCGGGTTCGACGCCGACGTGCTCGAGCGGACCGTCGACGTGCACGTGGCCAACATCCGCCGCAAGGTCGAGGTCGACCCGTCCGCCCCCGAGCACGTCCTCACCGTCAAGGGCATCGGCTACGCCTTCGCCGAGGACGAGTGATGGGCAGCATCCGGGTGCGCCTGCTCCTGGTGGCCATCGTCGTCGCGCTGGTCGCCGTCGTCGCGACGACGATCATCGCCCAACGGGTCGCCACCGAGGACGTGCGGTCCGCGGTCGAGCGCGACCTGGAGCTCGAGGCCGAGGTCGCCGGGCTGGTCGAGGCGTACGCGTTCGAGGAGGGCACCTGGGACGGCCTGGACGGGTTCGTCGACGACATCGCCGTCGACATCGACGAGCGGATCGCCGTGATCGACGACTTCGGCCGGGTGCTGGCGGACTCCGATCCGGACACGCCGCTGCCGGCCCAGCCGATCGCTCGCGTCGAGGTCGACCCGTTCCTGGTCGGCTCGCAGGCCTTCGACGCCGCGCTGGCCTGCGAGCTCATCGAGGAGGCCGACGAGGCCGAGCTCCTCGAGTTCGACCTCGAGGACTGCATCGACAGCGTCCTGGACGAGGTCGACACCGACCTGCTCGGCAGCGTGCTCGTGTACCTCGGCGACGAATCCCGTACCGACGCCTCGCTCCTCGGCAGCGACGGCCCCGACGCCCGCCTGTACGCGGTCGCCTTCGGCGTGGTCGGCCTGGCGGTCGCGCTGGCGGCCGTCGTCAGCTGGCCGATGCTCGCACCGATCGGTCGCCTCCGCCTCGGGGCCACCCGCCTCGGGTCCGGTGACCTCAGCGCCCGCGTCCCCGAGCGCGGCGCCACCGAGCTGGCCGACCTGGCCGGCACGTTCAACTCGATGGCCGAGGCGCTCGAGCAGGATGAGGAGCGCCGGCGTCGGTGGACCTCCGATGTGGCCCACGAGCTGCGCAGCCCGCTGCAGAACCTCCGCGGCCAGGTCGAGTCGGCCCAGGACGGGCTCATGGACGTCGACGACCGGTGGTACGACTCCGTCCTCGACGAGGTCGGTCAGCTCGCCCACCTGGTGGAGGACCTGCAGACGCTGACGCTCGCCGACTCCGAGCGCCTGGTGCTCGACCCCCGGCGGCTCGACGTCGCCGACCTCGCCCGCGAGGTCGTCCGCTCCCACGAGGCGCGGGCGGCGGCGGCCGGGGTCGACGTCGACGTGCACGGCGCCGGGGCTGCCGACCTCGACGAGCACCGGTTCCGACAGGTGCTCGGCAACCTGCTGGACAACGCCATCCGGCACACGCCGCCCGGCGGGTCGGTCCGGATCTCGGTGACGACGGCGGTCGACCGGCTGGCCGTCTCGGTCGCCGACACCGGCGAGGGCATCCCGCCCGAGGTGCTGCCCGAGATCTTCGACCGCTTCCGTCGCGCCGACCAGGCCCGGGGTCGGGCCACCGGCGGCTCCGGGCTCGGCCTGGCGATCGTGCACAGCCTCGTCGAGGCCCACGGGGGCGACGTGCGCATCGACAGCGAGGTCGGCGCCGGGACCGAGGTGGTGATCTCGGTCCCGATCACGAGCGCGACCCCGGCCACACCCCCGGCGTAACGTCGCTGCCATGGTGTCGCTGGGCGTGTGCTTCGACCGGACCTTCCCCGCCGGAGAGGTGATCCCGTGGGCCCGGGACGTGGAGGCGGCCGGCCTCGATGACCTCTGGGTGATCGAGGACTGCTTCTTCACCGCTGGGGTCAGCCTCGCCGCAGCGGCACTCGCGACCACCGACGAGCTCCACGTCGGGCTCGGCATCCTGCCGGCGGTCGCCCGGAACCCGGCGATCACGGCGATGGAGATCGCGACGCTGGCCGGCATCGCCCCCGGGCGACTGCTGGCCGGGATCGGTCACGGCGTCGGTTCCTGGATGGCGCAGATGGGTGCGGCGACGCCATCGCCGCTCACGACCCTCGACGAGGTGATCTCGACCGTCCGCCGGCTGCTCCGCGGCGAGGAGGTGACCTTCCAGGGGCGGGAGGTCTCGCTCGACGCCGTGCGCCTCGACGCTCCTCCCGACCCCGTGCCCCCGGTCCTCGCCGGCGTGCGCGGTCCCCGTTCGCTCGCCCTGGCCGGCCGGGTCGCCGACGGGCTGGTCCTCGCCGAGCTGGCCGGCCCGACCTACGTCCGATGGGCGAGGGAGCTGGCCGCCGGCGCGCCGATCACGGCCGTGTTCGTGGCGACGAGCCTCGACGACGATCGCACCGTGGCTCGCCGGCGCATCGCACCCTTCCTCGTCGAGGTGCTGACCGAGTCGAACGTCGCCATCGAGATGGCGCCCGGCCACGACGACGCCGTGGCCGCCGCGGCCGAGGGGCCCGACGCGCTGCTCGACCTGCCCGACGCGTGGTGGCGCGAGGTCGGTGCCATCGGCGACCCGGACGACGTGGTGGCCCACGTCGCCGCACTCGCCGCCGCCGGTGCTGACCGGGTGGCGTTCTTCCCTCCGCCGGTCCTCGATGCGGCGAAGGAGCTGGTGGGTTCGCTCGGCGAGCTGGCCCCCGCCCTCCGGGCGGCGGGCGCCGCCCCTGCGGGGTAGCGAGCGACCGCCGGTCGGGCGCCCACCTGTCATGCTCGCGAGGTGGCCGATGCATCGGAGCCCGACGACCTCCTCGGCGAGGTGGTGCGGGCGCGTCGCGAACGACTCGGCATGGGTCTGCGCGAGCTCGCCCGGGCGACCGGCCTCTCTCCCTCGTTCATCAGTCAGCTCGAGAACGGGCGCAGCCGACCCCGGATCACCAACCTGCACACGATCGCCCGAGCGCTCGACACCACCGCCCAGAGCCTGCTGGCCGAGGCCGACCCGATCGGCTCGATCGTCACCCGGGCCGACCGGACACCGGCGGTCGAGCACTCCGAGCAACCGGGCAGCGGCACCGTCCGCACGCTCGTCGCCGGTGCCCGGCGCCTCGCCGCGATGGAGATCACCGGCGCCATCTCGGAGTTCGAGGAGCCCTACGAGCACCCGGGCGAGGAGCTCCTGATCGTCGTGACCGGCAACGTCGAGGTCCAGGTCGGCGAGGAGTTGCACCGCCTCGGTCCCGGCGACTCCATCTGCTACGACGGCCGCATCCCCCACCGCACACGACGCCTCACCGACGATCCCGTCCGGGTCTACCTGATCACCACCCGGGACGACAGCGACGGGTCAGATGGCTGATCGCGAGCGTTCACACCCGGCCAGCGAAACGGACACACTTCCTGACTAGTGTTCACTCCCACTAAACGTTCACCCTGACTGAACGACCTGGGGAGGAAGTCCGATGCGATCCGCCAGCGCCCGTCTGATCGCCCTGCTGCTCGCGCTCACCCTCGTGGCGGCCGCCTGCGGGGACAGCGACGACACCGACGCGACCGACGCCGCCGAGGGCGAGGTCGCGGCGGAGGGCGAGGCGCCGGCCGACACCGAGGCGCCGGCGGCGACCGAGGCTCCCGAGGGCGAGGTCGCGGCGGAGGGCGAGGCGCCGGCGGACACGGAGGGGTCAGCGGACACGGAGGCGCCGGCGGCAACCGACCTCTCCGCCGTGTGCCCCAGCCCCATCGTCGTGCAGACCGACTGGTTCCCGTCGCCGGAGCACGCCTACCTGTACCGCCTCGTCGGCGAGGCCGGCGAGCTCGATGCCGAAGCCGGCGCCTACCGGGGCCCGCTCGGCGACACCGGCGTCGACCTGGAGATCCGGGCCGGCGGGCCCTACCTCGGGTTCCAGCCGACCAACTCGATCCTCTACCAGGACGACGGCATCCACCTGGGCTACGTCACGCTCGACGAGGGCGTGCAGTCGGCGGCCGACTTCCCGACCGTCGCCATCGTGGCGCCGCTGGAGATCAACCCGCAGATCCTGATGTGGGACCCGAACCAGTACAGCTTCGAGACCTTCGCCGACATCGGCGCGACCGACGTGACCGTCCTCTACTTCGACGGCGGCGTCTACATGGACTACCTCGTCGCCTCCGGGCAGATCGGTGAGGACCAGATCGACGGCTCCTACGACGGGTCGCCCGCACGGTTCGTCGCGACCGAGGGCGGCGTGGTGCAGCAGGGCTTCGCCACGAGCGAGCCGTGGAACTACGAGAACCTCTACGAGGAGTGGGGCCAGCCGGTCGACTTCCTGCTGGTGCACGACTCGGGCTACGAGGTGTACTCCCAGCCGCTCGCCGGTCGACCCGAGGTCGTCGAGGAGTTCGCCGACTGCTGGGCCGAGTTCGTGCCGCTCGTGCAGGAGTCGGTGATCGGCCACGCCCTCGATCCGGACGCGACGAACGAGCTCATCCTCGACATCGTCGACGAGCTCGATGCCGGGTGGGTGCTGGCCCCGGGGCAGATGGACTACTCGGTCGAGTCGGCCCTCGAGCTGGGCGTCTACGCCAACGGTCCCGACGACACGGTCGGCAACTTCGACCCCGATCGCGTCGCCACGTTCGTCGAGCTCCTCGCGCCGCTGCTCGACAGCGCTCCGGCGGACCTCGATCCGACCTCGCTCTACACCAACGACTTCATCGATCCGTCCATCGGGTTCTCGGAGTAGCGATGCGCCTCGACGACTTCATCGATCCGTCCATCGGGTTCTCGGAGTAGCGATGCGCCTCGACGAGACCACCGTCCCGATCATCGATCTCGCGCCGGCGCGCACCGGCTCGCCCGTCGACCGGGCCGCGGTCGTCGACGCCGTCCGCCAGGCCTGCGAGCGGGTGGGCTTCCTCGTCATCACGGGGCACGGCGTCGACGAGTCCGACGTCGATGCCCTGCTGGACGCTGCTCGCGACTTCTTCGCCCAACCGCTCGAGACGAAGCTGCGGGCTCATCACGACGAGGTCTACCGGGGCTACACGGCGTCGGAAGCGTCGGCGCTGGCGGCCTCGATCGGCGAGGAGACCCCGCCCGACCTGTGCGAGCTCTACACCGTCAACCGGTTCGACGATCGGGAGGAAGCGCTGCGGTCCGGGCTGATCGAGGGCCGCGAGGGCTTCTTCGCCCCCAATATCTGGCCCGACGACCTGCCGGCGGTCCGGCCCGCCTTCGAGCGGTACTACGGCGTGATGGAGGAGCTGGCCGGTCAGCTCATGGGCTTGTTCGCCTCGGCGCTCGACCTGCCGGAGGACTGGTTCGAGGACAAGATCCGCCATCACATCACCAACCTCACCTGCCAGCACTACCCGGCCCAGGATCACCCGCCGGTGCCGGGGCAGCTGCGTCGGGGAGCCCACACCGACTGGGGCAGCCTCACGATCCTGCGCACCACCGGCGAGCCCGGGCTGCAGGTACGCCTCGACGAGGAGTGGCACGACGTGCCCCACGTCCCGGGCTCCTTCGTCGTGAACCTGGGCGACCTCATGGCGGCGTGGACCAACGACCGATGGGTCTCGACCATGCACCGGGTCGTCAACCCGGCGACGGCCGAGGCGTCGACCGACCGCTCCTCGATCGCCTTCTTCCATCAGCCGACCTACGACGCCGTCATCGAGTGCATCCCGACGTGCCTCGGCGAGGGTGAGGAACCCCGTCACGACCCCACGACGTCGGGCGAGTGGATCCTCGCCAAGATCCGCTCCTCCATGGGCTACTGATGGCCGACGAGACGCTGCTCCGCCGGCTCCTGGCGATCGCGGTCGAGGAGGCCCGGGCCGGCTGGGACGAGGGTGGCGTGCCGATCGGCGCCGTCGTCGCCGACGGTGCCGGCGTCGTCCTCGGCCGCGGGCACAACCGCAACGCCCAACACGGCGACGCGACGGCGCACGGCGAGATCGACGCCCTGCGCAACGCCGAGTACCGGTCGACCTACGACGGCTGCCTGCTCGTGACGACGATGACGCCGTGCTGGATGTGCGCCGGCATGGCCCGCTTCGCCGGCTTCTCGGTGGTCGCCTACGGCGACGGCGTCACCTGGCCCACGACCGCGGCCGATCACCTCGCGGAGGCCGGCGTCGACGTCGTCGACCTCGCCGACACCGAGTGCATCTCGATGTTCGCGGAGTGGCTGGCGACCGACCCACCGATCTGGGCCGGCCCGGACACCCGCCAGTGAGCGTCGTCGACCGCCTGCCCGTCATGCCGTGTCGGGGGACGCAAGATCAGTAGGCCTACCGATGCCCCCGCCCCGCCGGGTCCGTAGGTTCCGAACCGAGCGACGGGAGTGGGGCCATGGCCGTTCGAGACGTCTTCAGGCGGGCAGTGGGCAAGGACGCCGATCCGGATCGGGCCGAGATCGAGGAGCGGAAGGCGGGCGACCGAGCCGTCGACGAGCAGGCATCCGATCCCGACCCGACCGGGCACCCGGAGGGGAAGGCGGACGCGACCGGGCGCGAGCCGACGTCCAGCGTGGCGAAGGCCGAGCAGCCGGAGCCGGCGCCAGCCGAACCGGACACGGGGAAGGACTCCCCCGCGTCGGGGGACGGTGAGGCGACCGTCGGCTCCGGCCACCAGCACCAGGCCGATGCAGCGGACCCCGAGGCGGGCGAGGACGGTGCGGTCGCCGGCGACGGGGCGGTCGCCGACGCGAGTCACGTCGACGACGAGACCGACGTCCACTCCGATGTCGACGACCAGGTCAACGTCGGTGAAGGCAACGCGCACGACGGGACGGTCAGCGCCGAGGCCGACATCGACGACTCCACCAACCAGCCGACCGGCGAGGAGGATGTCGACCACAACGACGCCGCCGCCGGCGACGTGGACGTCGACGCCGTCGGTGGCGACGCCGGACAGATCGGTGACGACATCCTCTCCGAGCAGACCGACGACTCGGGTGAGGACGCCCGCTTCGAGAACCCCTCGCACCCCGATCTCGAGACGCACGTCGAGTTGAGCTACGAGCCACCGATCGTCGAGCCGCGCACGTCGATCGAGGTCGACCTCGAGCCGGACTTCGCGATCCCCACGCCAGTCGACGACACCGTGCCGTCGTGGGCCGATCCACCCGAGCACGGACCGGTCGACGCCGCGGCGACCATCGATCCCGTGCTCGACCCCGACGTCGACCTCGACGGGGCGAGCCGGCCGTTCGTCCCCGACGTCGACCTGACCGAACCCGAGCCGGTCGAGCTCCCCGACATCGAGCCGATCGAGGGCTGACCCTCGCCGTGGACGCCGCGGTCTGCCGGGGGAGCGGGCGGGGTGGCTACAGCTTGTCGGCGATGTTGCTCGACAGGCTGCAGGTGAGGCCGAAGCCGTCGGGCTCGACCTCGAGCTCGGCGACCTTGCCGTCGCGCACGATCATCGCGAAGCGCTTCGACCGGACCCCGCCGAGGATGGCGCCGGCGTCGACCTCGAGGCCGAGGGCCTTGGTGAACTCGGCCTGCGGATCGGCGAGCATGCGGACCTTGCCCTCGGCGCCCTGGGCCTCGCCCCAGGCGCCCATCACGAAGGCATCGTTGACCGACACGCAGGCGATGGCGTTGACGCCCTTGGCCTTCAGGGACTCGTAGTCGTTGACGTAGCCGGGGACGTGGGTGTTGGAGCAGCCGGGAGTGAACGCACCCGGCACACCGAAGAGGATCGTGGTGCCGCTGGCGAACTCGGTCGCCGGATCGACGGTCTCGCCGGGGTTCCCCTCCTGCAAGGTGGCCGAGGGAAGGGCGTCGCCGGGCTGTATCGTCATGATCGTTCTCCTCCGAACGGGCGTGACCGGCACGATATCCCCCGCCGGCCCGGATCTGCGCCGACGACGACTTGTCGCACCAGTGCTGAACCGATAGCGTCGACGGGGTTGCCCATCCGGGCACACTGCTCTGCAACCGACGTCCGTCCAGGCCTGTCAGCCCTGCGCTCCGCACGGCAGCGGGAACCGGTCGGCACAACCGAAACGACGCTCCGCCGTGCTCCCTGCACTGGCGGAGCGTTCGCGTGAGCGGCGGCACCTCGCCGCTCCCTCCCCACCGAGACGAAAGAGTTCCCCGTGGCGACGAAAGCCATCGTCGGCGAGAAGGTCGGCATGACCCAGCTGTGGGACGACGAGAACCGGGTCGTCCCCGTGACGGTCCTGCGCGTCCGTCCGGTCCGCGTCGTGCAGGTCAAGACGCCCGACACCGACGGCTACAGCGCCGTCCAGGTCACCTACGGCGAGCGCCGTGAGACGACCCTGACCCAGCCGGTGTCCGGTCACTACGCCAAGGCCGGCGTCGCGCCGGGTCGCAAGCTCGTCGAGCTGCGTCTCGACGACGTCAGCGGCCTCGAGGTCGGTCAGACCGTCACGGTCGACACCTTCGAGCCGGGTGAGAAGGTCGACGTCACCGGCGTGTCCAAGGGCAAGGGCTTCGCCGGCGTCATGAAGCGACACAACTTCGCCGGCCAGAAGGCCTCCCACGGCGCCCACCGCATCCACCGGGCCCCCGGGGCCATCGGTGCCTGCGCCACGCCGGCCCGGGTGTTCAAGGGCACCCGGATGGCCGGTCGGATGGGCAGCCAGAAGACCACCACCCTGAACCTCGAGGTCGTCCAGAGCGACACCGAGCAGGAGCTGCTCCTGGTCCGGGGCTCGGTCCCCGGTCCCAAGGGCGGCGTCGTCATCGTCCGCGACGCGGTGAAGGGATAACGAGATGCCCAGCGTCGACGTCCGCAACCAGAGCGGCAAGGCGACCGGTTCGGTCGAGCTCGCCGACGACCTCTTCGGCATCGAGCCGAACGTGCCCGTGATGCACCAGGTCGTCGTGGCCCAGCTCGCCGCCGCCCGTGCCGGCACCCAGAGCACCAAGACCCGGGCCGAGGTCCGCGGCGGTGGCGCCAAGCCGTACCGCCAGAAGGGCACCGGCCGGGCCCGGCAGGGTTCCATCCGGGCGCCGCAGTTCACCGGCGGCGGCGTGGCCCACGGCCCCAAGCCCCGGAGCTACCGCCAGAAGGTCAACAAGAAGGTCACCCGCCTGGCGCTGCGCTCGGCGCTGTCCGACCGCGCCGCCTCCGAGCGGATCGTCGTGGTCGACCGGTGGGACTTCGACCGCCCGAGCACCAAGTCCGCCAAGGCGGCCCTCGCCGACCTCGGCCTCGACGGCCGGGTCGTGGTGGTCATCGGTCCCGACGACGACAACGCCGTGCTGAGCTTCCGCAACCTCCCCGAGGTCCGCCTCGTCGAGGCCGACGAGCTCAACACCTACGACGTGCTGTGCAGCGACTGGCTGGTGTTCACCTCCGCCACGCTGCCCAGCGCCGACGAGGTCGTGGCCGAGGCTCCCGCCGCACCGGCCGAGACCGTCGAGCCCGAGCCCGAGGCCACCGACGAGCCCGCGGCCGAGACCGTCGTGCCCGAGCCCGAGGCCGCCGACGAGCCCGAGGCCGACGAACCGGAGACCGACGAGGCCGTCGCCGCCGCCGACGAGCCCGCGGCCGAGGACGCCGCCGACGACGAGGACGAGGCATGAGCCGCACGGAGACGGCCCGCAAGGCCGGCCAGAAGGCGAAGGAACAGCGATGAGCCGCACCGGCAAGGACCCCCGCGACATCATCATCGAACCGGTCGTCAGCGAGAAGAGCTACGACAACATCGAGCAGAACGTCTTCACGTTCCGCGTCCACCCCTCGGCCTCCAAGCAGGAGATCCGCAACGCCATCGAGCGGATCTTCGACGTGCGGGTGCTGAAGGTCAACACGCTCAACCGCGTCGGCAAGCAGGTCCGCAGCCGGCGTCGCTTCACGACGTCGAAGCGCCCCGACACCAAGCGAGCCATGGTGACGGTGCACGCCGACGACGCGGACAAGATCGACATCTTCGAGGCCTGATCATGGGAATCCGCAATCGCAAGCCCACCAGCGCCGGTCGCCGCTTCCAGACCGTCTCGGACTTCTCCGAGATCACGCGGTCCGAGCCCGAGAAGTCGCTGATCGCCAAGAAGTCCGGCACCGGCGGCCGCAACAACAAGGGCCGCAAGACGTCCCGCCACCGCGGCGGCGGTCACAAGCAGCGCTACCGCATCATCGACTTCAAGCGCACCAAGGACGGCGTCCCGGCGTCGGTCAAGCACATCGAGTACGACCCGAACCGCAACTGCCGCATCGCGCTGCTGCACTACCACGACGGCGAGAAGCGCTACATCATCGCCCCCGCCGGCCTCGAGGTCGGCGATGTCATCAGCTCCGGCCAGGACGCCGAGATCGCTCCCGGCAACGCCCTGCCACTGCGCTACATCCCGGTCGGCACCGTCGTGCACAACGTCGAGCTGCGGCCCGGCAAGGGTGGTCAGATGGGCCGCTCGGCCGGCACCGCCATCCAGCTCGTCGCGAAGGACGGCGCCTACGCCACCCTTCGCCTGCCCTCCACCGAGATGCGCCGGGTCCTGATGGACTGCCGGGCGACCGTCGGCTCGGTCGGAAACGCCGAGGCCGACCTCGTGAAGATCGGCAAGGCCGGCCGCAACCGCTGGAAGGGCGTGCGCCCGCAGACCCGCGGCGTGGCCATGAACCCCGTCGACCACCCGCTCGGTGGTGGCGAGGGCAAGACGTCCGGTGGACGCCACCCGGTGTCGCCGTGGGGCAAGCCCGAGGGCCGCACCCGCAAGAAGAACAAGAAGTCGCAGGACTTGATCGTGCGGCGCCGCCGGACCCGCGGCGCCCGGAGGTGATGGCATGCCCCGCAGCCTGAAGAAGGGCGCGTTCGTCGACGACCACCTGTTGAAGAAGGTGGACGCGCTGAACGACTCCGGCGAGAAGCGCGTCGTCAAGACGTGGTCGCGCCGCTCCACGATCATCCCGGAGATGGTCGGCCACACGATCGCCGTTCACGACGGTCGCAAGCACGTCCCGGTGTACATCACCGAGTCGATGGTCGGGCACAAGCTCGGCGAGTTCGCACCCACCCGGACCTTCAAGTTCCACGCGGGACAGGAGAAGGGTGGGAGGGGTCGTCGCTGATGTCGCCCACCATCACCGGCACGCGGGCCCAGGCCCGGTTCGTGCGCATGTCCGCCAAGAAGGTCCGCCCGGTCCTCGATCTGGTCCGGGGTGAGCCGATCGGCACCGCCGACGAGATCCTCCAGTTCACGCCCCGCGAGGCCGCCCGAGCGGTCCGCAAGGTGCTGAAGTCGGCCGCTGCCAACGCGGTCAACAACGACGGCCTGCCCCTCGACGAGCTCTTCGTCGCCGCCTGCTACGCCGACGAGGGCCCGACCATCAAGCGGTTCCGCCCCCGGGCCCGCGGCCGGGCCACCCGCATCAACAAGCGCACCTGCCACATCACCGTGGTCGTCGACCGGATGCCGGCCGAGGAGCTCGAGCGCTTCCAGCAGCGTCAGGCAGCCTCGGGCCAGTCCGGTGCCGCCGCTGCCGCCCGGGCCCGGCGCGTCGCCGCCAGCCGCGGCGAGGAGGTCGCCGACGACGAGGTCACCGAGGACGAGGTCGACGAGACCGCCGAGGCCGAGGCCACCGACGTGATCGACACCGACGTGGTCGAGGAAGCCGAGGTCGTCGACACCGACGTGGTCGAGGACGAAGAGGTCGACGAGACCGAGGTCGTCGAGGTCGTCGAGGACGAGGAGGTCGAGGAGGCCGCCGCCGAACCGACCGCCGAGGCCGACGACGCCGAGCCGGACGACGACGAAGACGACGAAACCAAGAAGGACGACGCCTGATGGGCCAGAAGGTCAACCCCTACGGCTTCCGTCTCGGTGTCACGACCGACTGGAAGTCGCGCTGGTTCTCCGAGCGCGAGTACCAGGACTACGTCATCGAGGACTGGAAGATCCGCGACTACCTCATGAGCGAGCTGCCGCACGCCGCGATCAGCCGCGTCGAGGTCGAGCGCACCCGCGATCGCCTCCGGGTCGACGTGCACACCGCCCGTCCCGGCATCGTCATCGGCCGCCGTGGCGCCGAGGCCGACCGCCTCCGCCAGGGCCTGGGCAAGATCACGGGCAACCCGAAGATCCAGCTCAACATCCAGGAGATCAAGCAGCCCGAGCTCGACGCCGCCCTCATCGCGCAGGGTGTCGCCGACCAGCTCGCCGGCCGGGTCGCCTTCCGTCGTGCCATGAAGCGCGCCGTGCAGAACGCCCAGAAGGCCGGCGCCCTCGGCATCCGGGTCCAGTGCTCGGGTCGCCTCGGTGGCGCCGAGATGTCGCGGACCGAGTGGTACCGCGAGGGCCGGGTGCCGCTGCACACGCTGCGCTCCGACATCGACTACGGCTTCCGCGAGGCCAAGACCACCGCCGGCCGCATCGGCGTGAAGGTCTGGCTCTACAAGGGCGACATCCTCCCCTACAAGGTGTCGGCCGACCAGAAGATCTCCCGCGAGGCCGCCATGGCCGTCGGCGAGACCGCCGGTGCGCCGGGTCGTCCGGCCGTCGTGTCGTCGTCGGGTCGCAAGGTCGCCAAGCCGGCTGAGACCGAGCCGGCCGCCGAGGGCGCGCCGACCGAGGTCGCCGAGGCCACGCCGCTCGTGCAGCAGGCCGACCCGGAGTTCGAGAAGCTCCTCGAGGCCGAGGAGGAGATCGAGCGTCTCTCCCGTGACTCGTCCGAGACTCCGCACTTCCGGCCGGACGCGGACTGAGGCAGGTCAGATCATGTTGATGCCCAAGAAGGTCAAGCACCGCAAGCACCACCGGGGCCGTCGCACCGGCGTCGCCAAGGGCGGCGTGAAGGTGAGCTACGGCGAGTACGGCATCCAGGCCCTCGAGCCGGGCTGGATCACCGCCCGGCAGATCGAGGCGGCCCGTGTCGCCATGACCCGTCACGTCAAGCGTGGCGGCAAGGTCTGGATCAACGTCTTCCCGGACAAGCCCGTCACCCAGAAGCCGGCCGAGACCCGCATGGGCTCGGGCAAGGGCAACCCCGAGCGCTGGGTCGCCGTCGTGAAGCCGGGCCGGATCATGTTCGAGCTCGCCGGCGTCGACGACGAGCTCGCCCGTGGCGCGCTCAACCGCGCCATCCAGAAGCTCCCGATCAAGGCGCGGGTCGTGACCCGGGCCGAGACGCAGTGAGGAGGCGACGATGACCAACGCAGAGTTGCGTGACCTCAACGACACCGAGCTCCTCGAGCGCTTCGGCGAGTCGAAGCAGGAGCTGTTCAACCTCCGCTTCCAGCGGGCGACCGGGCAGCTGCAGAACAGCTCCCGCATCGCCGTCGTGAAGCGGGACGTCGCCAGGATCCTCACGATCCTGCGCGAGCGAGAGATCGAAGCTGCCGAGGCCCAGGCGGCCGCGCAGGGAAGTGAGAGCTGATGGCCGAGCCGAGCACCGAAGCGCGCGCGGCACGCAAGGTCCGTGAAGGCCTCGTCGTCTCGTCCGGCATGGACAAGACGATCGTGGTCGCCGTGGTCGAGCGCGTGCGGCACCGCCGTTACGCCAAGACCGTGCAGCGCACGAAGAAGCTCCACGCCCACGACGAGGAGAACGACGCCCGCGTCGGCGATCGGGTCCGGGTCACCGAGACCCGCCCGCTGTCGAAGCAGAAGCGCTGGCGTCTGACCGACATCGTCGAGCGGGCCCGATAGGAGCCGACGATGATCCAACAGGAGAGTCGACTCAAGGTCGCCGACAACTCCGGGGCCCGCGAGGTGCTGTGCATCCGCGTGCTCGGGGGCACCAAGCGCCGCTACGCCTCGATCGGCGACGAGTTCGTCGCCACGGTCAAGGACGCCATCCCCGGCGCCGGCGTGAAGCGGGGCGAGGTCGTCCGCTGCGTCGTCGTGCGCACCAAGAAGGAGAAGCGGCGGCCCGACGGGTCCTACATCCGCTTCGATGAGAACGCTGCCGTCCTCATCGATCCCAAGAGCAAGCAGCCCCGCGGCACCCGCATCTTCGGGCCGGTGGGGCGCGAGCTGCGCGATCGCAAGTTCATGCGGATCGTGTCGCTCGCACCGGAGGTGCTGTGACGTGGCGAAGCTGAAGATCAAGTCGGGCGACACCGTCGTCGTGCTGCAGGGCAAGGACCGCGGCGTCGAGGGCGAGGTCATCTCGGTCGACCCCCGCAAGGGTCGGGTGCTCGTGCGCGGCGTCAACACCGCCATGAAGCACGAGAAGCCCCGTTCGGTGAACGAGGCCGGCGGCATCGTCGAGAAGGACATGCCGATCGACGTCTCGAACGTCGCCGTCGTCTGCCCCAAGACCGGCAAGCCCGGTCGGGTCGGCTACCGCATCGAAGGTGACGAGAAGGTCCGCTACCACAAGGTGTCCGGGGAGGTGCTGCCGTGACCACGACCGTGACCCCCCGTCTCAAGACCCGCTACGCCGAGCTCGTCCCCGAGCTCCAGAGCCAGCTCGAGCTGGGCAACGTCATGCAGGTCCCGCGCGTGTCCAAGGTCGTGCTGAACATGGGTGTCGGCGAGGCGCTCGACAACCGCAAGCACCTCGAGGGTGCGCTCAACGACCTCACGATCATCGCCGGCCAGAAGGCAGTCCCGACCCGGGCCAAGAAGTCCATCGCCGGCTTCAAGCTCCGCGAGGGCAACGCCATCGGCGCCAAGGTCACCCTGCGGGGCGATCGCATGTGGGAGTTCCTCGACCGGTTCATCGCGCTGGCCGCACCCCGCATCCGCGACTTCCGCGGCCTGTCCCGCACGTCGTTCGACGGCAACGGCAACTACACGTTCGGCGTGACCGAGCAGCTGATCTTCCCGGAGATCGACTACGACAAGGTCGATTCCGTCCGGGGCATGGACATCACGATCGTCACGACCGCCACCACCAACGATCACGGACGGGCACTGCTCGAAGCGCTCGGCTTCCCGTTCAAGCGAGAGGGCTGACATGGCCAAGAAGGCGCTGAAGAACAAGGCCGCGAAGAAGCCGAAGTACAAGGTGCGGGGCTACACCCGCTGCCGCAAGTGCGGGCGTCCGCGTGCGGTCTACCGCAAGTTCGGTCTCTGCCGCGTGTGCCTGCGGGAGATGGCCTACGCCGGCGAGCTGCCGGGCGTCACGAAGTCGAGTTGGTGAGGGAGGCGAACACATGACGATGACCGATCCGATCGCCGACATGCTCACGCGCATCCGCAACGCCAACACGGCGTTGTCCGATTCGGTGACGATGCCGTCGTCGAAGCTGAAGGAGGCCCTCGCCCAGATCCTGGTGCGCGAGGGCTACATCGCCAGCTTCGAGACGGCCGACCGCCCCGATCGCCCGGGCAAGTCGCTCAGCATGAAGCTCAAGTACGGCGACGACCGCTCCCGCACCATCAGCGGGATCAAGCGGATCTCGAAGCCGGGCCTGCGCATCTACCGCGCTGCCGACGAGATCCCCCGCGTCGTCGGGGGCCTCGGCATCGCCGTCCTGTCCACGAGCAAGGGCCTCATGACCGACCGGGAGGCGCGACGCGCCCGGGTCGGTGGTGAAGTGCTCTGCTACGTCTGGTAGGGGGTCGCCGTGTCCCGAATCGGCAAGAGTCCCATCGACATCCCGTCCGGGGTCGACATCTCGGTGTCCGACCAGACCGTGACCGTGAAGGGCCCCAAGGGCCAGCTCACCCAGGAGCTCCCGCAGGGCATCACCGCCTCGATCGACGACGGCGTCCTGACCGTGTCGCGCCCCGATGACGAGCGCCAGAACCGTGCCCTCCACGGCCTGAGCCGTTCGCTCATCGCCAACATGGTGACCGGCGTGACCGAGGGCTTCGTCAAGTCGCTCGAGATCCAGGGCGTCGGTTACCGGGCCCAGGCGAAGGGCAAGAACGCCATCGAGCTCGCCCTCGGCTTCTCGCACCCGGTGAAGGTGGAGGCGCCCGACGGCATCGAGTTCGACGTGCCCGAGCCGACCCGCATCAACGTCGTCGGCATCGACAAGCAGCTCGTCGGCCAGGTGGCCGCCGACATCCGCGACTGGCGCAAGCCGGAGCCCTACAAGGGCAAGGGCATCCGCTACGTCGGCGAGCGCGTCATGCGCAAGGCCGGAAAGGCGGCGAAGTAGTCATGCGCCGATCCTTCTCCCCGTCGCCGGAAAGGCAGCGAACTCGTCATGCGTGATCTCTCGAAGCAGAAGCGCGACGCCCGCATCCGTCGTCACCGCCGGGTGCGCAAGAGCGTCCGCGGCACCGCCGAGCGCCCCCGCCTGGCGGTGTTCCGCTCGAACAAGCACATCTACGCCCAGGTGATCGACGACGAGTCCGGGGTGACCCTGGCCGCGGCGTCGACCGCCGAGTCGGGCCTGCGCGGCGGCGCGACCAGCAACGTCGACGCCGCCACCGAGGTCGGCAAGCTCGTCGGCCAGCGGGCCAAGGACGCCGGCGTCAGCGCCGTCGTCTTCGACCGGGGTGGATTCCGATACCACGGCCGGGTGGCGGCGGTCGCCGACGCCGCCCGCGAAGCCGGACTGGAGCTCTAGAGCCATGGCACCGCACAACGACGATGGCCTCCGCGAGTCGCGGGTCATCAACATCAACCGGGTCGCCAAGGTCGTCAAGGGCGGCCGTCGCTTCTCGTTCACCGCGCTCGTGGTGATCGGCGACGGTCGTGGCCGGGTCGGCCTCGGCTACGGCAAGGCCAAGGAGGTGCCCCTCGCCATCCAGAAGGGCACCGAGGAGGCCAAGAAGAACCTGTTCGACGTCCCGATGGCCGGTGGCACGATCGTGCACCCGATCGTCGGCGAGCTCGGGGCCGGGCGCGTGCTCATGCAGCCCGCGGCGCCCGGTACCGGTGTCATCGCCGGCGGCGCCGCCCGCGCCATCCTCGAGGAGGCCGGCGTGACCGACGTGCTGTGCAAGTCGCTCGGCTCGGCCAACCACATCAACGTCGCCCGGGCCACCATCGAGGGCCTCCGCGGCCAGATGCGCCCCGACCAGGTCGCCGCCAAGCGAGGCCTCTCACCCGAGGAGTGCATCCCGAAGCCGATCCTCGAGTCGTACCTCGAGAGCGAGCGCATCCGTCGCGAACCGAGCCAGGAGCGCGTGTGATGGGGCTCAAGGTCACCCAGGTCCGCTCGGCCATCGGGACCAAGCCCAAGCACCGCGGCACGCTGCGGGCGCTCGGGCTCGGTCGCATCGGCCGCAGCAACACCCTTCCCGACCGCCCCGAGATCCGGGGCATGATCGCCCGCGTCCCCCACCTCGTCGAGGTGGAGACCGTCGACGACGAGAGCTGACGATGCTGAAGCCACACGACCTCCAGCCCGCACCGGGCTCCAAGCGCCGGCGCAAGCGCGTCGGTCGCGGCACCGCCGGCAAGGGCGGCAAGACCGCCGGCCGCGGCACCAAGGGCCAGCGGGCCCGCAACACCGTGCCGGTCGGCTTCGAGGGCGGTCAGATGCCCCTGATCCAGCGGGTCCCGAAGCTGAAGGGCTTCACCAACCCGTTCCGGGTCGAGTACCAGCCGGTCAACCTCGACTCCATCCAGGACAGCGGCCTCGACGAGGTCACGCCCGAGACGCTGCGCAACGCCGGCATGGTCGGCAAGAACTCGCTCGTCAAGGTCCTGGGCCGGGGTGAGATCAGCCGTCCGGTGACGGTCAAGGCGCACAAGTTCTCGAAGAGCGCCGCCGAGGCGATCACCGCCGCCGGCGGCACCGTCGAGGAGCTGCCGCTGCCGTGGGGCGATCGCCGCCCGCCCGCGCAGGGCAACCAGCACACCAACCGCTGACGCTGCGGCGGGTGCCGCGCACCGCGGGGCCCGCCCAGCGCCTACCGTCTCGAGCACGCCCGAGAGTTCCGAGGAGCCCTGGTGCTGTCCACCTTCACGAACATCTTCAAGGTCCCGGACCTCCGGAAGAAGATCGCGTTCACGCTCGGCGTCCTGGCGCTCTACCGCCTCGGCGCGCAGATCCCGGTCCCGGGCATCGACTTCGACTCGGTCCTGTCGCTGGAGGACTCGGCCAGCGAGGCCGGCGTGCTGGGCTTCCTGAACTTCTTCTCCGGCGGGGCGCTGACGGCCTTCGCCGTGTTCGCGCTGGGGATCATGCCGTACATCACGGCATCGATCATCATGCAGATCCTCTCGGTGGCGATCCCCAAGCTCGAGCAGTGGCGTGAGGAGGGCGCGGTCGGTCAGCGCAAGATGACCCAGGCCACCCGCTACCTCACGCTCGGCATCGCGTTCCTCCAGGCCACGGGCCTGGCGTTCATCTTCGGGCGGGGCGCCGGTCAGGGCGCCCTCTTCGGCGCCAACACCCCGCCGATCGAGGTGCTGCCCGAGTTCACGTTCCCCCGCATCGCCATCGTGGTCGTGACCCTCACCGCCGGCACGGCGCTGCTGATGTGGATGGGCGAGCTCATCTCGCAGCGGGGCATCGGCAACGGCATGTCGCTGATCATCTTCGCCTCGGTGGTCGCCAGCCTCCCGTTCTCGGGCGCCGCGCTGCGGGCCGAGAAGGGCAACCTCTTCCTCGCCATCCTCATCGTCGTGGCGATCGGGATGATGGTCGCCATCGTCTTCATCGAGAACGGTCAGCGCCGCATCCCGGTTCAGTTCGCCAAGCGGGTCGTCGGGCGGCGCATGTACGGCGGCCAGAGCACCTACATCCCGCTCAAGGTCAACCAGTCCGGCGTCATCCCGGTGATCTTCGCCAGCTCGGTCCTGTACCTGCCGATCCTGCTCTCGAACATCATCACGGTCGACTGGTTCGTCAGCTTCGTGAACGACAACCTCACGAACCCGACGAGTCCCGCCTACCTCGCGTTCCTGGGCCTCATGATCGTGGGCTTCGCCTACTTCTACACCGCCATCACCTTCGATCCGGTGAAGCAGGCCGACACGATCCGCAAGCAGGGCGGCTTCATCCCGGGCATCCGACCCGGCCCCCAGACCGAGCGCTACCTGCAGAAGGTGCTGAGCCGCATCACCCTGCCCGGTGCGCTGTTCATCGCCGGCATCGCGCTGGTCCCGCCGATCCTGCTCTCGGTCTTCGGCGGCTTCGACGGCCAGAACTCCGTCGCGCTGTCGGCCTTCGCGTTCGGCGGCATCTCGCTGCTGATCGCCGTCGGCGTGGCGCTGGAGTTCATGCGTCAGATCGACAGCCAGCTCATGATGAGCAACTACGAGGGCTTCCTGAAGCCCACCCGCTCCGGCGTGGGGCGCTGAGGGCAGCGCCCCGGGCCCCAGGATCACAGCTGGTGGACCCACCCCTCCATGAGCCAGACTCTCGTGCTTCGCACCCGTTCAGCGCAGGAGGAGTCGACGGCATGAGTGGGGTCCGACTCGTCATCTTCGGTCGCCAGGGCGCCGGCAAGGGCACCCAGTGCCTGCACCTGTCCGAGCGCTACGGCGTCCCCCACGTCTCGACCGGTGACATGTTGCGCGCCGCGGCCGAGGCGGGCACGCCGTTCGGGCTCAAGGCCAAGGAGATCATGGAGGCCGGCGAGCTCGTGCCCGACGACGTCATGTACGGCCTCGTCGAGGAGCGGCTGGCGCAGCCCGACGCCGAGGCCGGCGTGCTGCTGGACGGCTTCCCCCGCACCGCCGAGCAGGCGGCGGCGCTCGACCGGATCCTCGGCGACGATCCGCTGCTCGCAGCGATCAACCTCGAGGTGCCGGAGGGCATCGTGATCGAGCGGATGCTGGCCCGGGGCCGAGAGGACGACACCGAGGAGGCCATCCGGCGCCGTCTCGACCTCTATCTCGACCAGACGGCCCCGCTGCTCGCCCACTACGACGGGCTCGGCCTGCTCGTCGAGGTCGATGGCGTCGGGACCGAGGACGAGGTCGCCCAGCGCCTCGCCGCCGCCGTCGAGGCCCGCCGTAGCTGAGCGGCACCGGGGATCTTCCCCGGCCGCACTTGGTAGCCGTCCTCGGACCCGATAGTCTGGCAAGTCGGTTCGTGCTGGGTTCGCCGCGCATGCAGCCGCCCCCAGCAATCCGTTCTGATCCACCCCCGCACGACCACCCCTCCCGGGCTGGTCACCACCGCCCGGAGTCTCCCGCGATGAAGGTCCGCCCCAGTGTCAAGCCGATGTGCGACAAGTGCACGACCATCCGTCGGCACGGTCGCGTCATGGTCATCTGCGAGAACCCGCGCCACAAGCAGCGCCAGGGCTGAAGGAAGGTAGCCGAACGTGGCCCGCATCTCCGGTGTCGACATCCCTCGCGAGAAGCACGTCGAGGTCTCCCTGACCTACCTCTACGGCATCGGCCGTACGACGGCGCAGCAGATCTGCGACTCGCTCGGGATCGATCGCTCCACCCGCGTCCGTGATCTGACCGACGAAGAGGTCTCCCGGATCCGCGCCTACATCGAGAGCAACCTGCGGGTCGAGGGCGACCTCCGCCGCGAGGTCTCCCAGGACATCAAGCGCAAGATGGAGATCGGCTGCTACCAGGGCCTGCGGCACCGCCGTGGCCTCCCGGTCCGCGGTCAGCGCACCCACACCAACGCCCGCACCCGGAAGGGTCCGAAGCGGACCGTGGCCGGCAAGAAGAAGGCCCCGAGGAAGTAAAGGAACCATGGCCAAGCCTGCAGCGGGGGGACGTCGCCCTCGTCGTCGTGAGCGCAAGAACATCCCGCAGGGTGTCGCGCACATCAAGAGCTCGTTCAACAACACGATCATCACCATCACCGACCCGGCCGGCAACGTGCTGAGCTGGGCCTCGGCCGGCAACGTCGGCTTCAAGGGGTCCCGCAAGTCGACTCCGTTCGCGGCCCAGCAGGCCGCCGAGCAGGCTGCCCGTCGTGCCATGGAGCACGGCGTGCGCCGCGTCGACGTGCAGGTGAAGGGTCCGGGGTCCGGTCGCGAGACCGCCATCCGGGCCATCCAGAACGTCGGGATCGAGATCTCCGGCATCAAGGACGTCACCCCGGTGCCGCACAACGGCTGCCGCCCCGCCAAGCGACGGAGGGTCTGAAGTTGGCTCGCTACGTCGGACCGAAGGCGCGCGTCTCCCGCCGCCTCGGCACCAACATCTGGGGCACCGCCCGCGAGACCCGGGCCCTCGACCGCCGGCCGTACCCGCCCGGCGACCACGGCCGGTCCCGGCGCCGGAACCAGTCCGAGTACCTGGTCCAGCTGCAGGAGAAGCAGAAGGCCCGCTACACCTACGGCGTCCTCGAGAAGCAGTTCCGCCGCTACTACCAGGAGGCGACCCGCATGCGGGGCGTCACCGGTGAGCTGCTGCTGCAGCTGCTCGAGCTGCGCCTCGACAACGTCGTGTACCGCGCCGGCTGGGCGGCCACCCGCCCCCAGGCCCGCCAGTTCGTGAACCACGGCCACGTGAACGTCAACGGTCGCCGGGTCGACATCCCGAGCTACCGCGTCCGCGTCGGCGACGTCATCGAGCTGCGCGACAAGGCCCGCGACATGGTCCAGGTCCGCTGGAACCTCGATGTCCTCGACCGCCAGCCCCCGGGCTGGCTCTCGTCCGGCGACGGCGGCATGCAGATGACCGTCGCCGAGCTCCCCTCACGCGACCAGATCGATGTTCCGGTCCGCGAACAGCTCATCGTCGAGCTGTACAGCAAGTAATCCTTCCCAGCGTCACCGGAGGAGACCCACCTCGTGCTCATCATGCAGCGGCCCACCGTCGAACCCGTCGGTGAGGAAGAAGGCAACCGCCAGCGGTTCGCGGTCGGACCGCTCGAGCCCGGCTTCGGCTACACGCTCGGGAACTCGCTGCGGCGAACCCTGCTGTCGTCGGTGCCCGGCGCCGCCATCACCCGCGCCAACTTCGACGACGCCCTCCACGAGTTCGACACCATCGAGGGCTCGGCCGAGGACGTCACCGACATCCTGTTGAACTGCAAGGACATCGTCGTGCGCTCCTACGCCGACGAGCCGGTCTCGATCCGCCTCGACGCCCGCGGGCCGGGCGAGATCACCGCCGGCGACATCCAGGTCACCTCCGAGGTCGAGATCCTCAACCCCGAGCTCGTGTTGGCCACGCTCAACGACAAGGGCCGTCTCGCCGTCGACCTCACCGTCGAGCGCGGCGTCGGCTACCAGGTCGCCGAGCGCAACGACGACGGCTCGATCGGTCAGATCCCGATCGACGCCATCTTCTCCCCCGTGCGCCAGGTCGCCATCGACGTCGAGCCGACCCGCGTCGAGCAGTCGACCAACTACGACAAGCTCATCATCGACATCACCACCGACGGCTCGCTCGCCGCCCGCGATGCGCTGGCCTCGGCCGGGGAGACCCTCCAGACCCTCGTGGGCCTGGTGGCGGGGATGAGCGACGAGCCGGCCGGCCTCGAGCTGGGCGAGCAGATCGGTGGCACCTCCGGGTCGCCCGATCTCGATCTCCCGATCGAGGACCTCGACCTCTCCGAGCGTCCCCGCAACTGCCTCAAGCGCGGCCAGGTCAACACCGTCGGC
The DNA here is from genome assembly GCA_039818945.1 of Actinomycetota bacterium. Classification (GTDB taxonomy): domain Bacteria; phylum Actinomycetota; class Acidimicrobiia; order Acidimicrobiales; family Poriferisodalaceae; genus JBCBSZ01. The sequence continues at coordinate 45,203 of JBCBSZ010000038.1, forward strand.
GAGCTGCTCACCAAGTCGCCCGACGACCTGCTCGCCATCACCAACTTCGGCCAGAAGTCGCTGGACGAGGTCATCCAGAAGCTCGACGAGCGCGGTCTCGCCCTCAAGGGCATGACGCCGCCCGCCGCGGGCTGATCTTCGAAAGACGACCACCACCATGCCTGCAACCCCCAAGAAGGGCCGTCGCTTCGGCGGCAGCTCCGCGCACCAGAAGGCCATGATGGCCAACCTCGCCGCGTCGCTGTTCGCCGCCGAGGGCATCGTGACCACCGAGGCCAAGGCCAAGGCGCTGCGCCCGGTGGCCGAGAAGCTCATCACCAAGGCCAAGAAGGGCGGGCTGCACAGCCACCGCCAGATCATCTCCTACCTCCGCGACCAGGAGCTGGCCAACAAGCTGATGGTCGACATCGGTCCGCGCTACGCCGAGCGTCCGGGTGGGTACACGCGGATCCTCAAGCTCGGCCCGCGCCAGGGTGACAACGCTCCGATGGCGCGCATCGAGCTCGTCTGAGTTCCTTGGTTCGCCTCCGCCCTCCTGGCTCCGGCTCACGTGTCGGCCCTCGGCCGACCTCGGCTGAGGTCCATGGGTTGCGGCGGGCGGCCATCCCTGGCCGCGCTCGGGTACTCCGCCTTCCTGGCTCCGGCTCACGTGTCGGCCCTGCGGCCGACGTCGGCTGAGGTCCAGGGCGGTGGGGTGCGGCCCTCCAAGGCCGCGTTCGGGCCTCCGCCCGGGCGGCGACGGGTCGGGAACCGGTCGTGACGCTGTTCGATCCTGATGTCCCGGCGCCGGAGCCGGAGCCGACCGAGCGGATCCGGCTCGACCTCGCCTACGACGGCGCTGCGTTCCACGGCGCGGCCGCGAACCCCGGGGTCCGTACCGTCGCCGGCACGCTCACCGACGCCCTCGAGCGAGTGCTGCGCCACCGCGTCACCCTGACCCTCGCCGGTCGGACCGACGCCGGCGTGCACGCCCGGCAACAGGTGGTGTCCTTCGACGCCGTCGTCGGTCGCGCCGACGTCGACCGCCTCCCCGTCACGCTCTCGAAGCTGTGCGCGCCCGATCTCGTCGTGCTCGAGGCGAAGATCGTGCCCGATGACTTCGATGCCCGGTTCTCGGCGATCGAACGCCGGTACCGCTACTCGATCCTGCGCCGACCGCTACCCGACCCGCTGCGGCGCCACACCGTGTGGCACGTGCCGAATCCGCTCGACCTCGCCCGCATGCGGCTCGGGTGCGATCCGCTGATCGGCGAGCACGACTTCTCGTCGTTCTGCCGTCGACCCAAGGACCGGCCCGACGCGTCGCTGATGCGGCGGATCGTCGACCTCCGGGTGGTCGAGGTGGACGACGACGTCCTCGAGGTGCGCATCGCCGCCAACGCCTTCTGCCACCAGATGGTCCGCTCGATCGTCGGCGTGCTGGTGTCGGTCGGCGAGGGCAAGCTGACCGCGGCCGACGTCATGGCGATCCTGCGGGCGCGCGACCGCACGGCCGTGCCGCGGGTCGCGCCGCCCCAGGGCCTCGTCCTCGACGAGGTCGTCTACGCGACCTGAGCGACCGGCTCACGACTCGCCGCAGCGGCCAGCAGCGGTGCGAGCCCACGCCATCGTCGCTGGCGGTAGCGATAGAACGCGCTCGCGTAGGCGACCACGACCGGCGTCAGCGGGCCGGCATCGATGTCGATCCGGTCGGTGTAGCGGGTGCGGCCGTCGTCCTCGTCCTCGACGGTGATGACGTGATCCCATCGCCGCAGCAGGCCGCCGCCCTCCTCGGTGGCGAGCACCCGCCGCTCGTCGTCGACCACCCGCACCGCCAGCCGGTGCCGGGAGAAGGGCAGCACCCGGAGCAGGAAGGTCCAGCCGACGATCTCGTCGCCCACCCGCCACGGGTGGGGATGGCGCTCGGCGACGGGGTAGCGGGCCAGGGACCCGGCGACGTGGACGAACGCCTCGGGCAGCTGCACGGTCGCCCAGACGGCGTCGGCCGGGGCCTCGAGGGTGGTCGAGACGGTGATGGTACGCATGCTCAAAGAATGCGAAGATTGCTCGTGTCTCACAACTCGTCTTTCGCCGATCGGGCCGAGCCCCGCAAACGCCCACGTCAGCAGCGGTCGCAGCAGATGGTCGAGCGGCTCCTCGATGCCGCTGCTCGCCTCTTCGACGAGCTCGGCTACCACGACACGACGACGAACGACGTCGCAGCGGCCGCTGGCGCGTCGGTCGGTTCGCTCTACCAGTACTTCCCGAACAAGGACGCGCTGCTCGTCGGCCTCGCCGAGCGTCACGTCGACGAGGCGACGGCGGCGATGGCCGACGCCGCGGTCGCCCTGCGGGACGAGGCTCCCGACCTCGTGGGCACCTGCCGGGCGTTCGTCGAGGCCGCGGTGGAGCTCAACCGCTCGGACCGGCTTCATCGCCTCCTGTGGGCCGCCCCGCGGACCGAGGCGATCACCGAACGGCTCGACCGCCTCACCGCAGCGTTGGTCGACGAGGTGACGTGGCACCTGACCCGCCTGGGCCTGCCCGACGAGACCGCACGCCGACGGGCGACGGTGCTCGTCGGCGTGGTCGACGCCGGCGTCCACACGGTGATGCTCGACGTGGACGTGCTCGTGGAGGAGCTGGTGCGGCTGTCGGTGTCCTACGCCGGCGCCGAGGTGTGAGCTGGCGACGCGCTCAGCCCAGGCCGGCGACCGCGGCGTCGATGCTGGACACCAGCACCTCGCTGAGCTGCTCGAGCTCGACCTCGGTGATCGTGAAGGCCGGGCCGATCATGACCGTGTCGCGCACCGCCCCGCCCCGACCGGCCGGGTAGTAGAACACACCTCGCTCCAACCCGGCGGCGACGATGCGATCGATCACCTTCGCGTCGTCCGCGAACGGGGTGCGGCGCTCCCGGTCCCGGGCCACCTCGACGCCGGCCCACAGGCCGCGGACCCGGATCTGGGCGACGTTGGGGTGCTCGCCGAGCGCGTTCTGCAGCATCGTCTCGAGCGCCGGACCGAGGCGAGCGGACCGCTCGACGAGCTGCTCGTCCTCCATGATCTGCAGCACGACGTCGGCGGCGGCGCACGCCGGGGGGTGGCCGCTGAAGGTGTAGAAGAACAGCGGTTCGCCGGCCTCGACGAGCGGGGCGACGACCTCGTCGGTCGCGTAGACGCCGCCCATCGGTGCGTAGCCCCCGGCGAGGCCCTTGCCGCCGACGAGGATGTCGGGTCGGACCGCCTCGTGGTCGACCCCGAACCGGGTGCCGCTGCGGCCGAAGCCGGTCATCACCTCGTCGGCGATCAGCAGGATGCCGACCTCGTCGCACAGCTTGCGCAGGGCGGCGAGCTCGCCCGGTGGTGGGCTGACGACGCCGGCGGCCGACCCGGTGATCGGCTCGACG
>JBCBSZ010000039.1:0-48569 GCA_039818945.1 Actinomycetota bacterium
GCCACGGTGCGGGCGCTGGTGCAGCTGCTCGCCGTCGGCTACGTCCTCGCCTTCGTCATCGACCCCGATCAGCCGCTCGCCCTGGCCGTCGCCTGGGTCGTCGCCATGGTGCTGTTCGCCTCGTGGACGGTGGCCAGCCGGGCGCCGGAGATCCCGGGCGCCTTCTTCCTCGCCCTGCCGGCGCTCACGGCGTCGACCGCCGTGACGCTCCTCACGATCTTCGGGCTGGGCGTCTTCCCGCTCGAGGCCAGGACGCTGGTGCCGCTGGGCGGGATGATGATCGGCAACGCCATGAAGGACACGATCGTCGCCGGGCGGCGGATCATCGGCGAGCTGTCCGAGAAGCGCCCCGAGGTCGAGGCCCGGCTCGCGCTCGGGCAGACGTGGCGGACGGCGTCGCGCCCTCACGTGCGGGCGGCGCTGCGCACGGCGCTGATCTCGCAGGTCGAGACGACGAAGGCGGTCGGCCTGGTCTTCCTGCCGGGGACCATGACCGGCCTCGTGCTCGCCGGGGTCGACCCGGTCGATGCCGTCCTGGTGCAGGCGGCGATCATGTTCCTGATCCTCGGAGCGGTGGCGATCAACGTGGTGGTGATCGGCGAGTCGCTCACCCGACGGCTCTTCACCGCCGAGCACCAGCTGGTCCCGCTGCCCCGCGTCCCGTCCTGATCCGGGCGCTCGCGGCGGACGACCGCGCTCGCCCACCGCACTAGGGTCGGGCCATGGCCGACACCGACGCTTCCGCAGACGCTCCGCCGACGCCGCAGGTGTCGATGTACCCGAACGGGCCGATCCAGGTCGACGGTGCCGTGCCGCTGTCGCGGCGCCAGATCGTCAAGACCGAGCACGGCGAGCCCGTCGCCTACCGCGACAAGGGCCCCGTCGAGGCCGACGAGCGCTACTTCCTCTGCCGGTGCGGCGCCTCGGACAACAAGCCCTTCTGCGACGGCACCCACGCCAAGGTCGGCTTCGAGAGCGACGAGCCCGACCTCGGCACCTACGCCGACCGGTCCTCGGCGCTCGGCGGGACCAAGATCACCGTGTCCGACGACCGCAGCATCTGCGTCCACGCCGGGTTCTGCGGCAACCAGGCCACCAACGTCTGGAAGATGGTGGCCGACGTCGACGACGACACGCTCGTCCGGGCCCGGGCGATCGAGATGGTCGAGCGGTGCCCGTCGGGCGCGCTGACCTACACGCTCGAGGGCGACGACGCCGCCAACGAGCCGTCGCTGCCTCAGGAGATCGCCATCCTCGACGACGGTCCGCTCTACGTGAGCGGGGCGATCCCGATCACCCGCTCCGACGGTGAGGCGATCGAGACCCGCAACCGCGTCACCCTGTGCCGCTGCGGCGCCTCGGCGACCAAGCCGCTGTGCGACGGCAGCCACGGTGACGCCGGTTTCGCCGACTCCTGAGCCGGCGGCGTCCGGCGTGCACGACGAGACCCTCGACGGCTACCGGGCCAGCATCGACAACATCGACGCCGCGCTGGTCCACCTGCTGGCCGAGCGGTTCAAGATCACCCAGGCCGTCGGGCGCCACAAGGCCGAGACCGGGCTCGCCCCCGCCGATCCCGATCGCGAGACCGAGCAGATCGCCCGCCTGCGCCGCCTGGCGGAGTCGTCCGGGCTCGACCCGGCCTTCACCGAGAAGTTCCTCCGGTTCATCGTCGACGAGGTCATCCGGCACCATCGGCTGATCGCTGATTCACGGCCCGAATCGCGCTGAGCGCGGCACGCGTCCTGCGTCCGGTTCGCGAGGAGGCCGGATATCATCACCGGCGGGGACGTACCGCAGCCCCGAGCAGGTCAGAAGCCCTGCAGTCCGGTCTCGGCGCCTCGCCGCACCGTGCCCGGGAGTCCAGCGGTGGCAAGCCGTCTCCACCCCGACACGGGGCCCCGGCGCCGTGCCAGTACCAAGCAGGAGTCAAGAGATGCCCCAGGGCAAGGTCAAGTTCTTCAACGCAGAGAAGGGCTACGGATTCATCACCCAGGACGACGGCGACGACGTCTTCGTCCACTTCTCCAACATCGACGGCAGCGGCTACCGCACCCTCGACGAGGGTCAGACCGTCGAGTTCGAGATCGGTCCGGGCCGCAAGGGCCCCGAGGCGCTCAACGTCCGCGCCCTCTAGGCGCCACTGATCGACGCGACGCCGGCTCCGGGATGGGGTGCGTCACCCACCTCGTCCTGGAGTCGGCGCAGCTCGGCCGCGAGCTCGCCGAGCACCGCTGACATCGCCGGATCACCGATCCGGTTGTCGACCTCGTAGGGATCGGCCTCGAGGTCGTAGAGCTCCCACTCCGGCGGGTCCGCCGGACCGTGCGCCCCCACCTGCTCCAACGGGTCGTTGTAGTAGCAGATGAGCTTGTGGCGCTTCGTCCGCACCCCGTAGTGCGCCGGCGCGAGATGGGCGCCGTCCCGGTGCATCCAGTACCGGTAGTACATCGACGTCGGCCAGTCGTCGGGCACCGCTCCCCGCAGCAGCGGCGCGAACGAGCGACCCTGCACGTGCGGCGCCGGATCGACCACGCACAGGTCGAGCAGCGTGGGCCCGAAGTCGACGTTCACGACGATCTCGTCGCACGTCGAGCCGGCTGCGACCGCCCGCGGGTACCGGACGAGCAGCGGCATGGCGAGCGACTCCTCGTACATCAGCCGCTTGTCGAACATCCCGTGGTCGCCGAGGAAGAAGCCCTGGTCGGAGGTGTAGACGACGATCGTGTCGTCGGCGATGCCCTCGTCGTCGAGCCGGTCGAGGAGGCGCCCGACGTTGTCGTCGACCGAGGCGACGACCCGCAGGTAGTCCTTGATGTAGCGCTGGTACCGCCACGAGATCTCCTCGTCGAGCGTCAGGCCCTCCGGGACCGGCGCCTTCAGGTCGAGGAAGGGGTCGAGGTCGAGCATGCGCATCCGGGCGGCCCGGACCACGTCGGCCCGCCCGACGAGGTCGTCGCGGAAGGTCGGCGGCTCGGGGATCGTCTCGTCCTCGTACATCCGGGCGTGCCTCGCGTCCGGCTCCCAGGTCCGGTGCGGCGCCTTGTGGTGGCAGAACAGGGCGAAGGGCCGCGACCGGTCGCGGCGGTCGAGCACGTCGAGGCAGTCGTCGGTGATCAGGTCGGTCACGTAGCCGGCCCGCTCGACGATCCGACCGCCCGCCTCGAGCATGACGGGGTTGTGGTAGTGCCCCTGGCCGGGCAGGATCCGCCACTCGTCGAAGCCGGTGGGGTCGTGACCGGGGCCGTGGCCGAGGTGCCACTTGCCGATCATCGCCGTCTGGTAGCCGGCGGCCTGCAGCGCCTTCGGGAACGTCCACAGCCGGTTGTCGAGGTGGGTGTCGAGGGTCGTGGCCCCGTTCACGTGGTTGTAGGTGCCGGTGAGGATGGCGGCCCGGCTGGGCGTGCAGATCGAGTTGGTGCAGAAGGCGGCGTCGAAGCGCATCCCGCCCTCGGCCAGGCGGTCGAGGTGGGGCGTGCGGTTGATGCGGCTGCCGTAAGCCGAGATCGCGTGGGCGGCGTGGTCGTCGCTCATCACGAACAGCAGGTTGGGACGAGGCGTCATGGGGCGTGCTTGTCGACCGTCCACCCCTGCGGCGAGAGGCTGCGCTCACCGAAGCCGCGCGGGGAGTCCTCCAGCTCGGTGGCCATGGTGTCGTTCCACCGGTTGAGGAACCCGTAGAGCGAGATGACGGCGACCAGGATCGTGATCTGGTCGTCGCCGAAGTGCTCCGCCAGCGCGGTGAAGTGCTCGGCGCCGGTCGCGTTGGGCACCTGGGCGGCGTCGCGGGCCAGGCGCAGCGCGGCCCGCTCCCCCTCGGAGAACCGGTCGTCGGTCTCGAACGACCAGAGCGCCTCGACCTTGGCCTCGTCGACCCCGGCCCGCTCGGCGGCGTGCCCGGTGTGGGCCTGGCAGTAGCGGCACCCGGCGGCGGTCGACGCCACCTGGGCGACCATCAGCATGAGCGTGCGGTCGATCAGCGGGCTGGTCATGATCACGCGGCCGAGCTCCTGGAACGCGGGAGCCAGCCCGGGCACCCGGGCCATCGTGAGCGTCGAGCGGGGAACGAAGCCGAGGAGCGCCTCGAGGCCGGCGATCGCCTCGTCGCTCATGTCGAGCCGTTCCCGGGGCAGCGGGTCGATGTGGGGCACGGAGGCGACACTACTGTCGTCGCATGACCGCCTCGCTCGCAGCACCGCAGGATCTCGAGCGCTTCCTCGACCGCGAGTGGGAGCGGCTCTCGGCCGCCGGGACGTGGTGGTCCGGGGCCGAGCGGGTGGCGATCGCCGCGGCCGCCCGGGCCGCGCGCGACGGCGATCCTCGGCCGGGCGGTCTCGACGACGCTCCGGTCGAGGCGGCCGAGCGGCTGTCGGTCGCAGCGCACCACGTGACGGGGCCCTGGCTCGACGATCTCGAGGAGCGGGGCCTCGACCGGCTCGCCTACGTCGAGCTGCTCGGCGTCGTGTCGCGCGTCCGGGCCGTCGACACGGCGCTGTTCGGGCTCGGGAGGCCGGAGCGGCCGCTCCCGGTCCCGGCCCCGGGGGAGCCGAGCGGGCGGAGGGTCGACGGGGCCGGCATCGACGGTGGGCTCGTCCCCACGGTCGGGCGGGCCGGTCCGCCGAACGCGCTGTCGGCCGTCGACGACGAGGACGAGGCGCTCCACGACCTGCACGGCGCCATGTACCTCTCCCTCGAGCAGATGCGCGACCTGCACATCGAGCGAGGGTTGGGTCGGGCGCAGATGGAGCTGGTGGCGGCCCGGACGTCGCTGCTCAACGACTGCTTCTTCTGACTCTTCGCCCACGCAGGCATGCTCCGTGCGAGCAGCCAGGCCACCGGTGCGAGGTTCGACCTCCGCGGCGTCGTCGACCCGACCGTCGACCCGCTCGTGGCGGCGGGTCCCGAGCTCGTGGCCTTCACCGACGCCACGGTGCTCCACGACGTCCACGAGATCGACGCGGCCCGCGATGCCCTCGTCGCCGCCGCGGGCACCGAGGCGGCGGCGCGCGCCGCCACCGTCGCCGGGAACTTCTCGATGATGAACCGGCTCCTCGACGGCATCGGGGTCGGGCCCCACCCGTCGATGCTGCCGATCGGCGACGAGCTCGGCGTCCATCCCCCGAGCTGACGGTGGTGGTCACCGGGGCCGAGCTGGAGCGGGCGGTCGCCGCGATCGAGCCCGGTGGACGGCTCGTGGAGGTGCGCGAGCTCACCGGTGGGGTGTCGGCGACCGTGCTCGCCCTCGACGTCGAGTCGCCCTCCGGGTCGACCCGGCGGGTGGTGTTCCGTCAGCACGGCGGTCGGGAGTTCAAGGGTGAGGCGAGCGAGGCGGCGATCAAGGAGCACGGCCTCCTCGCCGCGCTGCACCGACTCGGTCATGCGGTCCCCGCGCCACACCACCTCGACGCCAGCGGCGCGACGACCGACCCCTACCTCGTCGTCGAGTGGATCGACGGCTCGACCGAGGTGAGCGCCGACGACCTGCCCGACGCCCTCGACCAGATGGCGCGGTTTCTCGTCGGCCTCCACCGCGTCGACGCCGGTTCGGTCCGCGTGCCGGGGCTCACCGAGGTCGAGGACCCGACGGACGCGATCGTGCCCTTCGTGCCGCCCACCGCGGCCGGCGAGTCGATCCGGGCGGTGCTCGCCGGCCGCCCCCCGACCGGGAACCCGGGGCGCTCGGTGCTGCACGGCGACTACTGGCCCGGCAACGTCATGTGGCGCGACGGCCGCCTCGTCGCCGTCATCGACTGGGAGGACGCGGCGATCGGTGATCCGATGGCGGACCTCGCGACCGCGCGCGTCGAGCTGCTGTGCGGGTACGGCGCCGACGCCATGGAGCGCTTCACGGCGCGATACCTCGAGCTCGCGACGGAGGACGACACCGCCCCGGTGACGACCGACCTGCCGCTGTGGGAGGCCTACGCGTCCGCGTCGGCGCTGGCGACGATGGCGGCGTGGGGGCTCGCCCCGTCGGAGGAGCGCCACCGCCGCCACCTCACCCAGGGCGTCCTCGACCGGGCCGCCGACGAGCTCAGCGCTGCGGGCTGAACCGGTCGGTCAGGCGTCGCGGAGGCGGCGGATCAGGCTGGAGGTGTCCCACCGGGCGCCGCCCCGATCCATGAGCTCGGCGTAGTAGCCGTCGACCAGCCGGGCGACGGGGAGCTCGGCGCCGTTGCGATCGGCCTCGTCGAAGCAGATGCCGAGATCCTTGCGCATCCACTCGACGGCGAAGCCGAAGTCGAACTCGTCGGCGACCATCGTCGTGCCCCGGTTCTCCATCTGCCACGACCCGGCCGCGCCCTTCGAGATCACGTCGAGCACGATCGCGAGGTCGATCCCGGCCCGCTGACCGAACGCGAGTCCCTCGGACAGGCCCTGCAGGAGGCCGGCGATCGTGATCTGGTTGACCATCTTGCAGAGCTGCCCGCTTCCGGCGGGACCGATGAGCGTGCACGCCCGTGAGAAGGCGTCGATGACCGGTGCGGCGCGGTCGAACACGTCCGGATCGCCGCCGCACATCACGGTGAGGACGCCGTTCTCCGCCCCCGCCTGGCCGCCGGAGATCGGGGCGTCGAGCACGCCCACGCCCCGCTCGGCGCCGGCGGCGTGCAGTTCCCGGGCGAGCGTCGCCGACGCCGTGGTGTGGTCGACGAGGATCGCCCCCTCGGCCATAGTGGCCAACGCGCCGTCGGCGCCGAGCACGACCGCCCTGACGTCGTCGTCGTTGCCGACGCAGGTGAAGACCAGCTCGGCACCCTCGGCGGCAGCAGCCGGGGTCGGTGCCGACCGCCCGCCGTGGCGATCGACCCAACCGGCGGCCTTGTCGGGCGTGCGGTTGAAGACCGTCACCTCGTGTCCGGCGGCGGCCAGGTGGCCCGCCATCGGCGCACCCATGACGCCGAGACCGATGAACGCGCAACTCGTCATGGCGAGATGGTGCCACCCCGGGCCGGACGCCTCGACCTTCTCAGCCGAGCTCGGGGAGGAAGACGCCGGCGTCGAGGTCGCACGCGGCCTGCCAGCCCCGCTGGATCATCGAGTCGAGCAGGGCCCGACCGCGATCGTTGCGGCCGTCGACCACGGCCAGGCCGGGCGCCCTCGCCACATGGCGCAACATCGCGGCCCGGACGTCGTCCCAGCACCGCTCGAACGGGTAGTCGGTGGCGCCCCGGTCGACGACGGCGTCGTGGTACCGGCGCACGAGCGCCTCCTGGTGGAGCCGGCGGAAGTCGGTCGGCAGGTGCTGGCCGAGGAACGACGCCAGGTCGATCACACCCGCGTTGCGCTGCACCCGCTGCCAGTCGAGGAGGCACACGGCCGAGGGACCGACGTCGAAGAGGAGGTTCTCGAAGCGCAGGTCGTGATGGCAGAGCGTCAGCGTCCCGGAGCTCGCCCAGCGCGACAGCAGACCGGCGTACTTGCCGCCGACGAGCGCATCGAGCCACGGCTGCGCCGTGTCGTCGAGATCGTGGCGCTCCCGCAGCGGTCCAACCAGGTCGGGCGCCGTCTCGAGGTAGGTGGTCGACTCGGCGTCGACCGGGCCGGGCAGCCACCCGAGCCCGTCGAGGCGGTCGCGACCCCACCATCGCCCGTGCAGCCGCGAGATGGCGTCGACCACCGCCTCGGCGTCGGCGAGCGAGCAGCCCGCGAGCTGATCGACGGAGCGGCCGCCGAAGATGTCCTCGAGGACCAGCACGAAGCGGGTGCCACCGGCGTCGAGCTCGGCGTGGAGCGGCTCGGGTACCCGGACATCGGTCTCGCCCCGCAGCTCCCGGTAGAAGCGGACCTCCCGCTCGTAGAGCCCGAAGGTCGAGGCGTACCGGCGCTGCTCGACGTCGGTCGATGCGAGCTTCACGATCACCGTGTCGGGCGCCTCGTCACCCTCGAGGTGCAACCGCGCGACGGCCGAGAGCACCCCCACGCCCGCCGCGAGGGGTTCGGATCTGACGTAGTCGACCTCGAAGCCCAACGCCTCGGAGAGCCACCGCACGTCGAGATCGTCCAACGTCTCCGGGACGTCCGCCACGCGCGGGACGTTAGCGCTCGGGGGCGACGCCCTCGGTCGGCGCGATAGACCTCAGGGCGGATCGGTGGCGCAGTGGCAGCGAGGGGGACGATCACGATGACCACGCCCGAGGTGAACTTCTTCGACCCGGAGACCTCGGAGTGCCCGTACGACGCGTACGCGCAGCTGCGCGACGAGGCGCCGGTGTGGCGGGATCCGAACACCGGCATGTACGTCATCACGCGCTACGAGGACCTGAAGGCCCTGCTGATGGACACCGAGACCTACAGCAGCGAGCGCAAGAGCGTCCGCCGCAGCGGTCGGGAGGCTCACCTCCGTTCGCTCTACGAGCACGACGGCTGGGTACCGGCGCCGACGCTCGCCGGTCGCGACGACCCGAACCACAAGCAGATGCGGGCGCTGTTCGATCACGCCTTCCGGCCGTCGCGGATCAAGCAGCTCGACCCGATCGTCGAGCGGATCGCCCACGAGCTGATCGACGACTTCATCGACGACGGCCGCTGCGACTGGGTCCGCCAGTTCGCCGTCCCCCTCCCGCTGCTGATGATCGGCCAGCAGATGGGCACCGACCCGGCCGACATCTGGCGGATCAAGGCCTGGACCGACGCCTGGGTGCAGCGCCTCGGGATGATGCAGACCGACGAGGAGGCGGAGTGGTCGGTCCGCATGGAGATCGAGGCCCAGCACTACTTCCAGCCGCTGTTCGAACGGCTCAGGGAGCAGCCGGAGGACACGCTGTTCTCCGATCTCGTCAACACGGTCATCCCGGAGTGGGGTCGCACGCTCACCGACGAGGAGCTGCACGCCGAGATGATGGCCGACACCTTCGTCGGGGGGTCCGAGACGTCGACGAACGCGCTGTCCGCCGGGGCGAAGCTCCTGATCGAGAACCCGGACGTCTGGGAGCGGATCTGCGCCGACCCCGACACCACGCTGCCGGTGTTCGTGGAGGAGGTCGTGCGGCTGGAGGGGCCCGTCCAGGGGCTCTTCCGGATCACCACCCGCGAGGTCGAGCTCCACGGCGTCACCATCCCGGCCGGCTCGATGATCAACGTCCGCTACGCGGCCGCCAACCGCGACGAGCGGCAATTCGAGCGGGCCGACGAGATCGACCTCGACCGACGAGCGCCCCGCAGCCACCTCGCCTACGGGGCGGGCGTGCACTACTGCCTCGGGGCGCCGTTGGCGCGGCGGGAGCTGCTGATCGGGTTCCGGGCGCTGGTCGACCGCATCGCCGAGCTCCGCTTCGCCGACGGGAACAACTTCCGCCACCAGCCGAACTTCTGCCTGCGGGCACTCCAGGAGCTCCACGTCGAGTTCACCCCGAGGGTGAGGGAGGGACGATGAGCCACACGGAGCGGGCGGCCGCCCGCCCGAAGGCGAAGGAGGGACGATGAGCCACGAGGACCGACTGCGGGAGGCGGGGATCGTGCTGCCGGCCCCGATGACGCCCGCCGGGCTCTACGTGGGCGCCGTGCTCGTGGGCGAGCTGCTGCACGTGAGCGGGCAGGGCCCGGTCGACGGCGACCGCATCGTGACCGGCAAGGTCGGCGACGCGGTGACGGTCGAGGAGGCCCGCGAGGCGGCCCGGCTCACCGGCCTGCAGCTCCTCGCGACGGTCCGGGCCGAGCTCGGCACCCTCGATCGGGTGGTCCGACCGGTGAAGTTGTTCGGGATGGTCAACTGCGCGCCGGGCTTCAACCGGACGCCGCAGGTCATCGACGGCTGCTCCGAGCTGTTCCACCAGGCGTTCGGCCCGGCGGGCGGCCACGCCCGCTCAGCGGTCGGGATGGCCGAGCTGCCCTTCGACATCGCCGTCGAGATCGAGGCCGTCTTCCAGTTCGCCTGAGGACAGGCGGCGGTTCAGGTCGCGCAGAAGGCGGCGCAGCTCGTCGCCGGTGCGGCCAGCCTCGCCGAGGGCGGTGCGCTCGCGGGCTCGGGCCTGCGCGATCAGCGCCGACACCTTGGCCGCGCCGCCCTCGGTGAGCCCGACGATCCGCTGCCGGCGGTCGTCGCGGCCGCGGCGGCGCTCCACGTCGCCGCGCTCCTCCAGCCGGGCGACGGCATGGGTGACCGTCGGTTGGGGCAGCATCGTGTCGTCGGTCAGCGACGAGATGGTCCGCTCGCCCCGGGCGTCGAGCACGGCCAGCACCCGCCACTCCGACATCTGCACGCCGCCCGCCAGCAGATCGTCGTGGAAGCGCTGCGAGAGCAGGACGTCGGCGCGGTGCAGCAGGTACGGCAGGTAGTGGTCGAGGAAGGGCGCGTCGCCGGGGTGGTCGTCGATGTGCTCAGCCTGCCAGCTCGACGACGCCCGCTCGGGCACCGATCAGGGGGCGAGCACGACGACGTCGAGACGCCCCGACCCGGCGGGGTGCCACCCGCTGCCGGCCCCCGTGACCGAGACTCTGCGCCGTGGACGACGACGTCGAGCCGGACACGAGGCGGCCCAGCCTGCTGTGGGCGATGGTCCCGCTCGCCGTCATCGCCGTGATCGGCGCCGTCGCGATCGCCGGCCGCGACGGCGCCGGCGGCGACGACGAGGCCGCGCCGTCCACGACGGTGTCTCCGGCGTCGACCACGACCATCGCGCCACTCGGCGGGTGGGACCTCGTCGAACCCTCGGTGCCGATGTCGGTGCTCCCCTACGCCGGGCTCGGCGCCTGGGTCGACGTCTTCGACTTCGACCCCGCCTACCAGGACGCCGGGCGCTCACCGGTCGTCACGGTCGCCGACCTCGCGGTCATGGCGGCCGCCGGCGTCGAGACCGTGTACCTCCAGGCCGCCCGGCTCGACGAGCGGACGCCCGGCGGCCTCGCCGCTCCCGACCTGGTCGCCGAGTGGCTCGACGTCGCCGCCGAGCTCGAGCTCGACATCGTCGCCTGGTACCTGCCGACCTTCGCCGACGTCGACGCCGACCTCGAACGACTGGACCTGCTCCGCCGGTTCGAGACGGCCCGGGGCCACCGCTTCGCCGGCGTGGGTGTCGACATCGAGTTCCGGCGCGACGTCCCCGACGACGCCACCCGGTCGGCCCGCCTCGTCGAGCTGAGCAGCCGGCTGGCCGAGATCGGGGTGCCCGGCGACGCCTGGAGCGCCATCGTGCTGCCGCCCACGCTCATGGAGGTGGTCAACCCCGACTTCTGGCCGGGCTTCCCCTGGGCGGGCATCGCCCCCCACTACGAGGTGTGGATGCCCATGAGCTACTGGACCGGCCGGACCGAGGCCTCCGGGTTCCGCGACGGGCTCGACTACAACGTCGACGTGGTGCGCCGGATGCGGGCCAACCTGGCCGACCCCGACGCGATCGTGCACTCGATCGGCGGGATCGGCGACGAGGTCACCGAGGGGCAGATCCGGGACTTCGTCGAGAGCCTCGGGGTGACCGGCTCGATCGGCGGATCGATCTACGACTACCGGACGATGAGCGCCGGGACCTGGGCGATCCTGCGCGACGAGGTTCCCGCCGCCGTCAGCCCGATCCCGGAGATCTCGGAGGATCGCGAACCGGAGGACCCCTCCGATCCGTAGAGCCCCGCGAGAGAACCCTGACCACCCCTGGGAGGACTCGACATGACCCGACGACGATGGCTGCTCGCGCTCTTGGCCCTCGTGGCGATGACCGCTGCGGCCTGCGGCGACTCCGACGACTCGGACTCCGAGCCCGCGGCCGAGGCCGACGGCGGTGACGAGGCTGCCGGTGGCGACGACGGCGGCGACGAGGCCGACGGTGGAGGCGACGAGGCCGGTGGCGACGGACCCGCGGCCCGCGGCGTGCTCCAGGTGACCGAGATCCGGTTCGAGAACAGCAGCGGCACGCTCACCAACACCGGCGACGAGCCCATCGACCTGACCGGTCACTGGCTGTGCAACCGGCCGACCTACGTCGAGCTGTCCGGTGTCCTGGAGCCGGGCGAGTCCATGGACGTCGGCCTCGCCGGGATGACGCCCGACGGGGGCGAGCTGGCCGTGTACTCGTCGCAGAACTTCAGCAGCGCCGCCGACATGGTCACCTACGTCCACTGGGCCGGCGGCGGCGGCCGGGCCGACACCGCGGCCGCGGCCGGCCTGTGGTCGGGCGACCCGGCGACGGCCGGCGCCGACGGCCTGGCGCTCACCGGCGACCCCGGCTCGGCTGGCGGCTGGAGCGGCTAGGGCCCGAGCGGCCCGGCGCGGTGGCGGGCGGGCCGGAGCCCACCCGCCACCGCGCTGCGTCCGGGATCAGCCGGCGGCGTTGTCCGCGGTGATGATCTGGCCCGGGACCGTGATGGTCTGCTCCGACGGGTCGGTCCCGCCGAAGTAGTCCGAGATCGTCGTCACGGCCGTGGCGGCGATGCCCTGCCAGTCCTGGCGGACCGTGACGATCCAGTTCTCACCCTTGGCCACCTCGGCCTGGGCGAAGTCCTGGCCGTCCACACCGGTGACCACGACCTCGGTCCGGCCCGCCTCCTGGGTGGCCTGGAAGGCACCCAGCGCCGAGGCGTCCCACGCCGCCCAGACCCCGTCGACCTCACCCTCGGGGTACTTGGCCAGGAGGTCGAGGATGGTCGTCTTCGCGAAGCCGGTGGAGTCGGCCGGGTCGCCCTGGACGTCCTCGATGACCTCGATGCCGTTGGCCGCGAAGAGGTCCCGTGCCGCGGCGCCGCGCAGGCGGACCGGCTCGAACGGGTCGAAGTGGATGACGATCACGCGGCCGCCCTCGCCGACCGCGTCGATCATGGCCTGCGCGCTCGACTCGCCGAGGAACGTGTTGTCCGAGGTGATGTTCGCGGTCACGCCCTCGACCGCACCGGCGTCGAGGCCGAACACCGGCGTGCCGGCGTCCTGCGCGGCCGCCAGACCGGCGCCGAACTCCAGCGGGTCACCCATGCCGAGGACCACGGCGTCGGCACCCTGGGCGATGGCGTTCTCCATCTCGCTGTTCACGGCGGCGAGGTCGTTGTCGGTGTCGACGAGCGTGACCTCGTAGCCCGCGGCCTCGGCGTCGGCCGTGAACGCATCGACGACCTCCTTGGTCGCCGGCTGGGCCGAGTAGTACGGCGACACGATGGCGAGGGTCTGCCCGCCCTCGCCACCGGCGGCCTCGTCCCCGCCATCGCTGTCGTCACCGCTGTCGTCCCCGCCGTCGGCGGTGTCGTCGGTGGAGCCCTCGGTCGTCTCGGTGGTCTCGTCCCCGCCCTCGCTGTCGTCGTCGCTGTCGCCGCACGCCGCAGCGACCAGCGCGAAGACTGCCAGCAGCGCGAGCAGCAGCCTCCAGGACCTCGTCAACCTCATGATGTCTCCCTCTCCCTGGCTCATCGAGCGACGTGCCTCAGGGCGGCGAGTCGCTCGAACGTCGGCTGCATCGTAGGGACCAGCTCGTCGAAGTGCAGCCTGGCTTCCTCGTGGATCCGGTGGCGGGCCGGGTCGGGGACGAACCGCTCCGAGGCGGAGACCGGGCCGGGCGGCTCGGCGCCGATCCCCTCGTGGGCGGCCATCGCCGCCCCCAGCAGTCCGGCGTGCGCGTCGTCGACCCGCACGACCGGCCGACCGAGCACGTCTGCGAGCGCGCCCAGGGCGGCGTCGGACCTCGCTCCGCCTCCGCAGGCGGCCAGCTCGTCGGCATCGGGCGCGACCAGCTCGACGAGCGGCCGCAGCGCGTGCGCCACACCCTCGACGACGGCGGCGGCGATCACGCCGCGACCCGTCGAACGGCGAGCGCCGACGAGCACCCCGGTGGCCTCGGCGGAGGCGACCGGGAAGCGCACCCCGTCCAGGTGGGGCAGGAAGAGCACGCCGTGCTGGGCACCGCACGCACCGGCCGCCAGCCGATCGAACTGCCCGGGGTTGAGCCCGCCGAAGAGCGCGTCGCGCGCCCAGTCGATCGCGCCCCCCGCCGTGAGGATCGGGGCGATCGAGACGAGCCGCCCGTCGCCGACCGGGAGCACGATGGCCCCCTCGACCGGCTCGGCCACCACGTCGGCGACCCAGCCCGACGTCCCGAGGGACGCGTAGGGGCGCCCGCCGCCTCCGCCGACGAGCGCCAGGGTCGTGGCGACCGCGTCTCCGTTGGCGTGGAACACCGGGATGCTCGCCGGCAGCTCCAGCGCGCTGGCGACCGACGAGGCGAGCCAGCCGGCGGGCGACGCGGGTGGTCCGAGCTCGGGTGCCGGCAGGGCCAGCTCGTCGACGGCCGGCTGCCACCAGGTGCCCGCGTCGAGATCGAGCAGCCCGGTGGTCGCCGCCGTCGTCGGGTCGCACCTCACCGCTCCGCACAGCCGCTGCACCACGACCGAGTGCCCACCGAGCAGCACCAGGGCGGCCTCGCGGACAGCGTCGGGTTCGTTGCGCTGCAGCCACCTCCACTTCGCAGCCACGTTGGTCGCGTCGACCGGCCCGCCGATGGCGTCGAACCAGTCCGCTCCCCACCCGGCGACCAGCTCGTCGTGCTCGACCGTGGCGCGGCCGTCGCTGTAGAGGATCGCCGGTCGGACCGGTCGCCCCGCTGCGTCGAGGGGGATCAGGTCCTGCATCTGGCCCGTGACGCTGATGGCGTCGGCGTCGCCGACGTCGAGCCGGGTGATCGCTGCGACCGCACCGTCCCACCAGTCGTCGGGGTCCTGCTCGGCCCACCCGGGCCGTGGCGTGGACAGCTCGAGCGGCACCTCCTCGACCTGGACGACGACGCCGTCGACGAGGCGGGCGGCCTTGACCGCAGTCGTCCCGACGTCGACTGCGAGGACGACGGTCAACGCGCCTCTCTCAGCCGGGCGATCGACAGCGGCAGGACGGCCAGCAGGATGGCGAAGCCGAGGATCACGCCCTGGAGGTCGTCGTCGATGCTCGTGTAGTTCAGCCCGTTGTCGAGCACCCGCAGCATGACGACGCCGAGCAGCGTGCCCGGCAGGTTGGGCCGACCGTTGCGGAACATGGCCATGCCGAGGAACACCGCCGCGATCGACTGCAGCATCCACGGCTCGGGTGCGGTGAGGTTGGAGGTGGCGTTGTTGGCCGACTGCAGGATGCCGGCGGCGGCCGCCGTGACCCCGCAGATCGCGAACGCGTACAGCCGCACGTTCTTGACGTTGATGCCCGAGTAGCGGGCGGCGTCGGCGTTGCCCCCGACCGCGTACATGCGGCGACCGAGCGGCGTCTGGTCGAGCAGGAACCAGATGACGAGGCCGACGGCCAACGCGATCAGCACGCGGTTGGGGATGCCCAGCACCTCGCCCCGGGCGATCTCGACGAAGTTGTTCTCGACCAGGTTGTAGACGGGCTTGCCGTCGACCCGGTAGGCGGCGAACCGCGAGAACACGACCGAGCTGGCGAGGGTGGCGATGAAGGCCAGCACGCCGAGGCGGGAGACGAGGAAGCCGTTGAACAACCCGCCGAGCAGCCCGATGAGCAGGCCCAGCCCCACGGCGAGCAGCACGGGACTCGGATCGGTGGGCGAGCCGTCGATGGTCGAGGTCGCGACCAGCACCCCCGTCGACACCGACGACAGCGCGGCGAGCCCGCCGACCGAGAGGTCGAACTCTCCCACCACCATGACGACCGTCTGGCCCGCCGCCACGATCGCCAGGAAGGCGACCTGGCCGAGCACGTTGTTCACCAGGTTGGTCTTCGAGAAGTAGCGGTCGCCGTACAACGCCGTGAAGTAGGCGACCATCGCGACGAGGACCAGCGGGCCGACGAACGGGCGGAGCGCGTGCCAGATCGCCGCGGGCTGGCGCGACGACGGCGCGGGCTCGTCGGGCTGCACGGTCCCGGCCGGTCCCGGGGCGGCGATCTCGGTCATGAGGCCCTTCCGTAGCAGGCGTGGAGCAGCTCGGCTTCGTCGGTGTCGGCGGTCAGGAACGTCCCGACCGGATGACCCTCGCGCATCACGAGGATCCGGTCGGCGATGCCGAGCAGCTCGGGCAGCTCCGAGCTGACCACGACGACCGCGAGCCCCTCGGCCGCCCGCTCGGCGATCAGGTGGTAGATCTCGCTCTTGGTCGCGACGTCGACCCCTCGGGTGGGCTCGTCGAGCAGCAACAACCGGGGACCGATGGCGAGGAACTTCGCGAGCACCACCTTCTGCTGGTTGCCGCCGGAGAGGGTGAGGATCTCCTGGCCCAGCGCCCGGTGGCGCACGTCGAGGAGGCCCATCAACCGGTCGGCGTGGCGCCGGGCGCGGCCGCCCGAGACCACGACGCCGCCGTGGGCGTGACGGTCGACGGTCGTGATGTTCGCGTTGCGCTCGATGCTGTCCGGCACGACACCCTCGGTCCGGCGCTCCTGCGGCACGAGCGCGACGCCGGACCGGTGGCCGGCGCCCACGGTGCCGGGCTCGAAGTGCTCGCCGTCGAGGATCACCTCGCCGCCCCGCCGGGCCTGCGCGCCGGCCAGCATCCGCACGACCTCGCTGCGGCCCGACCCGGCGAGCCCGGCGATGCCGAACACCTCACCCGCCCTGACGTCGAAGTCGACCCCCCGGGCCCGCCGGCCGGAGAGCCCCCGCACCTCGAGCACGACGTCGCCGTGGTCGACCTGTCGCTCGGGGAAGATCGCCTCGATGCGCCGGCCCGCCATCGCGGTGATGACCTCCTCGACGGAGATGTCGGCGAGGTCCCCCTCGGCCACCTGCAGGCCGTTGCGCAGCACCGTGTACGTGTCGCACACCTCCATGACCTCGTCGAGGCGGTGCGAGACGTAGAGGATGGCGGCACCCGCATCGGCCAGCCGACGCATCGCGCCGAACAGCCGCGTGGTCTCGGCGTCGGTCAACGCCGCGGTGGGCTCGTCGAGGATGAGCAGCCGGCTGTCCTGGGCCAGGGCTCGGGCCAGCGCGGTCATCGTCCGCTCGACCGGCGAGAGGTGCTCGGCGGTGCGCCGCACGTCGATGTCCTGCCCGAGCTCGGCGAAGAGGGCCTCCGCCCGCTCGGCGAGCACCTTCCAGCGCACCTTGCCGAAGCGTCGGGGGAGCGGCTGGCCGAGCGTGGCGTTCTCCGCCACCGACAGCCCGGGCACGATCGACAGCTCCTGGTGCAGGGTCGCGATGCCGAGATCCATGGCCGACCGCGGGTCGGTGATCGAGACGAGCTCGCCGTCGAGGTGCACCTCACCGTCGTCGGCCGCGACGACGCCGGAGAGGATCTTGATCAGCGTGGACTTGCCCGCCCCGTTCTCGCCCAGCAGGGCGCGCACCTCACCGGCCTCGACGTCGAGATCGACGTGGTCGAGGACCGTCACTCCCCCGTAGCGCTTCGTGAGGCCCCGGGCGGCCAGGACCGCACGGCGCTCACCCCCCGCTGGCTGCTTCACGGTGGATTAGCTTGCTACCTCCTCGTCGGAGGAGTCGAACAGGGGGAGGATCCGTGGCGTTCCTGGGCATCGACGTCGGCACACAGGGATCGAAGGCCGGCATCTACCGCGCCGACGGGACCTGCCTCGGCGACGGGTACGCGGAGCACGAGTTCGATCACCTGCGCCCGGGCTGGGTCGAGATGGACCCCGACCAGATCTTCGCCGCCGTCCTCGACGCGATCGGCCAGGCCCGCGCCGGGGCGGGCGACGGCGAGCCGGTCGAGGCCATCGGCATGTCGGGGATCCTCTGCGGCCCGGTCTTCGTCGACGAGGACTGGCGTCCCGTCCGACCGCTGATCCCGTTCCTCGACGTGCGCTGCACGGACGAGGTCGCCTGGCTGGCCGAGGAGGTCGAGCCCCGCTGGGTCACCGAGTCGGCCAACTCCTCGCTCGACACGTACGTGATGGCGGCGGTGCTCGAGTGGGTCCGCCGCCACGAACCCGAGACGCACGCCCGCATCCGCAAGATCCTCTCGCTCGCGCCGTACATCGGTGGGCGGCTGGCGGGCCTGCGGGCGGACCTGGCGTACACCGACCCCTCCCACCTCTCCGGCTGGATCATCGGCTGGGACGCGGCGACCGGCACCGTGTCGGAGCGCCAGCTCGACGATCTCGGCATCCCGGTCGAGCTCGCCCCGCAGGTCCACCGGCCGTGGGACGTCGTCGGCCACCTCACCGCCGAGATGGCGGAGCGCACCGGCCTCGCGCCGGGCACGCCGATCTGCGCCGGCGCCGGCGACGTCATGCAGTCGAACCTCGGGGCCGGGCTCACCGGGCCGGGGCTCGCCACCGACGTGGCCGGGACCGCGTCGATCCTCACCGTCGGCGTGACCGAACCGTCGCCCGCGATCACCGCCGTCCCGGGGATGCTCTACTCGCTCGGCACCCTCCCCGGTCAGGCGCTCTACTGGGGCTACGTGAAGGCCGGCGGGCTGTCGCTGCGCTGGTTCCGCGACGAGATCCTCCGACGGCCCGGCGACGACGACCTGTACGCCGAGTACGACCGCCTGGCGGCCGAGATCGATCCGGGCAGCGACGGCGTGCTGTTCACGCCGTACCTCTCGGGCGGCAACCCCGACAACCCGCACGCTGCGGGGACCTGGCTCGGCATGACCGCGGGCACCGACGTCGGCGTGCTGTGGCGCTCGATGCTCGAGTCGATCGCCTTCGAGTACGCCGACTTCCTCGACGTGTTCGCCGCCAACGGGGCACCGGTCGCCGAGGTGCTCGCCGTCGGCGGGGGCGCTCGGGCGCCGATCTGGAACCAGATCAAGGCCGACGTGGTCGGGGTCCCGTGGCGGGTGCCGTCACGCCAGGACGGCGCCGTGCTGGCGAACGCCGCGCTCGCCGCCCGCGCCGTCGAGGCGATCGACGACCTCGGCGCCACCGTCAGCGGCTGGGTCGCCGGCGGTGACGCGACGTCGCCGTCGGCCGAGGCGACCGCCGCCTACGCACGGGTGCGCGAGGTGCGCTCGGAGATACTGTCGGGATCGTTGCGCCAGGTGTTCGACTCGATCGCCGGGCTGCGTGAAACGACGGAGGGATCGGACCCATGAGCAAGCTCATCGTGTTGGCGGAGACCGACCCGGGCACGACCGTGCTGAGCACGAGCGACGGTGACGAGATCGCGGCCGAGCTCGCCGGTCGCGGCGTCCGCTTCGAGCGCTGGGAGGCGACGGCGGCGCTCGACGACCACGCCGGCCAGGACGAGGTGCTCGCCGCCTACGCCGCCGACGTCGACCGCCTCCGCGCCGAGGGCTACGGCACCGTCGACGTGGTGCGGCTCCACCCGGACCCCGACGACGCCGACTGGCCCACCAAGGCGGCCGAGGCGCGCAACAAGTTCCTCGCCGAGCACACCCACGACGACGACGAGGTCCGCTTCTTCGTCGAGGGGTCGGGCGCGTTCTACCTCCGCATCGGCGGCGAGATCTGCATCGCGCTGTGCGAGGCCGGCGATCTCATCTCGGTCCCCGCCGACACGCGGCACTGGTTCGACATGGGCACGAACCCCTCGTTCGCCGCGATCCGGTTCTTCCAGATCGAGGACGGCTGGGTCGGCAACTTCACCGGCGACGACATCGCCACCCGCTTCCCGACCTACGACGAGCTCGTCGTCGGCGCCGCTCCCGCCTGAGCCTCGATGCCGCTCGACGCCGTCGTCCTCGACATCGAGGGGACGACCAGCTCCACGTGGTTCGTCCATCGCACGCTCTACCCCTACAGCCGCGAGCGGTTCCGCGCCTGGATCGGCGACCACCTCGACGACCCCGATGTCGCCCGGCAGGTCGACGCCGTGCGGGAGCTCGCCGGCGAGCCCGACGCCGACCTGGACCGGGTCGTGGACCAGCTCAACCGCTGGCTCGACGGCGACGAGAAGGTCACGCCGCTCAAGGCGTTCCAGGGGTGGATCTGGGACGAGGGCTTCGCGGCCGGCGACCTGACGTCCCACTTCTTCGACGACGCCATCCCCGCCATCCGGCGGTGGCACGCCGAGGGCCGGACGCTGTTCATCTTCTCGTCCGGCTCGTTGCGGGCCCAGCACGCCTGGTTCGGCAACACCCCCGAGGGCGATCTCCTGCCGCTGTTCAGCGGCCACTACGACACCGAGAACGCCGGGCCGAAGCGGGTGCGGTCGTCGTACGACGCCATCTCGGCGGCGATCGGCTTCCCACCGGAGCGCACCGTGTTCCTCTCCGACCTCGTCGCCGAGCTCGACGCCGCCCGCGAGGCCGGCTGGCACACGGTCGGGGTCCGGCGCGAGGGCGACCAGTACTACGACCAGGGCGTCGGCGACCACCTCGCCATCACCTCGTTCGACGAGCTCGATCTGCGGGGCGACACCCCGGCCACGACCCGGGCGTGAACCTCACCCCGGACCGATCGGCGCTCGATCGGACCTTCGACCTCGCCGTCGTCGGCGCCGGCATCACGGGCGTGTGCCTGGCACGGGAGGCCGCCGCCCGCGGCCGCTCGGTCGTCGTCGTCGACCAGGGCGACTTCGGTTCGGGCACCAGCGCCGGCATCACCAAGTACCTGCACGGCGGCATCCGGTACCTCGAGCAGTACGACCTGCGGGTGGTGCGCGAGAGCCTCCGGGAGCGACGGATCATGTCGCTCGCCGCACCGCACCTCGTGCGACCGACGCCGTTCGTGCTCCCGGTCTGGAGCTGGTCCAAGCCGGGGCGGCTGCTGCTGGGCGCCGGTGTCGCCACCTACGACGCGCTGTCGTTCGACCGGAACCGAGAGGCGCCGCCGTCGCTGCGCATCGGCCATCCCCGGTACCTGACCCGCGCCGCCACGCTGGCCGCCGTGCCGTGGCTCGACCCCACCGACCTGCGAGGTGCGTTCGTCGTCACCGACACGCTCAACGTCCATCCCGAGCGCTTCCTGCTGGCGCTGCTCTCCGACGCCGTCGCGCTCGGCGCCGTCGCCCTCAACCACACCGCGGTCGAGGGGTTCGCCACGCGGCCCGGTGCGGGCGACGACGTCGCCGTCACGGGGATCGAGACGGTCGACCGCCTCGACGGGGTGCGCCGCACGATCCGGGCCGCACAGGTGATCAACGCCGCCGGGCCGTGGATGGACGAGGCCCTCCGACCGCTCGGCCGCGAGCTCGGGGTCGGGGTGGTGCGCTCCAAGGGCGTGCACGTCCTGACCAGGCCGCTCGGCGGGCCGGGCCGCGTCGACCACGCCGTCCTCGCCCGGGCCCGCAGCGGCCGCCACGTGGTCGTGTCGCCGTGGCAGGGACGGTCCTTCATCGGGCCCACCGACACCCCGATCGACGACCACCCCGACGACGTGCGCGCCGCCGCCGACGACGTGGCCGAGGTCCTGGCGACGGTGAACTCGTGCCTGGGACCCCACGAGGCGCCGCTCGACCAGAACGACGTCGAGCACGCCACGGTCGGCATCCGTCCCCTGGTCGTCGAGGAGGGGAAGGACACCTACTCGGCGAGCCGCCGCCACGAGCTCTACGACCACGCCGACCGGGGCGTCCGGGGCCTCTGGTCGATCGCCGGCGGCAAGTGGACGACCGGGCGCGGCATCGCCGCCGACGTGCTCGACCGGGTCCTCGGTCCCGACGCCTCACCGACCGAACGCCGGACGGTGAGCGGGGGGCCGGGATGGGCCGCCGAGCCGACCGGTCACTTCGAGACCGCCCTCGGCTCACGGCCCGAGCTGGGCCTCCCGGCGCGGACGCGCGAGCACCTCGCCCGCCTCTACGGCACCGCGCACGAGCGCGTGCTCGACCTCGTCGCCGAGGATCCCCGCCTGGGCGAGCCGATCTCGTCGCGACCGGGGTGCGACGACATCGGTGCGCAGGTCGTGCTGGCCGTCAGCGCCGAGGCTGCCCGCACCCTCGGCGACGTCATCGACCGCCGGCTCGTGCTCGGGACCCTGGGCCCGGTGACCCCCGTCGAGGTCGACCGCGTCGCCCGCCTCGCCGCGCCGCTGCTCGGCCGAGCCGGCGACGAGCGCCGGTTGGCCGACGACGAGATCGTCCGTCGGGCGGCCAGGGAGGCGGCGTGGCGGGACGGCGGGCCCGGGGCGCGGCCCGGTCGGAGCGGCCCATAGGGTTCACCCCATGTCCGATCGCGACGTCGAGAAGAACGTGCCCACCGCCCAGTTCGTCGAGACGCTCCGCCGCCTGGCGGATGCGCTCGAGGCCGGCGAGTCCTTCCGCATCCAGGTCCAGAACCGGCGCTTCACGGTGCCCGCCGACGCCGAGATCACCATCGAGCACGAGGTGGAGGACGGCGAGGAGGAGCTGGCGATGGAGCTCCACTGGTCGAACGCCGCCGACTGACCTTCGTCCCTGGGGCGACGAGCGCCCCCGGCGCGAGGCTCAGCTCATGACGAGCGTCCGGTCGGACCGGTCGGGGACTCTCGAGTGGTTGCTCGACGGCGATCCGGCCATCAGGTGGCAGGTCCTCCTCCACCTCCTCGACGCGTCGCCGGCCGAGGTCGACGCCGAGCGGGGTCGGGTGGCGACCGAGGGGTGGGGTGCCGAGCTCCTGTCGCTCCAGGACCCCGACGGCAGGTGGGCGGGGGCGCTGTACAGCCCGAAGTGGACGTCGACGACCTACACGCTGTTGCACCTCGTCGACCTGGGCGTGCCCGGCGACCATCCCGCGGTCCGCCGCGGCACCGACGTGCTCTGGGACGCGGCGAGATCGTTCGACGGCGGGCTGAACCTGGCCAAGACGGTCCGGGCGCCCGAGATGTGCATCACCGGCATGCTCGTGCGGCTGGCGGCGGAGTCCGGCATCGACGACGAGCGGGTGGAGGCGGCGGTGGCGTGGCTGCTCGCGCAGCAGCTGGCCGACGGTGGATGGAACTGCGAGACGGTGCACGCCGGCTCGACCCACGGCTCGTTCCACACCTCGGTGATCGTGCTCGAGGGGCTCCTCGCCTACGAGCGCGCCGGGCGGGCCACCCCGGTCGCCGCGGCGCTCACCCAGGGGCGTCGCTTCTTCCTCGATCACCGGCTCCACCGCTCGCACCGCACGGGCGAGGAGGTGGATCCGGTGTTCCGTCGGTTCCCGTTCCCGCCCCGTTGGCACTTCGACGTGGTCCGCGGCCTCGAGCACTTCGCGGAGGCTGGCGCCGAGGCCGACGAACGCCTCGCCGGCGCCATCGAGGTCGTCCGTCGATCGCGACGCCGCGACGGGAGCTGGCCGAAGTTCGCCGACCACCCGGGCCGCACCTGGTTCGCGATGGAGGGCCGCGGGCCGAGCCGGTGGTCGACACTGCGAGCCCGACGGGTGCTGCGCTGGTGGGAGGGGGCGGGCGGCCGGTGAGCTTCGAGCCCAACGCCGCCCGGTTCGACGGCTTCGCCGAGCAGTACGACGAGGTCCGCCCGACCCCGCCCGAGGACCTCGGCCGGTTGCTGCGTTCCTACGCAGGTCGCGCGGATCACGTCGTCGACGTCGGCGCGGGCTCCGGCCTCTCCACCCGCTGGGTCGCGGGCTGGGCCGATCGGGTGACGGGCATCGAACCCGGCGACGAGATGCGTCTGCAGGCCGCTGCCGCTGCGCCCGAGCTGACGTTCCGGGCCGGCTGGGGCCACGACACCGGTCTGGAGTCCGGGTGCGCCGATCTCGTCACCTGCGTGCAGGCCTTCCACTGGATGGAGCCGACGGCGACGCTCGCCGAGTTCGCCCGCCTCCTGCGCCCCGGCGGCGTGTTCGCCGCCATCGACTGCGACTGGCCGCCCGCCGTCGGCTCCGTCGCGGCGGAGCGGGCCTGGAGCGACTGCCGGGCGACGATCCGGGTGCTCGAGCGACGCGTCGCGGAGGGCGCCTCGGTCGACGAGCTCGCCCGTCCGGTCCGGGGCAGCGCCGAGTGGGCGGCCTACGACGGCGTCGACCCGCATCGCGACCGGGTGCTCGCCGACGGCGTGCGGAGCTGGCCGAAGTCGGGCCACCTGGACCAGCTGCGGGCCAGCGGACGCTTCGACTGGGTCCGCGAGGTCGTGACGCACGCCCTCGAGCCCGGGGACGCCGAACGGTTCGTCGGGCTGCTGCGGAGCCAGGGCGACTACCGCACGCTGCGCCGCCACGGGCTGACCGACGAGCAGCTGGGTGCCGACGAGCTCGAGCGCGTCGCCCGGACCGAGCTCGGCGGCCCGGCTCGCCCGTGGGTGTTCACCTACCGGGCCCGGATCGGCGTCGTGGCGCCCCGCTGACGCGAAGGGGCCCGCACCAGCCAGGGGGAGGAGAGCTGGTGCGGGCCCGGTGGGGGTGTGCCGTGGATGAGCTGTTCAGAAGACCATCGGGGACCTCACGCGTACTGCGGGGCGAACTGGGGGGCGAGTCGGCGGGCCTGCACGTAGTGAGCGAGGCCGTAGAGCGCCTCGGCGCCGGGCTCACCGGCCTCGGTGGCGCGGTCGCCGGCCGAGAGCAGGAGGAGCTGGACGAGCTCGGCGTCGTCGGCGTCGGCCCGGTTGAGGACGATGTCGAGGGCGCGGATCGTGCCGTCGTAGCCCAGGTGATCGAGACCGAGGACCAGGTGCTGGACCTTCGTGCCGAGCACCGCCCGCCGAGTCATCCCACGCAGCCAGTCCATCTCGATGCCTCCCTCTCGCAGCGGGCCGTTCCCGCTCTGGAGACATCGTCGGGCCCGCGGACCCCCATGGACATCGGGGATGCTCCCCTATTCCCGGGGGTTGACACCCCTGAGCAGGTCGTTCGTCAGCGCGAGCACCCGATCGGGGGCCTCGCGGTGCGGCCAGTGGTCGACGTCGGGCACCAGGACGGCCTCGACGGGACCGCTCACCGCGGCCGCGAGCCGGTCGAGCTGGGCCGGGGTGCCGAAGCCGTCGGCGGCCCCCTGGACCGCCACCACGGGGCACTCGACGGCCGCGAGCTCGTCGTCGATCGCCCAGGGCCGGAACCGGTCCGACACCCACACCTCCGACCACGCCTCGAACGTCGCCGCGGCGTCGTCGTGGTGCCGGGAGAGCGCCCGGACGAGACCACCGTCCGCCTCGCGCCGCAGCCGCTCGATCGCCTCGACGCAGATCGGTTCGACCAGGACGTGCGCCGACAGCGAGATGATCCCGAGCGGTGGCGGTCCGCCGAGTGGCACCCCGCACGACGGGTAGAGCAGGGCGATCGACGCCCCGTCGCTGTGCCCGAACAGGATCGGCCGGTCGATCCCCTGCTCGGCGAGGACGTCGACGAGAGCGGCCGCCTCGTCGTGCATGAAGGAGACCGGCCAGGGGCCCGGCCGCGGATCGGACCGCCCGTACCCCGCGCGGTCGTAGGCCATCACGGCTCGACCGCTCGTCGCGGCGAGGCGCTCGGGGAACCCACCCCACGCCGACACCGAGCCGAGACCCTCGTGGAGCACGACGATCGGCGCTCGGTCGTCCCGCTCGCCGAACCACTCGACGTGGATCACCCGAGATCTCGCAGGCGGAACCGCTGCACCTTCCCGGTGCCGGTCTTCGGCAGCTCGTCGATGAACCGGACGATCCGCGGGTACTTGTACGGGGCGATCTCGACCTTGGCGTGCTCCTGGAGCGAGGCGACGAGAGCGTCGTCGGCTGCGACCCCATCGGCCGGAACCACGTAGGCGGCCACCACCTGACCCCGCTCGGGGTCGGGCAGGCCGATCACCGCGCACTCCGCGACGGCGGGGTGGGTGAGCAGGGCGGCCTCGACCTCGGGTCCGGCGACGTTGTACCCGGACGTGACGATCATGTCGTCGGCCCGGCTGCGGTACCAGAACCACCCGTCGGCGTCGCGCTCGTAGAGGTCGCCGGTGCGGTTCCAGCCGTCGCGGACGTAGACCTGCTGACGGTCGTCGTCGAGGTAGAGGCAGCCGGTCGGGCCCCGCACCTCGAGGTGGCCGATCTCGCCGGGGCCCAGCTCGGTGCCGTCGTCGTCGACGACGCGGCAGTCGTAGCCGGCCACCGGCGTGCCGGTCGCGCCCGGGCGGACCGCGTCGAGGTGGTTGGAGCAGAAGACGTGGAGCAACTCGGTCGAACCGATCCCGTCGAGCAACGTGACGCCCGTGGCCTCGTGGAACGCCGTCCACGTCGCGGCCGGGAGGGTCTCGCCGGCCGACGCGCCGTAGCGAAGCGAGGTGAGGTCGCGCCCCTCGACGAGCGGGAGCAGCGCCCGATACGCGGTCGGCGCCGTGAAGACGACCGTGGCCCGGTGGTGCTCGATCGCTGCCAGCAGCGCGTCGGGCGACGGCTGCTCGATCAACACCACCGACGCTCCGGCGTGCAGCGGGAAGGCGAGGAAGGCACCGAAGCCGTAGGCGAACGCCAGCGGCGGGGTGCCGGTGACGACGTCGTCCTCGCCGAGCGCGTACGTCGACACGCCGACCGTCTCGCAGATGGCGGCGACGTCGCGGTGGAGCTGGCAGGCCGCCTTCGGCACCCCGGTCGTGCCGGACGTGAACATCAGCATGGCGACGTCGGTCGCTGCGGTGTCGTCGGCGGTCGCCGTCGGCGGGGCGGCGGCGACGAGGTCGTCGAGGTCGCCGCCGGGGCCCCACGTGCGGGCGACGACCTCGGTGCGAGCCATCGCCTCGACCTCGGCGAGGAGGCGGACATCGGTGAGGAGCAGATCGGCGCCGGCCCGCTCCGCGATGCGGTCGAGCTCGACCGCGCGCAGCAACGGCATCGTCGGGACGGCGACGGCGCCGACGTGGATCACCGCCAGGATCGCAGCGACCGTCTCGGGTGAGTTGAGGCCGCGCACGATCACGCGCCCGCCGGGGACGACGCCGAGCTCGTCGGTGAGGACGGTGGCGAGCCGCCGGACGCGATCGTCGAGGTCGCCGTAGGTCCAGGCGCGATCGCCGCACACGAGCGCGGTCCGATCGGGGGTGGTCGCGGCCCGGGCGAGGAGGTAGGTCGCGGCGTTCAACCGGTCACCGAAGCGCTCGACGCCGGGCAACGCCGGCCAGTGCTCGGGCGCCGGCAGGCGATCCGCGCAGAACGGATCCCGTGCGACCTCGGTCATCGATTCCCCCTCAGGTCCGTGGACGACAGCTCCGCCGGTCAGGCTCGCGGATCGCGGACCCGTCTGTCTTGGCCGACCATGATGCGGATGCACTATCTTTGACCCGTGGCCGTCGCGGGGGAGATCCGTCCACCTCGGCGCATGCTCCAGGTCATGGAGAGCAGTGCGCTGTTCGAGATCGGCGGCTTCTTCGCGGCGTCACCGCTCCTGCGCCTGCTCGGCCGAGGTGACCGCCACCCGGTCCTGGTGCTCCCCGGGTTCACCGCCTCGGACCGCTCGACGGTCCCGCTCCGGTCCACCATCCGACTCCAGGGCTACTGGGCCCACGGGTGGGGGTTGGGCCGCAACATCGGCCCGAGCGCCCGGATCATCGACGGCATGCGCGATCGCCTCGACCAGCTCCACGGCCGCCACGGTCGCAAGGTCAGCCTCGTCGGGTGGAGCCTCGGCGGCATCTACGCCCGCCACCTCGCCCGCGAGCGGCCCGACGCCGTCCGGCAGGTCATCACGCTCGGCAGCCCGTTCCGCATGATCGACGGCGACCGCAGCGCGGCGCAGCCCATCTGGGAGTCGCTCAGCCACCTCCACGACGGCGAGATCGACATCCTCCAGGTGGCCGAGGAGGAGCGCGAGCCGCTGCCGGTGCCCGCCACGGCCATCTACACCCGCACCGACGGGGTCGTCCGCTGGTTCACCTGCATCGAGGAACCGGGCCGCCACCGCGAGAGCATCGAGGTGTTCGGCAGCCACAGCGGCCTCGGCGTGAACCCCTCGGTGGTCTACGCCGTGCTCGACCGGCTCGGTCAGGGCGAGGGCAGCTGGCAGGAGTTCCAGCCGCCCTGGTACCTGCGCCACCTCTACCCGCACCCGGCGACCTACCGGGCGGGCGAGGACCTCGCCGCCGCGTAGCCGCGGCCCGGGCCCGAGCGGGCCTCCCACCTGCCCCAACGGGGCCACACCGGACCCCCACGGGACCCCCTACCGACCCCCCGTGACACCGGGGCAGTCCCCGATTCCCCGATCGTCGTCCCTTCTTACCTTCACCTCAGGCACCCGCTGATGGGCAGCGGGGCGGAGCGAGAAGGGCACGACGATGACCGCCACGGCGTTCGCACCGAACCTCGGAGCGACCACCACCGAAGCGCTCGTCGACGACCCGATCCACGGGCGGCGCCCGCTCCTGCGGGGCCGCCTGCACCAGGCCGCCTTCGTGGCCTCGATCCCGCTCGGCGTCCTCCTCGTCTCGGCCGCCCGGGCCGACGCCCGCCTCGCGGTGGCGGTCTACGCCGTGACCTGGACCCTCATGTTCGGCACGAGCGCCACGTACCACGTCATCGCCCAGACGCCGGCCGCCCGATTCTGGCTGCGCCGGGCCGACCACTCGGCGATCTTCGTCCACATCGCCGGCGCCAACACGGCGCTGCTCGTCCTGGCGCTGCCGGGCCGGATCGCGCTCCCCCTCGTCGCCGCCGTCTGGGTCGGCGCCGGCTTCGGGGTCGCCGACAAGATGACCAACCTCGACGGCGCCCACCACGGCGTGTCCTGGCTGTACCCGCTGCTCGGCTCGGCGCCGGTGCTCGCCACGCCCGGGCTCGTCGCCCGGATCGGGCTGGTCGCCGTCGTGCTCCTGCTCGCCACCCTGGCCCTGTACGGGATCGGCGCCGTCTGCTTCTCCATGAAGCGGCCGGACCCGATCCCGACCGTCTTCGGCTACCACGAGGTCTGGCACGTGTTCACCGTGCTCGCCGGGGCCTCCCAGCTGGCCCTCACCTTCCTGGTCTCGGTCGGCTGAGGCAACTCGTTCCGGAGCTGCGACAGCCCGCCGCTACGGTCGGCCCCGTGGCGGATGCGCCGGACTCCCTGATCGTGGCCCGCGGGCTCCGCAAGCAGTTCGACGACTTCGTCGCCGTCGACGGCATCGACATCGACGTCCAGGCCGGCGAGGCGTTCGGGTTCCTCGGGCCCAACGGCGCCGGCAAGTCGTCGACGATGCGCATGATCGGGTGCGTCTCGCCCCGCAGCGGCGGTGAGCTGTCCGTCCTCGGGCTCGATCCCGAGCGCGACGGTCCGGAGATCCGCGGCCGCCTGGGCGTGGTGCCACAGGACGACACCCTCGACCTCGAGCTGACCGTCCGCGAGAACCTGCTGGTCTACGGGCGGTACTTCGACCTGCCCCGGGCGCTGGTCCGCGAGCGGGCCGAGGCGCTCCTCGACTTCGTCCAGCTGACCGAGCGGGCCGACGACCAGGTCGAACCGCTGTCGGGTGGGATGAAGCGGCGCCTCGTCATCGCGCGGGCGCTGGTCAACGAGCCCGAGCTGGTCATGCTCGACGAACCGACCACCGGCCTCGACCCCCAGGCCCGCCACCTCGTGTGGGAACGGCTCTACCGCCTCAAGCAGCAGGGCGCCACGCTCGTGCTGACGACCCACTACATGGACGAGGCCGAGCAGCTCTGCGACCGCCTCGTGGTGATGGACGAGGGCCGCATCGTCGCCGAGGGCTCCCCGCGGGGCCTGATCGACCAGCACTGCACGCGCGAGGTGTTGGAGCTGCGGTTCGCCCCCGACGAGCAGGCGGCCGGCGTCGCCCAGCTCGGCCACCTCGACGAGCGCGTCGAGGAGCTGCCCGACCGGCTGCTGGTCTACACCCAGGACGGCGACGACCTCCTCGCCGACCTGCACCACCGCGGCGTGCGCCACGAGGCGGCGCTCGTGCGACGCTCGAGCCTCGAGGACGTCTTCCTGCAGCTGACCGGCCGCAGCCTGGTCGAGTCGTGACCCTCGCTCCCGTCCGGGCGGTCGCCGCCTACCGCTGGGCCGTCTACCGACGCACCTGGAAGGGGTCGATGTTCAGCACGGTGCTGAACCCGATCATGTTCCTGCTCGCCATCGGCGTCGGGCTCGGCTCGCTGGTCGACGAGGGCACGGCCGACACGCTCGACGGGGTCGCCTACCTGGCGTTCGTCGCCCCGGGCATGTTGGCCACCACGGCGATGTTCACCGGCGTCAACGACTCGATGTACCCGGTGCTCGGCGCCGTGAAGTGGGTACCCACCACCTTCGCCCAGGTGGCCACGCCCATCACGCCGGCCCAGGCGGCCATCGGCCACCTCCTCTGGAACGTGGTCCGACTCCTCATGGGAATCGGGGCGTTCTTCGTCGTGATGGTCCTCGCCGGAGCGGCCGAGTCGGTCTGGGTCGTCGCCGCGATCCCGGTGGCGCTGCTCACCGGCGTCGCCTTCGCCGCCCCCGTGCAGGCGTGGGCGGTGAGCCTCGACGACGACGCGCTGTTCCCGAGCTTCCAGCGCTTCGTCGTGTTGCCGATGTTCCTGTTCTCGGGGACCTTCTTCCCGATCGAGCAGCTGCCCGACGCCCTCGAGCCGGTGGCCGTCCTCGTCCCGCTCTGGCACGGCGTCGAGCTCTGCCGGTCGCTCTCGCTCGGCACCGCCACCGTCGCCGGGAGCGCCCTCCACGTCGCGGTGCTCGCCGCCGTCGCCGCCGCCGGCATCGTCGCATCGGTGCGGACCTACCGGACTCGGCTGACGCCGTGACCGCCGTCGGCCGTCTGGCCCACCTCCTCGTGCCGGGCGCCTCGCCGCGGTCGCGCCACGTCGTGGGCCGCAACTTGCGCTGGTTCCGGGCGCGGGCGTGGATCGTCGTGTCCGGCTTCTTCGAGCCGCTCTTCTACCTGCTCGCCCTCGGCGTGGGCGTCGGGCAGCTCGTCGGCACCATCGAGTACCGCGGCGCCGAGGTCGACTACGACGTCTTCGTGGCGCCGGCGATGCTCGCCGCCTCGGCGTTCAACGGCGCGATCTTCGACAGCACGATCAACATCTTCGCCAAGCTGAAGTGGCAGAAGACCTACGACGCCATGATCGCCACGCCGCTCACCCCCGGCGACATCGCGATGGGCGAGCTGGGGACCTCGCAGTTGCGCGGCCTCCTCTACTCGACGGCCTTCCTGCTGACGATGCTGGTGCTCGGCCTGGTCCAGAGCTGGTGGGCGATCCTCGCCGTGCCGGTCGGTCTCCTCATCGGGGCGTCCTTCGCCGCCGCCGGCCTCGCGAGCGCCACCTACATGCGGAGCTGGCAGGACTTCGAGTACGTGCTGATCGTCCAGCTGCCGCTGTTCCTCTTCTCGACGACCTTCTACCCGCTCGACACCTACCCCCCGGCGCTGCAGTGGATCGTCCAGGCGACGCCGCTCTACCACGGGGTCGACCTCATGCGGCAGCTCGTCCTCGGCCAGCCGACCTGGTCGGCGCTGGTCCACGTCGCCTACCTCCTGGCCATGCTCGCCGTCGGCATCGCGATCGCCGGCCGACGATTCCACCAGCTCCTCACCAAGTGAGCCGAACGCACGACCGGTGACAGGACCGAGGTCGGTGGACCACCGCCGCGCCCTGACGCAGGATCGAGGTGTCCGTCACCGATCCGGGTCGACCAGATGCACCAGTCCTCCGCGACGCACGCCCTCGACATCGAGGCGGTCGTCGGCGCGGCCGGGGTCGACCCGTCGCTGGGCCTGAGCGAAGCGGACGTCGTCGACCGGCGAGCACGTTTCGGACCCAACGAGTTGGCCGAGCGCGAGACCACCTCGCGCTGGCTGCTGTTCCTCGAGCAGTTCCGCAGCCCGCTCGTCCTGCTGCTGTTCGGGGCGATCGCGATCTCCGTGCTGGCCTGGGCGCTCGAGGACGAGGGCGGTCTCCCCGTCGACGCCATCGTCATCGCC
Organism: Actinomycetota bacterium; assembly: GCA_039818945.1. Lineage (GTDB taxonomy): Bacteria > Actinomycetota > Acidimicrobiia > Acidimicrobiales > Poriferisodalaceae > JBCBSZ01. The sequence continues at coordinate 31,574 of JBCBSZ010000039.1, forward strand.
GTCATCGTCCTCCTCAACGCGGTCATCGGGTTCGCTCAGGAGCGGCGGGCCGACGACGCCGTCGCCGCGCTGCGCCGGATGACCGCCCCCGAGGCGACCGTCGTCCGGGACGGGGACACCGTCCGGATCCCGGCGAGCGAGGTCGTGCCCGGCGACGTGCTCGTGTTGGCCGAGGGCGACGCCGTGGCCGCGGATGGACGGGTCATCGAGTCGGCGGGCCTGCGGGTCGCCGAGGCGGCGCTCACCGGCGAGTCCCAGCCGGTGGCGAAGACGACCGCTGCGGTCGACGCCGACGCCGCGCTCGGCGACCGGGTCGGGATGGTCTTCAGCGGCACGTCGGTCACCGGCGGTCGAGGCCGGGTGATCGTGACCGACACCGGGATGGAGAGCGAGGTCGGGCGGATCGCCACGCTGCTCGAGGACACCGAGGAGCTGGACACGCCGCTCCAACGGGAGGTCGACCTCGTCGGCCGAACGCTGGGCATCGCGGTCATCGTCGTGGCGACGGTGGTGATCGCGACGACCGCCGCCCTGTCCGACGTCAGCTCGGTCTCGGATCTCGTCGACGTGCTCCTCATCGGCGTGTCGCTCGCCGTCGCCGCGGTGCCGGAGGGGCTGCCCGCGGTGCTCTCGATCGTCCTGGCCATCGGGGTCCAGCGGCTGGCGCGACGTCGGGCGCTCGTGAAGCGGCTGGCGTCGGTCGAGACGCTGGGTTCGGCCTCGACGATCTGCACCGACAAGACCGGGACGCTGACCAAGAGCGAGATGACCGTGGTCCGGCTCGTCACGGCCACCGGCGCCGCAGCGCTGACCGGGAGCGGCTACGACCCGGTGGGCGGCCTCGTCGACGCCGACGGACACCCGCGGGCCGACGACCGCGAGGTCATCCGCATGCTCGGCGTGGGCGCCCGCTGCAACGATGCCGCGATCCGGTCCGTCGAGGGTCGCTGGACGGCGGTCGGTGACCCCACCGAGGCGGCGCTGCTCAGCGCCTTCGCGAAGGTCGCCGGTGGCATCGGGCTCGATCCGACCGAACGCCAGGGCGAGGTGCCGTTCAGCTCCTCCCGCAAGCGCATGACCGTCGTGATCGAGGAGGAGGGGCGACACCGGGCCCTGACCAAGGGCGCCCCCGACGTCCTCCTCGATCGCTGCACCCACGAGCTGGTGGGCGACGAACCCGTGCTGCTCACCGCCGAGCGGCGGGCCCGCTGGAACGACGAGATCGACGGGCTGGCCGGCGCCGCGCTCAGGACGATGGCGATGGCCGAGCGATGGCTCGACCCCGACCAGCCGATCGACGAGGAGATCGAGCACGACCTCGTGCTGCTCGGCGTCGCCGGCATCATCGACCCGCCCCGACCGGAGGTGACCGACGCCGTCGCCGAGGCCCACGCCGCCGGAATCGGTGTGGTGATGATCACCGGCGACCACCCGGCGACGGCCCGGGAGATCGCGGCCCAGATCGGCATCGCCGCGCCGGGCAGCCGCGTCGTCACCGGCCCCGAGCTCGAGGCGATGTCCGACGACGACCTCGTCGACGCGGTCGCGGAGGTGGTGGTCTTCGCCCGCGTCGCCCCCGAGCACAAGCTCCGCATCGTGCGCGCGCTGCAGTCGCTCGACCGGGTCGTGGCGATGACCGGCGACGGCGTGAACGACGCACCGGCGCTCAAGGCGGCCGACATGGGCATCGCCATGGGCATCACCGGGACCGAGGTGTCGAAGGACGCCGCCCGGATGATCCTCGCCGACGACGACTTCACCACGATCGTCGCTGCCGTCCGCGAGGGCCGCGCGATCTTCCACAACATCCAGAGCTTCCTGCGCTACCTGCTGTCGTCGAACGCCGGCGAGGTGCTCACGGTCTTCCTCGGCGTCGTCGCGGCCGGAGCGATCGGGCTGCGCGGCGCCGGCGGCGACGAGGTGATCGCTCCGCTGCTCGCCACCCAGATCCTCTGGATCAACCTGCTCACCGACACCGCACCCGCGCTAGCCCTGGGCGTCGACCGACCGCAGGACGACCTGATGGCGCGACCGCCGCGCGCCGGCGGTGACCGGGTGATCGACGCCGTCATGCAGCGAGGGATCGGCCTCGTGGGCCTCACGATGGCGGTCGCCACCCTGGTGATGCTCGACCTGGGCCTGCCCGGCGGCCTGATCGACGGCGACGAGGATCTCGACACCGCCCGCACCGGGGCCTTCACGGTGCTGGTGCTGGCCCAGCTGTTCAACGCGCTCAACGCCCGGTCGGAGGATCGGTCCGCCTTCGAGGGGCTGCTCGCCAACCCGACCCTGTGGGCCGCGATCGCGGTGTCCGCCGTGTTGCAGGTCCTCGTCGTCCACGTCGGGTTCCTGAACGACGCCTTCGGGACGGTGCCGATCGACGCCGGCCAGTGGCTGCTGGCCACCGCGTTCGCCAGCTCGGTGCTCTGGGTCGCCGAGCTCAGGAAGTGGCTCAGGCGCCGGAGCTGAACACGTCGGCCAGCTCGTCGTCGTCGGCGTCGAGCACCGCGTCGACCCAGCGGTGGAAGCACTGCCCCCCGCCCTCGTTGCGACCGAAGAGCACGTGGTCGCGTGCACCGGTGGCGAGCGCCTTCTGGATGCGGATCCCGGTGAAGTAGTCCTCGTCGCGCACGACGTGATCGAGGAACGCCATCCGCTCGGAGATCAGCTCCTCGTGCTCGGCGGTCGGCTCGAACATCGCGACGAACATCTGGACCGTCACCGACTCGCCGACGTGCCGGCCGGGAAAGAGCTGGGAGATCATGTGCAGCTTCCCGCCGGCGTCGAACGACGCGATCGACACGTGGGGGAAGATCGTCCAGACGCCGCCGATGAGCAGGTCGAGGCTCCAGTCGCGCTCGGCCACGTCGGCCAGCGGCCCCCAGTGGCGATCCGGCGCCGTCACGCGCTGATGCGGCCCCCAGGCGTCGTACATCGCCTGCGTCGACATGTCGGGCCCGAACGTCTCCCGGTGCAGGACGGGCAGGTGGTAGTAGTCGAGGTAGCCGTCGTAGGCGAGCTTCCAGTTCGGGCCGGCCACGGTGTTGCGCCCCACGACCCGGCCCTTGGCGAGCCCGAGGTCGTCGAGCGAGTCGCCGTACCCGCACAGGGCGACGTCGACGTCCAGGGCTGGTTCCTCGGCGAGCACGAGGAAGACGAGGCCGCAGCGCTCGGCAGCCGTGGCCGGGCGACTCGAGCCCTCGGAGTCGACCTCGGCCCGCAGCGACCCGTCGTCGGCCCGCGTGACGACGTAGGCGCGGCCGGCGATCTCACCGGCGAGGGCGTCGCCCGGACCGTCGAGCTCGGTCGAGAGCCCGACGACCAGCGGGAGCCGGCCGAAGATCCGGTCGACCTCCCGTCGCCACCGACCGGCGTCCAGGTAGTTCGCCGCCGGCACGCGGTGGGTCGACGGCGCTCGATCCTGCGATCCCCGCCGGAGGTGCTGGACCCCCCGCTGTGCGATCTCGACGTGTGCGGTCCGACTCATCATGGCTCCCCTCACCCCAGAGCTTGGGCACGCGACCGACCTCCCGGCAACTGCGAGGCGCAGCTCAAGTCGACGCCGACGAAAGCCGATCTGGAGAGTGATCGGGAGGGTCCACGACACGGCCATGACCACGTCCACGCTCATCGCCCCGGGCTCACCCGTGGTGTTCATCCCCGCCGGCTCGATCGAGGCCGTCCGCGGCACCGTGATCGAGATCGACGACGACTGGATCGGTGCGCTGCTCGATCGCGTCGGCAACGCCGCGATGGCGCGGGCCTGCGAGGGCGGGCTCGTCGTGATCTCGAGCGACGGGCGCTCCACCGTCGTGGCGGCGAAGGCGACGCCGTCCGGGTCCCTGACCCGGCTCGTGCCCCATCACGCCGACCCGCCGGAACGCCGTGCCCACCCCCGCGTCCCCGCCTCGAACCTCGTCCAGGTCAAGGTGATGGGCCGCATGGGTGCGTCGTTCGTCGGGCACCTCCTCGACCTGTCGCTGGGCGGCTGCCAGTTCGTGCGCCACCGCAACAACGGTGCCGTGATCAGCAAGAAGTCGACGATCACGCTCGACACGACGCTCGACGGGGTGTCGGTCCGGTTCGGCGGCGAGGTCGTGCAGGCGAACTCGGTCGGCGCCGACGACGTGTTCAGCGTGCGGTTCACGTCGGTGGACGCCGCGACCTGGGGCACGCTGGAGTCGTTCGTCGAACGCCGCCTCGAGCGGGTGACGGCGCTGAACGCGACGATCCGCCCCGTGCCGGCGGTGCTCGAGGTGCGGGGCCAGCGCTACACGGCCCACTTCGATCCCCTCGACAACAGCTTCGACATCGAGGCGCCCGGCTCCGCTCGGGTCCGAGCCCGGTTCCGCCTGCCCGGCATCACCCCGGTCATCACGGCCGCCGGGATGATCATCAAGAGCGAGGGCGGCCGTAGCGTCGCCCGGTGGCACCACACCGACCCGGTGACCCGGGTGATCATCGAGCGGGCGGGACTGAGTCGACGCATGAACCTCCACCTCGAGGGTGAGGCGCCGCCCCGCACCCCGATCTCGGCCTGACCGCCGCGGGTTTCGCAGCCCGTTCACGGGGGTGCAACTCCGCGAGCACGTCGCTGCTCTACCTTCGGGCCCCGACCCCCTGAGGAGGTGGACGATGATCAAGATCTCGACGCGTGGCGGCACGATGACCGTCACCTTCGCGCTCCCGCTCGACGAGACGCCGGACGGCGTCTCCGTCGTCGGCGACTTCAACGGTTGGGACCCGCTGGCGACCCCGCTGCGCAAGCGCAGCAACGGCACCCGGAGCGCCAAGATCGACCTGACGGACACCGGGACGACTCGGTTCAAGTACCTCGGCTCGGGGGGCGAGTGGTTCAACGACCCCGACGCTCACGGCTTCGAGACCAACGAGTACGGCGAGGTCAACTCGGTCATCGACCTTCGGGACGGGAGCTAGCCTCACCCGCGTGACCTCGTCCGGACCCGATCGACCGCCGCCGCGGCTCGACGGTGTCGCCGAGGTCGACGACGAGGTCGCCGAGCTGCTGGCCAACGCGCTCACCCACGACGGCGAGCCGCTCAACATCTTCGGTGTCCTGGCCCACCACCCGAAGCTGCTCAAGCGCTTCAACCTCATGGGCGGCTTCCTGCTCAACCGCGGTCTCGTACCCGCGCGCGAGCGGGAGATCGTGATCCTGCGCGTGGGCTGGAACGCCCGAGCCGAGTACGAGTTCGGTCAGCACACCGTGATCGGTCGCGAGGCCGGGCTGTCCGACACCGAGATCGCCGCCATCGCCGGCCGGGCCCACGAGTGGTCGGACGACGACCGGGCGCTGCTCGCCCTCGCCGACGACCTCTGCGCCCGCGACTGCGCGAGCGACACCACCTGGGCCGCGCTCCGCCCCCGGTGGAGCGACGCCGAGCTCGTCGAGCTCGTCATCTGCGCCGGCTTCTACCGGTTGGTGAGCGGCTTCTTGAACACCTTCGGGGTGCCGCTGGACGACGGCGTCCCCGGCTGGCCGACCTGAGGCCGCCGACCCCGCGCCACCTCGCCGCTCGGCTGCGCGCCAACGAGCGCCTCCTGGCGATCTGCGGCTCCACCGTGCTCGTCATGGCCGGCCAGGGCGTGGTGTCGCCGGTCCTCCCGCTCTACGCCAGGGACTTCGGGGTCTCGACCGCCACCGTCGGGTTGACGCTCACCGCCTTCGGTGTCGCCCGCCTGGTGCTGAACCTGCCGGCGGGAGCCCTGGCCGAGCGCTACGGACGACGGCTGCTGTTGATCGGAGGGCCGCTCATCACGGCGTTCGGGATGATCGGCTCGGGCACGGCGCAGGGGATCGAGCAGCTCCTCGCCTGGCGGCTCCTCGCGGGCGCCGGATCGGCGTTGTACATGACCGGCGCGCAGATCTACCTCGTCGACATCGCCGGGCCCGACGCCCGGGCCCGATACCTCGCCACCAACCAGGGGGCGCTGCTGGCCGGCGTGTCGATCGGTCCGGCGCTCGGCGGCCTGCTCGCCGACGCGTTCGATCTCCGGGCACCGTTCTTCGTCGTCGGGGCGATGGCGCTGACCGCGGCGCTGTACGGCTGGTTCCGACTCCCCGAGACGAGGACGACGGCCGCCGCCGACGACGACGCCCCGCCGCCCGATCGCTCGATGCGCGCCGTCCTGCGCTTCGCCCTCGGCCGCGACCTCATCGCCGTGGGGCTGGTCACGGCCGCGATCTTCACGGCGCGCAGCGGCGCCCGCCAGACGCTGATGCCGCTGCTGGGTGTGGAGGACCTCGGCCTGAGCCCCGGTCAGCTCGGGCTGGTGTTCACCCTCACCGGTGTGGTCAGCCTGGTGCTGATCGGCCCCGCCGCCTGGATCGCCGACCGCTTCGGCCGCAAGGTGGCGATCGTGCCGACCTCGCTGCTGGCGGCGCTGGGGATCGTGATCGTCGCGCTGGGCGACACGGTCTCGGTCTTCGTCCTCGGCAGCGTCGTGATGGCGCTGGGCACGGGCGTCTCCGGCCCGGCACCGGGCGCGTTCGTCGCCGACATCGCGCCGACCGAGCTGCGCGGCGTCGCCATGGGGATCTACCGGACGTGGGGTGATCTCGGCATCGTCGTCGCACCGCCACTCCTCGGCGCCCTCGCCGACCGGACGTCGATCGCGACCGCGCTGATCGTTGACGCCGTCGTCATCGCGGCCAGCGCGCTCTGGTTCCTCGTCGTCGCCCGCGAGCGCCGCGCAGCGCCCGCACCTGCCGCGCTCCGTGAGCGGCGTGTGAACTGAGCACGGCGGGGGTTGCGCGACCGGCTTCCGAGGACCAGCATCTACGCCCGGTTCGACGACCGGAGGCGCGCGCAGAGCGTGGCCAGGCTCTTCCGCAGGGTAACCACACGCTGAACAGGAAACGTCTGCCGCCCGTCGGCCGTCGAAATCGACAACACTCTTCTGCTCCGGTCACGACGGGCTCACCCCAGGGCCCTGGCCGGAGTGGATCTCCACTGGAGAGGGAAAGGAACCAGCGCATGCTGAGCAAGAAGTGGCTCCGGCTGCTCGCGGTGCTCCTCGCGTTCGGTCTCGTGGCTGCCGCCTGTGGCGACAGCGACGACGACTCGGGCGACGACACGGAGGCCGAGGCGACCGACGAGACCGACGCCCCCGAGGAGACCGAGGCTCCGGAGGAGACCGAGGCTCCCGAGGAGACCGAGGCTCCGGAAGAAACCGAGGCTCCGGAAGAAACCGACGCCCCGGCCGCCGGTGGCGGCGGCGGTGACGGCGTCCTGACGATCGGCACGATCCTGCCGGTGACCGGCGACCTCGCCTTCCTCGGCCCGCCCGAGGTCGCGGGGGCCGAGCTGGCCGCCCAGGACATCAACGCCGCCGGTGGCGTGCTCGGCGCGGACCTGGTCCTGATCCAGGGCGACTCCGGCGACACCACCACCGACATCGCCAACCAGGAGGTCGACCGCCTCCTGGCCGCCGGTGCCGACGCCATCATGGGTGCCGCGTCCTCGGCCGTGTCCAAGACCGTGATCGACAAGATCACCGGTGCCGGCGTGATCCAGTTCTCGCCGGCCAACACGTCGCCGGACTTCACCACCTACGACGACAACGGCCTGTACTTCCGGACCGCTCCGTCGGACCTCCTGCAGGGCCGCGTGCTCGCCAACACCGTCCTCGAGGACGGCAACGAGACCGCCGCCGTGCTGTTCCGTCAGGAGTCGTACGGTCAGGGCCTCGCCGACAGCTTCCTCGAGAACTTCGAGGGCGCCGGCGGCACCGTCGTGGAGTTCCTGCCCTACGCCATCGACGTCGAGAGCTTCGACGCCGAGGTCGACACCATCGTCGAGGCCGACCCCGACGCCATCATCGTCATCGGCTTCGCCGAGTCCGCGAACATCCTCACCGTCATGCACGAGCGTGGCGTGGGGCCGACCTCGGACAAGAACGTCTACGGCGTCGACGGCAACATCGGTGGCATCGGCAACGAGCTCGACGACCCGTCGATCCTCGCCGGCATGCGGGGCACCGCCCCGTCGGTCGACCTGACCTCGATCACCGAGTTCACGACCCGCCTCGGCGAGGAGTGCACCGCCGGTGGCTCCGACAACTGCGGTGACACCTTCGACTACGGCGCCGAGACCTACGACGCCATGATCATCACCGCCCTCGCGGCCGAGATCGCCGGTTCCGACGATCCGTCCGTGTTCGCGGCCGAGATCAACGGCGTCACCAAGGACGGCGAGAAGTGCACCACCTACGCCGACTGCCTGGCGCTGGTGCAGGCCGGGACCGACATCGACTACGACGGCATCGGTGGTCCGTACGAGTTCGTCGACGCCGGTGAGCCGGCTGCGGCGAGCTTCCGGATCTCGACCTTCGACGGTGGCTCGACCGCCAACCCGGAGCTGGACGAGTACGTCTTCGCCTCCTGATCCGATCCCGGATCTGAGGGCGTAGCAGCAACGGCAACACCGGAGGGGCCCGGTCTCGATGAGAGACCGGGCCCCTCTGCCGTTCCGGCCCGTGGCACACGTCACACCATCTCCCCTACGATCACCCGGCCTCCGACGAGAGAGTCCTTTGTGCGGATATTGCAACTGAGCGTGGTCGGGCTGCTGAGCGTGCTCGCCGTCCTCCTGGTCCCCGGCACGGCCGGCGCCCAGGACGAGGGCGGGCAGGCGGTCTTCGGCAGCCTCGACTTCGAGGACCCCGAGACGGGCGAGGACGTCCCGGTCGAGGGGGCGATCATCACCGTCGTCGACGTCGGCTCGGTGACGTCGGAGGCCGACGGCAGCTTCCGGCTCGAGGTCCCCGAGGCCGGGACCTACGTGGTCGAGATCGACATCGAGTCGTTGCCCGACGGCGTCGTGCTCCGCAACCCCGAGCGCCAGAGCCTCGAGCGCGTCGTCGAGGAGGGCCAGGACGGCCGGGTCCTCTTCGCCCTCACCGCCGGCGAGTCCGACCTCGGCTCGGCGGCCGACGGCGGGAGCGGCATCTCCGGCCGGCGGGTCGCCCAGCTCACCGTCGAGGGCCTCAAGCAGGGCCTCTACCTGGCGATGGCCGCCATCGGCCTGTCGCTGATCTTCGGCACCACCGGCCTGGTCAACTTCGCCCACGCCGAGATGGTCACGTGGGGCCAGCTGGCTACCTACTTCTTCAACTTCTACGGCCTGGCGGGGCTGATCGGCTTCCTCGCCCCGTTACCCGGCCCACTCGGCGACGGGGTCAACCTGATCTTCGCCGCGGTCTTCGGTGTGATCTCCGGCGGGTTGATGGGCTACCTGCTCGACCGCGGCATCTTCCGCGGGGCCCGACGGGCCGGGGTCAGCCTCATCGCCCAGATGGTGATGACGATCGGCCTGTCGATCCTGTTGCGGTACGTGTTCCTCTACAACTTCGGCGGCAACCCCCGGACCTTCGGCGACTTCGCCGCCCAGCGGGCCTGGAAGATCTGGATCGTCGAGATCACCCCGAAGGACCTCGTCGCCATGAGCCTGGCGGTGGTGACCCTGATCGGCGTCGGGCTCTACCTGATCCACACGCGGATGGGGAAGGCCATGCGGGCGGTCGCCGACAACCGCGACCTCGCCGAGTCGTCGGGCATCGACGTGCAGCGGGTCATCACGCTCGTCTGGGTCGCCGGCGGCGGCCTCGCCGCCCTCGGCGGGGTGTTCTTCGGCCTCGATCAGGTCAAGTGGGACTTCGGCTTCCGCATCCTGCTGCTGATCTTCGCCTCGGTCACCCTCGGCGGCCTCGGCACGGCCTTCGGGGCCCTGCTCGGCAGCCTGGTCGTCGGGTTGACGATCAACCTCTCGACGCTCGTCATCGACGCCGAGCTGAAGAACATGGTGGCCCTGGTCGTCCTCGTCGGCATCCTGCTCGTCCGTCCACAGGGTCTGCTCGGCCGAGCCGAGCGGATCGGGTAGGAGACCATCGTGGACTTCGGATTCATCCTCGAACAGACCTTCTCGCAGGCCTTCGGTCCGCTCGCCATGGTCTTCGCGATCGCCGCCATCGGCCTCAACTTCCACTTCGGCTACGGCGGGCTGTTGAACTTCGGCCAGGTCGGGTTCATGGCCGCCGGCGCGTACGGCGTCGGCATGTCGGTCATCTGGCTCGACTGGGGCTTCTGGTGGGGCCTGGTGCTGGGCATCGGCTACTCGGTCGGGCTCGCGCTGGCGCTGGGCATCCCGACCCTGCGCCTGCGCGCCGACTATCTCGCCATCACGACCATCGCGGCGTCCGAGACCGTGCGGCTCTTCGTCCGGTGGCGGGGCAACGACGGGCGGACCGGTGCGGCCGAGGGCATCAACGACTTCGCCGATCCGTTCTACGACCTCGCCATCAACCCGTACGCGCGCACCGGCGGCGACGCCTACGAGTTCGGACCGTTCCGGTACCTCGCCGACGACATGTGGGTGCTCACCGTGGGGTGGAGCATCGTGCTGCTGCTCCTCCTGCTGACCTGGCAGCTCATGCGCAGCCCGTGGGGCCGGGTCGTGCGGGCCATCCGCGAGGACGAGGACGCCGCCCGGGCGCTGGGCAAGAACGCCTACAGCTACAAGATGCAGGTGCTGCTGATCGGCGGGGTGATCGGCGGCATCGCCGGCATGATGCAGGCCATCTCGAACCAGTCGGTCCAGCCCGACACCTTCAACCCGGTCATCACGTTCATGATCTGGACCGCCCTGATCGTCGGTGGCGCGGGCAAGATCTGGTCACCGGTGCTCGGGGCCATGATCTTCTGGGGCCTGTTGTCGTTCAGCGAGAACATCCTGCGCCAGGCGCTCGACACCGAGGCGGGCTCGGACTGGCTCGACACCCTGTTCAACCTGACCGTGTTCAACGTCAGCCAGGTGCGGTTCATGATCGTCGGGCTCACGCTCATGCTCTTGATGCGCTTCCGACCACAGGGCATCTTCGGCTCACGAGAGGAGATGGCGCTCGATGACCGATGACGAGTTCATCCCCGGCGCCACGGCGGGCGGCGGCGGTGCCGGTCGTGCACTGACCGAGAACATCCCGAACCCGGTCGCCGGCGTCTTCGAGGGCGTCGAGCCCGTGCCGGGCGTGGCCAAGCCCGACCCGATCCTCGTCGCCAGCGACGTCACCCGACGCTTCGGCGGCCTCGTGGCCGTCGACGTCGACCACGTCGAGATCCAGCGCGGCGCCATCACCGCCCTCATCGGGCCGAACGGTGCGGGCAAGACCACGTTCTTCAACCTGCTCACCGGATTCGACAAGCCCGACACCGGGCACGTCGAGCTCGAGGGCAAGTCGATCGACAAGACGGCCTCGCACCGCCTCGCCCAGATGGGCATGGTCCGCACCTTCCAGCTCACCAAGGCGCTGTCGAAGCTGACCGTGCTCGACAACATGAAGCTCGGGGCGACCGGCCAGGGCGGCGAGAACGTGTTCCGGGCGATCGTGAGCCCGCTCTGGCGCCCGCGCGAGTCGGAGGTCGAGGCCAAGGCCGACGCCCTCCTCGACCGCTTCAACCTCACCCACATGCGCGACGAGTTCGCCGGCACGATGTCGGGCGGTCAGCGCAAGCTCGTCGAGATGGCCCGGGCCCTGATGGCCGACCCGAGCCTCGTGATGCTCGACGAGCCGATGGCCGGCGTGAACCCGGCGCTGACCCAGTCGCTGCTCGGCCACGTCAAGGAGCTGCGGGCCGAGCACCGCACGGTCATCTTCGTCGAGCACGACATGGACGTCGTGCGCGACATCTCCGACTGGGTCGTGGTCATGGCCGAGGGCCGCATCATCGCCGAGGGCACCCCCGACCAGATCGCCTCCAACGACGAGGTCATCGACGCCTACCTGGGGTCGCACCACGATCTCGACCTGGGCGACGACACGCTGCTCGACTCGCTCGACGACCGGACCGCCACCACTGACGGGGACGACTGATGGCCGACGACCTGCTCATCAAGATCGATGCGATCACCGCCGGCTACGTGCCCGGCGTCGACATCCTCAACGGCTGCTCGCTCGACCTGGGCCAGGGCGAGCTCGTCGGGATCATCGGCCCGAACGGCGCCGGCAAGTCGACGCTGCTCAAGGCGATGTTCGGGCTCATCCCCGTCCGGCAGGGCTCGGTCACGTTCCGGGGCGAGGAGATCAGCGGGCTCAGCGCCCACGAGCTCGTGAGCCGGGGCATCGGCTACGTGCCGCAGAACGACAACGTGTTCCCGTCGCTCACCATCTCGGAGAACCTCGAGATGGGCGTGTTCCTCCAGCCCGAGCGCTTCCAGGAGCGGCTCGACACCGTCATCGGGATCTTCCCCCGCCTGGGCGAGCGCATCGACCAGCGGGCCGGATCGCTCTCCGGCGGCGAGCGCCAGATGCTCGCCATGGGCCGGGCGTTGATGATGGACCCGCAGGTGCTGCTGCTCGACGAGCCCAGCGCCGGTCTGTCGCCGATGCTCCAGGACCAGGTCTTCATCCGGGCCCGCCAGATCAACAAGGCCGGTGTGTCGATCGTGATGGTCGAGCAGAACGCGCGGAAGTGCCTGCAGATCTGCGACCGGGGCTACGTGCTCGACCAGGGCCGCAACGCCTACACCGACACCGGCACCAACCTCCTCGAGGACCCGAAGGTCATCGAGCTCTACCTCGGCAGCCTCGCCAAGGCCCGCTGAGCGCCACGTCGCCCGTCAGGGCGTCTGCAGACCGGGTCGACCGTCCTCGATGACGAACGACGCGATCGTCTCGATCGGCTGGTCCGGGGTCGTGATGCCACCGGGGATCGCCCGCACGTCGGCCGTGCAGACGTCGCGGTCGAAGCGGACGTTCAGGTAGCCGCGGAGCCGGTTCGTGTACACGACGTGCGGGTTCTCGTCGCGCAGGACCGGAACCGCGTCGAGCCAGCTGTCGTCGGTGCCATCGCCCTCGGAGGCGATCGACGTGCAGACCAGCTCCGACCCGATCACGGGCAGCTCGGGCCGCTCGAAGTCGCGGCGCAGGTCGTTCATCCAGGTCGAGTGCACGTCGCCGGTGAGCACGACGAAGTTGTCGACGTGCTGGTCGTCGACGAAGCCGAACAGTCGGTCGCGCGAGGCGCGGTACCCGTCCCAGCCGTCGTTGTACCCGCCGGAGTTCTCGCCCGGGTTGAAGTCGAGGCTGGCGAGGAAGATCTGCTGGGGCACGACGTTCCACCGGGCGTTCGACGTGACGAGCCGATCCTCCAGCCACGCGGCCTGCTCGTCACCGAGGATCGTGCCGGACGGGTCCGACTCCTCGCCGCAGCCGAGACCGAACACGTCGCCGCACGGCTGGTCGGTCCGGAACTGCCGGGTGTCGAGCACGCTGAGCCGGGCGGTGCGGCCCATGTCGAAGCCTCGGAAGAGCGGCAGAGCGGTGTCGACCGGCTTGCGGAACCGGCGAAGCGGCATGTTCTCCCAGTAGGCCTGGTAGGCGGCCGCGCGGCGGGCGGCGAAGTCCTCGGGCGTCGCGTTGCCCTCGGCCTCGTCGGTGTCCTCCGGGATGCCGGCGGCGTGGTTGTTGTCGACCTCGTGGTCGTCCCAGGTGACGATCCAGGGCGCCGCCGCGTGGGCGGCCTGCAGGTCCGGGTCGGTCTTGTACTGGGCGTAGCGCTGCCGGTAGTCGCCCAGGGTCCGGGTCTCTGGCCCGACGTGGTCGCGGAGGTTCCCGGCCGGTGCGACGTAGTCGTTCGCCTCGTACTCGTAGATGTAGTCGCCCAGGTGCACGACCACGTCGGGACGCTCGTCGGCGATGCCGCGGTAGGCGGTGAACAACCCGTGCTCGTACTGGCTGCACGACGCCACCGCCATCGTCAGCGGCGAGAGGGTCCGCGGCCCGGGCGCCGTCCGCGTGCGACCGACCGGCGAGATCTCGCCCCCGACCCGGAAGCGGTAGAAGTACTCGCGCCCCGGGCGCAGGCCCCGCACGTCGACGTGGACGCTGTGGCCCTCCTCCGGGACGGCGGCCACGCCGCCGCGGGCGACGACGAGCCGGAAGTTCTCGTCGCGGGCGACCTCCCAGCGCACCCGGTAGCTCCGGTTCGCCATGCCGCCGTCGGGCTCGAGCGGGCTCGGTGCGAGTCGGGTCCAGATGACGACCGACGACGGCAGCGGGTCGCCCGAGGCGACGCCGAGGGTGAAGGGACCATCGAGGCTCCCGCCGGACGCGGTCTGGGCCCCGGCGGTGCCGACCGACCAGGCCGGCACGAAGGCGGCGGCGCCGACGGCGCCGACACCGGCGAGGAACCGGCGTCGTGAGGTGGTCGGATCCGACATGGCAGCTCCCGCGCTCGAGGGTGGTCCGCAGTCGAGCGCGCCGACCTGAACGCCCGACGACCGGTGCGGGAACCCCTCCGGTCGTCGGGTTGAAGCTTGCGCGGCCGCTGCCGCTAGTACGGGCCGGACTCGGCAGCGGTGCTCGACGAGGCGCCGCGCGCGGTCGCGAGCTCGGCGCTCATGGCGCCCCGGATGGCCAGCACGTCGTTGGCGACGGTGATGACCCGGAAGCCCTGCTCGACCCGGCGCTCCGCCAGCGCCCCGCTGGCGTGGATCCCGGGAGCGACGCCGGCCCGGTGGCAGCCGGCGACGATCGCCTCGAGCGCCTCGGTGAACGCCGGCTCGTCGTCGTTGTTGGCCGGCGGGAGGCCGAGGGTCAGCGACAGGTCGGCCGGGCCGACGTAGATCGCCTCGATGCCCGGCACGGCCAGGATGTCGTCGAGGTTGGCGATGGCCTCGACCGTCTCGATCATCGGGATGACGGTCGTCTGCTCGCGGGCCCAGTCGACGTAGGGCACGTCCGGACGGGTGGCCGTTGCCGTCGGACCGTAGCTCCGAGACCCGTCGGGGGCGTAGCGTCCGGCGGCGACCGCCGCCTCGGCGTCGGCCACCGTGTTGACCATCGGCACGATCACCCCGTGCGCGCCGGCGTCGAGCATCTTGCCGATGATCCCCGGCTCGTTCCACGGCACCCGCACGAGCGGGACCGAGCCGCCGAGGAGGATGCCCTGGATCATGCCCACCGTCGCCGAGTACTCGACGAAGCCGTGCTGGGTGTCGATGCAGACGTAGTCGAAGCCGAGGCGTGACACGTGCTCGGCGGACACCGAGTTGGGCACCGACAGCCAGCCGCCGAAGGCGGTGCCGTCGTCGGACAAGAACTCGCTGAGGCTGCTCACGACCATCTTCTAGCGCATCCCACGGCCCAGAGCGGGCGGCGCGGCCAGAGCCGGCGCGGGATCAGCCGGCAACGGCGGTGTCGGGGTGGTAGCCGGACCAGGCGAACCAGAAGGTGTCGATGCTCGGCACGATCTCCAGCTGCCGACCGGTCGACGGTCCGTCGACCCCGTGGCCCAGGATCGACCAGGTCGAGCCGTCCTGATCGACGAAGTCGTCCCCCTCGGACCGGAGCTCCAGGCGGCGGCCGTCGAGCACCGGGTCGACGACGATCACCGAGCCGATCAAGTCGCCGCCGGCCACGGTCTCGGCCTGGATCGCGGAGGCCTGGCCCGGCGACCACAGCGCGACGAGCCGACGACCGGCGACCTCGACCTCGACCACCCGCTGCCGCGCCAGCTCGGACCGGTCGACGGCGACACCTTCACCGCCGATCGAGACGCCCACGGTGCGCGCCATCGGCGGGAGGCGCTCGTCGACGGGATCGGGGACGAACGCTCGCGGCGGGCTGAGCCGCTGATCGGTGTTCTGGTACGGGTTCGCGCCGTAGGCGAGGTGCAGCTCGGCGTCGCCGGTCAGGACGAGCGCGTCGCCGTGCGCCTCGGCCGCGTCCGCCCACGACGCCACCGAGGTCGACACCAATTCCAGCTGCGTGCCGATGAGATCGCCGACCACCGAGAGGCCGTCGAAGTGGGTCCACAGCGACTCGGTCTGGCGGTCGTACATCACCAGCGCCGACCGGTAGAGCGTCCCCGACGTCCCGAAGTCGAGCACCTCGCCGTCGACGGTGCGCAGGAACGAGACGGCAGAGTTGCACAGCGGGCAGTAGGTCACGGCGACGGGTTCGCCGCCGATCACGTCGTTCACGATCTCGTGGCGGATCAGCACGCGCACGGGGTAGAGCTTCGTCTCGTCATCGACGCTCACGACCACGACGGCCTCGGCCGGTTCGAGATCGAGCTCGTCGGCCGGGGTGAACGTCGGCTGATCGACCGAGGGGATGCCGTCGGGTGGGGCACCGCCGTAGACGATCCGGTCCCGGGGCACGAGCACCTCGGGGAAGGCCTCGACGTCGAGGTGGCGGGGCGGGATCGCCGACCGCGGGACCGGTCGCGGCTCGGCGGCCTGGCGGCGGAGCTCGCGGGTGATGGCGTCCGGGTAGTCCTCGATCGTCGTGGTCGTGAGCGACGCGGTGGTGGGCGAGGTGGGTGGGTCAGCGGGCTCCGCGACCTGCCGACCGCCGGAGGAGCAGGCGGCGAGGACGACCACCGCGGCGACGAGCGGTCGGGCAGCCCTCATGGGGTCGCAACCCGCCGGGTCAGGAGGCGATTCCCCCTGGTGACAGCAGCTCGCAGAACCGGGCGACGTCGACGTTGCCGCCCGAGAGGGTCACGCCGACCCGCCGCCCACGCACGTCGAGCCTTCCGGCCATGACCGCCGCCAGCGCGCACGCACCGCTGGGTTCGAGCACCACCTTGAGGTCCTCGAACACGAATCGCATCGCCGCGAGGATCTCGTCGTCGGAGACCACGACCACGTCGTCGACGAGCTCCTGCATCACGGCGAAGGTGCGCTCCGCGGTGGCCGTCGTCTGGAGACCGTCCGCGATCGTCCTCGGAGTGGGGATCGTCACGATCCGGCCGCTTCGGAGCGACTGCCGCACGTCGTCCCCGGCCTCGGGCTCGACGCCGACCACCTCGACGCGCTGCTCCTGCGCCGCCGCCACCGTGGCACAGCCGGAGATGAGCCCGCCGCCGCCGACGCAGACCACGAGCAGATCGAGCGGGCCGGCGTCCTCGAACAGCTCCAGTGCCGCCGACCCCTGCCCTGCGATGACGTCGGCGTGGTCCAGCGGCGGGATC
>JBCBSZ010000040.1:0-47977 GCA_039818945.1 Actinomycetota bacterium
GGTGCCGTGCGTCGGCCGGTGCCGTCGCTCGCGCCGTCGTACCATGTCAGTGCTCCGCCCGCCTGCTGTCACTCTGTGTGGGTACAGAGTGGCCAGAGTTCTACTCTGCGTGCCGAGCACTCGCAAGCGTCCGAACGGTCGCGACCCGCGGTCGAGCGGGCGCTCCGGACGGTCGAGGACCGCCGCCGATGGGCGTCGGAGATTCCCGAACACTCGACTCGCGGCCGCCTGTCGGGCCGTTAACCGAACGATGACGCTTTCTCGCCGAATGTGACGAATGGGTGACTCAAGGCGGCTGACACCGCCCTGACATGGGTAGATGCCCGCCACCATGATGACGGACATGTTGTGGAACCGTGTCGCTCGCCAGACGCTGCGCTCGCTGCTCCTCGTGGCCGTCCTGGCCGCAGGTCTGCTCGCCGTCGTCACGGTCGACGAGGCGCCCTCGGCCGGCGAGGACGCGCCGGTCGAGCAGCGCTTCGACGCCGCGGCGAGTGGTCCGATCGTTGCCGGTGCGTCGACCCCGTCCGGTGACGGGTACTGGGTCGCCTACGCCGACGGCACCGTCGAGTCCGCCGGCGGCGCCGACTGGCACGGCGACGCGAGCGGCCTGCCGCTCAACGGGCCGATCCAGGGGATGGCCGCCACGCCCTCGGGCGAGGGGTACTGGTTGGTGGCGTTCGACGGCGGCGTGTTCAGCTACGGCGACGCCGCCTTCTACGGCTCGATGGGCGGTGCGCCCCTCAACGCGCCGATCTTCTCGATCGCGCCGACCCCGACCGGGGACGGGTACTGGCTGGTGGCGTTCGACGGCGGCATCTTCGCCTTCGGCGACGCCGGCTTCCACGGCTCGATGGGCGGCACGCCGCTCAACGCGCCGATCAACGGCATTCTCGCCACGCCCCAGGTCGAGGGCTACCTCATGGTCGCGAGCGACGGCGGTGTCTTCTCCTTCGCCCCACCCTCGGAGCAGCCGGCCTTCTTCGGCAGCCTCGGCGGCTCGGGCGTCACCGACGTCGTCGGGTTGGCCCCGACGCCCACCAACCAGGGCTACTGGATCCTCCGCTCGAACGGCGTCGTGGTCGAGTTCGGTGATGCCGAGGACCACGGCCAGCGCCGGGCCCGCAACGGCAACCGGGCGATCGGCATCTTCGCCAACCCGTCCGAGAGCGGCTTCCGCGTGCTGTTCTCCGACGGCAGCTCGATCGGGTTCGGCGCGGCGCCGGGCGGTCGGGCCCAGCCCGAGCCGGCGCCCGACCCGCAGCCGGCGCCGCAGCCCTCACCGCAGCCGACACCGGCGCCCGACCCGCAGCCGGCGCCGACGCCGACGACGCCGGGCCCCCTGCCGTTCCCGGTCGGCGACGGTCCGTACCCGCCGGAGGGCGACGTCCAGTACTCGATCATGCGCGACGACAACACCCCCGCCCGGTACCCGGCGTGCAGGCCCATCGAGTACGTCACCGACTTCGCCTCGGCGCCCCCGGGTGCCCGAGCGGTGCTCGACGACGTGCTCGCCGAGCTGAGCGCCGCCGGTGGCTGGGAGTTCCGCTTCGCGGGCGAGGTCTCGACCAGCTTCCGCGAGTGGCGGGAGAACCCGCAGGTCGGCGAGGCGTTCCGGCCGCTGCTGATCACCTGGAAGAACGGCAACGAGCACGGCTTCGGCGGTTCGGTCGGCCAGGGTGGCGCCACCGCCCGCTGGGCGCCCGGCAGCGGCTGGGTGCTGGTGTCGGGCGGCGCGGTCATGAAGGCCGACGTCGACTACGCCCGGCTCGGCTCGTCCGCCCGGGCGGTGACGCTCCACGAGATCCTCCACGCCCTCGGCCTCGACCACGTCGGCTCGACCAACGAGGTCATGTACCCGTCGCTGACCTCGCTCGACCGCATGGGCCCGGGCGACACCTGGGGCGCCAACACCCTGGGCCGCGGCTCACCCTGCGTCGATCTGCCCGGCGGCCACCAGTGGGCCGACGTCGGCTGACCTCCGCGGTCGGAGACGCGGCGCCGGGCTGATCGGAGCCGTGGCCGATACGATCCCCGCCAGGCGGCGAGGGGGCGCACGGCGTGGAGCTTCGGTCAGACCTGACCCCGTTCGAGGCGGTCAACTACTTCTTCCTGCGGGCGGCCGAGATCGACGGCCTCAGCGACGCGGCGATCGCCGTGCTCGGCGCCACCTACCGGGAGCTCCGGGTGCAGGTCCCGGTGCGGCGGGACGACGGCTCGATGTCGGTCTTCGAGGGCTACCGGGTGCAGCACAACGGCGCCCGGGGGCCCTACAAGGGCGGCATCCGCTACCACCCGAGCGCCGACCTCGAGGAGGTCCGTGCGCTCGCCTCGCTGATGACGTGGAAGACCGCCCTCGTCGACGTGCCCTTCGGCGGGGCGAAGGGCGGCATCAAGGTCGACCCCACCGGGATGTCCGAGAGTGAGATGGAGCGCATGTCGCGCACCTACTTCGGTCAGATCAGCCACGTGATCGGTCCGAGCCGCGACATCCCCGCGCCCGACATGAACACCAACGCCCAGGTGATGTCGTGGTTCATGGACGAGTACGGCCGCCGCAACGGTCACACGACCCAGATCGTCACCGGCAAGCCGATCGCGCTGGGTGGCTCCCTCGGGCGCGAGGCGGCCACCGGTCGTGGGGTCGTCGTCGTGCTCGGCGAGGCGGTGCGGGCGATCGGTCTGGGCGACCCGGCCGATCTGACGATCGCGATCCAGGGCTTCGGCAACGTCGGCTCCTTCGCGGCCCGCCACGCCCACGACCTCGGGTACCGGGTGGTCGCGGTCTCCGACGTGATGGGCGCGATCTTCGACCCGACCGGACTCGACATCCCCAAGCTGTGCCAGCACGTCGCCGAGACGGGCAGCGTGACCGAGTTCGGCGGCGCAGACGCCATCACCAACGAGGAGCTCCTCGAGCTGGACGTCGACGTGCTCATCCCGGCGGCGCTCGGCGAGGTGATCACCCACCGCAACGTCGACGACGTCCGGGCCCGGCTGATCATCGAGGCGGCCAACCATCCCGTCACGCCGATCGCCGACGAGGCGCTCCACGACCGCGGGGTGGTGGTCGTCCCCGACATCCTCGCCAACGCCGGCGGTGTGATCGTGAGCTACTTCGAGTGGGTCCAGAACAACCAGGAGCTGCGGTGGGAGGAGGCGGAGGTCAACCGGCGCCTCACCGACCGGCTCACGACAGCCTTCCGCACCTGCTTCGACTTCCAGGCAGCGTCCGACGAGGTGGGCTCGCTCCGGGAGGCGGCCTTCGGGCTCGCTGTCTCGCGTGTGGTCGAGGCCGCTACGTTGCGCGGATACCTCTAGGAGCGCCGTGACCGCAGCCGATCCGCCCCACCGTCCGACCCTCGTCGAGCTCGACGTCGACCGCTGCCTCGCGCTGGTCCAGCAGACGCCGGTCGGCCGCCTGGGGTTCGTGAACGAGGAGGGCGATCCGATGATCCTGCCCGTCAACCACGTGCTGGTCGACGGGCAGATCCACGTCCGGACCAAGCGCGGCACCAAGCTCTCGGTCGCCGAGCGCCTCGGCGGCGCCAAGGTCGTGCTCGAGGTCGACGAGCTCGACGCCGACCTCGAGACCGGCTGGAGCGTGCTCGTGCGGGGTCACCTGCACCCGGTCACCGACACCGTCGAGATGGCGCGCCTCGACCGGCTCGGTCACCACACCTGGTCAGACGACACCGAGCGCCGGTCGTGGCTGCGCGTCGACGCGACCGAGGTCACCGGGCGCGGCATCGCCACCCCGGACGCGGACTGACCGCCGTCCTTGGGCCGCTCAGGCCCCGGACGACTCGAACAGGTCCTTGGCCGACGGGTAGTCCGCCTTGCCGTTCGGTGCCCGCGGCACCTGCTCGACGACGACCAGCTCCTTGGGGAGCTTGTAGCTCGAGAGCCGCTGCTTCGTCTCGGCGATGATCGACGACGGGTCGGCCACGTCGGCGTCGGGTGCGACCGACACCACGCCGACCACCCGGTTGCCGAAGCGCTCGTCGGGCACGCCGAACACGAGCGCGTCCTCGACGGCGTCGTTGACCTTGAGCGCCTCCTCGACCTCCTCGGGGAAGACCTTCTCGCCGCCGGTGTTGATGCAGTTCGAGCCCCGGCCGAGCAGGGTCATCGTGCCGTCGGCCTCGATCATCGCCATGTCGCCGATGAAGGCGTAGCGCACGCCGTCGATCGTGCGGAAGGTGCGCTCGGACTTCTCCTCGTCTTTGTAGTAGCCGAGCGGCACCAGGCCGCCGTTGGCGACCATGCCGACCTCGCCCGAGCCCGGCACGACCTCGCGATCGTCGTCGGTGAAGACCTTCGTCGTCGGCGAGGCCCCGAACTTCGCCGTCTCGCCGAGCGGCGTGTCCTTGGTCGTGATCTGCTGACCCATGCCGCCCTCGGTCGAGCCGAGCACGTCGGCGATCACGAGATGCGGCACCAGCTCGATGAGCCGTTGCTTCACGTCGGTCGAGAACATCGCGCCCGACGAGATGATCATGCCGAGCGAGGTGGTGTCCCACTTGCCGGGGTTGTCCTCGAGGGCACGGACCATCGGCTTGGCGAAAGCGTCGCCGACGATCACGAGCGACCGCACGCCCTCGCGCTCGATGGTGCTCCACATCTCCGCGGCGTCGAGCGAGCGGCTCTCGAGGAGCACCGAGGCACCGCCGAGGAGATGCGGGGCCATGAGGCCGATCCAGCAACCGGTGCCGTGCATGAGCGGCGGGCCGGACATGGCGACGGAGCGCATGCCGGCGTCGGCCATCTCGCGCGCCTTGCCCGCCATCTCGTCGGCGCCACCGAAGGGCGGCAGCCCCACCATGGCCGGGTAGCCCTCGATGAAGAAGGTGCTGAAGTTCTCCATGTCGTACATCACGCCCTTGGGCATGCCCGTGGTGCCGCCGGTGTAGAACATGTACAGCTCGTCACCCTGGGGCTCGATGCGCTCGGCCGGCGACGTGTCGGCCTGGAGCTGCTCGTAGCCGATGGCGCCGTCGACGCCCTGGGAGCTGTCGCCCGCCGGGCCGTCGTCGACCTCGACGAGGAGCTTGAGCAGGGGGAGCCGGTCCTTCACCCGAGCGACCCGGTCGCCCAGCGACGAGTGGAAGACCAGCGCCTCGACGTCGGCGTTCTCGAGCAGGTAGTGCAGCTCGTCGTCGAGGTACCGGTAGTTGACGTTGATGGGCACACCGCGGAACTTCACGGCGGCGAAGTTCGTCTCGCAGTACTCCGGCGAGTTGTACAGGTACATGCCGACCTTGGAGTGCGGGCCGAGCCCGGCGTCCAGGCAGGCCTGCGCGAGCCGCGCCGCCCGGTCCTCGTAGTCGCCCCAGGTCACGCGGCGGTCGCCCTGGACCACGGCGATCTGTTCGGGGACGGCGTCAGCGACGGATTCCCAGATCATGCCGAAGTGGTTCTTCATGACCCCATGGTGTCAGAGGTCACACCTCGGCTCCCAGCTCACCCCTGCTGGAGGAGCGGATCGGACGGCTCGCTCAGCTCGATGCGATCGAGGTCGAGCTCCCAGGCCACGATCAGCGGTGGCCGGCCGTCGTCGAGCACGTTGGACACCACGACGCCGTCCTGCGTCGCGATGCCACTGCCCGTGAGACCGGGGTCGCCGAGCAGATGGGTGTGGGACCCGTCCGAGAGGTCGACGATGGTGCCGGGGCCGGAGTAGAGGGCGAGTGCCGGCCGGTCCGGGTCGATCGGCACGGGGCGGCTGGTGAAGAACGGTGACGTCACGCCGAACCCGTCGACGGTCCAGATCGCCTCGCCGGTGGTGACGTCGAGTCCCGTGGCTCGATCACGCCCGCTGACGACGAGCACCTCGCCCTCGCGGGACGCCGTGCCCCAGAGCAGGTCGCCGGCGATGTCGACGACCGGTGAGCTCCACCGCTCCTCACCGGTCGCGGCGTCCAGCGTCAGCACCCGCCCTCGTGCCTCGGTGTCTCCGACGGCGACGTGGAGGTCGCCGGCGGAGCCGCCGAGGATCGAGGCCAGCCAGTCGGCCTCGGCGCTGCGAGGCCGCGACCAGCGGACCTCGCCGGTCCGGTCGTCCCTGGCGACGAGCAGGTCGGTGGACGCCTCGTCGAGCCCGCCGAGCACCACCAGGCCGTCGACGGCGAAGAGCGGACGATCGAGCCGTGGCACCGTCGCCCGGTCGGCGACCTCGGCGGACCATCGCTCCGAGCCGTCGGCCTCGATCCGCCGGAGCACGGCGGCGCCGTCACGCTCGACGAGCTCGACATGGCCGTCGTCGGGGACCGGCACCGGCTCGTCCAGGGCGCCGTCGATCACTCGACAGGTCGTCACCTGCCCACCGGCGTCGAGCACGACCAGCCCCCACCGTCCGGGCTCCGACCAGGCGAGCGCGAGCTCGTCCCCGAGCGGCATCGGGACGAACAGCGGTGGGCTGGTCCGGCTCCACCACAGGCTGCCGTCCGGGTCGACGCGCGAGATCTCGCCCTCGGTCGCGAGCACCGTCCAGCCGTCGAGCGCGATCACGCTCGCACGCACGCCCGTCGCGGCGTCTCGCTCGTAGGTCAGCGCCCAGAGCGGTTCGACCGAGCTGGCGGCCGGCTCGGTCGCACCCGCCGAGGACACCTCGGCCGGCTCGGCCACCCGCAGCGCGCTGGCTCGCTCGACCACCGCCTCCTCGCAGGACGCTCCGTCGTCGAGCAACGTCGGCACGACGAGGATCGCTGCCGCAGCCATCAGGACGACGGCGCCGGCCGCGGCCGCGAGACGGGTTCGTGGGCTCATGTGTCCTCCGGGTCGGTGAGCATCGCGTCATCGGGTTCGAAGTCCCACGCCGCGACGAAGGTGATCACGTCGTCGCCGTCGTCGACGAAGATCGCCACGTCGGTCAGGAGCAGGCCGTCGGACACCGCCACGCTGTCGACGGAGACGAACTGGCTGGTCTCGAACAGCTGCGCCGACGTCCCGTCCCGCAGGTCGACGAGCAGCCCGTCGCGTCCGACGGCGACGAGCAGATCGTCGACGCTGATCGGACGTCCCGCGTCCGAGCCGCCGAGCGTCAGCGCGCCGGTCGAGGTGGTCCACACGATCTCTCCCGTGTCGGGGTCGATCGCGCGAGCCAGGGTCGGTGCCTCGATGACGAGCAGGTCGCCGTCGCTCCGCAGTCGACCATCGCGCAGGGGTGAGGCAGCGGTCCCGACCTCCCAGCGCGTCGCTCCGGTCGCGACGTCGAGGGTGAGCAATCGGGTGTTCTCGCCGAGCCC
Source organism: Actinomycetota bacterium (assembly GCA_039818945.1). Lineage (GTDB taxonomy): Bacteria > Actinomycetota > Acidimicrobiia > Acidimicrobiales > Poriferisodalaceae > JBCBSZ01. The sequence continues at coordinate 7,248 of JBCBSZ010000040.1, forward strand.
GTCGTTCACGACCGCGTACAGCAGGTCGTCGGCGACGCCGAGGATCGATCGGACGCGCCCGACGTCGTCGGTGCGCGGGAGCTCCCATCGGACCTCGCCGGTGGCGTCGTCGAGGACGGTGATGACCGTGTCGAGGCGGTCGTCGGTCTGGCCGACGACGGCGACGCCGGACCCGACGAACACCTCCGCGATCGTGTCACCGGTGGGCTCGGACAGCTCGGCCCGCCAGCGCTCGGTGCCGTCGCCCTCGAGGCGCCGCACCAGCCCAGCGGAGTCGCGCTCCTCCGACACCGAGCCCGCGGTCAGGTACCCGCCCGACCCGTCGGCGGACACGTTGGCGTTGATCTCGAACAACTCGTCGCACCGGACGAGGGCGCCCTGACCGTCGACGAGGGCGAGGCGGAACGTGCCGTCGACGAACGCGAGCAGGCCGAGGTGGGTGTCGTCGAGGTGCACCCAGCGAGACCGGGGCACCGCCCGCGTCCACCGCACCGAGCCGTCGTCGTCGATGCGGCTGATCTCGTCGCGATCGAGGTACGCCGTCCAACGACCGACGTCGACGACGGCGCTGCGCGTGTCGGCGCCGATGGTCGACAGCACCCAGCGCAGCTCGCCGACCCCACCCTCGTCGGTCGGTGCGAGGTCCCTGGTGGCCAACCGATCCTGTGCCGGGGCGAGGCTCGTGTCGGCGGAGCCGAACACGTCGGCGCACGTCTCGGCTCGAACGGCGTCCACGACGACGACGCCGATGCCGAGCGCCACCGCTGCGGCGACGACGATGGCGGCGGTCCGCATCACGATGCCGCCAGCGGCCGGCGGGCGACGAACGCGGAGACGATCGGTGCCTCGTCTGCACGGCTGCGGTCCCAACCGGTCACGGCGACGACGGGCTGCTCGTCGTCCGAGCCGTGCAGCTCCAGGACCGCCACGATCATCTCGGCGGCCGTGGCAACGCTGTGCACGGTGACGTCTCCATGGCGGATCTCCTGGGCGACCGCGAGCTCGGCGTCGATGCCGCGCAGATCCTCGCAGCCGACGAGGACGCCGTCGGCGTCGACGACCGCGACCCGTGGCCGCTCGCGCCCTGGGCGCAGCACCCCGACGCGGCCGTCGCCGGCGTGCACGACGGTGCCGTCGGGAACGGGACGGGTCCACAGCACGGATCCGTCCTCGCCGAGGCGGCTGACCTCGCCGCCGTCGACGTAGGCGGTCCAGCCGCCCGCGTCCACGACCTCCGCTCCCGTGCCGGGTGCGCCGGTCGTCAGCGCCCAGTCGGCGAGGGAGAGGTCGTCGGCAGAGGAGGCGGACAGCTCACCACCGAGTCGGGCCGGATCGGCCGGGCGGAGGCGGCTCTCCAGTCCCGGGTAGGTGTCGCCGCAGACCGGCTGCTGGGCCGCTCCGACGGCGAGCACCCCGGTGACGAGGAGAGCGACGAGGACGAGGGGGAGCCGGTTCGTTCGCATGCTCGGATCGTCCGTCCTGGCATGCTCCGTGTCACCGGGGACCGCCCCCCACCCGGAGGCTCAGCGCTCGAGGTGGACGCCCGTGGTGTCGATGTCGAGCACGAGCAGCCGGCCGTCAGGGAGCCCCTCCTCGAGGTCGGCGAGCTCGTCGCGGCGGGCGAGCGCGGCGACGGTCGGCCCCGATCCGCTGAGCCAGGCCGCGAGCGTCCGGTCTCGGAGGTGGGTGAGCGCCGCCCGGCTCTCCGGAACGCGGGTCAGGCGCTGCTGCTGGTGGAGGCGGTCGTCGGTCGCGGCGCTGAGCGCGTCGGCGTCGCCGGTGGTCAGCGCGGCGAGCAGCAGCGCGCTGCGACCGATGTTGAACACGGCGTCGGTGAACGGCACCTGCTGGGGGAGGGCGGCGCGGCTCTTCGCGGTGGAGGTCGATCCCTGGGCGGGGACCCAGGCGACGACCACGGCGTCGATCGCCACCGGCACGCGGATCGCGGTGTCGCCGGCGCAGACGGTCAGCCCGCCGAAGACCGAGGGCGCCGCGTTGTCGGGGTGCCCCTCCAGCTCGGCGGCGCGGCAGAAGAGGTCGTGGCGGACGGCGTCGAGGTCCTCGCCCCGCTGCACCACGGCGGCGCCGAGACCGGCCACCCTCGCGGCCGCGGAGAACCCGAGGCCCCGTCCCGGCGGGATCGGCGACCGGCAGCTCAACGGCCCCTGTCCGCCCCACGACCGGAACGCGACGACGGCGGGATGGGTCTCCTCGGCCGGATCGCCCTCGAAGCCGACCCGGAACGGCAGGTCGACGGCGAGACCGAGGGCGTCGAAGCCCGGTCCGAGGTTGGCCGACGAGGCCGGCGCCACGATCTCCACGGTCCTCCCCGGGGTGCGACTGGAGCGGCTCGCCGGATGGTACGTGCGCCCACCACACTGGAGCACTTCGACCCGAGGAGTGCACCGTTGACCACCGCGACGAAGCGTCCCTTCGAGATGACGGCCGAGCTCGTCGACGGCGACGTGCTCGAGCGTGCGGTTCGCCGCTTCGCCGAGAACGGCATCGTCCTGCCCACGTTCGCCGAGCTCGTCTCGCCCGCCGTCGACGTGGGCGATCTCGACCCCGACGCCGCGGACCCCCGGAACCTCTTCCGGGTGAACTGGTACAACGCCCACGATCGTCGGGGCCGGGTCGAGGTGCCCGGCCACCTCGTCCTTCCCCCGGAGTTGACCGGCGTCGAGGCGACGATCGTGCTCGCCTACGGCTACCGCTTCCCGATGATCCGCGCCCACAAGGTGCTCGCCGCCTACGGCTGCCTGGTGCCCCGCATCGTCACCGGCCAGTTCGACCCGACCAGCCAGCGGGCGGTGTGGCCGTCCACGGGCAACTACGCCAGGGGCGGGGTGGCGATCAGCCGGATCATGGGGTGCCGCGGCGTCGCGGTGCTGCCCGAGGGCATGAGCAAGGCCCGGTTCGACTGGCTCGACCACTGGGTCGCCGACCCGTCCGACATCATCCGCACGGTCGGCACCGAGTCGAACGTGAAGGAGATCTACGACGCGTGCCACCGGCTCGAGATGGAGCCCGACACGGTCATCCTCAACCAGTTCTCCGAGTACGCCAACCACATCGCGCACCGCACGGTCACCGGCGATGCGCTCGCCACCGTCTACGAGCACGTCGCCGGGTCCCGGCCCGGCGCCCGGCTCCGGGCCTTCGTGTCCGCGTCGGGATCGGCCGGCACGCTGGCGGCGGGTGACCATCTCAAGGACCGCTACGGCTCGCGGATCGTCGTCGCCGAGGCACTGGAGTGCCCGACGCTGCTCGAGAACGGCTACGGCGAGCACAACATCCAGGGCATCGGCGACAAGCACGTGCCGCTGATCCACAACGTGATGAACACCGACTACGTCTCGGCGATCAGCGACCGCTCGACCGATGCGCTCGACCTGCTCTTCAACACGCCGGCCGGGCACGATGAGCTGCGCCGTCAGGGCGTCGATGAGGGCGTGATCGGCGAGCTCACCCACCTCGGATACTCGTCGATCTGCAACGCGCTGTCGGCCATCAAGCTGGCGAAGTACGAGGGGTACGGCGAGGACGACGTCATCGTCACGGTCGCCACCGACGGCAGCGAGCTCTACGACGCCGAGCGTGAGGAGTACGTCGCCGCGCACCATCCCGACGGCTTCGGCGCGGTCGACGCCGCCGCCGTGTTCGCCGAGCACCTGGGCGCGGTCGACACGTCGGCCTTCCAGGCGTTGCGCGAGGAGGACCGGCGACGGATCTTCAACCTGGGCTACTACACGTGGGTCGAGCAGCAGGGCGAGACGGTGGAGGACTTCGATCGCCGCCGGGAGCAGTCGTTCTGGTCCGGCCTCCTCGACCTCGTGCCGGCCTGGGACGACCGGATCCGCGAGTTCAACGACCGCGTCGCCGCCGCGGGGTGATCGCCTGCGGACGCTGCGGCGTCGTTCCCAGCCCCGCCATGGGCCGCTGCCCCCGGGCCGGTGAGGCGGACTGCGTGCTCGCACCACCGCTGCCCGAGCGGTGGTGGGTCGACGACGATCACCAGCAGCCCTTCCTCCGCTACCGCCGGATGTTGTGGTCGTGGGGCGTCGCCGAGGCGCTGGGGCTCGACGACGCCGCCTACGTCCGGATCGTGACCGACCTCGACGACGCGGTCGCCGACGTCGACGGCTCGGGCTTCCGCGTCACCCCCTGTGCGGAGCAGCCCGACCTCGCCTCGGCCGTGGGGCACGACGGCCCGCTCTGGGTGAAGGACGAGACCGGCAACGTGTCGGGCTCGCACAAGGCCCGGCACCTGTTCGGGCTCGCCGTGCAGCTCGCCGTGCTCGACCGAGCCGGCCGTGGTGGCGATGCCGAGGGCCCACTCGCGATCGCGTCGTGCGGCAACGCCGCGCTCGGTGCCGCGGTCGTCGCCGCCGCTGCCCACCGGAGGTTGCAGGTGTTCGTCCCACCGGTGGCGGCCCCCTCGGTGCTCGAGCGCCTCGACGACCTCGGTGCCGACCTCGTCATCTGCGAGCGGCGCGAGGGCGAGGCCGGCGACCCGTGCTACCTCCGCTTCCGCGAGGCGGTCGCCGGCGGCGCCGTGCCGTTCGGGTGCCAGGGCACCGACAACGGCATGACGATCGACGGCGGCCGGACGCTCGGCTTCGAGCTCGGCGAGCAGATCAGCGCCGCCGGGCTCGACCACATCTACGTGCAGGTGGGAGGCGGGGCGCTCGCCACCTCGGTCACGGACGGGCTCGCCGCGGCGGCCGGCGCCGGTGGGCCGCTCGACCACGAGCCCGCGCTGCACCCGGTGCAGACCCGCGGCTGCCATCCGCTGGCGCTCGCTCACGACCGGGTGGTGCAGCGCTTCGGCGGTGACGTCGACGAGGCGGCCGTCCACCGTGGCGAGGTGATGGTCCCGTGGCCCGAGGAGCCGCACAGCATCGCCGGCGGCATCCTCGACGACGAGACCTACGACTGGCAGGCCGTCGTGCGCCGCACCCTCGCCACCGGTGGTGCGCCCGTGGTCGTGGAGGAGGCCGACGTCCGGACGGCGTACGAGCTCGCCGATGCCCACACCGACGTCCCCGCTGATCACACCGGGACGGCCGGGCTGGCCGGTCTCGTCCGCGACATCGCCGACGGGGCCACCCGGTCGGGGTCGTCGGTCGCGGTCGTGTTCACCGGCCGCCGTCGTTGACGCCGGCCCTCCTCAGTCGCTGAGGCCGAGGGACCCCGGGGCGATCGGCTCCGGCACGGCGCCGGTGGCCACCGGCGCGTCGAGGCTCGCGAGCCGCGACCGGACAGCACGGGCGAGGGGCGCGGCGAAGCCGTCGGGGAGGCGAGCGGGATCGACGAGCGCGGTCTCGACCGCCCGTGACACCGACACGAACACCGGGGCCGCGAGACCGTCGGCGGTCGTGCGCCGGCCTGCGACGAGGTCGCCGAGGGCGCGGGTGAGCGCCGCCCGCCGGCGACGAGCCCGGGGGCCGCGGTTGACGACCGGGAGGATCCGGCCGACCTCGACGCCGTGGTCGAGCAGGTCGCCGACGGTCCGGGCCAGGTGGTGGACGCCGTGGAGCGAGGCGCGGCCGACGGCGACGACCAGGTCGGCCCGGTCGGCGGTGGTCCGGGCGAGGAGGTTGCGGTCGGCGATGTCGGTCGATCCGGTCTCGTCGGCGCCTTCGAGGTCGTCGTCGAGATCGGCGATCACGAGCTGATGGCGGGCGAGCAGGGAGTCGAGCGCGGCGTCGAGCGCCCGGGGTCGCAGGACGGTCCAGTCCCGGTGTCGGCGCAGGCCGAGCAGCAACCGGTAGCCGCGATCGGGTGACGCCCAGGTGAGATCGTCGAGCGAGCTCGGGCTCGGACGGCCGACCTGATGGGCCTCGACGAGCTCCTGGATGCCGGGGACGACGTCGGTCGCGGCGTGGAGCATCCCCTGGTCGGCGTGGAGGGCGAGATCGGCCAACAGGACGTCGTCGGGACGGCCGTCTCCACCGAGCGCCTGGGCGAGCGCCATCGCCAGGACCGACGTGCCGGCACCACCGTGTCCCGACACCGCAACGAGTCGACCCGGTTCGTCGAGCGCCTCGTCGGGGGGTGGCGGTTCGGGCAGGACGGCGGCCGAGGGGACCGACCGGGCGATCGCCGCCAGGGCGGCCGTGGTCTCGTCGACGACGAGCGGTGTGGCCAACACGTGCTCGAGGCCGGGCGGACCATCGGCCCCCGTCGTCGCGAGCACGCCGATGACCGGCACGTCGAGCTCGGCGGCCGCAGCGAGCAGGTCGCGATCGAGACCCGGGCTGGCGGTGTCGACGATCGCGACGGACCACGGTCGCTCGCCGAGGCGGCGGCGGAGCTCCTCGACGCCCACGCATCGGACCAGCTCGACGGGCACCTCGCCGGTGGCGGCCCAGCGGCCGAGATCGCGGAACCACTCGGCGCCGGCGGGTGCGGCGGCGAGGGCGACCAGGTGCCCGGTCACGGTCGGTCCGTCCCGGAGCCCAGGCGGACGAGGCGCACATCGGCGTCGTCGATGGCGCCGAGGGACCGGGCGAGGTCGGAGTCGTCGACGCCCAGCACGACGACGAGCGAGCCACCCCCGATGCCCTCGGTCGGCGACGTGAGGCCCGTGACCAGTGCCGGCCCGAGCTGGCTGGGCTCGTCGGCCTCGTCGTCAGAGGTCACGATCAGCACCCGGTCACCGGTCCGCAGCCTGGCCCCGACCGCCTGCGCCTCGTCGAGGTCGAGCGCGAGCTCGAACGCGGGGCCGTGATCGACGGTGTCGTCGACCGAGGAACGGACCAGCGGCTCGTTCGCCGCGAGGTCGCCTCGAAGGGTCGCACCCACGACGGCGTCGGGGTCGGTGACGAGTCGCTCGATGACGAGACCCGGCGCGTCGATCTCGGCGATCGCGAGGTCGTCGAGGCCGAGCACGGCGCCGGCGGGGAGGTCGCGGGCCGCGACCAGGACGTCGGTGCCGCCTTCGGCGGGCCGGGCGGCGACGAAGGCGATCAGCGCGGCGACCGCCACCAGGAGCCCGCCGAGCAGCGGCCGGGCGCCGGGCCAGGTCGCCCGGCGGGGCAGTCGACGCTCGATCGTGCCGAGTCGTCGACCCATGGTGGACGCCTCGGGTGGTGGAGATCCGTGCATGGTCACGGACCGTAGTGTCTCGGCGTGTGGGAGCACCAGACCGGCATCGTCGAGCATCGAGAGGCATCGACGGATCAGGTCAGGGGCGGAGGGCCGGACTAGGGTGGCGACATGGCCGGAGACGACCTCGCAGCCGAACGGGCTGCCACCGCAGGAGACATCACCTGGTTGAGCACCAAGGCGGCGGCCGAGCGCCTCGGCGTCACGCCCCGCACGCTCTACCGCTTCATCGATGAGGGGCAACTGCCCGGGTACCGCTTCGGCCGGGTCATCCGGTTGCAGCAGGCCGACGTCGACGCCTTCATCGCCACCTGCCGCATCGAGCCCGGGTCGCTCGAGCACCTCTATCCGGAGGTCAACTCGGCCGACGCCGAGGTCTGAGCGCGCCCGAACAGGTGGAACCTCCCACCCCCAGCCGCCGTCGCTTCCTCGCCGGGGGCGTCGCCGCGCTCGCCGGGGTGGTGGCCGCCTGCTCCGACTCGGGCACCGGCACCGGCACCGGCACCGACGACGGCGCCGCCGACTCGACGACCACGGCACCTCCCCGGGAGTCGCCGGCCACCACCGTCGCGACCCCGGAGGCAGCCGACCCGGCCGAGGCCGACCCACCCCTCGGACCGGACGACTTCGCCGCGCTCGCCACCTGCGCGCTGGTGCCGGCCATGGGCGCGGGCCCGTTCCCCAACCCCGAGGAGCTCGTCCGCCGCGACGTCACCGAGGGCCGGGCCGGTCGGCCGCTCCGGCTGGGGTTGCGGGTGGTCGACGCCGAGTGCACGCCCGTGCCCGGCGCGTCGGTCGACGTGTGGCACGCCGACCCGAGCGGCGACTACTCGGCCTACGAGGACGGCGGGTCGGGCAAGGACGAGGCCGCCGGCACGTCGTTCCTCCGGGGCACCCAGGTCACCGACGGCGACGGCATCGTCGAGTTCCGGACGCTGTACCCCGGCTGGTACGGCGGGCGGGCGATCCACGTCCACCTGACGGCGCGAGTCGGCGACCGCGAGCTCCTCACGACCCAGCTGTCCTTCCCCGAGGACGTCACCGCAGCGGTGCTCGCCACCGGCGAGTACGCCGAGTTCGGTCCGGCCGACACCTCCAACGCCGAGGACGGCCTGTTCTCGCGCGTCGACGTCGGCGACACGATGCTGTCGCTCACCGGCGATGCCGCCGCCGAGGGTTCGCCCCTGCTCGGGCTGATCAACCTCGGCCTGCCGTCGACCTGACCAGCGTCGCCCCGGCGCCGGTCAGCCCAGGAGGCGGTCGACCACCTCGGCGGCGCCGTCGTGCTCGTGTCCGGCGACGACCTCGTCGGCGGCGGCGAGCACGTCGTCGCCGCTCCCACCCATGGCGAAGCTGCGCCCTGCCCAGCGGAGCATCTCGAGGTCGTTCACGTTGTCGCCGACGGCGGCGACCTCCTCGACGGCGATGCCGCGTCGCTCGCACATCCGGGCGAGCGCGGTGGCCTTGTTCACGCCGGGCCCGGCGATCTCGACGAAGCCCAGGCCCGAGTGGCTGGGCGCGGCGATGCCGTCGAGCGCGGTGGCCGCGAGCTGCCACAGCTCGGCTCCGTCGATCTCCGGGTGGGCGGCGAGGAGCTTGTGCAGCGCGCCGGGTTCGATCGAGAGGATGTCGCCGACGAGCGGCGGGTTGTCCGGCCTCACGGGGATCGCGGCCTCGAACCCAGCCTCGAACGCGAACGTCAGGTCCCACTCGGCGGCGAAGGTCACGCCCGGCGCCGCAGCTCGCAACCGCTCGACGACCGGTCGCACCGCCGTGTCGAGCGGGACGACGTCGACCAGCGTCTCGGTCGCGACGTCGTAGGTGACGCTGCCGTTCGCGCACACCGCCTGACCGGTCGCGCCGAGCTCCACGGCGGCACGGTGGGCGAACCGCGGCGGTCGCCCGGTGGCGACGATCACGTCGATGCCGGCCGAACGGGCCCGGTCGAACGCGTCCCGGACGACGGGGCTGACGACACCTCCGGGACCGAGCGCGGTGCCGTCGAGGTCGGTGGCGAGGAGGCGGGTGGCGGTCAAGTCGTCGACGGTATCGGCACACCGCCCGGGTAGGGTTCGCGCAGCTGCCACAGCTGTTCCGTGAGCTCCTCTGACCCCGCCATCCGCCTGACGGGCCTCTCGAAGGTCTTCCCCGGGTCGAGCGCGCCCGCCGTCGGCAACCTCTCGCTCGAGGTCCCGACCGGCTCGACGATGGTGCTGGTCGGACCCTCCGGGTGCGGCAAGACGACCACGCTCAAGATGATCAACCGCCTGATCGAGCCGACCTCCGGCACGATCGAGGTGGCCGGCCGCGACGTCACCCACCTGCCGGCCCACGAGCTCCGGCGGGGCATCGGGTACGTGATCCAGCAGATCGGCCTGTTCCCGCACCGGACCATCGAGGCCAACATCGCGACGGTGCCGAAGCTGCTCGGCTGGTCGAAGGACCGCATCGCCGAGCGGGTCCACGAGCTGGTCGAGGTCGTCGGCCTCGACCCGGCGGTGCTGCGCCGCTACCCGCCCGAGCTGTCCGGCGGCCAGCAGCAGCGTGTCGGCGTGGCCCGAGCGCTGGCGGCCGACCCGCCCGTGCTCCTCATGGACGAGCCGTACAGCGCGGTCGACCCGATCGTGCGCGGCCGGCTCCAGGACGATCTGCTCGCCCTGCAGGCCGAGCTGCACAAGACGATCGTGCTCGTGAGCCACGACATCGACGAGGCGATCAAGCTCGGCGACCGGGTGTGCGTGCTCAACGTCGGCGGTGTGGTCGAGCAGGTGGCCGAACCCGTCGACCTGCTCGCCGAGCCCGCCAACTCCTTCGTCGCCGAGTTCCTCGGCGACGACCGTGGCCTGCGTCGCCTCGGCCTGCTCACCGTCGGGCAGCTGCCCCTCGAACCCGGTCCGGTGGTCGACCGCACCGCAACGGTCGCCGAGGCCCGGGCGGCCATGGCCAACGCCGGCACCGACTGGTTCGGGGTCGTCGAGGGTGAGCGGCTCGTCGGCTGGGTGCCCGGCCACGACGTCGACGACCGCAGCTCGCTCACCGACGTCGGGACCCGACGCTTCTCGGCCGGGGTGTACGCCGGCGACACGCTGCGCACCGCGCTCGATCGCATCGTCGCCAGCGAGACCTTCGTCGCGGTCGTCGAGGACGACGACGGTCGCTACCGCGGCATGGTCACGATCGAGCAGATCGGACTGGGGAGTCGGACGTGATCCTCGCCCAGCCCCGCTACTCGCGCGACTCCTGGCTCGACTGGAGCTGGGTCACCGACAACACCGACGACATCTACGCCGCCGCACGCGAGCACCTGGTGCTCACCGTGCTGGCCGTCGCCATCGGGCTCGTCATCTCCGTGCCGCTCGGCCTCTACGCCGCCGAGCACCACCGCTTCCGGGCACCGCTGCTGTCGATCACCGGTCTGCTCTACACGATCCCGTCCCTCGCGCTGCTCGGTGTGCTCGTGCCGTACACGGGCCTGAGTCGCACGACCGCGCTGATCCCGCTCATCTCCTACACGCTGCTCATCCTGATCCGGAACATCATCGAGGGCCTCGACTCGGTGCCCCGCGACGTGACCGAGGCTGCGGCCGGGATGGGCTACACGCGCCGGGCGATCCGGTGGCGCGTCGAGCTGCCGCTGGCGGTGCCGGCCATCGTCGCCGGCGTGCGGATCGCCACCGTCACCACCGTCGGGCTCGTGACCGTCACGTCGCTGATCGGTCAGGAGAACCTTGGCCAGCTGATGATCAGCGGCTTCCAGCGGAGCTTCAGGACCGAGATCATGGTCGGGGTCATCCTCGTGGTGGCCATCGCGATCGTCGCCGACCTCGCGCTCTCCGGACTACAGCGGCTGGCGACGCCGTGGACGAGGCGGAGGGCGACGCTGTGAACGTCATCACCGACGCCCTCGGGTGGCTCACCACCGCCGATCAGTGGTGGGGCAACTCCGGCATCGTCAACCGCACCATCGAGCACGTGCAGTACTCGCTCGCCGCCGTCGTCGTGGCCGTCCTGATCGCGCTGCCGCCCGCGCTCGTGCTCGGCCACGCCCGACGCTTCGGCACCGCCGCCATCAACATCGGCAACATCGGCCGGGCCGTCCCGTCGTTCGCCATCCTCCTGATCGCGCAGACGGTCTGGGGCCTCGACGAGCTGCCGGTCGCCGGGCCGATCACGGTGTTCGTCGCCCTGGTCGCGCTGGGCGTGCCGCCGATCCTCATCAACGCCTACACCGGGATGGCCGAGGTGCCCGACTCGGTCCGCGAGGCGGCCACCGCCATGGGCTTCACGCCGGTGCAGCAGGTGCTGCGGGCCGAGCTGCCGGTGGCGCTCCCGCTGATCATCGCCGGCATCCGCACCAGCACCGTGCAGATCATCGCCACCGCCACGCTCGGCGCCGTCGTCGGCGCGGGCGGCCTCGGCCGCTACATCATCGACGGGCTGGCGACGCGCGACTTCGCCGAGGTGATGGGTGGCGCGCTGCTCATCGCCGCCCTCGCCATCGTCACCGAGCTCGGCTTCTCGCTGCTCCAGCGCAGCGTGATCTCGCCCGGCCTGCGACGGCGGGCGGTGGCCGTGCCCCACATGTCCGTCTGAGACCTGACCCTGACCACAACCCCAAGGAGACCCACCATGCGACCGACGTGGATGAAGTTGCTCGCCGTGCTGCTCGGGCTGACGCTCGTGGCGGCGGCGTGTGGCGACAGCGACGACGACGACGCCGAGACCGACGCGACGACGGCGGAGACCGAGGCCCCGGCCGACGACGCCGAGGCGTCCGACGACACCGAGGCCCCGGAGGACACCGAGGCGCCCGAGGACACCGAGGCCCCGGCCGACGACGAGGAGGAGGCGACCGCCACCGGCGTGCTCGAGTTCCGCGCCCTCGACGTGGGTGGCCCGATCACCAAGGAGGCCCTGGCGGCCGGCGACATCGACGTCGCGTTGCTGTTCACCTCCGACGCGGACATCGCCGTCAACGGCTGGGTGCTGCTCGAGGACGACCTCGGCCTGCAGCAGATCGAGAACCTGATCCCGGCCATCCGCAGCGACGTGGTCACGCCGGAGATCGAAGCGGTCCTCAACGCCGTCTCGGCCCCGCTGACCACCGCGGAGCTCACCGAGCTCAACCGGCAGTCGACCCAGGACCTGATCGACGCCGACGAGATCGCGGTGACGTGGCTCGAGTCGCAGGGGCTGATCCCGTGGGCCGGCGATCCGGTCGAGGGCTCGATCCGCATCGGCTCGACCAACTTCTTCGAGCAGGAGATCGTGGCCGAGATCTACGCCGGCGCGCTCGAATCGGCCGGCATGACCGTCAGCCGCGCCTTCCAGCTCGGCGCCCGCGAGGTCGTGGCACCGGCGCTCGAGTCGGGTGAGATCGACCTGTACCCGGAGTACATCGGCACCTACTCGATCTTCGCCGGCGCCGAGAGCGTGCCGTCGGACTCGGCCGAGGCGGCCGAGGCGCTGCGCGGCCTGCTGGCCGATCGCGGCGTCACCGTCCTCGACCCGGCTCCGGCTGAGGACCGCAACGGCATCGTCGTCACCGCCGAGGTCGCCGAGCAGTACGGCCTCGTCAACACGTCGGATCTCGCCGGCGTCGAGGACGTGCTCACCTTCGGCGGCCCGCCGGAGTGCCCCGAGCGCGACTTCTGCCTCATCGGCCTCACCGAGGTGTACGGGCTGACGTTCCAGGAGTGAGCCCGCCGGAACTGCCGGACGCGGCGGCGATCGACGCCGCGCACCGGCTGATCCGTCCCCACGTGCGCCGGACCCCGCTGCTCGCAGCCGGGTCCGGCCTCGTGGCGGGCGTCGAGCCCATCCTGAAGCTGGAGCTGCTCCAGCACACCGGCTCGTTCAAGCCCCGCGGGGCGTTCACCACCGCCCTGCAGCTCGGGGCCGGACCGGCCGGACTGGTGGCCGCATCCGGTGGCAACCACGGCGCCGCGGTCGCCCACGTGGCGGCCTCGCTCGGCCTGGCCGCGGAGATCTTCGTGCCCGGGGTCTCGAGCGAGCTCAAGCGCCGGCGCATCGCCGACCTCGGCGCCACGGTGCACGTCGTCGGCGACGTCTACGACGACGCCCAGGCCGCCGCCGACGAGCACGCCGCCGCGACCGGCGCGCTGCTCGTGCACCCCTTCGACCGCCCGGAGGTCGTCGCCGGGCAGGCGACGCTCGGGCGCGAGCTCGTCGAGGATCACCCGGAGCTCGACGACGTGCTGGTCGCGGTCGGCGGGGGTGGGCTCTTCGCCGGCGTCGTGGCCGCGCTCCCGCCCTCGATCCGCGTCGTGCCCGTCGAACCGGTCGCGATCCCGTCATTGGCTGACGCGATCGTCGCCGGCGGTCCGGTCGACGTCCCCGTCGCCGGCATCGCGTCGGACAGCCTCGGTGCCCGCCGCATCGGCCGCTACGCACACGGCGCCGCCTCACGCCCCAACGTCGATCCGGTCCTCCACGTGAGCGACGAGCAGATCGTCGCCGCGCAGCGTCTGCTGTGGGACCGCTGCCGGATCATGAGCGAGCCCGGCGGCGCCACCGCGATGGCCGGGCTGCTGGCCGAGCCCGACCGGTTCGCCGGTCGCCGGGTCGCCGTCATCGTCTGCGGCGGCAACGTCGACCCCGCCGCGTTTCCGGGTGCGGCCGCGCCCGCCGGCTGAGGGTGTCGCCCCGATCGCGGCGGCGCAGCGGTACCCTGGGGTTCCGTCGTCGCCGTTCGCTTCGCTGACGACACCGCGGGCCATGGTCCACCCGGTCCGCCAGACGTACCACGTGACCACACCCGGGCCGGTGGACGGCACCGGGGGAGAGCAGTTCCCATCATGACCACCTTCGCCGACATCGGCGTGTCCGCCGACCTGTCCGATGCGCTCGCCGACCAGGGGATCACCGAACCCTTCGCCATCCAGGAGATGACCGTCCGCGACGGTCTCGCCGGACGCGACGTCTGCGGCAAGGCCCAGACCGGCAGCGGCAAGACCCTCGCCTTCGGGCTCCCGCTCGTCTCGCGCACCGACCGCGCCGACGACGGCAAGCCCACCGCCCTGATCCTCGTCCCGACCCGCGAGCTGGCCAACCAGGTCGCCGAGGTCGTGGCCCCGCTCGGCGAGGTCCGCGACCTGCGCTCGATCGCCGTCTACGGCGGCACCAACCTCGATCGCCAGATCGAGGAGATCAAGGCCGGGATCGACATCATCATCGCCACGCCCGGTCGACTGATCGATCTCATCGATCGGGGCGCCATGGACGTCGCCGGCATCCAGCGCGTCGTCATCGACGAGGCCGATCGGATGGCCGACATGGGCTTCCTGCCCCAGGTCGAGTGGGTGCTGCGCCACATCGAGACCGAGCACCAGACGATGCTCTTCTCGGCGACCCTCGACGGCGCCGTCGATCACGTCATCAAGCGGCACCTGTCCGATCCGGTCCTGCACGAGGTCGTCACCGAGCAGGTGACCGTCGATCAGATGCAGCACCGCTTCTTCAAGGTCCACGAGATGGACCGGGTGCGGGTCGTGGCGGCGATCGTCAACAACCACTCCAAGACGATCATCTTCACCAACACCAAGCGGGCCGCTGATCGCCTCGTGCGCGACCTCAACCGTGAAGGGGTTCGGGTGCAGGCGATCCACGGCGATCTCCGCCAGCAGGCTCGCGAGAAGGCCCTCGAGCAGTTCTCGGTGGGCAAGCTGCCCGCGCTCGTGGCGACCGACGTCGCCGCCCGCGGCATCCACGTCGACGACATCGGCGTGGTCGTGCACTTCGACCCGCCGGACGACCACAAGACCTACCTGCACCGCTCGGGCCGCACCGCCCGCGCCGGCAGCACGGGCGTCGCCGTGAGCCTCGCCCTGTGGGACCAGGAGATCAAGATCAAGCAGCTGCAGCGGCGCCTCGACCTCAACTCGCCGCTCGTGGAGGTCTTCTCCAACAACCCGCGGCTCGCCGACCTCGTCGACGGCTGGGACGACGACGCCGACGCGAAGCAGGCCACCGGTTCCTGAGCGACGGGCCGTCGCCGACGGCCTCGACGAGGTCGTCGCCGCAGCGGCGCGCACCCTGGCCCTGCGTGACGGGGTGCCGGCCGAGTTCCTCGCCGACGATCCCTGGGTCGGCACCGTCGACCGCCCGCCACCGGACGGGCTCGACGACGGGCCCGACGCCCTGGGCCGTTGCCACCAGCGACTGCTCGCCCGCGACGAACGCCATCGCCTCGGCGTGTTCCACACGCCCCTCGACGTCGCACGCCCACTGGTCGAGCTGGCCCTCGACGAGCTGGGCCGCACGCCGCGGCGGGTCCTCGACCCCGCGGTCGGAGGTGGGGCGCTGCTGGTCGCCGTCGCCGACGCCCTCGTGGCGCGAGGTGCGTCGCCCGGTCCGGTCGCGTCGTCGCTCCACGGTGGCGACGTCGATCCGATCGCCGCGCGGGTCGCCGACTGGACGCTGCGTCGGTGGGCGTGGCGGCACGGGCTCGGCTGGGGGGCTGGAGGCCGGATCGAGGTGCGCGACGCGCTCGACGGCACCGACCGCGGGGCGGTCGACCTGCTGGTGACCAATCCCCCGTTCGGCGGTCGGCTTCGGCGTCCCGACGCCAGCTCCACGTCGGCCGGCGACGAGGCGCGACGGCGGTTCGGCGACGCGCTCGGCCCCTACGCGGACGTCGCGGCCGCGTTCGTGCTCGCCGCCGACGACGTGCTCGACGACGACGGTGTCGCGGCGCTGGTGGCCCCGACCTCCCTGCTCGCGGCGCGAGACGCCGAGCGGATGCGGACGAAGGTCAGCCGCACCCGCCGTCTCGCCGCCGTGTGGATCGACCCGCCGCGGTTCGACGGCGTGACGATCGCTCCGCTCGGCCTGGTCCTCGGGCCACCCGGGCCGGCGACGACGGTGCGGCTGGGGGGCGAGCGCTCGTCGGTGCCGGTGCCGGGTGCGCGCTGGTCACAGGCGGCCTCGGTCGTGCCCGACCCCGGGGAGCTCACCGCCGCCGGGTCGGTCGGCGACGTGGCGGACGTCCTCGCTCCCTTCCGGGACGAGTACTACGGCCTCGTGCCCGCCGTCGCCGACGGGGGCAACGGATCGCCGCTGCTCACCTCGGGACTGATCGATCCCGGTGTGCACCACTGGGGTCGCCGCCCAGCTCGGTTCGCCCGACGTCGCTTCGACCGGCCGACGGTCGACGCCGAGCTCGCCGATGGCGCCGGTCGCCGCTGGATCGACCGTCAGCGTGCGCCGAAGGTGCTCGTGGCCAGCCAGACCAGCGCGGTGGAGGCCGTGGCCGATCCGGACGGCTCGTTGGTCGGTGTCACGCCGGTCATCGCCGTGGTACCCCGCGAGCTCGACGTCTTCGAGCTGCTCGCCGTGCTGCTCTCGCCGATCGCCACCGCGCTGATCCGACGCGGCGGGGCGGGCTCGGGCCTCAACCCGAGCGCCGTGCGCGTCACCGGGCCGTCGATCGCCGCGCTGCCGCTGCCCGCGCGGCACGAGCCGTGGACGGCGGCCACCGCCGAGCTCGCGGCTGCCCACGCGGTCGGCACCATGGAACGCGCCCTGCCGGTGGCGCGTCGCCTGATGCTGTCCGCCTACGGCCTCGATCCCGACGGCGAGGTCGCCCGTTGGGCGGAGGCGCTCTTCGAGCGGTGAGTGGCCGCTGGCTACGCTCGCCCCTTCGGCACCGGAGGGGGAGCGGATGGACTGGAACCTGGCCGACGTGTTCGAGACGGTCGCTGCGGCGATCCCGGACGCGCCGGCGCAGCGTCAGGGCGACCGGGCGACGACGTGGCGGGACTTCGACCGGCGGGCGAACGCGCTCGCCGCCGACCTGCTCGATGCCGGCCTGACCCACCAGTCGAAGGTCGCGGCGTACGCCCAGAACACCCCGGAGTACCTGGAGACCTACTTCGCCGCGTTCAAGGGCGGCTTCGCCCCGGTCAACACCAACTTCCGCTACGGGCCGAACGAGGTCCGCTACCTGTTCGACAACGCCGACGCCGAGGCGGTCGTCTTCCAGGCCCGCTATAGCCAGGTCGTCGACGAGGTCCGAGCCGACCTGCCGAAGGTGCGCCGCTGGTACGTGGTCGACGACGAGTCGGGCGAGCGACCCGACTGGGCGACGTCCTACGCCGACGTCGTCGACGCGGGCGCCGACCGTCCGTCGGCGCCGTGGGGTCGCTCCGGCGACGATCTCCTGCTGCTCTACACCGGGGGCACCACCGGCATGCCCAAGGGCGTGATGTGGCGCCAGGACGACCTCTTCCAGGTGCTCGGTCGGGGCGGCAACGTCGTCGTCGGCGCGGAACCGGTCGACTCCCTCGACGAGCTGGCCGCCCGCACCACCGCCGCCGGGCCGGTCATGCTCCCGGCGTGCCCGGTCATGCACGGCACGGGCCAGTTCTCGGCGTTCATCGCGCTCGGCCTCGGTGGCTCCCTCGTGTACCTCTCGCCGGGGCACTTCGACGCCGCCGAGCTGTGGGACACCGTCGAGGAGCACCGGGTCAACTCGGTCGTCATCGTCGGCGACGCGTTCGCCCGGCCCATGCTCACCGAGCTCGACGCGAACCCGGGTCGCGACCTCTCCTCCGTGCAGGGCATCACCTCGTCGGGGGTGATGTGGAGCCAGGAGGTGAAGGAGGGGCTGCTCCGGCACGTCCCCCAGGCGATGCTGATCGACTCCTACGGTTCGTCGGAGGCCGTGGGCATGGGGGCGAGCGTCTCCACCAAGGAGGCCTCGGCCAAGACCGCGGCGTTCATGCTCGGCGAGCGGGTGAAGGTCATCACCGACGACGACCGCCTCGTCGAGCCGGGCTCCGACGACGTGGGCGTGGTGGCCATCACCGGCCACATCCCGCTCGGCTACTACGGCGACGAGGAGAAGACGAAGGCCACGTTCCGCGTCGTCGACGGCGTGCGCTACTCGATCCCCGGCGACTACGCGATGGTCGAGGCCGACGGCACGCTCAAGCTCCTGGGACGGGGGTCGGTGTGCATCAACACCGGCGGCGAGAAGGTCTTCCCCGAGGAGGTCGAGGAGGTCCTCAAGCTCGACGAGCGCGTCGCCGACGCCGTCGCGGTCGGTGTGCCGGACGAGCGGTTCGGTGAGGCGATCTGCGCGGTCGTCGAACCCGTCGAGGGTGCCTCGGTGCCCGAGGAGGAGCTCGTCGCCCTCGTCCGCGAGCACCTCGCGGCCTACAAGTCGCCGCGGCACGTCGTGCCGGTCGAGACGATCGGACGTGCTCCGAACGGCAAGGTCGACTACCGCCGCCTCAAGGATCTGGCCACCGAGCGCGTTGCGAGCCGCTGACACGAGGCGGCGTCGAGGGTGCATCCTGGGCGGGAGGCCGACGGGGGAGCGCCATGACCGACAGCGGTGGACCACGGGGCGAGCTCTTCGCCGTGCCGAACTGGATCGTCTGGGCGCACCGGCTCGCGGCGGCGCTGTTCTTCGTGCTCTACCTGACGGCGGCCCGGGTCCACTTCGGCCTCCTCGCCGCCAGCTTCCTCCTCGGGGCCGCCTGGTTCGGCGCGCAGGCGGTGCTCGTCACCGACGTCGGGGTGCAGGTCTCCCGGTTGCGGGGCGGTCCGAGGCGGGCGCCCTTCGACGCGGTGCTCGCCGTGCAGGCCGACGCGTCGGCCTGGGGGCTCCGGATGGTCGACGGCAGCCAGTTCCCGCTCCCGCCCGTGGCGGATCGCGATGCGGTGATCTCCGCGATCCGGCGACGGGTGCCGCGGGTCGAGGTGAACCGGGTGGTGCACGGCGGTGGGTGGCTCGCCCGCTGGAAGCGGCGGGGCACCGACCCGGGCCTCGGGTAGGCTCAGCGGCCACAAGACATCCGGAGAGGCCCGAGCTCGCCAGAGCGAGGGTCCGGCAACCTGGGATGGACACCCAAGGTGCTTCCCGCCTCGGCGGGGATGTGGTCCGGGCGAGGCTCGGGCAAGTCAAGTGTCTGCGTGGGCTCGCCCGCACGGCCGCACCGACCGTGTCCTCTCCCTGATGAGGCGAGCGTGAGCGCAGGGAACGATCGAGCACCGGTGACCGGGGCATGGAACGCACCGGGGACGGGCGTCTCCGCCGGGCCTCCCTCCCTGCCGGGCCGGATCGTCGTCGACCTGTCCGGGCACGGTCTCCCACTCGACGGCGGGGGCCGCCTGCCCGAGCTGCGCGTCGCCTACGAGACCTGGGGTCGGCTCGATGCGTCGGCCGGCAACGCGGTGCTCGTGTGCCACGCGCTCACCGGCGACAGCCACGCCGGCGGCGAGGGCGGCTGGTGGTCCGATGTCGTCGGGCCGGGCAAGGCCATCGACACCGACCGCTTCTTCGTCGTGTGCTCGAACGTGCTCGGCGGCTGCCAGGGCACGACCGGGCCGACCTCCTTCGACCCGGCGACCGACGACGAGCGGCCCTACGGGCCGACGTTCCCGGCCGTCTCGATCCGCGACATGGTCCGGGTGCAGAGCCGCCTCGCCGATCACCTCGGCATCGAGCGGTGGGCCGGCATCGTGGGCGGCTCGATGGGTGGCATGCAGGTGCTGGAGTGGGCGGCGATGTACCCCCAGCGGGTGGGCTCGATCGCGGTGATCGCCTCGACCACCGCGGCGTCGGCGCAGCAGATCGCGTGGTCGATGGCCGGACGGCGGGCGATCGAGCTCGATCCGGGCTTCCGGGGCGGCTGGTACTACGACGCCGAGCCGGGCGAGGGTCCCCACGCCGGCCTCGGCATCGCCCGGGCGGTCGGGATGATCCACTACCGCTCCGACGTCGAGTTCGAGGGCCGGTTCGGGAGGGCGAGCTCGGAGGACGAGTACCCGTTCCGGCTGGATCATCGCTACGACGTCGAGAGCTACCTCGACTACCACGGCCGCAAGCTGGTCGACCGCTTCGACGCCAACTCCTACCTCGTGCTCAACAAGGCCATGGACCTCCACGACCTGGCCCGTGGCCGTGGTGGGATGCAGCGCGCGCTCGATCGGCTGCGTGCGCCGGCGCTGATCGCCAGCGTCACGACCGACTTCCTGTACCCGCCCCGCCAGCAGCGCTTCCTGCGCGACGCGCTCCTCGACCGCGGCCGTGCCGTCACCTGGGTCGAGATCGACAGCCCCAACGGCCACGACGGGTTCCTCACCGACGGCGACCAGCTCGAGGGGCCCCTGAGCGACTTCCTGCGCGAGGCCCACGAGGAGACGCCATGAGCACCGATCGACCTGCGCTGCGGCCCGACACCGTGGCGGTCCGGACGGGCCGGGGCGGCGACGCCGGCACGCTCGCCCCGTCGATCGTGCCGACCACGACCTGGGCGTCCGACACCGTCGACGAGGCGCATCGCAAGGCCCGCCGTCCCCGCTCGCCGGAGTTCTACTCCCGGTTCGGCAACCCGGGCGTCCAGGCGTTCGCCGATGCCGTCGCCGAGCTCGAGGGCGCCGACGCCGGCGTCTCGTTCGCGTCGGGGATGGGAGCGGTCAGCTCGACGATCCTGGCGCTGTGCTCGTCGGGCTCGCACGTCGTGGCGCAGCGCCAGCTCTTCGCCGCGACCCATCAGCTCTTCACGGGCGTGTGCGCCCGGTTCGGCATCGAGGTCACGCTCGTCGACGGCACCGACGCCGACGCCATCGAGGCCGCCGTCGAGCCGGGGCGGACGCAGGTGGTCTTCGTCGAGACGCCGGCCAACCCGGTGATGGCGGTGGTCGATCTCCAGCGGATCGGCGCCATCACCGGACCGATCACCGTGGTCGACTCGACCTTCGCCACCCCGGTGGTGCAGCGACCGCTGGAGATCCCCGGCATCGACCTCGTCGTCCACTCCGCCACCAAGGGCCTCGCCGGTCACAACGACGCCACCCTCGGCGTGGCGGTCGGCGATCGGGAGCTCGTCAACTGGATCTGGGGCTACTCGACGATCCACGGCGCGACCGCATCGCCCTTCGACGCCTGGAACGGGCTCCGCGGGTTGCGCACGTTGGGCATCCGCGTCCGCCGACAGTGCGAGACGGCTCACCGCCTCGCCGAGCTGCTCTGCGACCGCGACGAGGTGGCGGCGGTGCACTATCCGGGGCTGGCCGGGCATCCGCAGGCCGATGTCGTCGCCCGCCAGATGGACCTCGGTGGCGGCTGCCTCTCGTTCGACCTGCGGGGCGGCCTCGATGCCGGGCGGGTGTTCGTCGAGGCGTTGGAGCTCGCCCACCTCGCACCGTCGCTCGGTGGCCCCGACACGCTCGTCACGCACCCGGCGACGATGACGCACGCCTCGATGACGCCCGAGGACCGTGCGGCCGGAGGCATCGGCGACGGGCTCGTCCGGCTCTCGGCCGGCCTGGAACACCCGGACGACCTCGTCGCCGACGTCGAGCAGGCGCTCGCGGTCGTCAGCGATCATGCGACGGTGGCGTGACGATCGTCGCAGGCGCGCAACCCTGGCGACGGCCGCATCGATATCCTCGTCCCCGTGGAACGCATCTCCCGCACGATCGACATGGCCAAGAGCTCCTGGGCGGTGCTCCGGGCCGACCGTGAGCTGCTCTGGCTCCCGGTGCTGTCCGCCATCGCCTCGCTGATCGCCATCGCGGTCTTCTTCCTCCCGGCGTTGCTGCTCAACGACGGGTTGACCGACGAGACCGGCCAGACCAACCCGATGGCCATGGTCCTCATGGTCGCCGGCTCGCTGCTGGTGGCGATGATCGCCGTGTTCTTCCAGGGTGCGCTGGTCCACGGCGCCGACGAGCGCCTCGGCGGTGGTGACCCGACGGTGTCGTCGGCCATCAGGGGCGCCATGGCCCGCCTGCCCAAGCTGCTCGGCTGGGCGGTCGTGAACTTCGTCGTCGGCAGCATCATCCGGGCGATCCGTGAGCGGGGTGGCCTGCTCGGCGGCATCGGTGGCGCCATCGCTGAGATGGCGTGGAACCTCATCACCTTCCTGGCCGTGCCGGTGGTGATGATCGAGAACCGGGGCCCGATCGACACGGTCAAGCGGTCGACCGAGCTGTTCAAGCGCACCTGGGGCGAGAACGTCGCCGCCCAGATCGGCTTCGGCCTGCTCGGCTTCGTCGCCGTGCTGCCCGCCGTCATCGTCATCGCCCTCGGCGCGGCGGTCGGCTCGGCCGTGCTGGCGCTCGCCATCGTGATCGGCGTCGTCTACATCGCCGCCGTGATCGTCACCATCACGGCGCTCAACGCCGTGTTCCAGACCGTGCTCTACCGGTACGCCGCCGACGGTGTCGTGCCCGACGAGTTCGGCGAGACCGCCATCGGCGGAGCCTTCGACCACAAGTAGCGGCCCGGCCGGCCGGTCAGCGGTCCAGGCCCTCGATCCGCTCGTCGAGCTCGGCCTGCTGGATCTCGTCCAGCGGGAGGGCTCCGACCCGTCCCAGCTCGGCGACCTGTTCGACCGTGCGCGCGCCGGCCACCGCGGCGCGGATGCCGGACCGGCCGACCGTCCACGACAGCGCGAGATCGACCGCCTCACGCCCGTGGTGCCGGGCCAGGTCGTCGATCCGTGTGCGGAGCCGCTCGACGACGTCGTCGGGGTCGCCGTCGGCGGCGTGGTCGGGGTCGGGGCGGACCAGGCGGCCGCCGGCGAGCGGGCTCGTCGCGATCGCTCCGAGGTCGAGCTCGGTCACGGCGGGGAGCAGCTCGTCGTCGGGCCCGAGCTCGTGCGGGCCGTAGTCGACGAGCACGGCGACGGGGCGATGCAGCGCCAGCTCGTCGCTCGCCTGCGCGACCTCTTCGAGCCGCTCGGCCGGCATCTGGCCCACCCCGAGCTCACGGACCTTGCCCGCGCGGACCTGTTCGTCGAGGGCGGTCAGCGTCTCCTCGATCGACGTCCGGGCGTCGAGGTCGCGCAGCACGACGAGGTCGATCCAGTCCCGCCCGAGCCGGGTGAGGCTGGCGTCGATGCTGCGACGGACGTGCTCGCGGGTGAGTCGAGCGATGCCGCGGGGCGGTTCGTCGTCGCCGACCGTGGTGACGACGACGACATCGTCGCGCGCCCGACCGACCGCCCGGCCGAGGTGCTCCTCGGCGACCCCGTCGGCATCGGTCTCGCCGGTGAGCAACAGGGTGAGGCCGACGTCGAGCGCCGCGCCGACGAGACGGTCGGACTCGGTGCGGTCGAGCTCGGTGCCGAGCGCGCTCGCCCGGAGGCCGATGACGCTCGGGGAAAGCGAGCCCAGCTGACGGTGCTGCACCCGGCCGAGACTACGGTCGGCTCGGCATGCCGGAGATCATCGAGGTCGAGCTGTACCGCCGCCTGGCCGACGAGCGGGCGCTCGAGCGAGCGATCGCCGGCGTCGACGCCCACGACGAGTGGTTCCTCAAGGGCGACACGACGGCGGAGCTGCTCTCCTCGACGCTCGTGGGCTCGACGATCGACGCGACCCGCCGCATCGGCAAGCTCATGCTGTTGGACGTAGGCGATGCGGTGGTCGGGCTCCGGTACGGCATGAGCGGCCGGTTGCTCGTCGACGACGCCGCGGCGATCGCCCGGCTCGAGTACTCCAGCGATCGCGACGACCCGGCGTGGGACCGCTTCGCGCTGCGCTTCGGCGACGGCGGGCGGCTGGTGCTGCGCGATCCGCGCCGGCTCGGTGGGGTCGAGCTCGACCCCGACGAGTCCCGTCTCGGCGTCGACGCCTGGACGATCACCGCCGACGAGCTCGGGGAGCGCCTCGCCGGGTCGCGGACGTCGTTGAAGGCCCGGCTCATGGACCAGGGTCGGATCGCCGGGCTCGGCAACCTGCTGACCGACGAGATCCTGTGGCGCAGCGGCGTCGCACCGGTCCGAGCCGCCGGTTCGCTCGACGACGGCGAGGTCGAGCTGCTCGCTGCGACCGTCCGCGCCACGGTCGGCGAGCTGGCTGAGCGGGGCGGGTCGCACACCGGCGACCTGCACGACGAGCGCAACCGTGGCGGCCACTGCCCGGCCGACGGGACACCGCTGCGGCGCGAGACCGTGGGCGGTCGCACCACCTACTGGTGCCCGGAGCACCAGCGGTGAGCCCGGTACGATCGCCGGGCATCAGCTGCGAGGACCGGGAGCCGAGCGCCGGGTGGTGGGCGCCGTGACGCTGTCGGTCGTGCTCGCGCAGGCGTCGACCGAGCGGGTCGACGAGCCGGTCGGGCTCCTCGTCGTCATCGCCGTGCTCCTCGCCGTCCTCGGCGTGCTGATCGCGGCGCTGGCCGTCCTGTACGTGCGCGCGACCCGGCCCCGGCCGACACCGCAGCCGGTCGCCCCGGCGTCCGAGCCGACGACGCCCCCGGCTCCTCCGGTGAGCGACGCGGGGACGTCGGCCGCACCGCCACCGCGGCGACGCTCGCCGGTCCTGCGCTCGCGGACCAGCCTCTGGCGTCGCTGACGAGCCGGGTCGATCGCGGCCGGGCCGGTAGTCTTCCCCGCATGGCCGAGGGCTTCGACACGCAGGCGATGATCGAGCGGTTCCGCGAGCGGGCGCTGTCGGTGAAGCGGCGGCCCATGCCCCCGGTCGAGGGGCCCGCCCGCGAGGAGTTCCGCAAGCAGGCGCAGCAGGACTTCATGGACTTCGCCATCATCGGCGACGCCGAGGCGAAGCTGGAGGACGGCATCCTCACGCTGACGGTCGACCTCACCGGCGGCGGCGACTGAGATGGCACTGTCGGACCGGATCGTCGGCTCGCAGGCCTGGGTGACCCAGCTGCGCGACGAGCTCGGTCAGCTGCCCGAGACCCTCAAGCAGTTCCGCGAGGGCGTCGCCAACCTCAAGGCCGTCGCCGAGCGGCTCGAGGCGGCGACGGCGATCATCGAGCGGACGGGCGAGACCCTCGACGCCACCGGCGCCAGCGACGTCATCCGCCAGGTCGACGAGGCCAGCCGGGCCTTCGAGCAGCAGCTCCGGGCCGCGCGCGAGCAGAGCGCCTCGCTGCCCGGGTTCGCCCTCGTCGAGGAGGCCGGCGAGCAGCTCCGCCGCAACCTCACCGACGTCGTCAGGATGTTGCCCCGGGGGCCTCGGCCGCCGACCTGACCGGGTTGAACCGATCGGCGGGGTTGGTAAAATAAGTGGCCCTGCGGATGTAGCTCAGTTGGTAGAGCGCAACCTTGCCAAGGTTGAGGTCGCCGGTTCGAACCCGGTCGTCCGCTCCAGAGAGAGTGCAGGTCAGAGGCCCGAAACGAGAGTTCTGGCCCGGACCGAAACTCAGTCGAGGCCGAAACGTAGGGCCGAAACTCCTCGCAGACCGGGTGTGACACCTCGTGGTCTGTCGCAACGGATTGCTACAGTAGGCATCCATTGGACCGTCACAGTCCTCTACTACAGTGACGGACGTGCGAGTCGATCTCGACGAGATGATCACCGTCGATGACATCGCGGAACGACTCGGAGTTTCGGTCGCCACGGTGCGCATGTGGCGCAACCGCACCCACACCGAGTTCCCTGAACCGTTCAAGCGGTTCGGGGTGACGATGGTCTGGCGGTGGGGGGACGTGCTCCGCTGGGCCGGCCAGCACGGACGGATCCGCACCTCCACCGCTCGAGCGAACTACCAGGCCGCGTTCGGTTCCTCACCGGCCCCTCCGGCCAAGTACCCGGGCAGCCAGGACGGCACCCGCCCCGACTTCTCCAAACCGGTCGATGCGGATGGGGCATCATGACCCGATGGACCTCACCATCATCGTCCTGCTCGGCGTCGCCTCCTGGCGCGGCGCCCGCCTGATCGTCGACGACACGATCCTCGAGCCACCCCGCGAACGGCTCCAACGTCGCCTCGCCGACGGCCTCGACCCGGACAGCTCGTTCCGATGGTTCCTGCTCGGACTCGTCACCTGCACCCGCTGCGTGTCCGTCTGGCTCGCCGCCGGCGCCTGGGCGCTCTGGGTGTGGGGAGACGGACCCGACGGACTCCACTGGACCAGCCACCTGCTCGCCGTCGCAGCGATCGCCGGGATCGCAGCCATCGCCGCGCGCCTGGATGAATAGCCATAGAACATCATCACGCAGACCTCGGTGTACGTTGGTCCCGATGAGTGAGCTGATCGAGTCCCTCCGCGACCACGGCTGCAACCTCGTGGTCCTCGACGGCTGGGAGACCTCCTCGTACAAGGGCCGCACCCCGAAGCACGTCGGAACGCTCGGCCACCACGACGCCTCCTCAGCGCTCCGCAACGAGATCTCCACGGCGAACTCGTACCAGCGCGGCATCCAACGCACCGATGGCTTCCTGCCGGGTCCGATCTACAACGGCGCCGTCGGCCACGAGCGCTGCTACCTGATGGCCGACGGGTACACCAACAACGCCGGCCGCGGCCTCCGCGCGGTGCGCCGCAACATCGAGAAGGGCATCGCCCCCAGTGGGCTCGCCACCGGCAAGGGCCTGATCAACCAGAACCCGTACTTCTGGGCGATCACGCTGCTCAACAACGGGGTGAACGAGCCGATCCCTGAGACCCAGCTCGACCAGTACCTCCGGATGATCGCCGGTGTCCACGACTTCTACGGCTGGGGCCCGGAGCGTCACGTCGAGCACCGCGAGCTCACCAGCCGCAAGATCGACCCGAGGCTGCTGCCCTTCGCTGGGGCTGGTGTCCGGGACTCCGTCGCTCTCCACCTGCTGTCACCAACCAAGGAGCCGAAGACCGTGCTCGCCCTCCACCCGAACCCGACCCGGCTCGTGAATGGGCGGGTGCCCGGCTGGCAGGTCGACCCGGCCTCTGGGACGGTGACCGCCGAGAACGGTGCCCCGTTCTACGGTGACCCCCGAGCCCTCCCGTTGGTCGCCCCGATCGTCGCGCTCGTCCCCGCCCCCGACGCTGCTGGCTACTGGCTCGTCGGTGCCGACGGCGGGGTGTTCAGCTACGGCAACGTGCAGCACCCGGGCCGCATGGTCGGCGTTCCCATCATCGGCGCCGACCTGCTGCCCGACCCGGTCGACGGTCGCACCCTCCGACTCACCCTCGTCGCGCTCCTCGGCGGGCAGATCGCGACCTACATGATCGAGGGGCCGACCGGGCACCGGCTCCCCGACTGCCCCGAACCGGAACCATGTCCACCATGCCCGGAGCCGGAACCCTGCCCCGAGCCGAACCTCGACGGGCTCGACGAGCTCGCCGGCGACCTCAACCGGCTCGCCGACCAGCTCGCAGCCTGGAAGCCGGGAGCCTGATGCTCGCCGTCGCCGCCGACATCAGCCTGGATGGCACCCAGATCATCGTCAGCCTCTTCGGGCTCATCGGTGTGCTGTTCTCCGCGTACTGGGCACGCCAGGCCAAGCAGCACGCCTCCTCCACCGACCGCGCTACGAACCAGCAGCCTCTGGGCTCACCCACCCTCGTTGAGCGAGTCGTCCGAGTCGAGACGAAG
The DNA here is from genome assembly GCA_039818945.1 of Actinomycetota bacterium. Taxonomy (GTDB): domain Bacteria; phylum Actinomycetota; class Acidimicrobiia; order Acidimicrobiales; family Poriferisodalaceae; genus JBCBSZ01. Next base: position 34,665 of record JBCBSZ010000040.1, read on the forward strand.
CTCGAGGACCTCGACAACACGATCGGGACCAGGTTCGCTGCCGCCGACGAGTTGGAGGAGGCCAGATTCGAGGCGGTCGACGAGAAGATCGACGGGCTCACGAAGCGCATCGACGAGCTGCTCAGCGCGGGTGGGCACTCATGACCGCTCCCGTCGACGAGACCGAGCCGCCGCTGCCGCTCCGTTTCATCACTGCCGTCGCGATCGCGGGGGTCGCGTTCTTCCTCGGCCTCGGTCTCGGACTCGTCCTCAGCGCCGACGGTGAGTTCGCCGACGAGCCGGCACCCACCACCTCGCCGACCGTGACGACCACTGTCCCGACAACGGTGCCCGTCACGGACCGGCCCGACATCACGAACACCGGCCACGACGACACCTCGCTCCTCATCGTCGAGAGCAGCCTCATCCGCGTCACCGAACCCGGCACGGTCATCGAGAACGTGCGAGCACTCGACGGGATCCGGGTCGAAGCCACCGACGTCACGATCCGCAACAGCTACGTCACCTCGGCCCGCACGAACGTGATCGACTGCTCCCACGCTGACTGCCGCGGCCTCGTCGTCGAGGACGTCACCATCGAAGGCGCACGGCCCTGCCAGCAAGGCATCGGCTACCGGTCCTTCACCGCTCGACGGGTCGACGTGTCCGGCTGCGTTGACGGGTTCAAGGGGCACAGCGACACGACCGTCGAAGCGTCCTGGTGCCACGACCTCGACAAGTACGACACCGCGAACGGTGGGAGCACCCACAACGACTGCTTCCAGGGGACCGGTGGCAGCGACGTCACGATACGGGGCAACAGCTTCGAGGCGATCCCGCTTCGGCAGACCTCAGCGATCAAGATCAGCGGCCAGCGAGCACCGCTCGAACGGATCCGCATCGAAGGGAACTGGCTGTCCGGTGGCACCGTCGGCGTCTACCTCAACGACCAGGGCGCCGGCCCACCCGTCGACTCCGCGCTCGTCGGGAACGTGTTCGCCACCGACACGATCACCTGGGAACCCTGGCGGGTTGCCGGTGACGTCACCGTCACCGGCAACATCGACGACGCCGGCAACGAGTTGCGCTGACCCATCCGATAGCCAGTGGACATCATAACGTAGCGTCGAAGCTCATGACCGACAGGCTCAAGAACATCGTCATCGCCTCGATCTGGACCGGTGTGCAGGCGTTCCTCGCCTTCTACACGCTCGGCCAGCACGGCTCCGACCAGCTCGAGACCGCGCTCACCGCCGGGAACTCCGCCGCCATCGGCGCGGTCGCGTTCGCCTACACCGCGTTCAAGGAGTTCGGCCGCGACACCGACCTGCTCGGCTGGCTCGCCGGGACCGGTGAGAAGACCGTCCTGCACCGCGTCGTCGCCACCTTCCTGGAGGCCTTCCTCGCCGGCCTGACCGGCACCGCCGTGACGACCTGGGGTGAGGTGCTCGCCGTCGCCGAGCTCGCCGCCGGCGCCGGCGTCGCCGCCGTGTACGTCCTCGTCAAGGACTTCGCCGCCGAACAGGCCGACCGGGTCAAGCTCGCCCTGGCTGCGTGAAGCGCGGCCCGCTCGGCCGCCACGCCGAGCTGCAACGGACTACCCCCATGAGCAGAGCGGGTGGGCTCGACCGGTCGGGTCCACCCGCTCGACGTTCCCCCCTCCGTCCGATCTCCGACCGGCGCCGCGAACAGGCCGAAGCGATGCGCCCGATCCGCGACGAGGTGTTCGCCCGCGACGGCTACCGCTGCCGCATCCAAGCCCCGGGCTGCACCGGGCAGGCAGACGACCCGCATCACCTCCGCAAGCAGTCCCAGGGCGGCGCCGACGAACCCTGGAACCTCGTCACCTCCTGCCGGAGCTGCAACGAGTGGGTCGAACAGGAACCAGCAGAGGCTCGCCGCCTCGGCTGGAACTGGGATGCCGCCACCTACCGAACCCACCTCGAGCTTCACCGTCTATCCGATAGCCATTGAGCATCATGACGTAGCCTCGGGATCGATGCCGCCCCGTTCGTCGATCGACCGACTCGTTGGCCGCCGGCACCGTCGGATCGGCGACTTCGCGATGATCATGCCCCAGCGCGCCGAGATGCGGTCCGCTGCGACACTCAGCCAGGCGAAGGACAAGCCGGAGGACCGGGACCGCAACCCGGACATCGGCTGGCAGGAAGAGGCCTACGACCTCACCGACGCCGTCGGCGAACTCGGCTACGTCGTCAACCTCGTCGCCAACGCGATCTCCCTCTGCGACGTCCGCGGTGTCACGGTCGACGACGAGGAGATCCGGGAAACCGAAGGCCTCGGCGACCAGGTCGCCGACGCAGTCGACCGGGCGATCGCCAACCTGCAGGACGCCCGCGGGTCCCGCACCAACCTGCTCCGCCTCGCCGGCTACCACGTCACCGTCGCCGGCGAATCCCACCTCCTCGGCAGCCCGTTCGATGACCCCGACGAACTCGACGACATCGGCATCGACGAGGACCAGTACGAGATGACCTGGGAGTTCCTCTCGGTCGCCGAGCTGCGCCGCGAATCCAGCACCCTGGGCTACGTCCGGCGCCGGGACGGGTCCCGCCAGGAGTCGATCCCTGCGACCTCGTTCCTCGCCCGGTTCTGGCGGTCCCACCCGAAGTACAGCGACCTCGCCGACTCCCCCGTGAAGCGGGTCCTGTCGATCGCCCGAGAGGTCGACCGCTGGACCAAGGTCATCGACACCGCCGGCAAGTCCCGCCTCAACGCTGGTCTGCTCTACATCCCCGAGAGCCTCCAGTTCGCCCGCCGGAACCCGGAAGAGGAAGCCGAGCAGACCGTCGACGCGTTCGTCGAGGAGCTGTTCGCTCACCTGTCCGAACCGATCACCGATCCCGAAGCGGCGACGTCGCTCGTCCCGATGGTGATCAAGGGCCCGGCCGACGCAGCCGACTCGGTCAAGCTCATCGACCTGGCCCGCGCCGTCGATGACTGGGCACGCGAGCTCCGCAACGACGCGATCAAGCGCCTCGCTCACGGCCTCGACGTCCCCCCGGAGGTGCTCGAAGGCAAGGCCTCCCTGAACCACTGGTCCGGTTTCAACATCGACGCCGACCTCGTCGCGAAGCACATCGCCCCGGTCGCTGACCTGATCAACGACTTCCTCACCTTCGGCTACCTGCGACCGGTCCTCGAAGCGCTCGAGGAGCTCCCCGCCAGGGTCGCCTGCCAGGTGAAGCTGATCATCGACCTCTCGGTGCTCAACGCACGCTCCGATGAGGCGACCAGCGCACGGGATCTCCACGGCCGGCACCTCCTCTCCGACGAAGGTCTCGTCCGGACGCTCGGCTTCGACGAGGCCGACATGCCCGACGACGAGGAGCGGGTCCGGCGGCTCCTGCTCGAGATGATCCGTTCGAACCCGGTGAAGTTCTGGCCGCTGATCCAGCAGCTGCCCGGCATGGAGCAGTTCCCGGTCGAGGAGATCAAGGAGCTGCTCGAGGCCGCGTCGCCACCCGCGACGGCGCCCGCACCCGGCGGTGAAGGTGACGCCCTGCCGGACGATCCGGACGCTGAGGTCACCGACGCCGAATCCGGATCGGATCTTCCCGACACGATGCCCGAGACCCTCGCCGCGATGGTCCGGGTCCGTGCCGACGCCGCCGTCGAACGAGCAATCGAACGGGCCGCGTCCCGCGTGCTGAACCAGGCCACCCGTGACCGGTCGATGAACGGCCGGTTCAGGCGGATCCCGAAGTCGCAGGTCTTCGCGAACCTCGAAGACGGGGAACTCACCCGGCTCGGTCTCAACCCCAACGAGCTGTTCACCGACGCCTGGGAAGAGCTGTCCTCGGTGACCGAAGGCTGGGTCGAGCAGCATCTCATCGCCCGTGGTGTCGTCCCGGCGATCGCCGCAGAGACCGCCCGGTTCGTTGCGACCGAACTCGTCCGCTCCGTCCACGACTACGCGGTCCGTTCCGCCGCGCCGGGCCGGCCCCCACTCGTCCGCGGGCAGGACGGGTTCATCGTCCCGGTCGAACTCGTCGACCGTGCCCTCGAGCTCGCCTCAGCTGGGGTGCTCGCCGCATGACCACCGTCCGCACCGAGGACCTCGCCGGCACCATCGACCGGCGTGCCGCCCGGGCGGCCGGGATCGTGGACCGCGAACTCGCCGCGCTGATCGGCGAGTTCGGGACCATCCCCGACCCGGACACGGTCCGCGAGCTGATCACCGAAGCACTCGCCCCCTGGTCCCGGCGACTCGCCGAGCAGACCGCCCGGTCGATCAGCCGTCAACTCGGCGCCCCGATCGGTGCGACCGCGACGAACGTGGCTGCCCGCACCGCCCGCCTCGTCGACGGGATCGTCGAGGAGTTCGCGTCGGTGCTCGCCCGCCAGCTCGGCGAGGCGTTCGTCGGTCTCGACCCCGACACGCTCCGCACCGCGTCCGCGGTCGAAGCCCTCCAGCAGGTCGACGCGAAGAAGCGGGTCCGTGGCCTCTACGGCGACATGCTCAACAGCGTCGCCCAGGTCAGCACCGATCTCGCTGTCCGCGCGACCGGCGCGTCCGGCACGAAGCGCTGGCAGACGATGGACGACGACCGTGTCCGCGACGCCCACCTCCCGCTTCACGGCGCCACGGTCGGTCTCGACGAAGCGTTCGACATGGCCGGCTACCCGGCCGCCGCGCCCGGCGATCCGGGCCTCCCGATCGGTCTCCGAATCGGATGCCGCTGCCACCTGGAGTTCGAAGTGGACCTCGCTGAGACCGCGCTCACCGCTGCCGCCGCTGGTTCCCCGCAGATGAGCGGAGCGATGCTGTGCCTAATCCCCGATCAGGCCGTCGAGATCGGGATCCTCGACGGTGAACCCGTCGACCGGTTGCACCTCACGCTCGCCTACCTGACCCCCGACTGGCAGGCCCTCAGCTCCGAGCAGGTCCAGGAGCTCATCGACGGGCTCTTCGAGATCGCCGGCACCTGGCCCACGCTGCAGCACAACACGGACGGCAGGATGCCGGTCCCGTTGCCCGCCGAACTGCACTCGGTCGCCTACCCGTTCGGCGCGGACGACGCCGCCGTGTGGCTCACCCAAGGCCCCGGTCTCACCGCCCTCCACGACCTCACCCACGAGCTCGCCGACCGGGTCCTCGGCCCCGGTGGGCCGTGGGCGAAGTTCCCGACCTTCTTCCCGCACGTGACCGCCGCCTACAGCCCGACCCCGGAGCAGCTCGAGCAGATCCACGCGCTGATCGGCACCGGGATCACGTTCTCCGGGATCGAGCTGCGCATGGGCGGCGTCTCGATCACCGCCCCGTTCCTGCGCCCCGACAACCGACCGGAGGTCGCCCCGATGCCCACCCTCACGCTCGACGTCCCCGACGACTTCGACCGCGACGCGCTCGCCAGGTACATCCTCGGCCGGACCGGTGACCCGCCAATCGTGCTTGCAGAGACCACTGACGGCACCACCGAGGTCACCACGACCGGACTGCTCAGCGCGACCGCCGACGGGAAGACCCTCCCCGACATCGTCGTCCCGATGACCTTCACCCTCGGCGAGGACGGCAGCATCACCCGCACCGACGACGGGGCCCTCGTCGGCAAGGTGGACGACGCCCTGCGTCGCCGGCTCGCCGGCGGAAGCTCCCTCGAGGGCCTCTCCGTCGAGGTCGACGACCCGTTGCTCCGCCAGATCGGTGAACGGTTCCTGATCGAGGAGACCGACGACGGGCTCGCACGGTGGGAGGGCATCCTCGTCGTCGAGGGCAGCCCGACCGGTGACGGCCGGTTCATCGAACCGGGTGCCCTGACCCACCGCGACCTCCCGCTCCCGTTGATGGGCATGGACCGCAACCCTGAGGGCGGCGCCGGGCATGACGGCGCCGAACTGATCGGCTCGATCGAGTGGATCGAACGACGTGGCAGCGAGATCTGGGGTGGTGGCCGCATCGATCTCGGCAGCGACGAGGGCCGCAAGTTCTACCGGCTCCTCCAGGAAGGCTGGATCCGGGGGATCAGCGTCGACCTCGACTCGGTGGTCGCCGTGTTCGTGGAAGCCACGGAGCAGGTCCGCATGCAGCGAGCCCGGATCATGGGCGCGACCGTCACCCCGTTCCCCGCGTTCGCGGAGGCCGGTGTCACCGACGTCGACGGCCCCGACCCCGACGCTCTCGCCGCCTCTGCTGGCCGGCCGATCTGGACCGATCTCGGGATCGTGCAGGTCGAAGACGGCCGGGTCGCACTCGTCGCCGCCTCCGGGCCCGCCCCGGTCGACCCACCGGAAGCCTGGTTCCAGCGGCCCGAGTTCACCGACGACGAGCTGTGCCGAGCGGTCCGGGTCACCCCGGAGGGCCGGATCTACGGGTACGCCGCCGAGTGGAAGGGCTGCCACATCGGGTTCTCCAACCGGTGTGTGCGACCCCCGAAGTCCCGGACCGGGTACCGGCAGTTCCGCACCGGGCACGTCATCACCAGCGAAGGCGCCGAGGTGCTCACCGGCCCACTCGTGATGGACACCGTCCATCCCGACCTCCGCGCGGTCGCCTCGGACGCGATGGCCCACTACGCGGACACCAGCTGCGCGGTCGCCGACGTCGTGATGGGGGAGGACCGGCACGGCATCTGGTTCTCCGGGGCGCTCCGCCCCGACGTCGACGACTACCAAGTCCGTGCCCTGCGGGGCAGCGAGGTGTCCCCGGACTGGCGCCGGGTCGACGGTGCGCTCGAAGCGGTCGCGCTGCTCGTGGTGAACGTCAGCGGCTACCCGGTCGCAGGGCTCGCCGCCTCCGGTGGGATCGCCACCGACGACAACGGCGACGTCCTCACCTTCGTCCCCGCCTCGGCACCCGCCGGCGAGGCGGAAGCCGCCGACGAGCTCGGCGAGGTGAAGGAACTCGTCGCCCGGCTCTCCGACGAACTCGCCGCCCTCCGCCCCACCGCCGAGGAGCTCCGCCTCGAACGAGCCCAGGCCGCGCTCGAAGAGCTCGCGACGGTCGGCGCCTAGGACTCCCCATCTGGGGGGAAGGGGAGTGCGGCAGGACCCGGGTGTTCGTTGGGGTCACCCGGGTCCACCGCCTCCACCGCCTCGCTCACGCAGCCCAGAACGCCCAGAACGCCGCATGCCCCTACCAACTCCCCTCAGTGCTGAGGTGTCTCGCTCAGGCCCGGACCTGATCCAGCCGGTGCACGATCAGACCGGAGCCAAGCAGCACGGCGCCGGCGATCATCCAGGGCGACGCCCCGCCACCGAACACGGTGACGGCCTCCGCGAAGTTGAGGTTGCCGAAGAGGATCTCCTCGTTCGCCTCGCTCACGAGGTTGCCCCCAGCGATCGCCCCGAGGAGCATCATCGCTGCGCCCACGATCGCCAGGACTGCTCCCATCACCGGCGATCCGCTCGTGGAGGGAGCCGGGCCCGGAAGCGGAGCCGGCCGACGTGGAGTGGTCGGCGTTGTAGACGCTGCCGCCGACTTGCGGATGTCCTCGATCCGTTCGGCCAGTCCCGCTGCCTTGCCGACGGCGTTCGGACCTTCGATGTCGATCCGGTGATTCCCGACGTGCAGGATCGAGCCGTCAGCCCGCGCCGTCGGCCCATGCTGCGTGATGTGCAGAGCGGCGCGTTCGCCGCCCTCGGCATCTACGAAGCTGAACCGCTTCCCCTCGAGCCGGAGCTCGATTGGGTCACCGTTCCACCTGCCCTTGATCTCGGCCATGCCCGCCTCCCGAGTCAGCCCACCCCCATGAAGGTACGACTCCCCGGCGGGAGCTGTCACACCTTCCGGTCATGCTTGACGAGCATCGTCATGATGTTCAGCGTCGTCGTCGTTGGAAGGAAGGAGTGACGATGACCAAGCACGATGAGGTCTGGCGGTGACCGCCACCACGGCCCTCGATGCGCGCCCGGCGATCGCCGCAGCAGTGCAGGCGATCTCGTCGCAGTGCGACGGTGCCCACGACCTCGACGGGGTCGGATTCAACGGGGTCGACGCCCCGTTCGGGAACACGATCGCTGGGATCCCCGCCGATGGCTGGCGAGACGAGTGGGTGCCGATCGCCTACAACCTGCTCCGCACCTACCGCCGGCAGCTCGCCGATCTCGGCATCGACTACGACCAGCTCCCGGTCCCCGAAGGCGCCGACGCTGCCGGCAAGCGTCTCTCCACCGCTGACGTGCGGGTGCTCGACGCAACTACGAGCGGCCTCCTCGAGTTCCAGACACGCGGCGACGAGCACGCTGTCGCCAGGGTCAAGACGATCCCGGGCCGCGAGTTCGACTGGGGTCGCAAGGTCTGGCTCGTGCCGGTCTCATCGGCAGCCAGCGCGCTCCGGATCGCCGAGGAGTGCGACTTCGTGGTCACACCCGCAGCGAAGGACCTCATCGAGAACGGGCCACCACCCGTCGCGCCGGCACCCCGCTCCGCATCGACCGGGACCGTGGAGCTGGTCACGACCCGCCGCTGGGGCACACAGATCTCGGTCGACACGCCCTACGACGCCCGGCAGGTCACCGAGATGCGTCAGATCGACGGGCGTGCCTGGGATGACGAGACGCAGACCAACCGGTTCCCACGCCGCCAAGCCGCCCGTGTCGTCGAGCTCGCCGCCCTGTTCGAATGGGACGTCGCCCCCGACGTCGTCGAGCTCGCCCTGGCGAACCCGGACTGCCGGCCCATGTTCGCCGTCAGCGTCGCCGAGTTCGACATCGCCGTCCGGTTCGACTTCGAGGAAACCCTCACCTACCGGATGAACAGCCTCGGGGGCCGCTGGCATGGCACCAGGAAGGCGTGGCTCTGGCCGCTCGCCTCCTACGAGACCCTGCTCGCACGGCTCCGCGAGACCGGCCTGGTCACCGTCGAAGGCGACACCGACGTCGAGGACCGTCTGACCCGGGTGCAACGCCTCGAAGCGCTCTCCTCGGCTGTGGAGTGCGACCCGGTCGACGTGCCCGGCGTGGGGGAGCGGTGCGGGCTCGGTCTCCGACCCGCCCAGCATGTCGCCGTCCGCTACGTCCAGGAGGCCGGTGGTCGGCTCCTGATCGGTGACCCGACCGGCGCCGGGAAGACCCTCGAGAGCATCGCCTCGGTCGTCGCGATGGACGCCTGGCCGGCCGTGTTCGTGGTCCCACCCGGGCTCACGCACAACTGGATGGAGGAGCTCAACCAGAAGTGGCTGCCACGCGGCCGCGAGGCTCAGCTGCTCACCTCGAACCGGCCGTGGCCGCTCAAGACCCTGACCCCACCCGACGCTGTGGTGATCGGCTACTCGGTGTTGCACTCCTGGGTGCCGACCCTCGTCGACTTCGAACCGAAGGCCGTGATCTTCGACGAGTCGCACCGCTTGAAGAACAAGAAGGCCCGCCGCACCGAGGCCGCCACCGAGTTCATGGACGCCGTCCAGCTCGACCTCGATCTCGCGATCCTCTGCACCGCGACCGGGATCAAGAACCGCCGTCCCGAACTGATCGAACAGCTCCGCCTCCTCGGCCGGCTCGACGCCGTCGGTGGGCCCGGCGCCGTGAAAACCGCCGACGACCTGAACCGGATCCTCCGCGGGACCTGCTACCTGCGGCGCACCAAGCGCGACCTCTTCCCCGATCTCGACGATCCCCGACACGTCACCGTGCACGTCGAAGGCGACCCGAAGGTGATGAAGCAGTACCGGCTCGCCGAGGAGAACGTCCTCGAGTTCGTCGCCCAGAAGGCCGCCGCGATCGCTGAGGAAGCCGGCGACGATCCTCGAGCTGCCGCGTTCCAGGCGAAGATCCGGGCGAGCGCTGCCGAGTTCCTGATCCAGATCGGGATCCTCCGCCGGCTCGCCGGTCAGGCCAAGAAGAAGGCCGCGGTCGAATGGACCCGCAACTTCGCTGAGGAGAACGACAGCGACGATGACACCAAGCTGCTCGTCTTCGCGCAGCATCTCGACGTGCTCCACGCCGTCGCCTCCGGTGTGGGTGCCCCCACGATCGAAGGCGCCACAGCGATGGGTGAGCGGCAGGCCCTCGTCAACCGCTTCCAGAACCGCCCGCACCCGAAGGTGCTCGCCCTGCAGTCCGAGGCCGGTGGTGAGGGCATCACCCTCACCGCGGCGTGGGACCTGCTGATCTGCGAGCTCGACTGGTCACCGGCGACCCACCAGCAGCAGTTCGGACGCTGCTACGGCCGCTCGAACGACCCGCATGGAGCGACTGGCTGGTACCTCGCGGTGCCGAACACGATCGACGATCGGATGGTCCGCCTGCTCGTCGAGAAGCAGCAGATCATGACCGCCGTGTTGGACGGGGACCGCGGCAACCCGGAGGCCGTCGACTTCGACGCCGACGAGGGATCGGGCGGGTCGATCCTCACTGAGATCGTCACCGAGATGATCGAAGAGCAGCTCTGAGCGAGCGCGAGCACTTCTGAGCGGAACACGCCGACGAATACTTGACACATATTTTAATGAGCGGCAGCGTAGGGTGTAGCACCGAAGGAAGGAAGCACCCGATGGCCCAACTGCTCACGATCCGCACCAAGCCGGCGCACCTGATCGGGCGCGGCTCCGCGACCGCGATCATCGTCGACGTCAAGGACGACCTCGGCCAGCGAGCCAAGCCCCTCGCCGATGGGGTCGCCGACCTCGTCGCAACGGCCGTCCAGCGCGGGGGAGCGACCGTCGCTGGTCGCATCGAGGCCACGCCCGACGCTCCGCTCGCCGTCGTCGACGTCGACGGCGACCACGACGACGCCCTCGTGGGCCGCTACCTGGCCCTCGAGCTCGGCGCCCGGCTCGGCATCGAGGTGCCCGCCTGACCTCGACCTGAGCGAATCAATGCTTGACCAACATGGTCATGCTGCTCAGAGTCCGACCGACAGAACCTCAGGCCAGCGAAGGAAGGACCAGATGGCCACCACCACGACGAAGAAGAAGGCGCCCGCCAAGAAGGCGGCCCCGAAGAAGACCACCGCCCAGAAGGCGCCGGCGAAGAAGACCACCGCGAAGAAGCCGGCGCGGAAGCGGACGGCGAAGTCGACCCCGGTCGCGGCCACCGTGAACGCCGGTGAGTTCGCCCGAGCGATGAAGCGCACCTCGGCTGCTGCGTCGGCCGTGATGAGCGGGATGAGCGCCAGCGTGCTCGTCACCGCCGACCCCGCCGGGGTCGTCACCCTGACCGGAGCGAACCCCGACATCCGGGTGACCGCCCGGCTCGCCGGCACCGTCACCGAGGCCTTCCAGGTGCTCGTCCCGTGCGGCTGGGTGACCCGCCTCGCTCACAAGCTCACCCCCGAGGCCGACGTCACGATCCGCCCGGACGGGGACCTCCACATCGAGCTCGTGTCCGGTCCGGTGAAGGTGCAGATCCGCACCCACGAGGACCCGTCGACGTTCAAGCCGGCCGTCGAGTTCGAGGGCCAGGAGTTCTCGATCTCCCGGACCCTGATGCACACGATCCGACGGCGGGTCGCCGCGTTCGCCTCCCCGGAGCTGTCCCGACCGACGCTCACCGCGGTGATGCTCGACCGGGACCGGCAGATCCCCCGGTTCGTCGCGACCGACAGCTACCGGCTCGCCCAGCTCGAGGTCCCGGAGATCCCGAAGGGTGACGGGAAGGTCCCGCTCCGGACGCTGATCCCGGCGGAGGCGTTCACCAAGCACCTCGCCTCGGTCGCGGTCGACGGTGAGGACGTCGACGTGAAGATCGGTGGGGGCTACGTCCGGTTCGACACGGCGTCGCTCACGGTGCAGGCGTACCTGGTGAACGGCGAGTTCCCGGACATCGACCAGCTCATCGCCGACGAGCACCCGCTCGGGTTCTCGGTCCCGAAGGCCGAACTGGAGGCCGCGCTGTCCCGCATGGAGCTGCTCGAGTCGAGCGCCCCGATCCGGCTGACCGCCTTCGACGACGGCACGGTCCGGGCGGTGTGCAAGAGCACCGACATCGGCACCATCGACCAGCTGTTCGGCAGCCCCGACGGCAAGCCCGTCCAGATCGCCGAGGTCGCTTTCAACGGCGGCTACCTCGCCCAGGCGGTCGCGGTGATCGACGGGGTCGAGGTCCGGTTCCACGGCACGAACGGGTTGAAGCCGTGGACGTTCCTCGACGACGCCTACCTGCATCTGATGATGCCGGTCCGGATCACCTGAGCCGATGACCGACACCGTCGAACAGGTCGAGCGGCCGCTCACCAGCCGAGGCGCCTGGTCCCACGATCGGGAGTACGAGGTCAACGATCTCGTCCAGTCCGGCATCGACTCCTGCTGGTACGTGTGCACCTCGCCGGGCCAGTCGGTCGGCTCCGACGAGGACCTCGCCGCTGGGTCGGACCTCGGGTGCGGCTGGGCGCTGCACAAGAAGCGGTACTCGCTGCGCCCGCTGCTCCGCTTCCTCAACGGCGAGACCTGGGAGGAGATGGCCGACGAGCTCGGCCTTCGACCCGACACGCTCCGCCAGAAGCACTACCGGGGCATGTCGGTCTGGGAGGCCGACGACATCGCGATCCGGGCCGGCCTCGAGCACGCATCGGTCGTGTGGCCGGACTGGCTCGACGACATCGACGTCGACCTGCTCCCCGACGCGATCGCCGATGACGTGCTCGGCGGACCCCACTACGAGCAGCCCGACCTGTTCGGGAGCTTGGTCGCCGGGCTCGCACAGGCGGCGGCCTGAGCTGTGAGCCCGGCACTCCGACCCCTCTCCGGAGTGCCGGGCTCGCTCACGCCGTCCAGGCAGCCCGGAACGGGGGATGCCGGGACCCCTACCACCCCGGCTCGGGGAGCAGTGAGGGGAAGACACCCACGCCGACTGTCACACCCAATCGTTACAGTCCCTTCGGAGAGTGGGAGGACCCGATGACCACCAGCCAGAACGACAACGACGAAGCCCACGACACCGACGACTACGAGCCCACCGGTCTCAGCGTCACCGACCGTGCCGAGCTCATCGCCATCAAGGCCGGACTCGAAGGCCTGCTCGACCGCCTCGACGCCGTCACCGCCCGCATCGGTCGGATCAGCGAGAAGCTCGACCGCCTGGACCCCGATGACCACCCCGGCCCGGCGGAGTCCGCATGACCCGCCACGAACTGCACCTCGGTCAGGTGAACGTCGCCCTCCGCCTCGACCCGACGTGGACGAACGAGCTGCGTATCGCCGTGGAGATGCCCGACCCGAAACCCTGGGAGCCGGACACCATCACCGTCTGCTTCGTGCGCCTCACCGGGGAGCGCCACCGCACTCCGCTCGTGCTCGCCAACGCCGACGGCAAGGGGTCCGCCGTCTTGGTCCGTGACCTCTCGGCGCTCTGGCTCCACGCCCGCATCGGTCGGATCAGCGAGAAGCTCGACCGCCTGGACCCCGATGACCACCCCGGCCCGGCGGAGTCCGCAT
>JBCBSZ010000041.1:0-47348 GCA_039818945.1 Actinomycetota bacterium
GTCGACGTCGTCAAGGAGTACGCGGGTCACCCGCCGGTCCGTGCGCTCGACGGCGTCTCCGTGCGGGTCGACCACGGCGAGCTGCTCGCCGTGGTCGGCCCGTCGGGCAGCGGCAAGTCAACGATGCTCCACGTGATGGGCACGCTCGATCGGCCCACTTCGGGACAGGTCCGGGTCGACGGCATCGACACCGCCCGGATGGGCGACAAGGAGATCGCCGGCGTGCGGGCGCACAAGATCGGGTTCGTCTTCCAGCAGTTCTTCCTCCTCGAGGGCCTGACGGCCGTCGAGAACGTGACCAACGGGCTGCTCTACCAGGGCGTGCCACCTCGGGAGCGTCTGGAGCGGGCCCGCTCGGCCCTCGCCCGGGTCGGGCTCGGCCACCGCTTCGACCATCAGCCCAACGAGCTGTCCGGCGGCGAGCGCCAGCGGGTGGCGGTCGCCCGTGCCCTCGTGCACGACCCGGCGTTCGTGCTCGCCGACGAGCCGACCGGCAACCTCGATTCCCGGTCGAGCGCTGCGGTCATGGAGCTCATCCACGGGCTGCACGACGACGGCACCACGATCGTGGTGATCACCCACGACAACGCCATCGCCACCTCGCTGCCGAGGCAGGTGTCCGTCCTCGACGGCCGGATCCAGGGTGACAGCGCGGGGGTGGGGCGATGACCGCCGTCACCTCGCGGCTGCGCCTGGCCGACGTCCTGCGCGTGGGTGCGTCGGGGCCCCGGTCCCGGAAGCTGCGCACGGCGCTGTCGGCACTCGGTGTGTCGATCGGGATCGCTGCGCTCGTCGGCGTGCTCGGCCTGTCCGAGTCGTCCCGGTCGGACCTGCTCGACGAGATCCAGCAGCTCGGTACCAACCTCCTCACCGTCGAGGTCGGTGGTGGGTTCGGCGGCGGCGATTCCGCCATGCCGGCCACGGCAGGCGACTCGATCGAACGCCTGCCGACCGTGCAGGAGGTGAGCTCGCTGTACGCCGTGGACGCCACGGTCCGCCGCAACGAGTTCGTCGACGAGGGTCTCACCGGCGGCATCTCCGTGGTCGCCGCGGAAGCCGATCTCCTCACGACCCTCAACGGCCAGGTCGCCGAGGGGATCTACCTCGACGAGGCCTCGACCGGTGTGCCGACCGCGGTCGTCGGGTCGGTCGCCGCCGAGCGGCTCGGGATCCGCGACCTATCGCAGCCCACCTACCTCGTCATCGGCGATGAGGTGGTGCAGGTGATCGGCGTCCTCGAGGAGTTCCCGCTGGCCGCCGACCTCGACCGGGCCGTGATCATCGGGCAGGACGCCGCCGTCGAGTACTTCGACGCGGAGGACGATCCGTCCACGGTCTACGTGCGGGTCGACGACGGCACGATCGATGCCACCCGCGACGCGATCCCCGGCACGGCCGATCCGGAGAACCCGGAGGAGGTGACGGTCAGCCGTCCGTCCGACGCCCTGGAGGCGGAGGCCGCGGCCGACAGCGCGTTCACCTCGCTCTTCCTCGGCCTCGGCGCCGTGGCGCTCCTCGTCGGCGGGATCGGCATCGCCAACGTCATGGTCATCGCCGTCATCGAGCGCCGTGGCGAGATCGGTCTCCGACGGGCGCTCGGCGCCCGCCGCGCCCACATCCGCCAGCAGTTCCTCACCGAGTCCGTGTTGCTCGCGACGCTCGGCGGGATCGCCGGCGTCGTGATCGGCATCGCCGTCACCTACGCCTACTCGGCCAGCCAGGGGTGGCGGGTGATCGTCCCGGTCGAGGGGCCGGTCGGTGGTCTCGCCGCCGCCCTCGCCATCGGCGCGGTCGCCGGCCTGTACCCGGCCATGCGAGCTGCCCGGCTCGCCCCCACCGAAGCACTCCGATCCTGAAAGGCGAACCATGGACATCCCCACCCCCACCGACGACGGCCGGATCTCGGCCCGCATCGCCGCTGCGGCGAGCGAGCTGGCCCGGCTCCTCTCGCACCTCCCCGAGGCCGTCGACGAGCTCGGCGACGCCGAGACGGCGCCGACGGCGCACGACGACCGGCGTGAGCGGGTCGAGAAGACGATCCTGGCGTTCCTCGACGCCGTCGACCGCGGCGATCTCGAGACGATCCGGGAGCTGCTGCACCCCGACGTCACCTACCGGAGCCCAGGCCGGAGCCGGGTGTCCGGGGTGCACGTCGGCGCCGATGCCGTGTGCTCGGTCATGCAGGTGCTCCCTCGGCCGGGAGCGAACCAGCTGCGGACCGAGCGGATCCACCTGTTCGTCGACGGTGAGGGCGGCGCCAGCTTCCACCGGCTGAGCGGCCGGCTGGACGGTCGGTCCGTGAGCTACGAGCTCGTCCTCCGCCTGGCCGTCGGCGACGGCCTCGTCGAGGAGATCACCGAGCTCACGGGAGACCAGTACCTCGCCGACGACGTCTTCGGAGCGACGCCGTGACGACCGGGCCGGCGCCACCGGTCGCCCCACCGGTCGAGCTCGACGCCTCGCGCCTCGAGGCGACCAGGGGGCCGCTCACCGTCTCGTTGACGCCGAGCCAGTTCACGGTCCTCTCCGCGCTGGTCGGAGCGAGGGGAGCCGTCGTGCGCCGGGAGGAGCTCGGCCACCTCCTCTGGGGGCCGTCGGGTGACCGCAGCGACAACGCCCTGGAGGTCCACGTCTCGGCACTGCGTCGCAAGCTCGACGACCCGCTGCACGTGCGGACCATCGTCGCGGTGTACGGCCTCGGCTACCGGCTCGCCGACTGACTCCCGGCCTTCAGCTTCGCCTCAGGGTCGGCCCGATCGGTTCGCGATCCGTGCGGTCGACCGACGGGGAACGGGACGACGACCACGGAAGGATCGACATGTATCTCGAAGCGATGACCGGATTCGGTGCCACGGGCGCTCCGCCGGAGGTGCTCGCAGCGATGCGGGCCCAGGGCAAGCCGACCGGTCCGGGCGCCGGGTTCGCCGCCGGCATGCCCGGCCGACCGGACCCCAACCGACCACTCGCCGATCGCGGCGTCTCGGTCGAGGACCTCACGAACGTGGCCGAGGCGCTGGGCACCACCGGCGACGAGCTGGCCGCCGACCTCGGCGATGACGCCTCCTTCGCGGACATCGTCGAGCGGGCGAAGGCGGCGGAGGTCGCGCCCCAGGACTTCCTGCGGGCCGTCGCCGCCGACCTGGGTGGCCTCGGCGGAGGTGGTGGCCCGTTCGCCGGCGGCTCGCCGTTCGGTGGCGGCACGTCGTTCGGCTCCGGGTTCCCGCCCCTGGTGTTCGACTCCGCCGCGAGCTCGACAGCCGACCTGCTGGCGGACTGGCTCGGCGGGGACGGCGACGACGAGGGCTGAGGCCGATCCGCTCGTCAGGGGCCGGCGAGAGGGAACGAGACAACCGCCCGCATCCCGCCCTGGGGCAGCGCGGTGAGCCGGGCGACACCGTCGTGGGCGGCCACGATGGTGCGGACGACCGTCAGCCCGAGACCGTGCCCGAGCTCGTCGGGGTTGCGCATCCCGCGCTGGAAGGGCTGGGAGACCCGCTGCAGGTCGGCGGGATCGAGGCGTGGGCCCGAGTTCGCGATCTCGACGACCGCGCGACCGTGCTCGACGACCACCGCCGAGCTCGCCCACCCACCGACCGGATCGTTGTGGCGCACGGCGTTGTCGACGAGGTTGGTGAGCAGCGAGCGCAGCAGACCGGGATCGCCGTCCACGACGACCGGTTCGGGGCCGACCTCGAGCTCGAGTCGGATGCCCGCCTCGTCGGCCTGCTCGATGCGCTCGCCGACCACCTCGCCGAGCAGGCCGGCGAGGTCGACGCGCTGCATCGAACCCAGTCCGGCCTGGCTGCGGGCGAGCTCCAGGAGGTCCTGGATCAGCTCGCTGGAGCGGCGTGCGGCATCGCGGGTCGAGGTGGCGAGGGTGCGCACGTCGGTGCCCGCAGGGTCGGCGAGGGCGTTGTCGCTCAGCGCCCGGATGGTCGTGAGCGGGGTCTGCAGCTCGTGTGACGCCATGGCGGCGAACTGCTGGTGGGAGTCGACCCCGCGCTCGATCCGATCGAGCATCTCGTCGAAGGTGTCGGCGAGCTCGCGGAGCTCGTCCGGTGGGCCGTCGTACCGGACCCGCTCGGTGAGGTCGTGGCTCGACAGCCGGCGAGCGGTGTCGGTGACCTGACGCATCGGCGCGAGCGCCCGCGACGCCGCCCACCAACCCACGGCCACCGCCGCTGCCGAGACCACGAGCACCGCCAGGGCCGACCAGCGGACGAGGCTCGCCAACGTCTCGTCGACGACGCCGTCCTGGACGTCCTGGGCGAACTCGAGCACGGTGCGGCCATCGGACAGCACGATCTCGTCGGCTCGGCGCAACGGGCCCCGCGGCAGCGGCGCGCCGTCCTCCACGAGCTCGGCGAGCTCCTCGGGAACGTCGACGCCGTTGGCCGTGGGATCGCCGAAGGGTCGGTCGAGCTGCCGGGCGACGAGGACGTACATGACCGCGATCAAGACCGCGCCGGCCGCGAGGAAGGTGGTCGCGAAGAGCAGCGTGAGGCGCGTCCGGAACGCCAGCCGTCGCATCAGCCGATCCGGTAGCCAGCGCCGACCATCGTCGTGATGATCGGCGGTGCCCCGAGCTTCTTCCTGAGGGTCGTCATGGTCACCCGCACGGCGTTGGTGAACGGGTCCGCGTGCTCGTCCCACACGCGGGTGAGCAGCTCCTCGGCGCTGACCACCGCCGGCGCTGCGGTCAAGAGCACGCGGAGCACCTCGAACTCCTTGCGGGTGAGGCGGATGTCCTCACCACCCCGACGCACCAGCCGGGTGGCCGGGTCGAGCTCGAGGTCGTCGTGACGCAGGACGGTGGGCGTCACGGCGCCCGGGCGTCGCCCGAGCGCCTCGACGCGGGCGGTGAGCTCGGTCATGGCGAAGGGCTTCGTCAGGTAGTCGTCCGCGCCCAAGCGGAGCCCCTCGACCCGGTCCGCCACCTGCGCGAAGGCGGTCAGCATGAGCACGCGGGGCGCCTCCGGCCGTTCGATCAGGGAGCGACACACCTCGTCGCCGTGCACGGTGGGCAGGTCCCGGTCGAGCACGACCACGTCGTACGGGGTGAGCTCGACCTTGTCGAGTGCCGTGCGCCCGTCCGCTGCCTCGTCGACGGCGAAGCCGGCGGCGCGCAGTCCCCGAGCCACGGCCGGTCGCAGCATCTCGTCGTCTTCGACCAGCAGGACTCGCACCCCGACGAGTGTGGCACCGCCGCCGCCCGAGCCGGCGGGCACCACGTCTTCAGGATTCGGTGCGATGCGTCGTCAGTCCCTGCTGCTCAGCTCCATGCCGGCGAGGTCGCCGGTGGCGCGCCAGTCCTCGAGGAGGCGGCTGAAGGCGGTCTGGCCGTAGGTGTAGGCGCCGAGAAAGTTGTTGGCCGACGACGAGCCCTCGCCGTTGTAGTAGCCCGGCGTGCACTCGGCGAGGAAGCCGCCGCTCTTCGGTTGGATCTCGCGGATCAGGTCGACCCACTCCTGCTGGCCGTCCTCGGTGGGTTCGATCGTGGTGGCGCCGCGGCGTTGCGTCTCGGCGACGAGGTAGGCGATGTGGCGGGCCTGCTCGTCGAACATCGAGGTCATGTTCACGCTGAACGCGTTCTGCGAGACCCCGACGTAGAACCAGTTGGGGAACTCGCGCGTCGTGAACCCGTGCAGGGTGCGCTGGCCGTCGCCCCAGTGGTCGTACAGCGAGACGCCGCCTCGGCCCTCGATGTCCATGCCCAGGCGCAGCCGGAAGTCGGCGAAGATCTGGAACCCCGAGGCGTAGACGATCAGGTCGACCTCGTACTCGGTGCCGTTGGCCACCACGCCCCGGGGCGTGATGCGCTCGACGCCCTTCGACCCGCTCACGTCGACCAGCGTGACGTTGGGGCGGTTGAAGGCCGGCAGGTACTCGTCGTTGAAGGTCGGGCGCTTGCACATCACCCGGTACCAGGGCTTGAGCATCTCCGCCGTCGCCGGATCGTCGACCAGCTCGTCGACCCGGTGGCGGAGCTCCTCCATCTGGACCATGTCCTGGAGCTCGACGACGCGGTTCCGCTCCTCGAGTGTGGCGGGCCGATCGGCGCCCTTCGGCGAGCTGATCGCGCGGAAGATCTCGGTCCAGGAGTCGTCGACCAGGTCGACCTCGGGGCGCTTGCCGTCGGCCCAGTCGCTGAAGTTCTCGCGCCGCTCCTGCTGCCAGCCCGGTTCGAGCGACACGAACCACTCGGGATCGGTGGGGGAGTTGCGGCGGAGCCCGACCGTCGACGGGGTGCGCTGGAACACGTACAGGTGGCCGGCGTCCCGGGCGACGCGCGGCACGACCTGGATCGCGGTGGCGCCGGTGCCGATCACGGCGACCTTCTTGTCGGCGAGGTTGGTCATGCCGCCGGTGGTGTCGCCTCCGGTGTAGCCGTAGTCCCAACGGCTCGTGTGGAACGAGTGGCCCTCGAAGTCCTCGATGCCCGGCACGCCCGGGAGCTTGGGGCGCGACACCGTGCCGAGGGCGAGGATGACGAACCGGGGGCGGAGGTCGTCCCCCCGGTCGGTGGCCAGGCGCCAGCGGGCGAGGCCGTCGTCCCAGCGCATCGACTCGACCCTGGTCTGGAACAGCGCGCCGTCGTACAGGCCGAAGTGCTCGCCGACCCGGCGGGAGTGGTCGAAGATCTCGCCGGCGTAGGCGTACTTCTCCCTGGGCATGTAGCCCAGCTCCTCGAGCAGCGGGAGGTAGCAGTAGGCGTCGGTGTCGCACTGGGCGCCCGGGTAGCGGTTCCAGTACCAGGTGCCGCCGAAGTCACCGCCGGCCTCGATGACGCGGATGTCCTCGACGCCTTCCTGGCGGAGGCGGGCGGCGGCGAGCAGGCCGCTGAACCCGCCGCCGACGATGGCGACGTCGAACTCGACGTCGAGCGGGTCACGGGTGAAGCCGGGCTCGACGTACGGATCGTCGTCGGCGTACTTCGCGAGCGGCCCGGTGAGGTCGAGGTACTGCGTGGCGCCGTCGGGGCGCAGGCGCTTGTCGCGCTCGGCGCGGTAGCGCTCCCGCAGTTCGTCGGGATCGAACGGCAACGATTCGTCGAGCAGTCCCACGTCGGCCCCTCCCTCGCTCGAACCGTACGGGGACGGCGCGTGATCCCGCCAAGTCGGCGCAGGCGGATCGGCCTTCCTCGGGCTCGACCGGGCACGAGTCGCCGATCGCGCACCTGTGCGCAGGGTCCGGCTACCAGATGCCCGGGAGGAGTCGGGCCGTGCGGGCTTGGTAGGCGACGTACTGATCGCCGAGGGCATCGACGAGCATCGGTTCTTCGGTGCCGAGGCGCCGGAGGAGGGCCGCTGCTGGGAGCGCCGCCAGTGCCACGCTCGCCCAGTGGCCGAGCACGAGCCCCAGTCCGACGAAGACCCCGATCGTCGCGGCGTAGAGCGGATGACGCACGACGCGGTACGGGCCGGTGTCGACGAGCACGTGATCAGGATGCACGGTGAGGTGGTGCCGGTGGAACCGGCCGAGGTGGTGCCGCGCCCGGCGACTCAGCACCCCGCATCCAGCGAGGGTGACCAGCCCGGTTGCGAAGGCAGTGCGCCGCGCTGCGATGGTCCCGCCGGGAAGAGCCAGAGGTGCCGCGAGTCCGCCGGTCAGCGCGACCCCAGCCGAGAGGTCGAAGCGTCGACTGGACGAAGCGTCGACGACCTGTTCGTGCGACCGTGACGCAGCCGCCGCTGTCGCTGCTCGGGATGTGCCGAGTTCGACGGAGAGCAACCAGAGCGACACGCCGACCGCCGCCAGGGCCGCCTTGCGATCCGAGTACACCAACGGACGCACCGTCACACGGTAGCCGTGGTCCTCGGCACCACGTCTGGGCCCGGCCGCCGCCCTCGCCGGGGGACAGGACTGGCTGGTGGCTCTCGCAGGTCGATCGCCGCACCGACGTCGACGCCCTGAGCGGACATCGCAACAGGCGCCGCGATGACCCAGGCACTCGGTCTCGCGACCGCCACCGAGTCGTTCCCCCCGGCACAGCGAGGCCTCGCCGTCGGCTACGCCGGAGGGCTCGTCTCGCTCGGTGTGGTGGCTGGACCGACCCTCGGCGGCGCCCTCCTCGGCTCGCTGACGTGGCGATGGATCTTCGCGATCAACGTGCCGATCGGTCTCGTCGCCGTCGCACTCGTGATCCGACTCGTCCCCAACCGTCGGCCGGCACACCGAAGACCATTCGACGTGCGCGGCGCAGCGCTGTTGGTCGTCGCCCTCACCGCGCCGCTGCTCGCACTGACGCGGGGACAGGCGCAGGGCTTCGCCGAAACGACCGTCCTCTCGCTCCTCGTCGCCGGGATCGTCGCCTCGACCGCGTTCGTGATCGTCGAGCAGCGTAGCCCGCACCCCCTCATCACCCTTGACCTCTTCCGGAACCCCACCTTCGCCTCCGGGCTCGTCAGCGGGCTCTGCGCCTTCGCGGCGCTCGGCGGCGTGCTGCTCCTGTTGCCCTTCTACCTCGAGGACATGCTCGACTACTCCACCGTCGAAGTCGGTCTGCTCATCGGGCTGGTTCCCATACTGTTGGCAGTCATCGCACCGGTCGCGGGCGCCGCGTCCGACCGCTGGGGAACGGCACCGCTCACACTCGGCGGCCTGTCGGTGATGATGGCCGGCCTGGTCGTCATGGGGCGCCTCACCCTCGAAACGACGACGTTCGGATTCGTCCTGATCGTCTTGCCGTACGCCGCCGGGCTCGGACTCTTCCAGTCCCCGAACAACAGCGCCATCCTCGGTGCCGTCGATCGCGACGCACTCGGAGCCGCGTCCGGCCTGCTCTCGGTCACTCGGAACCTCGGCACCACGATCGGCACCGCCGTCGTCGGGGCCATCTGGACCGCCAGAGTTGCGGCGCGCAGCGGCGATCTCACCGGCCAGGGTCCAACAGATGCCTCGCTCGGCGATCAGATATCCGGGCTGCAGGACACCCTCGTTGTCGTCGCTCTCGCGCTCGTGGTGCCGATCGCCACCACCCTCGCCGTCCGGCCACGACCCCGACGGGGTTGAGCACGACCCATCTCCTGCTGGCGTGCCCCGGCTCTCCGGCAGCTCGCCTCGCTCGGTCGCCACCCGGCCGGAGCCGACACAGCCCGGGCCCCCCGGGGAGGGACACAAGCGCGCTGCGCAGCGCGAGGCGTGGACCGACCTCGTCGGGTTCGCTCCCGGGGGCTTCTGGGCCGACGAACCATCGGTCGACACCTGTCGACAACGACTCACGAACCTCGCAGACACGGTCGCTGCCGCAGCTGACGCCCGTCCTCACCCACTGCTCCGGGCGAACTTGGCAAGCACGCCAAGACCTTCGGCGATCACGCCAACAGAGCGCGACGCGGCCGCTCGGCGCAGGACCTCGTTCTCCTGCTCCAACACGTCGCCTCGCCGCCGCGCCGGGAGCCCGCCGAGCGGCTCTCAGCGGACTCTCAGGCTCCCCTCGGTCAGATGTGATCTCCCGATGATGAGATTCGCGGGAGCGACCGATCTCCCCAGGAGGGGCTGCCGAGATGACCACCACCACGCCGACGTCGACGCCTGGCTCCCCACCGGACGACGGCTCGCCCGGAACCTCGCGTCGTCGCCGACTGCTGATGCTCACCGGCGGGGCCGCCGTCGTCGTCGTCCTCCTCGCCGGGGCCGGTCTGTGGTGGTTCTTCCGCGACGACGCCCCCGCCGAGGTCGATCTCGCCACCGCCGTGGAGCAGGTCGCCCCGGCGGAGGAGGCGGCCGACAACGAAGAAGCACCCCTCGCGACCGAGGCGGCCGGGGCGACGTCGACGACGAACGCGGCGTCCGCCGCTGAGGCCGGTGACATCTCGGGCACCTGGACGGTTGACACCTCGATCGGTGAGTTCGACTACGAGTCGGCCACCGGCTCGTTCGCCGGGTTCCGCATCGAGGAGGAGCTGCGAGGCGTCGGCTCGACCACCGCCGTCGGGCGGACCGGTGGCGTCGACGGAACGATCACGATCGAGGGCACGACGCTCACCACCGCCGAGATCACCGCAGACCTCTCGCAGGTGACGACCGATGACAGCCGCCGCGACGACGAGACGCTCGAGGCGCTGAACACCGACGAGTTCCCGACGGCGACCTTCGTGCTCACCGAGTCCGTCGAGCTGCCGGACGGGGCCGTCGACGGCGACCCGGTCGCGGTGACCGCCGTCGGAGAGCTGACCATCAGCGGCGTCACGCAGCCGGTCGAGATCCCGATGGAGGCCCAGCTGGTCGACGGTGTGATCGTCGTCGTCGGATCACTCGACCTCGTCTTCGCCGACTACGGCGTGGCCGTGCCGTCCGCGGCGATCATCGTCTCCGTCGAGGACCACGGCGTGATGGAGCTGCAGCTGCTCTTCACACCGGCCGCGTAGGGGCGCTTTCGCAGCGGACTCCCAGTGAAGTCTCAGCTCGGCGGAGCGGGAGCTCCCAGCTCAGGCGGGGACGCTGCAGTCATCGATCGAAGAGGGCGGGCCCGTCCCGCAGAAGGAGCATCGCCGTGGAACCCGACACCACCGAACCCCGAGCGCTGCCCTCGCGCCGGATCGATCGACGCCAGGCGCTCCGCCTCTTCGGCCTCGCCGGGGTCGGCGGCGTGCTGTGGGCCGGATGCGGGTCGGATGCCGGCTCGACGTCGTCCCCCACCACCGCAGCGTCCCCGACCACCGCCGGCCCGACCACGAGCCCTGCCGCGTCGGCGTCGACGACCGCGACGTCGGCGGCCGAGGCGGGTGGTTGGGCGGTCGGTGGGACCGACCTCATCTCCGTCCCGTTCCCCGACGACAGCATCTTCGAGGCCGCGGGGACGTGCCCGCTCGCCCTCACGACGGGGCTGACGGAGGGCCCCTGTTACTACGAGGAGGACACCGGCACCGACATCTCCGCCGGCCTCACGGGCCTGCCCATGCAGCTCAGCCTCCGCCTGATCGACGCCGACTGCGAGCCGGTCGCCGATCACGTCGTCGAGGTGTGGCACTGCGACACCGAGGGTCTCTACTCCGGCGACACCAGTGCCAGTGGGGACGCGGCCCGGTTCCGGGGCGACTTCTGCACCTCGGGCGACGAGTTCGCCGGATCCAACACCTACTACCGCGGGATGCTCACCTCGGATGCCGCCGGGCGGGTCGACTTCCTGAGCTGCTTCCCGGGGTGGTATCCGACCCGGACGTTGCACATCCACGTCGCGGTGAGCGATCCGAGCGGTCAGAGCCGGATCATCTCGCAGCTGTGCTTCGCCGACGAGCTCGTCACCGAGATCTGCACGACGCACGAGCTCTACGCGGACCGCGGCGACCAGGACACCCCCCTGGCCGGCGGGCGCGACATGTTCTTCCCGCGTGCCGGATTCGAGGAGTTCCTGCTGACCGTCGGGCGGAACCCCGACGGGACGATGCTCGCCTACCACACCATCCAGGTCCTCTGACCGCCGAGCGACGACCGCCGATCACCGGGCGATGCGCTGCAAGCGAACGGTCACGACCGTGCCTCGCCCCGGCTCGCTGTCGATCGTGAGCGACCCCCCGTGGGCGTCGACGACCGCGCTGGCGATCGCCAGGCCGAGCCCGCTCCCGCCCCGCTCCCGCGCCCGCGAGCGATCTGCCCGGTAGAACCGCTCGGTGAGACGGGCGACGTGCTCGGCCTCGATGCCCGGACCATCGTCGCCGACCGCAACGACCACCGCCTCGTCGCGGGAGCGAGCCGTCACCGTCACGTGGGTCCCCGGCGGCGTGTGGACGACCGCGTTGCCGACGAGGTTGGCGAGCAGCTGGCGGAGGCGGTCCTCGTCGCCCCGCACGAGGAGCCCGGGCTCGATGCCGTCGACGACGACGTGCCCCGGCGCCGTGATCCGTGCGTCGGCGACGATGTCGTCGAGGACTCGGCTCAGATCGACGATCCCGGCGTCGATCGGGCGTTCCCGGTCGAGCTTGGCGAGGATCAACATGTCCTCGACGAGACGGCTCATGCGGCGGGCCTCCTGCTCGGTCCGCCGCATCGCGTCGTCGAGCCGCTCCGCCTCGGCCAGGCCACCATGTCGATAGAGCTCGGCGTAGCCGAGGATCGTCGTGACGGGAGTGCGGAGCTCGTGGGAGGCATCCGAGACGAAGCGGCGGAGTCGCTCCTCCGAGCTGCGCTGGTCGTCGACCGCCCGCTCGATCTGCCCCAGCATCCCGTTGAGCGCGCCGGCGAGCGCGGCCGCCTCGGTGCCGGCCGCCGGCTCGGGGACGCGCCGGGTGAGGTCCTCGGTGCCGATCTCACCGGCGGTGCGCGTCATCGCCTCGATCGGCCGGATCCCGAGCCGGATGACCCACCAGGCCACCGCAGCGAGCACCGCCAGGACGGCGCCGACGCCGAGCACCACGAGGAGCGTCAAGCGCTGGACGGTCTCGTCGACGTCGTCGAGCGGCAACGCCCGGACGAGCAGCGAGTTCGGGGTCAGGACCTTGGCCAGGGCTCGGTAGCGCAGATCGCCGTCGACGGCATCGATCGTGAAGGGATCGTCGACGCGGTCGAGGACGGTCGGCCACGACAGGTCCGGGAGGCTGAGGTCGTCCGTGCCCAGGTTCGGCGCGAACACGACCTCGACGGTGCCATCGTCGAGCAGGATGCCCTCGTAGAGGTTCCCGAGGCGCTCGCCCCCGAAGGCGCCCGGCGGCGCGCCGCTCGGTCGGCGGGGGCCGCTCTCGGCCAGCCGTGCGTCCCGGTCGGGGTCCGCGATGGCCGCGAGGCGCTCGTCGAGCTGATCGACGAGGTGGCCCCGCGTCGTCGTGAGCACCAGCCACCCCAGGCCGGTCAGCACCGCGGCCACGGCCACCAGTCCGGCGATCAGGCGGGACCGCAGCGAGAGGCTCACGGGTCCGTCGGACCCGGTGGGGTGCCCGAGGCGCTCATCGGACTCGCAGCGTGTAGCCCACACCTCGGATCGTGTGGATGAGCTTCGGCTCGGTGCCGTCGATCTTCTTGCGGAGGTAGCCGATGTAGGTCTCGACCACGCGACCGTCGCCGTCGAAGTCGTAGTTCCACACGTGGTCGAGGATCTGTGCCTTCGAGACCACGCGGCCCTGGTTGACGAGCAGGTAGCGGAGCAGGTTGTACTCGGTGGGGGAGAGCGCCACGTCGGCACCCGCTCGCGTCACGAGGTGGGCATCGTCGTCCATCGTCAGATCGGCGAGCTCGTGGACCCTCGGCGCCGGACCCTCGCCGGTGCGGCGCAGCACGGCGTGGATCCGAGCCACCAGCTCGTCGAGGCTGAACGGCTTCTGGAGATAGTCGTCGCCGCCGAGCGTCAGGCCCCGCACTCGGTCCTCCGTGTCGTCCTTCGCGGTGAGGAACAGCACCGGCGTGCGGTTCCCCACCGACCGGAGTCGGCGGCAGACCTCGAAGCCGTCGAGCTCGGGCATCATCACGTCGAGCACCACCAGGTCCGGCTGGTCCGCGTCGATCACCCGCAGCGCCTCCGCGCCGTCGGCGGCCTCGCTCACCTCGAAGCCGTGGTGGCTCAGCGCGGCTCGCAGCATCGACCGCAGGTTCGCCTCGTCATCGACGATCAACAGCTGGTGGCCCGCCACCCGTCGATCATCCCACCTCGACCTGAGAGTTCCCTGAGAGCTTCCGCAGAGCTGCGTCTCGCCGCGGGGCGACTCTCGGGGAACTCTCAGCTCGTCCCGCCGGCGCTGTGAGGTCCGCTCGGTTCAGTGGACGCCATGGCTCAGCACTTCCACTCCGACGGAACCGGCGCAGAGGACGCTGCACCCGTCCATCGCACCGTCCGGCTCATCGCTGCGCTCGTCGGCGCCATCTCCGTCGCGCTCCTCCTCGTGGCGTGCGGCGGCGGTGACGAGAGCGCGTCCGGTGGCGTCGCCAGCCTCGACGACGTCACCACCGAGGGCGCCGAGGTCGAGACCGACGACGCCCCGGCGACCGAGCTCGCCGCCGACGAGGCCGCGCTCGAGTTCAGCCAGTGCATGCGGGACGAGGGTCTCGACTTGCCCGACATCGGCCTCGACGCCGACGGCAACCCCGATGTCCGCGCGGCGTTCATCGAGTCCGGCATCGAGCCCGGATCCGACGAGTTCACCGCAGCCATGGAGACCTGCGGCGAGCTCCTCGACGGAGCGGGCTTCGGCGGAGGACGGGCGGGACTCGCCGAGGACCCCGCCGTGCAGGACGCCTTCGTGGCGTTCTCCGAGTGCCTCCGCGACGAGGGACTCGACGTGGGCGATCTGCAGTTCGGAGCACCCGCGGACGGTGAGGGCGGCCAGCGAGGTCAGGGCGCGGCGCAGGACGGCTTCGCCGACCGCGACGCCCGCCTCGCCGGCCGCCTCGACCTCGACATCGAGGACCCGGCCGTGGCCGATGCGATCAGCGCCTGCTCCCCGGTGCTCGACGACGTGCTGGCCGGTTTCGGCCCGGGCGGCGCTGCACCGGCGGACGGCTGACCCGAACGGATCGCAACCATGACGACCACCATCGATCATCGACACGAGCCCGATCACCTCGCTGCCGGTGGGGCCACCGACGAGCTCGCCGGGCTCGACCTGCGAACCGGCCGACGCTGGCCGTACGTCCTCCTGGGCGTGGCCGTCGGGACCGCCGCCACCGTCGCCGTCACGACGCTGGCCGGCGACGGCTCCGGCGACGAATCGACGGCCGACGCCGTGCAAGCCGACCTCGCGACCGCCCAGGTCACCGCGCAGGACCTGGTCGAGGAGGTCGACTGGCCGGCCGAGCTCGCCTACGGCGCCGCGGTGTCGGTCGTCGCCGCCTCGGACGCCACCGTCACGGCATCGACGGCGGCGGGCACGCTGCTCCAACGGGGCGACGTCGCCTTCGAGCTCGACAACGAGCCCGTCCCCGTCCTCTACGGCGAGCTCCCACTGTGGCGGGAGCTCGCCGAGGGCGACGACGGGCTCGACGTGCTCCAGCTCGAGACCAACCTCGTCGCGCTCGGCTACGACCCCGACGTCACGGTGACCATCGACGAGGACTTCACCGCCAACACCGCCGCCATGGTCGAGCGGTGGCAGGAGGACATCGGTCGCGAGGTCACCGGGACCGTCGCCATGAACGCGGTCGTGGTCACCACCGGCGCGGTCGAGGTGACCAGACCGGCCGTCGTCGGCGAGCGGGTGCGGGCCGGCGGGACCATCGCCGAGCTGAGCACCCGGGTCGAGACCACGACGATCGTCGGCCGCACCACCGGCACCATCACCAGGCTCGCCGGCATCGACGAGTCGGTCACCCACGGCACGGTGCTCCTCGGCACCGACGAGGTCCTCGTCCAGGCGGTCACCGAGCTCGACGCCGTCGGTGCGTTGGTCACGGATCCCGACGCGGATCCGGCCGTCGTCGAGGCGGCCCTCGTAGCCGCCGGGTACGACCCGGACGGAGCCGTGGTCGTCGACGCCCTGTACGACGATTCGACCGTGGCCGCCGTCGAGCGGTGGCAGGAGGCGACCGGTCTGACGGTCACCGGTGCCGTGACCGCCGACGCGTACGTCGTGGTGCCCGACGAGCTCGCCGTGGTCGAGCAGCTCGTCGTCGTCGGTGACCGGGTGGTCGCCCCGAAGCCGGTGCTCCTGCTCGGGACACCGACGATGGAGGTCGTCCTCCCGGTCGCGCTCGCGGACCGGGACGACTTCGAGGTCGGCGGGGAGGTGGTCGTCGAGCTGGCGGACGAGTCGACCGTCGCCGGTGTGATCGCCGAGGTCGGCACCGCCGCCGTGGCGGCCGAGTCCGAGGGCGATCTCACGGTCGATGTCGTCGTGGAGCTCACCGATGCCGTCGATGAGGACCTGCCGGCCTCGGAGGTGACGGTCACCATCGCCGGCGACCGGGTGGTCGACGCCATGGTCGTGCCGACCAGGGCGCTCGTGACGTTGGCGGAAGGCGGCTTCGCGGTCGAGAAGGTGCTGGCCGACGGCACGCCGGTGCTCGTGGCCGTCGAGACCGGGACCTTCGACGACGGTGTCGTCGAGGTCACCTCCAGCCAGCTCGAGCCGGGCGACGACGTGGTGGTGCCCCGATGAGCCCCGACGCGATCGACGATGCCCCGCTCGGGCCCGCCGCGATCGAGCTCCGCGGCGTCGCCAAGGAGTACGCGGGCACGCCGCCGGTCCGGGCGCTCGACGGGGTCGACCTGCGCATCGAGCACGGCGAGCTGGCCGCGATCGTCGGCCCGTCCGGGTCGGGCAAGTCCACGATGCTGCACGTGATGGGCACGCTCGACCGTCCCACCCGGGGCGCGGTGCTCGTCGACGGCCGTGACCTGTCGAGCTTCGGCGACCGGCGCCTCTCGGCCGTGAGGTCGCACCTCATCGGGTTCGTCTTCCAGAGCTTCTTCCTGCTCGACGGGGTCAACGCGCTCGAGAACGTGGCGATGGGGTTGCTCTACTCCGGGATGCCCCCGGACCGACGCCGCGAGCTCGCCGCACGGGCGCTGGTCCGCGTCGGTCTCGGGCATCGGCTGCTCCACCTCCCGAACC
This sequence comes from Actinomycetota bacterium, assembly GCA_039818945.1. Classification (GTDB taxonomy): domain Bacteria; phylum Actinomycetota; class Acidimicrobiia; order Acidimicrobiales; family Poriferisodalaceae; genus JBCBSZ01. The sequence goes on from JBCBSZ010000041.1 coordinate 16,479, forward strand.
AGATGTCGGGCGGCGAGCGCCAGCGGGTCGCGATCGCTCGTGCGGTCGTGCACCGCCCGGCGATCGTGCTCGCCGACGAACCGACCGGCAACCTCGACACCCGGTCGAGCGAGGCCATCCTGACGCTGCTCCACGAGCTGCACGCCCAGGGCACGACCATCGTCGTCATCACCCACGACCGGGAGGTCGCCGGGTCGCTGCCCCGCCAGATCGCCTTCCGCGACGGCCGGGTCGAGCACGACACCGGCGCTCCTGCCCTCGAGGTGGTGCGGCCGTGATCGCCCGACCGACGTCCCATGCCCGGCTCGACGCCACCGACCGGCTGCCGCCGAGCCGTCTCCGCCTGGGCGACGTCTTCGCGGTGGGGAGCTCGGGCCTGCGAACCCGCCGACTCAGAACGGCGCTCTCGGCGTTGGGCGTGACCATCGGCATCGCCGCCATGGTCGGTGTGCTCGGCCTGTCCGAGAGCAGCCGAGCCGACCTCCGCAACCAGATCGAGGCGCTGGGCACCAACCTCCTCACCGTGTCACCCGGCGAGGGCTTCGGAGCCGGCGACGGCGCGCTGCCCGAGGACGCGGTCGCCAAGATCAGTCGCATCGGTCCGGTCGAGCAGGTCGCCGACGTGGTCGAGCTGGAGCAGACCGTCCTGCGCAACGACCTGGTCAACCCGAACGAGACCGGCGGCATCACCGTGGCCGCCGCGGAGCTCACGTTGCTCGACGCCCTCAACGGTCAGATCGCCGAGGGGGTCTGGCTCAACGACGCCTCCGCCGCCTTCAGCAACGTGGTCCTCGGCTCGGTGACCGCCGAGCGGCTGGGCATCGTCGAGGTCGACGACGGGGTCCAGGTGTACCTCGGCGACCAGTGGTTCACGGTCGTCGGGATCCTCGAACCGTTCCCCCTCGCACCCGACCTCGACCGGTCGGCGCTCGTCGGCAAGGACGCCGCGGTGTCGCTGTTCGTCACCGAGCTCAACCCGACGATCGTCTACCTGCGCACCGCGTCCGACGCCATCGACGAGGTCCGCGCCGTCCTCCCCGCGACCGTCGATCCGGCCGAACCCGAGGAGGTCTCGGTCTCCCGGCCCTCCGACATCCTCGAAGCCGAGGCGGCCGCGGACAGCGCGTTCACCAACCTGTTCCTCGGCCTCGGCGCCGTCGCACTGCTCGTCGGGGGCATCGGCATCGCCAACGTCATGGTCATCGCCGTCATCGAGCGCCGCAACGAGATCGGCCTGCGCCGCGCCCTCGGCGGCACCCGTGCCCACATCCGCCGGCAGTTCCTCACCGAGGCCCTCCTGCTCTCCAGCCTCGGCGGCGCCACCGGCGTCGCGCTGGGCGCACTCGTGACCGCCGGCTACTCGCGGCTGCAGGACTGGGAGGTGGTCATCCCGACCGAAGCGGCCGTCGGTGGCTTCGCCGCCGCCCTCGTGATCGGCGCCGTCGCCGGTCTGTACCCCGCTATGCGCGCCGCTCGTCTGGCGCCCACCGAAGCCCTGAGGTCCGCATGACCCCCCTGCACGAAGCACACGCCGAGCCGGGCGCGCCGTCGCTCGACGAGTCCATCCCGGAGCCGGCCGAACTCCCGCACGCATCGCCGACGGAGGAACGAACCGATGGGGCCGGCCGGCGCCGATGGTTGCGACGAGCCGGCGCGCTCGTCGTCATCGCCGCGGTGGTGGCAGTCGCCGTCCTGCTCGCCACCGGCGGGCTCCTCGACGGCGAGGAGCCCGCCGCCGATCCGCTCCGCGACACGGCGCCCGTCGCCGTCGCCTCACTCGTCGCGACCTACGAGGCCGAGGGGCTGATCGTGTACGACGCCTCGCTCGAGATCGTCGCCGTCGGCGACGGCGGGGTCGTCACCCAGATCGTCGAGCGGGAGGCCACCGTGGAGTCCGGCGAGGTCCTGTGGCGAGTCGTCGACGAACCGGTCCTCGCCCTCGAGGGTGAGGTGCCCGCGAGCCGGGCGCTCGCCGAAGGCGACGAGGGCGTCGACGTGCTCCAGCTCGAGTCGAGCCTCGTCGCGCTGGGGTACGACCCGGACGGCACGGTCACCGTCGATGAGAGCTTCACCGCCAACACCGCGGCGATGGTCGAGCGGTGGCAGGACGACATCGGCGCCGAGGTGACCGGCATCGTCGGCGACGGAGCGGTGGTGTTCCTCCCCGGCCCGGCGCGCGTGAGCGACACCGGGTTCGGCGTCGGTGACACGGTGGCCGACGGCGACGTCGTGCTCTCGGCGACGGCTCCCGACCGGGTGGTCGAGCTGACGGTGCCCGTCGCCGATGCGGCCACGCTGGCGGTCGGCGACACGGTCTCGCTCCGCCTCCCCGACCGCTCGACGGCCGAGGCCATCGTCCTCGAGACCGTCCCCCGACCGGACGGAGACGTGGAGGTCCAGGCCCAGCTCGTCGGCGAGGTCGAGCTCCAGGTCGACATCGTGCCGGTGGCCATCACCTGGACCGTACCGTTGGCCGACGGCGTCCTCACCGTGCCGGCCAACGCGTTGATCCGCACCGACGACGGGAGCTATCGCGTCGAGGTACGTCGGCCGTCGGGCGTCGAGGAGCTGGTCCACGTCGAGGTCGGTCGCTCAGCCGGCTCGACCGTCGAGATCAGCGGCGCGGTCGCCGACGGCGACGTCGTCGTCGCACCATAGACCGACACATCGTGATGCCGACCGGGCACTTCGCCGGGAGCCGAGCGTTTGCGTGGAGCGAAGTGGGCGGCACTACCGATCGGTCCGTTGGCGTCGGGTGGCCGAGGGAGTGGTAAGCGAGTCGTTGAGGTTGCTCGGTCGAGTCGCTGCCTGGGTGGCGAGGTCAGTGTCGTTGCATGAGAGCGAAGACTCCCCAGCCGAGCCATTCGCGCTGGAACTGGACGTGCCGCAGCGGTGCGGTGTCGAGCTCCTCCCGGAGCTCGTCTGCGTTCGGGTCGTCGGGGTTGGCGTCGAGGAAGCGTCGGATGTTGAGCCACTGCGCGGCGGCGTAGCGGTCCCAGCTGTCGTGGTCGGCGAGCACCATCTCGACGACGTCGTAGCCGAGTTCGCCGAACCCGTGCACGAGGTCCGGGAGTGATCGGAAGTCGTCGCGGCTCGCCGCGTGGCAGCCCTCGATGGTCTGTTGATCGGGCGGGTCGGCCCGCCAGTACGGCTCGCCGATCAGTAGCATCCCGTTGCGGTGCAGGGACCGCTGCAACAAGGCGACGGTCCCGGCTACCCCGCCGCCGATCCAGGTGGCGCCCATGCAGGCTGCGACGTCGACCGGCTCGGTTGAGACCCATTCGCTGGCGTCGTCGTGGAGGATCGTGACCCGGTCGGTGACTCCGAGTTGTGTGGCTCGCTCGCGGGCGGCGGCGACGAAGGGTGGGTTGATGTCGACGCCGGTTCCGACGATGTGGTGGGCGTGGGCCCAGGTGCAGAGCAGCTCGCCTTTGCCGCAGGCCAGATCGAGGACGCGCTGGTCCGCGCTGAGGCCGAGAGCGTTGCCGAGGGTGGCGAGCTTGGTGGCGTCGAAGGGGTTCAGAATGCGGTGGCTCGACTCGCGGATCGCGAACGCCCGTGGAAGCTCCATGTCGGGACCGTAGGCACTCTGACGACGTGAGAGCGGGCGAGTTTCGACCGATCACCAGTCGGGCCTACGAAGCCGTCGTGGCCTCGGGGCCGAAGGTCAGCCGAGCACTTCGCCGGCACTCGCGCTCCCGATCGAACGGAGTGCTCGGGATCATCGATCGAGCACCGCTTCGTCGTCTGCGGTCCGGGGTGGCTGCGGCATGACCGGTCGGAGAGGGCCGTTCTCGGACGGGTCGTCGGCGTTGGACCGCCCGGGATCATCGGGTGGGCTCGTCTCGGCTGGCGAGTGTCGATGGGTTGGGGCTGGCGTGGCTGAGGAGTGGGTCGAGCGACTGGTACTCCCGATCGAGGTGGGGTGCCGTTGCGACTGCCTCAGCTGCCACGTGCCTCGCCTCGAACTCTTCCAGGCCGAACGTCTGCAGCAGCAGGCGGATGACGTCGGCCTGGTACTCCGGGTCCGGACCTGAAGAGGAGATCCGGCGAACGGCTCGGAACAGCGTGCCGGTCACGAGATCGACTGCGGCGACGGTCGGGTCGGTCGTCAGGCGGCCCTGCTCGACTGCGGTCTGGAGATCATCTCGGAGGTGCCGGAACGGGTCGTCCTGCCAGTCGTCGAAGTGAGCGAGCGATTGAAGGCGAAGCATCACGGTTGCGAGTCTCGGGCTGGCAGCGCAACGCTCCAGCAAGAGCGAGGTGATGGCGGCGAAGCGCCGGATCGCGTCATCGACATCGACGAGATCCGCTGAGGTGGTGACGAACGAGCCCATCACCTCTTCGACCACGGCGTCGACCAGCGCGTCGCGGTCGTCGAAGTGGTTGTAGAAGGTGCCGTTCGAGACCTCGGCTCGCCTGGTCACGTCGAGGATCGTGAACCCGTCGCCATGTTCGGCGATCTCGTCGACGGCGGCCCGAATCAGCGCGCGTCGAGTCCGCTGCTTCTTCTTGTAGCCCCGGGTGCGGGTGGGCTCAGCAGCAGTCCTCGACACGAGCGTCACGATATCGATCATGCCTCCGCAGCGATCTGCCATGACCGGCTCGACCGCGGTCGTATGGAGGATCGATCGTCGCCGAGCTCCCGCTCAGCTCCTCCTCGCGTTCGCCGCGACGAGTGCCGCACGCGTGCGGCTGATCTCGTCGGGTGATCCGCCGACCGGCGCTGCGGACAGCTGGGTCGCACCGGCGTCGGCCAGCCCGCCGATCCGGTCGGCCACCTCGGCCTCGGAGCCCACGATGGCGAGCTGACCCACCCCGGAGACGCCTTCGCGCTCGAGCATCGCGGCGTAGCTCGGGAGCTCGGCGTAGGTCGCGAGGATCTGGTCGAGGAAGGCGCGTGCGGGAGCGGGATCATCGGTCACCCACACCGGCAACGAGCACACGATCGCCGGCGCCGGCCGACCGGCGTCTGCGGCAGCTCCGTGGATCGTGGGCCCGATGTGCGATCGGATCGTGGCCGGGCCGACGCACCACAGGACGGTGCCGTCGGTTCGCCGGCCGGCGACGTCCAGCATCTGCTCGCCGAGCGCGGCGAGCATCACCTTCGGTGGGTCGCCGATCCGTTGGATCTCGCCACTGAAGCTCCAGAAGTGCCCGTCGTGTTCGGCTGCGCCGTCGGTGAGGAGCGGCTGGAGCACGTCGAGGAAGTCGACCATCTGCCGAATCGGCCGCTCCCACGGGAGCTTCCACCTGGTGCGCACGGTCGGCTCGTGGGAGAGACCGAGCCCGAGCACCAACCGCCCCCCGATCGCCGCCTGCGTCGTGAGGGCCTGGGCGGCGATCGCATGCGGATGCACCGTCCACGTCGGGATCACGGCGGTTCCGAGTTGGGTCGTGCCGTTTCCCTCGCCGTGCGCTGCGTATGCCGTCATCGCGTCGACGCTTCCCGACTGTGCCAGCCAGTACGCGCCGAATCCGTCGTGTTCGGCCGCCGCGATGTCGGTGCGCAGCGCACCGAGGTCGGCGCTGAGCAGTGTGTTGGTGCCGTTGATCCCGATGTCCACGATCAGCGGCTCCCGGCGAGCCGAGTCTCGAAGTCGGCCTCTCTGGCCACGAACACGATCTGGTGGTGTTCCGACGGATGCTGGGAGATGGAGGCCATCTCGCCCCCACCGACGGCGCCGCGGTTCGTGACGTCGAGACGGGGGACGTCGATGGAGACGTCGAGCGTCGAGTCGAGGTCGTCGACCGATTTCGTCGTGTGGCGGAGACGGAGCGCTGGGCGGGTGGTCATGGCGGTGTCCTCCGGGTGGATGTGCGGGATGGGTGGTCAGCGATCCGGTGGGTGAGGTGATGGTTCGAGTCGCGTCGTGGTAGCGGGTTCGTCACCCGTTGCCGTTTGGCAGGTCGACGACGGCGTCGGCGACCTGGTCGTCGGGGACGCGCTGGAGCTGCCCTCGGATGTCGCCGAAGAACGTCTGCTGGACGGTGTGGACGTTGAAGTACAGCTCGCCTTCGGCGGCGATGTGGGCCATTCCGGCGATGGTGCGGTGGCGATCACCGGGGATCGTCTGGATGATCGGGCAGCCAGCGGTGACGGCGCCGACGACGCCGTGGCCATGGGTGGCGGCGGCGATGTCGTCATTGGTGACCTCGTAGGACAGGACCCCGTCTGCGAAGTACTCGCTCACGTCACCGGTGGCACCGAAGTCGACCATGATCGGACCGAGCTGGCCGGGGCGACCGCAGTGGATGTGGACGAGGTTGATGTCGTCGGGATCGATGTCGGCGATCTCGAGGTGGACGTACGCGCGGCTGAGCTCTCGGTTGAACGCGACGGTGCCGTGGCCGCGTGAGTCGCGTTCCTCGCGGTCGGTCGACGGTTCGGTGGAGAGGAACTGCTCGGGCGCGCCCGTCGGCACGTCTGCCTCCTCCTCGGCTTCCTGCTGGGGTGACAGCCACGCCTGGTAGACGAGGCCGATCTCACCACCTGCGTGCGGATCGAGGCCGAGGTCGAACGCCACCGGGATCTCGTCCTTCGGTTCCAGCACCACGGGGTCGGGCTGACCCGGTGGGCCGGTGACGAGGAAGTACGCGATCACGGCTGCGGCGACGCCGACGACGATGCCCAGGATCGTGAAGAAGCCTCGGAGCGTGAGGAAGAGGAATCGCAGGACCTTCATGGACCGGGGGACCTTTCGGGCCGCTGATCGCAGCCACGAATGAGATGGATCTCAGTATTGAGAAGTACCTCAGTTTTGGGTACGGTCCTCGTCGTGTCAACCCCGTACTCCGACCACGAGAAGGCGCCCACGTCATGACCTCGCTCCTCGATCCGTCCCCCGTCTCTGCGGTCGAGACCCGCAACGAGCGCGCCGTCTACACCGGCATCGCGGTGGTGGTGGCACTCGCGATGTTCGTCGCGGCCTCCGGTTCGGGCTCAGGGGAGTACGTCACCGCCGAACCGCCGCCGGACGCGTTGAACGTCGCTGGCAACGTGTTCGCCGCGATCGTCGGCATCCTCGTATTGGTACCGAAGAGCCGAGGCATCGGGGCGCTGCTCGCCGTGGCGAACATGTTCGTCTCGATGTACCTGAACTACACGTACGACGGCGTCGACTACTTCGTCGATCTGATCGCCTACAACACCGTGACGATCATGCTCGGCTCGATCCTCATCGGACACCACGCCCGCGACCTCACCCGCTGGATCCCGCGACGCACGTCGGAGCCCGACCAGCGCGACGGTGACCGTGACGGAGGAACCCCCGCCGAGCCGGCCGGAGACACCGAACCGGCCAGATCGAGCAGCTGACCGCCCGCGGCGTTGCCCCGTCCCGGGCATCTCCGACACCGACCCACCGAGACAGGATCGCCTCATGGTACGACTCACCCCGCTCCCACCCGAGGAGATCGAGCATCTCCGATCGCTGTTCGACGCCACGAAGATGCTGCTCGGCCTTCGTCCCCAACTCCGCACCGACGATGGCTCACGTGTCCGGACTCCTCGAGGGCTTCCAGCAGATCGGGACGTCGGGGGCCGGCTCGACGTCATGACCCCACCCACGTCTTCGACCGAGGAGCCGGCCTGATGCAGCGCATGATCGTGCCCCGCACCGACCTCTCCTCCCCATCGCTCCAGAGGTCTGACGCAGCCGAGCTGGCGCCCGGGGAAGTACGTCTCCGAATCGACCGGTTCGGCTTCTCCGCGAACAACATCACCTACGCACTGTTCGGCGACGCACTCGGCTATTGGCGGTACTTCCCCGTCGACGAGGTCCACGGCAGCATCCCGGTCTGGGGGTTCGCCGAGGTCGTCGAGTCACGCAGCGACCGACTGAGCGACGGCGAACGCCTCTTCGGTTACCTGCCGCTGGCCGACGAACACGTCTTCCGCCCCACGGAGGTGTCCGATCTCGCGGCCTCCGACGGCTCAGCACATCGAGCGTCTCTCCACCCGTGGTACAACCGCTTCTACCGCTGCGCAGGCGATCCACTGTGGACGGCCGATGACGAACACCTGCAGGCGACGATGTGGGCGTTGTTCATGACGGGCTGGGCCCTGGCCGACCAACTCGTCGACACCGCGCGCATCGTCGTTGTCTCGAGTGCTTCAAGCAAGACCGCCCTCGCCCTCGCATGGACGCTTCACCACCGTGCACCCGAGCTCCTCGTCGTGGGCATCACGTCGCCGGGCAACGTCGAGATCGTCGACACGTGGGGCCTGTACGACGATGTCACGACCTACGAATCGCTCCACCTGCCGCCCTCGGATGGGCCATTCGCCTTCGTCGACGCAGCCGGCAGTCCGGCCACGAAGGAGCGCGTGCACGCCGAGCTGGGGGATCGCCTCACCGACTCGATCGCGCTCGGGGCAACCCACCAGCGGCCGGGGCAAGCCGCCGGAGAGCTCGCCGGGCCCACCCCGCGACTGTTCTTCATCCCGGACGTCGCCGAACGAGCAGCGACCGAGGTCGGCCTCGGCGCCTATCACGGGGCCTTCACCGAGCAGTGGCAGCGCTTCGTGCCCTGGATCGCGGAACGACTGGCCATCGACACCGCGCAGGGTGCCGATGGCATCCTCCACACCTACCGCACCGTCCTCGCCGGTGGCCTCGGGCCCGAGATGGCCAAGGTGCTCACATGGTGAGCCCGATCGAGGCCGACTACGTCGTCGTCGGTGCCGGCGCCATGGGGATGGCGTTCGCCGACGAACTGCTCACACACAGCGAAGCCACCGTCGCCATCGTCGACCAGCACGCCACGCCGGGCGGCCACTGGAACGACGCCTATCCGTTCGTGCGCCTCCATCAACCCTCGTTCTTCTACGGCGTCTCGTCCCATCGACTCGGAACCGATCGACTCGACGAGGTCGGACTCAACGCCGGGCTCTCTGAGCTCGCGTCCGGCGCGGAGGTCGTCGACTACTTCGACCGGGTGATGAACCGACGGTTCCTCCCGTCAGGGCGAGTCCAGTATCTGCCCCGGGCGACGTACCGCAACGGGCAGGCGACGGTTGCCCCCGCCAATCTGACGTTGCCGGTCCATGCACGCCGTTGCGTGGTGGACGCGACCTACATGCGGGTGAAGGTTCCCTCCACGAACCCACCGGCCTACGCCGTCGACCCCGACGCGATCGTCATCGCGCCGAACGAGCTCCCCACCATCGACTCGCCACCGGCTGGCTACACCGTCGTCGGAGCCGGCAAGACCGCGTTCGACACCATCATCTGGTTGCTGTCCAACCACGTCGAACCTGCTGACATCCGGTGGATCGCACCACGTGACTCCTGGTTGCTCAACCGGTCGATGACCCAGCCGGGCAACGGTTTCCGGATCGGCGAGCAGATCGGCTTCATCGCCGAAGCGGCGAGCGCCGCCGAGGTCTTCGAGCGACTCGAAGCCGAGGGCCACTTCTTGCGGATCGACCCGGCGATCGATCCGACGATGTACCGGTGTGCCACGGTCACCGAGCCAGAACTCGCGCAGCTTCGACGTATCGACAGGATCGTGCGGGGCTCGCGGGTGGTGCGAATCACCGCATCGCAGATCGTGCTCACCGACGGTGACCTGCCGAGCCCACCGGGAACGGTGCACGTCGATTGCACCGCAGATGGTCTCGAACGCCTGCCGGTGTGCCCGGTGTTCGAGGAACACCGCATCACGCTCCAGACACTCCGCGCATGTCAGCAGGTCTTCAGCGCAGGTCTGATCGGTCGAATCGAAACGCTCGAACACACCGATCTCGACGCCAAGAACGAGCTCGCATCCGTCATCCCACATCCCGATACACCGACTGACTTCCTCACCGGAACCCTTGCCCACATCCACAACGTCGGTCGCTGGATGGCCCGGCCGGAGATCGCCGACTGGCTGACGAGCTCACGGCTCAGCCCGACAGCCGGCCGCGCACCCGAGCCCGGCACCGCCATCCAAGCTGTCGGGAACCTCAACCGCTTCATCGCCGACGCCGACGAATAGGACGCCGAGCGCGAAGAACCGTGCCCGGAAGCCTCTCGAGTGCGATTTCGACCCCGGGGCGCCCGAGCCGATCAGGAGGCTCACGCCACACGCCCGCCAGAGAGCGCATACCCGGCACTACGAGCGGACCGGCCGAGCATCACGCCGGCGGTGCGAGAGCTTCGAGCGGCGAGTCGTGGGTGTTCTTGCGTGCTTGTCGCGTGCACCGTCGGGCGCCGTCATGTACGATTCGTACATGAGCGAGGTAGCAGTGAGCGAGGCTCGGAACCGGCTCGCCGAGGTGATCGAGGAGTCGCGGCGTTCCGGCGAGCCGATCTCGGTGACCCGTCGGGGCCAGCGAGTGGCGGTGATCATCGACTCGGCTGCCTTCGATCGGTTGGTGGATGCCGCCGACGAGGTCGACGATCGCCGGGAGCTCGAGGCCGCCCGCGAGGAGGACGACTACGTCCCGTGGGACGAGGTGAAGGCGATGCTGGGGCTCGAGTGAGCCGCTACGAGGTGCTCATCGCTCGCCGCGCGGTGAAGTCCATCGCCCGCCTACCCCGCAAGGATCAGCAACGGATCCGGGCTGCGATCGATCTCCTCGCCGACGAGCCCCGACCCCCCGGGTGCACCAAGCTCGCCGGCGAGGATGCGGTCTACCGCGTTCGGGTCGGGGATTACCGAATGCTCTACGAGGTCATCGACGCCCGACTCGTCGTCCACGTCGTCCGCGTCGGACATCGCCGGGACGTCTACCGCGAGCGCTGACCGGCAGTGCTCGACAACGCGCGCTCAGAACGCTCATCGACCACCCAGTAAGGCCGCACCAGTTCGGCCCATATGGAGCACGCGGAAGCGCCCCGGACGCGTCAGCGCCCGGCCGACCCAACGTCGACCGGGCGCCTCGCTGAACGTCCCCCCAGAGAGTTGGACGCAGGACTGTCGTCAGGGTGTCAGACGGCGACGATCTCCGCATCCGGGAGTCCGAGCTCTCGGACCTGGGCGGTGATCTCGTCGACGTACACCGGGTTCATGCACACGATCAGGTCGACCGGGTTGGCCTGGAGCCACTCCGGCGCGACGACCGGGTGGCCGCTTCCGGCGATGAAGGTGTCGTGCTTGAACGGGTTGATGTCGATGGCGGCCTCGATCGGCGCGCGCTCGCCGACGCCGTGGAGGAACGCCACGCCCTTGGAGCCGGCACCCCAGATGGCCGTCTTCCCGCCGCGGGCGGCGGTGGCGGCGATCTTGTCGCGCCAGCCGTCGATGGCCGTGGTGACCGCCTTGGCGTAGCGCTCGGCCAGCTCCTTCATCTCGGCCGGGTCCTCCTCCAGCGGCAGCTTGCCGGTGGTGGGGCCGTCGGCCGGACGGGCCTCGATGAGCAGGTACTGGTCGCTGTAGCAGCGCTCGACCGCGAGCACCTCGTAGCCGGTCAGGCGGAACAGCCGGGCCAGCGAACCGGGCGAGAAGTACGAGCAGTGCTCGTAGTACACGTCCCAGAACGCACCCTCGTCGAGGACCCGCACGACGTCGGGCAGCTCGAACAGCACGGCGATGTCGGACCGGTCGCCGATGGAGCGACGCACGTCGTCCATGAACGTCTTGACCGGCGCGATGTGCTCGAGCGTGTGCCGGCACACGACGGCGTCCTCGGCGAAGGGGCCGTAGGAGGCGTCGTAGTGGTCGACCTTCCACTCGATCTTGTCGGCGGGGCCACCGGGCTCGAAGCGCTCGACCTGGATGCCCGGGTCGATGCCGACGCCGGACCCGAGCCCGGCCTCGACCATCCACTCCAGGAACTCGCCCTTGCCGCAGCCGATCTCGATGGCGGACTTGCCCTCGAGGTCGTAGTCGCGGACCCATTGCTCGGCGAGACCCTTGCCGAACTCGACGAAGGTGGGGGAGAAGCCCTGGGACTCCTCGAAGTCGGTGGAGTACTGGTTCAGCTCGACCTCGAAGACCGGGTTGAAGACGAAGCCGCAGTCCTCGCAGATCCACACCTCGAGCTCACCGGTGGGGAAGGCGCGGGCCTCCTCCTGGTCGCGCAGCAGCAGGCAGCTGTGGGCCGGCACGCGGCCCGGCGTGTGGACGTGCGAGATCTTGGTCGACTCGCACGCGGGGCAGCAGGACAGGCGGGGCATCAGACCACCTCGGGACTCGGGACGGGCACGATGAACTTGCCGCCGGCCTCCGCGTACGCGGCCTGCTGGCGCATGATCTCCTCGGCGAAGTTCCACGCCAGGATCAGCACGTAGTCCGGCTGCTCCTCGACCAGCACCTCGACCGGCCGAATCGGCTGGTGGGTGCCGGGCATGACCCGACCGTGCTTGTGCACGTTGCGGTCGACGACGTAGTCGACGAGGTCGGTGGTGACGCCGACGTAGTTGATCATCGTCGTGCCCTTGGCCGCCGCGCCGTAGGCGGCGATGGTGGCACCCTCGGCCTTGAGGTCGCGCAGGAGCTTGAGCAGGTCGGTCTTGAGCTGCTCGACCCGGTGACCGAAGCCGTCGTAGAACTCGGGCGTCGCCGCGCCGAGCTCGGCCTCCATCTCGAGCCAGTGCAACGCCTCGGGCGAGGGGTCGTCCTCGTGGCCGAGGTACCAGCGGTTGGTGCCGCCGTGGAGGTCGGGGAAGTACTCGACGTGGTTGAGGTGGAGGCCCACCCGCTCGGCGCCGTTCTTCACCGACGTGCACGACAGGTAGCGGTAGTGCTCGTGGTACATCGTGTCGAAGGCGCACCGCTTGACCAGCTCGACGACCGACGGGTTCTCGATCGTGACCACACCACCCGGCTTGAGCAGCGTCTTCATGCCCCGCAGGAAGCCCTGGAAGTCGGGGATGTGGGCCAGCACGTTGTTGGCGATGATCAGGTCGGCCTGACCCCGCTCGGCCACGATGTCCTCGGCGAGCCCGTCGCCGAAGAACTTCTCGACGACGTCGACGCCGATGTCCCGGGCGGCCTGGGCCGGGCCGGGCGACGGCTCGACGCCGAGCGCCGGGATGCCGGCCTCGACGAAGTTGCGGAGCAGGTAGCCGTCGTTCGACGCCAGCTCGACCACGAACGAGTCGGGGCCGAGGCCCTGGGCCTCGATGCGGCCCAGCGCGTGCTCGCGGGAGTGGGCCAGCAGGGCGTCGCTGAACGACGAGAAGTAGTGGTAGTTGTCGACGAACAGCACGCCCGGATCGACCTCTTCGAGCAGCTGCACGAGCCCGCAGTCGGGGCACAGCGCCACGTCGAGGCGGTGGAACGGCTCGCCGCCCTCGGCGACCTCCTCGGGGGTGAGGATGTTGTCGGCGAGCGCGACGTCGCCGAGGTCGAGGAAGGGATGCAGGTTGGTGCTGCCGCAGCTCCGGCAGGCCTGGAGGCGACTCACGACGCCACCTGGGCGTCGCTCCAGCGGAGGTCGCCGCCGAGGCGACCGTCGCCGATCAGCTCCTTGACCCGGGCCAGGCGCCCGAAGCGGGGACCCTCCATCGCCTCCACGGTCCACTCCTCCTGGGTGTAGAAGCTGTAGAGCTCCTCGACGCCCTTGCGAACCGTCCACTGCGCGGTCGCCTCGGGGAGGACCCGCTCGATCTTGTCGCAGTTGACCCGGTAGTTCCGCTTGTCGGCCCCGGCGCCCTCGCCGAAGGCGATCTCGCAGTTGGGGACCACGTCGCGCACGATCTCGGCCACCTCGCGGACGAGGTAGTTCTCCTTCGTGGCGCCGACGTTGAACACCTCGCCGTTGACCAGCGACGGATCGGCCTCGAGGACCGAGGCGATGGCCCGGGAGATGTCCTCGATGTGCACGAGCGGGCGCCACGCCCGACCGTCGGACTTGAGGAACACCTCGCCGCGGGCGACGGCGTAGCCGGTGAGGTTGTTGACGACGAGGTCGCCGCGCAGCCGGGGCGATGCCCCGTAGGCGGTGGCGCATCGAAGCGAGGTGACGACCAGGTCGCTGCGCTCGGCGATCTCGTTGATGTCGATCTCGGCCTGCACCTTCGAGGCGCCGTAGGGCGTGACCGGGTTGAGCTCGCCGGTCTCGTCGACGAAGTCGTCACCCTCCTGAGCGCCGTAGTTCGAGCACGACGAGTTGAACAGGAAGCGGTCGACGCCGGCGTCGCGAGCGGCCTCGGCCATCCGCACGACGCCCTTGTGGTTGATGTCCCAGGTGGTCTCGGCGTGGAGATCGCCGAGCGGGTCGTTGGAGATGGCGGCCAGGTGGGCGACGGCGTCGAAGCCCTCGAGATCGGCGGCCGTGACGTCGCGGATGTCCTTGACGATCGTCGGGATCTCCGGCGGCGGCGAGCCGAGCGGTGCGTACTGCGTGTACAGCTGCGTGTCGAGGCCGGCGACGTGGTGGCCTCGGGACTGCAGCAGCGGCACGAGGACCGTGCCGATGTAGCCGTCGTGTCCGGTGACGAGGATCTTCACTTCAGCTCCAGATCTTCCAGGGGGCGTCGGTCTCCCAGAGGGACTCGAGCCGCTTCTTGTCGCGGATCGTGTCCATGCACTGCCAGAAACCGTGGTGCTTGTAGGCCATGAGCTGACCGTCCTTGGCCAGGTTCATGAGGGGTTCGAGCTCGAACTGCGTGTCGTCGCCCTCGATGTAGTCGAACATCCCGGGCTCGAACACGAAGAAGGCGCCGTTGATCCAGCCCTCGGCGGTCTGCGGCTTCTCGGAGAACTCGGTGATGGCGTCGCCGTCGAGCTCGAGGTGGCCGAAGCGGGCGGCCGGCCGGGCGGCGGTGAGGGTGGCGAGCTTGCCGTGGGCCTTGTGGAAGGCGACGAGGTCGTTCAGATCGACGTCGGCGACGCCGTCGCCCCAGGTGAGGAGGCAGGTCTCGTCACCGAGGTACGGCTGGAGGCGCTTGATGCGGCCGCCGGTCGCCGTGTTGAGGCCGGTCTCGATCAGCTCGATCGTCCAGTCCTCGGGGTGGTCGCCACGCTGCTCGACCGTGCGGGCGTTGAGATCGACCTTGAGGTCGTGACCCAGCGAGGCGTAGTCGCTGAACCAGCGCTTGATGTAGTCGCCCTTGTACCCGAGCGCGACGACGAACTCGTTGTGCCCGAACTGGGCGTAGTACTTCATGATGTGCCAGAGGATCGGCTTGCCGCCGATCTCGACCATCGGCTTGGGCTTGATCTCGGTCTCTTCGGAGATCCTCGTACCGAGGCCTCCGGCCAGGAACCCGACCTTCATGATGTGTGCTCCGCTTTCGTGGGCTAGGAGACGGCGACGATGTCTGCGGTGATGCCGGCGCTGCGCACCGACTCGGTGATCTCGGCTTCGTAGTTGGGGTTCATCACGAGGATCAGCGCCGGCGGATCGGCGGCCAGGGCCTCCGGTCCGACGATGCGGTGACCGCTCACCGGCAGGTGGCGGCCGTGCTTCCTTGGGTTCACGTCGACCACGTGGGTGATCGCTTCACCTCCGATGAGGTGGCAGAACGTGACGCCCTTGGAGCCGGCGCCCCAGACGGCGACGCCGCGCCCGGCGGCGTGGTGTTCGGCGAGCTGTGTGCGCCAGTGGTCGAAGCGGTCCTCGATGGTCGCGGCGAGGCGAGCGAGGCGCGCCTCGACGTCGGCCGCGTGCTCGATCGGGGCCTCCGGTGCGGGGCCACCACCCGGTCGGGCCTCCAGGGCCAGGAACTGGCCGCCGAAGGTCGACTCGCAGCGATCGACGGTGAAGCCGCCGAGCTGGGCGAAGTGGGCCAGCGTGGGGGCGGTGAAGTAGAGGACGTGGGGGTAGATCAGGTCCCACACGCCGCCCTGGTCGAGGGTGAAGGAAGCGTCCGGCACCTCGATGTAGAGCTGGCCGTCGGTGCGCAGCAGCTTGGTCGCGCTGGCGAGGAGGCCGGTGGGCTCGTCGAGGTGCTCGACGACGTGGCGGGCGGCGACGAGGTCGGCCTCGACCGGACCGATGTCGTCGATCGAGCCCACGAAGCGCAGGTCGACGCCGTCGCGGTGATCGGCGCCGTCGGCGTAGCTCGGGTCGAAGGCGATGCCGGAGCCACCGACGCGGCCACAGACGTCGACGAGGAAGTCGCCGTTGCCGGCGCCGAGCTCGACCATCGTGCCGCCCTCGGGCATCTTCGAGGCGAGGTGGCCGGCCAGCTCGTCGGCGTACTCGACGAAGGTCGGCGAGAAGTAGAGCGACGCCTCGTACTGGCCGTCGTAGGTGATCACCTCGGGGTCGAAGACCGGGTTCGACAGGAGCCCGCACTGGGGACACACCGCCAGCTGGAACGGAGCCTGCGGGGCGGCGAGGGCCGAGGCCTCGTCGGGCCAGAACTCGTTGGCCTGCACCGGGACGGTGCCGAGGTCGAGGTAGGACACCCGCCCGGTGAAGCCGCAGGCCGGACACGTCCCCGCGGGGGTCGGCTCGTCACTCATCACACCCATCCTCTGCTCATCGCCGAGCTGTTCGTGACCGCCGTCCGGTCCGACCTCGCAGCCGTCGAGGCTCACCACGGAGCGTCTCGCGACCACCACTCATCGTCGAAGAGGATACCAGTCGGGCACGCAGAGCGATCAAGGGGTCCGGGCCACGCAGAGCGAAGAATTGACGGCTGATCGACCGCTGGTTGTCGGCGATCAGCGAGTCCGGCTCGACGACAGTGTGACATGCAGCGCAGCGGCATCGACGACCACCTCGTCGGCGTCCGCGAGGCGCTCGAGCGGGGTCAGCGCGGCGAAGCCGATCACGGTCATGCCGGCCGCCTTCGCCGCCTCGACACCGGCCGGTGAGTCCTCCACCACGACACACCGCTCCGGGCGGACGTCCATCGTGCTCGCCGCGTGCAGGAAGAGGTCGGGGGCCGGCTTGCCCCGCTCCACCTCCGACGCGCTGAAGAGCGCGCCGTCATCGAAGCGATCGATGAGGCCCGTGAGGGTGAGCGATCGTCGGATGCGCTCGGGCGTGCCGCTCGAGGCGACGCAGCGGGCTCGGCCGTCGAGGGCGTCGAGGACCGTGGCGATGCCGGGCACCGGAACGAGCTCGGCAGCCATCCGCTCGAAGAGCTCGTCGTGGTAGCGGTCGAACAGGTCGGCGGGCAGCGCCGCGCCGAGCGCCGCCTCCGCCAGCTCGCGCACCCGGTCCATCGTCGAGCCGAGGTAGGTGACGATCGACTCCTCCGCGGTCGTCGGCAGGCCCGCCTCGGTGAGGAGGCGGGCGAGGATGCCGTTGGCGAGGCGCTCGGAGTCGACGAGCACGCCGTCGTTGTCGAAGATGACGAGGTCGGTGGGCAAGGGGCCCGAGTCTGGCAGTCCGCGCACCGATACGGTCGCCGTCGTGTCACGCGCCAGCGGCCGGGTCCTGATCGACGTCGACGGCGTCACCGTCACGCGCCCGGAGCGCCCCCTCTTCGACGAGGCGACGTTCACGATCCACGACGGCGAGCGCATCGGGGTCGTCGGCCGCAACGGCAGCGGCAAGTCGACGCTGCTGCGGGTCGTGGCGGGCGCTCAGGAGCCCGAGGCCGGTGCCGTCCGTCCCGGTCGCGACGTGCGCATCGTCGTGCTCGACCAGCGCGACGATCTGCCGGCCGGGACGGTCAGGGACGTCGTCGGCACGGGGTGGCGGGCCGACTCGGCGATCGATCGCCTGGGGATGACGCCGTTCGCCGACCGCCCGACCGTCCAGCTCTCCGGCGGGCAGCGCAAGCGGGTGGCGCTGGCCAGGGCGATGCTCGCCGAGGCCGATCTCCTGCTGCTGGACGAGCCCACGAACCACCTCGACCTCGACGGCGTGGCCTGGCTGCGCCAGGAGATCGACCGGCACCGCGGCGCCGTGGTGCTGGTCACCCACGACCGCTGGCTCCTCGAGGAGCTGGCCACCCGCATCATCGACCTCCAGGGAGGGCGGGCCCACGTCATCGACGGCGGCTACGAGCCGCACCTCCGGGCGCGGGCCGAGCGTGCGGCGAAGGCCGAGCGCGACGAGGCGGTGCGCCGCAACCTGGCCCGCCAGGAGCTGGCCTGGCTCCAGCGCGGCGCCCGCGCCCGCCGCCGCAAGCCGAAGAGCCGGATCGCCGAGGCGACCGGGATCATCGAGGGTGCGGCCGAGCAGGACCCGTTCGCCGACGACATCGACTTCGCCGCGTTCGGCACCCCTCGCCTCGGCGACACCGTCATCGAGCTCGACGGCGTCGCGATCGGCTACCCCGACGCACCCCTGCTCGCCGAGGACGTCACGCTCAAGCTCGGGCCGCTCGAACGGCTCGGGATCGTCGGCCCGAACGGGGCCGGCAAGTCGACGCTCGTCGGCGCGATGACCGGGCGGATCGATCCGGTCGCCGGCGAGGTGCGCCACGGCTCGACCGTGGTGATCGGCGAGCTCGACCAGCTCGGCGCCGAGCTCGACCCGGACGTCCGCGTCCGCGACGCGATCTCCGGCGGTGCGCGTCAGGCCGACCACCGCGACGCCGCGCTGCTGGACCGCTTCTGGTTCGACGACGATTCGCAGTGGGCGCCGATCGGCACGCTCTCGGGCGGCGAGCGGCGGCGGATCCAGCTCGTGCTCACGCTGACCGCCCGGCCCAACGTGCTCGTCCTCGACGAGCCGACCAACGACCTCGATCTCGACACGCTGCGATCGCTCGAGGCCCTGCTCGACGGGTTCCCCGGCGCCGTCGTGGTGGTGAGCCACGATCGGACGCTCCTCGAGCGGGTCTGCGACCGCTTCCTCGTGGTCGAGCACGGGCGGGTCACCGAGATCGGGACGGCGCTGGGGGAGTGGCTCGACACCAGGGCGTCCTCGACGCGGTCCGACGCGCAACCCCGACCGAAGGTCGCCCGGCCGGCGACGAAGGGATCGGGCCGCCGCTCGCCGAGCCACCTCCGCAAGCTGATCGCCGCCGCCGAGCGCGAGTTGGAGGAGCTGACCGTCCGCCGCGACGACCTCGCCGCATCGGTCGCCGACCCCGACCTCGACCACGGCGCCCGGAGCGCGCTCGCCGAGGAGCTCGGCACCGTCGACGCGTCCATCGAGTCGGCCGAGGAGCGCTGGCTCGAGCTGTCGACCGAGATGGAGGGCTGAGCGGCCCGAGCGCGGTCGGCCATAGGCTCTGTCCATGGCTCGTCGCCGTGAGAACCGCCGCATCACCGAACCCGGGACCCGGAACGTCCACGAGACGCCGACGCTGCGCCAGCGCAGCCCCGTCACCTACTGGGTCCTCATGTTGCTCGTCGCGTCGCTGCTCATCGGCCCGGTCCTGCTCGTCGTGCAGATGCTGGTGTGACCGCCACGGTCCACAGCGCCCCGCTCCACGAGCTCGCGCCCGGCACGCTGCACGACATCCTCCGCCTCCGGGTCGACGTCTTCGTCGTCGAGCAGGACTGCGCCTACCCCGAGCTCGACGGGCGCGACGACGAGCCCGGGGCGCTGCACCTCTGGATCGAGCACGACGGCGCGGTCGCGGCGACCGCCCGGCTCCTCGACGACGGGCACGAGCGGCGGATCGGTCGCGTCGCGACCCACCCGGATCACCGGGGTGCAGGGCACGCGGCAGCGCTGATCACCGCGGCGTGCGAGCGCACCGACGGGCCGTGGGTGCTCGACGCGCAGGCGCACCTCGCCCACTGGTACGCCCGGTTCGACTTCGCTCCCGAGGGCGACGAGTTCCTCGAGGACGGCATCCCGCACGTGACCATGAGAAAGGCGGTCCCGACGTGACCTCAGACCCCGACTCCCCGGAGTGGGTGTACGACGAGCTCTCGTACCTCGCCGAGAACGCTGCGGACGCCGGCGTCGACCCGGCGACGGTCATGGCCGTGCGTCGGGTCGCCACGTCGCTGCCGGACGGCCGCACCGTCAGCGGGCTCCGCTGGGGTGAGACGCCACCGGAGCTGGTCGTCGTGCACGGCGGAGCGCAGAACGCGCACACCTGGGACACGACGTTGGTGGCCCTCGGCCGCCCTGCGCTCGCGGTCGATCTCCCCGGGCACGGTCATTCGTCATGGCGCGATGACCGGGGCTACGACCCTCGTGATCTCGCCGACGACGTCGCGGTGGCCGTGGCCGAGCACGCGCCCGAGGCGAGGGTGGTCTGTGGCATGTCGCTCGGCGGCCTCACGTCGGCGATGCTCGCACGACGCCACGCCGAGCTCGTCCGGCGGCTGGTCGTGATCGACATCACGCCGGGCGTGACGCGCGACAAGGCCAGGGAGGTCCACGACTTCGTGGCCGGACCGCAGTCGTTCCCGAGCTTCACCGAGATCTTCGAGCGGACCGTCGAGTTCAATCCGACCCGCAGCGCGAGCTCGCTGCGGCGAGGCATCCTCCACAACGCCCGTCGACTCGACGACGGCTCGTGGGTGTGGCGCTACGACCGCCGCGGCCCGGCCGAGGGCGGGCCCGGGGCCGAGCTGATCGAGCCGTCCGACGTCCGCCCCGACCTCTGGGACGACCTCGGTTCCACGACCCAGCCGTTGCTCTTCGTGCGCGGCGGGAGGTCGCCGGTGGTCGACGACGACGACGTCGCCGAGTTGCGTCGGCGTCGCCCGGACGTGCGCGTCGTGGTCGTCGACGACGCCGGGCACAGCGTCCAGGGTGACCAACCGCTCGTTGTCGCCCGCCTACTCGGCGGGGAGCTCGCCGACGGCTGACCGGGATCAGCCCGGGATGATGTCGACGATGCGCTCGCCGGGCTCGGTCGTGGCCGTCTCGCCCGGGTGCACGGCGTCGCCGAAGGCGAACAGCTCGCCCGAGAGGGTCGCGATCAGGTAGCCGGCCCCGGACGGCGAGGCGACGATCCCCTCGACGGGCTCGTCGAGGTCGAACGATGCGGCCGAGCCGTGGAACCGGGCGTCGCCGAACGTGAACACCCCACCGTCGGCGGCGACGAGCCAGTAGCCCTCACCGGAGGGTGTCGTGGCCATGCCGACGATCGGGCTCACGAGCTCGATGCTGCCGGTCGAGCCGTGGAAGCGGGCGTCGCCGAAGGCGAAGATGCCGCCGTCGCTGGCGACGAGCCAGTAGCCCTCACCGCTCGGGGTCGCGGCCATGCCGTTGATGGGTTGGTTGAGCGGCGTGCCCCCCATCGAGCCGTAGAAGCGCGCATCGCCGAAGGCGAAGATGCCGCCGTCGCTCGCCACCATCCAGTAGCCCCCACCGGTCGAGGTGGCGGCCATGCCGTTGATGGGTTGGTTGAGCGGGATGCCCCCCATCGAGCCGTGGAAGCGGGCGTCGCCGAAGGCGAAGATGCCGCCGTCGGCCGCGACCATCCAGTAGCCGGCCTCGCTCGCCGCGGCGGCGACGACCGGCTTGGCGAGTCGGACGTCGGTGAGCCCGTCGCCGAAGGGCACCCCGGCTCCGGCCGAGATCACCCGGCCCGTGTCGGTGATGAGCGTGTACGGCGCCGATGTCGGGGTGTCCGGCGAGGCGCCCGCACCGCGTGCGGACAGCACGGCGGCGTGGGGATCGAGGAGCCCGTGGCCGGTCTCGTCGTCGCGGCCGGGCACCGCGATGTCGTCGGCGGTCGAGGTGATGACGTCGCGCACCTCGGCCTCGGACAGGGAGGGGTCGGCCTGGCGCACCATGGCGACCACGGCGGCAACGTGTGGGGCAGCCATCGACGTGCCGCTCGCCCCGCCGTAGGAGCCGTCGCTCTTCTCCTGGGTCGAGAGGACGTTGTAGCCGGGTGCGACGACGTCGACGTAGCTGCCGTAGGACGAGAACGACGCTCGCTGACCGGAGGTGTCGATCGCCCCGACGGTGAGCACGCCCTCGAGGGCCGCGGGCCAGATCGTCGGGTTGCCGCGCTCGCCGGAGTTCCCGGACGCGGCCACGACGACGACGTCCTGGGAGATCGCGTGCTGGATCGCTCCGTTGATGACCGTCGACGGCGAGTTGGCGCCGAGGCTGAGGTTGATGACGTCGGCGCCGGCCTCGACGGCGTGGAGGATGCCCTCGGCGACCGTGGCCGTCGAGCCCGTGCCGTTGAGGCCGAGGGCGCGGATCGGTAGGAGCTGCGCGCCGGGCGCGACCCCTCGGGTGCCTCGACCGTTCTCGGCCGTGGCGACCGCGATGCCCGCGACGTGGCTGCCGTGGAAGTGGTCGTGCTCGTCGCCGTCGACGCGGCCATCGAGCAGGTCGACGATGGGGAGCAGGCGACCGGTGAGGTCCTCGTGCGTCGCCCGCACGCCCGTGTCGACGATGGCGATGACGGTGCCGTCACCGTCGGCGACGTCCCACGACTGCTCGACGTCGATCGCGTCCAGCGCCCACTGGTCGCCGCGGAGCGGGTCGGTGTCCGGTTCGACCAGCGCGTGGACCGTCCCGACCGGCTCCATCGCGAGGATCGTGCTGTCGGCGGAGGCCCCGACGACGTCGCCGGCCTCGATCACCCGCACCTGGACCCGGCCGTCGGCGCCCTGCTCGAGCACCGCGATGTCGGCTCCGTCGACCGGTGCCTCACCCGCTGCGGCCGCGAGCGGGCCGACGAGCGTCAGCGTCGTCACGGCGACGGCGGCGGCTCCACGGATGATCACACCGGTCCATCGGTCGACGATCGCAGGGTTCAAGGTGTCCCACGCTCCGTGGCGGCGGGGTCGGACGACCTCGTAGGGTCGTCGCCGCTCGGCGAGGAGAGGAGCGACGGCGATGCACGACGAGCACGGCGGTTCGGGCCGCGTCGGGTCGAGCGGTTCGATGTCCGCAGCCGACTGGGACGAGCGGTACCGGTCGGGCCGCCAGTGGAGCGTCGAGCCGAACCGGTTCCTCGTCGAGCAGCTCGTCGACCGGCCGCTGCCGGCCGGCCGGGCCCTCGATCTCGGGTGCGGCGAGGGGCGCAACGCGCTCTGGCTCGCCGAGCAGGGATGGGAGGTGACCGGGGTCGACCTCAGCTCCGTCGCCATCGAGCGCGGTCGACAGGTCGCGGCCTCGGCGTCGATCGACCTCGACCTGCACGTCGGCGACGTCCTCGCGGTCGAGGGGGAGCTGGCGGACGCGCGGGGTGACGGGTGGGACCTCGTCCTCGTCTCCTACGTCCACCTGCCACCCGCTGACCGCCTCCGCCTGCTCTCGCTCGCACGCTGGGCGCTCGCCGACGGGGGGACCTTCCTGCTGATCGGCCACGATCTCCGGAACCTGCGCGACGGCTGGGGCGGGCCGAGCGATCCGGAGGTGCTGTGGTCCCCCAAGGAGGTGGCGGCCGACTTCGCGCCGTCGAGCTTCGCGATCGAGTCGGCCGGTGTCGTCGAGCGCCCGGTCGAGACCGAGCACGGCACGCGGGTCGCGCTCGACACCCTCGTGCGGCTCCGCTCGACTCGGTGATTTCTCCTATGGCGCTAGTAGTATTCGGGTCATGACGACGACGCAGACCGAGCCCGTCCTCGCGATCACCGACGACGCGCTCGACAAGATCCTCGAGCTGCGCTCGGGAGAGGACGACGCCGAGACGCTGGGCCTGCGCATCGAGGTCACGGGCGTCCGCGGCGTCGACTACACCTACGACCTCGCGTTCGAGGTGATCGAGGAGCGCGAGCAGTCCGACCTCGTCGTGGACGCGGGCCTTCCCGTGATCGTCCCGGCCGACGACGTCGAGAAGCTGCAGGGAGCCACGCTCGACCTGCCGTCGACGGCCGGGCAGCCCGGGCTGGTGCTGCGCAACCCCAACCGGCCGACGCTGCCCGAGCCCGAGGAGCTCGAGCTCACCGGCGAGCTGGCGGACGACGTCCGTGCGTTGCTCGAGCAGCGCATCAACCCCGCGATCGCAGCGCACGGGGGGTTCGCCGAGCTGGTCGGCGTCGAGGGCGGCGACGTGTACGTGCGCCTCGGGGGAGGCTGCCAGGGCTGTGCCATGTCGAGAGCTACCGTGGCTGCTGGCATCGAGCAGACCCTGAAGGAGCAGCTGCCCGCCGTGACCCAGGTGATCGACGTCACCGATCACGCCAGCGGCGACAACCCCTACTACTCCTGAGCCCGTTCCGGGTCCGGGGGCGACCACCTGGACACCGCATCTGAGCCGCGCGGAATGCGCCTCGGGTTCGCCGAGTTCCGAGGAGTGTGACGGCACTGATGACAGCACCCGAGACGGGCACCGATCAGGCCGATCCCGACGAGCGGTTCCGGGAGTACGTGCTCCCCGAGCTCGACGTGATGTATCGCGTCGCACGGTCGCTGACCCGCAACCCGACCGACGCCGAAGATCTCGTCCAGGACACGTTGCTGCGCGCCTACCGGGCGATCGACCGCTTCGACGGTCGGTACCCGCGGGCGTGGCTCCTCACGATCCTGCGCAACGCCCAGATCAACCGGGTGCGCCGCAAGCGCCCGGAGCTGCTCGACGATCCGGACGCCACCTTCGAGCGCTACGCAGCCGACGAGGACGACTCGTTGGCGCCCGAGCACGTGGTCGTCGATCCGGTGTTCGACGAGCGGGTCGACGATGCGCTGGCCGCGCTCCCGGAGAAGTTCCGCGGTGTCGTCCAGCTGGTCGACATCGAGGGCAAGAGCTACCAGGACGCCGCGGACGCGCTCGGCGTGCCGGTCGGCACGGTGATGAGCCGGCTGCACCGAGCCCGACGCCGGATGCGCGACCAGCTCGAACAGGCCGGCTTCCACCGGCGGGCATGAGGAGGAGACGGTGAACATCTTCAAGCGGCTCTTCAGCCGCAAGCCGGCCGAGTGCCTCCGCGTGGCCGAGGTGCTCCAGTCGTATCTCGACGGCGAGGCCGATGCGCCGACGGCGGCCGAGGTCGCCGCCCACCTCGAGGTGTGCCGCGACTGCGGTCTCGAGGCGACCGCCTACGAGGACCTCAAGGTGAGCCTGTCGCGGCACAGCGACCCCGACCCGGCTGCGCTGGATCGGCTGCGGAGCTTCGTCGACGACATCGCCGACCGTCAGCAGAGCTGACACAACTCACGCACAGCGCTTCGCGGGGCGCTCGACGGCGCCCCCGATCGGTGTGCATGGTCCGCACATGGCCTCACGCCGCATCGTCGTGCTCGTGCTCACCCTGGGACTCGTCACATCGATCTCGGCCGGCGCCGCGGCGGCGGCCGATCCGCCCGGGCCGATCGTCGCCCCCTTCGACTACTGGCTGAGCGCGGCCAGCGGCCCTGCGGCCGTCGAGTGGTCGGTGCCGGACACCGGCGGCGAGGTCACCGGATGGGAGGTGACCGGCCCGGACGGTCCGATCACCGACATCGAGGAGGAGATCCTGCCGGGTGTTGTCCGAGCGGTCTTCCCCGCTGACCTCACCCGAACCTCGGTGCTCGTCTCCATCCGGGCGATCGGCCCGGGCGGCGACGGACCGGAGACGATCGTCGAGGTCCAGAACCCGAACCCCGGACCGCCACAGGACCTCCGCGCCGAGACCTCTGAGGACGGATGGGTCACGCTGACGTGGGCGCCCCCGTCACATCTGCCGAACTCGGTGATCAGCTATTGGCTGTTCGAGGACGACCGTGTCACCCCCATCGCCTCGACCTCGCCGAACGAGCGCACCTACCGACTCCCCTCGTCACCGGGGAGCGAGCGCACCGTACTGATCCGCTCCCAGGGCAGTCGCGCACGAGGTCCCTTCGCCGCGATCACGTTCACCGTGCCGCTCGTCCGGCCCGGGCAGGTTTCCGACGTGTCGGCCGCCGTCAACGACGCACCGCCCCAGCGGGCCACCATCACGTGGTCGGCACCGGAGGAAGGCGGCGTCGTGACGGAGTACGAGATCACGAGCAACATGGGCTCCAGGCGGGTGCCGGGCGACTTCCGATCGACCTTCGTGAACGTCGACTCGTCGGTGCCGGACATCGACGTGACCGTCCGTGCGATCGGCCCCGGCGGTGTCGGGCCTCCGGTGACCGTGGCCGCTGGTGGGCCCCGTCTCCCCGGGCAACCCGAGGAGCTGACCACCCGGGTGGTCGACGGCGACCTCGTGGTCGAGTGGGATCCCCCGTCCTTCAGCGGATCCGAACCGATCACGGGGTACCTGGTCGTCGTGCACGATCAGATCATCGACACGGCGCCGAACGAGACGCGAGCGGTCGTGTCCGGTCTGCCCACCCGGACCGAGCTCGGCGTGCTCGTCCGCGCCCGAAACCCGGTGGGCAGGAGCCCGAGCGTGCGAACGACCGCCGTCCTCCCGGGACGGCCGGGGTATTGGATGTCTGGGCGGTCGGGCGAGCTGCACGGGTTCGGTGCGGCCGGTTCGTTGGGTGCGGTTGCTGGTGAGGTGGTGGCGTTGGCGACCGACGCGGCGGGTGGTGGGTTGTGGGTGCTCGATGCTGGTGGTGTGGTGCACGTGCGTGGTGGGGCCGAGCATCTTGGTGATGTGGATGTGTCGGTGCTCGATGTGGGTGAGCGGGTGAGCTCGATCGCGGTGCGGCCGGGTGGTGATGGGTATTGGGTGTTCACCGATCGGGGGCGGGTGTTCGCGTTCGGTGCGGCTCAGCATCACGGTGACCTGACCGAGTTCGTGTTGAACGGGGCGATCGTGGCGTCGGCTGCGACCGCTGATGGTGGGGGGTATTGGTTGGTGGGGTCCGATGGGGGGATCTTCTCGTTCGGGAACGCGGTGTTTGATGGTTCGACGGGGAGTCTGACGTTGAACGAGCCGGTGGTGGGGATCGCGCCGGATCCTGATGGCGGCGGGTACTGGTTGGTGGCCGCTGATGGGGGGATCTTCGCGTTCGAGGCCGAGTTCCGGGGCAGCGTGCCGGGGGTGCTGGCCGAGGGTGCGGTGTTGAACGCGCCGGTGATCGGGACGTTGGCCTTCGGTGAGGGGTATCTGATGGTCGCCAGTGATGGTGGGATCTTCAACTTCAGCGACGAGGACTTCCTCGGTTCACTCGGCGGGCAACCACTCGACAGCCCCATCGTCGGCGTCGCCGCCTTCGTGGGGTAGGTCCCGAGCGCTGCTCAGCGGCTGAGCCGGCCGAGCGAGATCGGGCGATCGCCGGCGCCGATCTGGGTGAGGAGTCGGATGAGCTCGGCGTCGAGCCGATCGGCCGTCCGTCGGCCGAGGCGGGTGGACGCGCCGGCGATGACGAGCCCGGGGACGGCGACGATCATGAGCGGTGGCACCACCGTGGCCGCCGCAGCGCCACCGGCGACCGACACCGCGCCGATGCCGCCGGCCGCGCCGATCGTCGTGCGCCTCGAGGTCGCCCGGTCCGCCTCGACCCGCACCAGGGCCTGATCGCGATCGATCGGCACGACGTGGGCCTCTACGACCCGCACGCTCCCGAGCGACGCATGGCCGGCGAGCGACTTCACCGCTCGCTGCGCTCCTGCGGCGACGTCGGTGCGCTTGCGCCAGATGCCGTAGCCCTCGCCGCGCTCGACCCGGCGGAGGTGATGGCCCGACGTGAGCCACTCGTCGAGGAGGCGCAGGACGTCGCCGGCCGGCCGTGCGATCCGTCGCTCGGCGACCACGCGGCGGGGACCGACCAGGCGGTCGGCCACCTGTCGCCGTGGGCCGGGGCCGAGCCGCTCGATGGCCATCGACTCGCGCATCGCCTCCGGGGAGATCCCGACCTCGGAGGCCGCAGCGACCAGGGACTCCTCGTCGATGCCCTCCGTGCTGCGGTCCTCGTCGAGCTCCTGGGCGCGGCGGATGATCCGATCGAGTGCTGACTCGTCGTGCTCGCCGGCCACGCCCGGAGTCTACGAAGCGTGTCCGGGCGGCGCCGGGGCGCTCGCCGGCTCGTCGACGCGCGGGCTCCGGACCGGTCCCGGCCGCCAGCTCGGAGCGGCCAGCGCGAGGCCGGCGGCGACCATCACGATCATCCCCGCGGCGGTCAGGCCGTACGCGGCGGCGCGGCCGGAGAGGTCGTAGGTGGCCCCGATGGCGATCGCCGTGATGCCCGCCGTCAACGCCTGCGCGCCGCCCATCAGGCCCTGTGCGCCGGCCTGGCGATGCTCGGGCACCACGATGCTGATCGCCACGCCCGCGGCCGCGATCGTGAGCCCGTCCGAGACGGCGTGGAACAACGAGACACCGAAGATCCACGTGCCGGTGGGCACGAGGCCGTAGGTGGTCATGAACCCGGCGCCGAGCACGAGTCCGAGCGCCGCCATCCGGTACGGCCCGACGCGCTGGGCGAGCGCGCCGCCGGTCGGCCCGAGGATGATCAACGGGAGCGCGAACAGGGTGATGCCGAGGTTCGCCATCCACGTCGGGGTGTCGAGGTCCTCGTGCACGACGTCCCAGAGCGCGTCGAACCCGCCGATCATCAGGAAGGCCCCGGCGCCGAGCACGACCGCCCCGGCGACCGCCCGCTCGCCGAGCAGGTCGAGGGCGAATCGGCTCCGGCTCGCCTCGGCCGTCTCCTCGACGTCGACGAAGAAGACCGCGGCGACGAGCGCGCCGGTCGCCGCCGACACCGCGACGAACGGCGCCGCCAGCCCGAGCGGGCCGACGAGCACCGCCGACACCGCCGGGCCCATGGCGAACCCGAACACGTCGGCCGACAGCAGCCGGCCCAGGTTCCGGCCGAGGTCCTCCGGTGCCGCGAGGATCACGATCCGCCGGATGGCCGGGAGGGCGGCGCCGATGCCGATCCCCGAGATGATCCGGCCGGTCAGGATCGGGCCGAGGCTCGTGCCGAACCCCATCAGCAACAGGCCGGCGACGTTGACGAGCACCCCGAGCACCACGACCTGGCGGGCTCGGCCCCGGTCGGCGATCGGGGCGATGGTGAGCTGCGCGACGAAGGCGGAGAGGAAGCCGACGCCCACGATCAGGCCGACCGCCGTGTCCGTCAGGCCGTACTCGTCGCGGATGTCGCCGACGATCGTGAACAGCACGCCGTAGCCGGCCGCGAGGGCGGCGGACAGGGCGCTGAAGGCCCAGATGAGGATCCGCCGGTCGTGCACGTCCCGCAGTGTGGTGCGGCGCCCGAGCCGGTGCAGCATCGGTTTCGAGAGCCCCCACAACGACCGCCCAACGTGGTCGATCAAGCCTGTTCTCCCCCGACCGACCCGGACTAGCGTCACGCTCCGTGGGCAAGCGTGTGGTGTTGGCGGTCGTATTGGTCCTGTCCGTGATGGTGCCGGTCGCACCGGCTGCACCGTTCGGTGGTGATCCGTTCTTCGACCCGGACGAGTTCGGACCGCCCCCTGACGAGACCGTCACCCCGAGTGCGGTCCATGCGCTCCCCGTCGGGGCGTCGCTGCTCGAGAGCACCGCCGACCGGGACGCACGCTGGGTGGGGTTGTACTACGAAGCTCCGTTTCCCGGTGGTCGAGAGCTGATCGTCGTCCGGGTCTCGGACGGCGAGGTCGTGCTCGGGCCGCTCGACGCCGACATCGACGAGCTGCTCGCGGTGACCGACACCGGGGTGCTGTTGACCTCGAACCGGTCGCTGATCACCGCGACCGATCTCTCGGACGGATCCGAGCGGACCCTGCCCGAGGGTTCGACGCTCGATCTCCGAACCGGCGCCACCGTCGACCTCGCCGATCTGCCGGTCCCGATCCCGAACGGCCGAGCCGCATCGACGATCGTCCGTTCGCACGGGATCGTGGATGCCGTCGAGGTCACCATCGGCGCCGAGCAGCACCTCGTGCTCGACGGCGAGCTGTTGGATCTGTTCCAAGTGGGGGCCGACGAAGGGGTCGATCGGTGGTGGCTGGACGGTGCTGGCGAACGGCTGCTGCTGCTCGACCGCTTCCACCTGGACACCGGAGCGAATCCGTACGTCGCGACCCTGGAGGATGACGTGCGGTGGCAGGTCCTCCCGACTGCGTCGAGGCTCGTGCAGGTGGCCGGAGGACACGTCTCCGGCACGCTCGATCGCCACGCCAGCGTGCGGTCCGGACAGCTCCGGATCGTGGACCTCACCGAGCAGATCCTCCGCGTGGCGACGGTCGACTCGTCGGCCGTCGTCGCGGCCGTCTCGATCGACGGCACCGTGGTGGTGGTCGCGTCGCATGGGGGCGTCGACATGGTGCAACTCGATCCGCCGACGTCGCTCTCCTCGCAGCCGCTGCCACCTGAGGAGCCGCCCACCTTCGTGTCGGTCACCCGGCACTCCGTCACCGTGGAGTGGTTGCCGCCACCGACGTTGATCCCGATCGAGCGCTACGAGGTCGAGATCGACGGCGAGCGGACCGTCGAGACGACCGCTCGGGTGGTCGAGGTCGACGGGCTCGAGCCGGGCACACAGGTGGTGTTCATCGTCAGGCCCTACTCCGCGGTCGGGCCAGGGTTGGCCGCCATCAACTCCGGCACTGCTTCAGACCCGGCTGGACCACCAACGGACCTTCGGGCCGTCGTGGTTGGAGACCGGATGACGGTGTCATGGGGGCCGCCGATCGACGACGGAGGAACCGATGTCTTCGGAGCGTGGATTGGGTGGGGCGGCACCGGGGGCGGCGGCGGATACGAGAGTCCCGTCGAGTTCCGGGTCGAGGCCGGAGAGCTCCCCGAGGTCAGCCTCGGCCTCTACAACCGGGCAGGCCTCGGCGAGCTCGCCACCGTCACAGCGGTGCCCGGGGGCGTGCCGAGCGTGCCGCGTGGCCTCCTCGTCGAAGCCGACGACGACGGCGCGGTGACGGCGGGGTGGTCGGCGCCGAGCCGCGATGGTGGCTTCCCGGTCGAGGCGTACGAGGTCACCGTCGACGGCGTGACGCAGTCGCTCCCGGCGGGGGTGACGGCCGTGGAGGTCGCTGCGTTCGACCCGGGCGAGACGGTCGAGGTGGAGGTCCGCGCCCGCAACTCCCAGGGCGTCGGTCCGGCGGCCCGGTCGTCGGTCGTGGTGCCCGGGGTGAGTCCGCCCGAGCCGACCACGCCGACGACCTCACCCCCGGTGCCCGATCCGACGCCGAGTCCTACCCCGACCCCGTTGTCGGAGCCGGGGTACTGGATGGTGGAGCGTGCTGGTGACGTGTACGGATTCGGTGCGGCCGGTTCGTTGGGTGCGGTTGCTGGTGAGGTGGTGGCGTTGGCGACCGACGCGGCGGGTGGTGGGTT
>JBCBSZ010000042.1:0-46429 GCA_039818945.1 Actinomycetota bacterium
GTGGCCCTCGGCCTCGTCGCGGTGGGCGAGGTACCACTCGACGGTGCGGGCCAAGCCGTCGCGCAGCTCGGTCGTGGCGTGGAAGCCGAACGCCGCCTCGGCCCGCGACGGGTCGACCCGGCGACGGGGCTGGCCGTCGGGCATCGAGGGATCCCACACCAGCTCGCCCTGGAAGCCGGTCAGCTCGGCGATCAGCTCGACGAGCTCGCGGATCGACACCTCGCTGTTGGCACCGAGGTTGACCGGCTCGGGCGAGTCGTACCGCTCGGTGGCGAGGACGACACCTGCGGCGGCGTCCTCGACGTACAGGAACTCGCGGGTCGCTCGACCCGTGCCCCACACGTCGATCTTGTCGTCACCGGCCTCGACGGCCAGCACGCACTTGCGGATGAGCGCCGGGATCACGTGCGACACGGCGGGGTCGAACTTGTCGCCCGGCCCGTAGAGGTTCGTCGGCATGACGTAGGCGATGCGCTGGCCGTACTGGGCATGGTTGGCCTGGGCCTGCACCAGCTGCGCCTTCTTGGCCACGCCGTACGGGGCGTTGGTCTCCTCGGGGTACCCGGCCCAGAGATCGTCCTCGGAGAACGGCACCGGCGTGAGCTTGGGATACGAGCAGATGGTGCCGACGACGACCGTCTTGGGCGTCTGGCGACGGCGGGCCTCCTCGATGACAAACGTGCCCATGAGGAGGTTCTCGAGGTAGAGATCGGCCGGGGCGGCGAGGTTGGCGCCGATGCCGCCGACCCGCGCTGCGAGGTGGATGACGACCTCGGGACCGTCCGGCCCGCACTCGTCGAACGCCGCCGTCACCTCCTCGGAGCGGGTCAGGTCGCGGTCGGCGCTGCGGGGCGCAGAGATACGAGCGCCTCGCTGCTCGAGCAGCGCCACGACGTGGCGTCCGAGGAAGCCGGAGCCGCCGGTGACGAGGACGGAGCGGTCGTCGAGCGAGATCACCCCTCCAGCGTACGAGCACGAGCGGCCGCTACTGTCGCCCGGTGCCCGAGCCCGGTGCGCTGCAGGTGGCGCTGACGATGGACGCGTGCTGGTCGCCGGTGCCCGGTGGCACCGCGGTCGCCGCACTCGAGCTGGCCCGGGGGCTCGTGGCGGCACCCGGGATCGACCCGGTCGGCGTCGCGGGATGGCATCGCCGTCCGCCCATCGGCGAGCTCGTTCCGCCGATGGCGGTCCGGCACCACCGGCTGCCCCGACCCCTCCTCGGTGACGCCTGGCATCGCATCGGGCGTCCCCGCGTCGAGGGGCTCGTCCCCGAGGCCGACGTCGTGCACGCCACGTCGATCATCGTCCCCGCGACGAAGCGCCGGTTGGTGGTCACCGTGCACGACCTGCTCTTCGCCCACCGGCCGGAGTGGTTCACGAAGCGGGGCGTGCGGGTGATGAACGACGGCCTGGCGCAGGTCCGCCGGCGCGCCGATCTCGTGCTGGCCTCGTCGGAGGCGACCGCCGCCGACTGCCGGGCGGCCGGGATCGACGACGACCGGCTGCGCATCGTGCCGCTCGGGATCGACGTCCGGCCGGCATCGACGGCAGCGGTCGAGGCAGCGAGGCGTCGCCACGGCATCGACCGTCCCTACGTGCTGTGGAACGGGACCGTCGAGCCCCGCAAGAACCTCGCTGGGCTGCTCCGGGCCGCGGCCCGCTGGGACCTCGACGGGGTCGACCTCGTGCTCGTCGGCCCACCGGGCTGGCGCGACGCGTTCCCGTCGGAGCTCGTGGGCGCGATCGACCCGGAGCGGACGCGGGTCGTCACCACCGGTTTCGTGCCCCGGGCCGAGCTGGACGCGCTGCAGGCCGGCGCGGTCGTCCTCTGTCTGCCGAGCCTGGCCGAAGGGTTCGGCTTCCCGGTCCTGGAGGCGTTCGCGCAGGGCACGCCGGTGGTCACGTCGGCCGGCACCTCGACCGCCGAGCTCGTCGGCGACGCCGGCCTCGTCGTCGACCCGACCGACCCCGAGGCGATCGCCGACGCCGTGCAGCGGGTCGTCACCGACGAGCGCCTGCACGCACGGCTCGCCGCCGCGACGGCAGCACGGGCGGCGCGGTACCCGTGGAGTCGGACCGTCGAACGGACCCTCGCCGCCTACCGGGAGCTGGCGGGGTGAAGGTCGGGGTCAATCTCCTGTGGCTCGTGCCCGGTCAGGTCGGCGGCACCGAGAACTACGCCGTCCGGCTGCTCGGCGGTGTCGCCGACCTCGCCCCGAGCGACGTCGACGTCGCGCTGTTCGTGCTCCCTGGCTTCGCGGAGGCCCACCCGGGACTCGCCGCGCGCTTCGAGCACCGGGTCGCGCCCGTCGATGGTCGGCGCCGTGCGCTGCGCGTGCTGGCGGAGTCGACGTGGCTCGCCGCTCGGAGCCGCGACCGCGACCTCGTCCACCACCTCGGCGGGACGGTCCCCACGATCCGGACCGCGCCCAGCGTGCTGACGATCCACGATCTCCAGTACCTGGCGCACCCCGAGTGGTTCTCGGCGGTGAAGCGTCGCTACCTCGGGCTCACCGTGCCCCGCTCCGTGCGAGCGGCCGACCTCGTCACCGCGGTGAGTGGACCCGCCGCCGACCACGTCGTCGAGGCCTTCGGCGTCGACCGGCCCGCGGTCGTGCCCCACGTCGTCCCGGAGCTGGTCGTCGGTTCGCCACCGCCCGGCCTGCCGGATCGCTACCTCGTGTTCCCGGCCATGACCTACCCCCACAAGAACCACGAGATCCTCCTCGATGCGATCTCGTCGCTCGAGCCGGCACGGCGGCCGCATCTCGTGCTGACCGGCGGCGCCGGCCGACACCACGAGACCGTGTCCGCGCGCCTCGCCGACCCCGCCATCGCCGACCACGTCCGCCACCTCGGTCGGCTCGACGACGCCACGTTCGGCGCCGTCCTCGCCGGCGCCAGCGGCCTCGTGTTCCCGTCCCGCTACGAGGGGTTCGGGGTCCCCGTCGTCGAGGCGATGTCGGTCGGCGTGCCGGTGGTCTCGTCCTCGACACCGCCGCTCGACGACCTGGTCGCCGGGGTCGGACGCCTCCTCGATCCCGACGACGTCGAGGGCTGGGCCGAGGCGATGGCGGAGCTCGCGGCCGGCGAGCCCCTGAGCGACATCGACGTCGCCGCAGGGCGAGACCGGGCCGACCAGCATCGGCCGAGCCGGACGGCCGAGGAGCTGGTCGGGCTGTGGCGCGGTCTGCACCGGCGGAACCTGGCCGGTTAGCGTCGTCGCCTCGTGCGCCTCGTCCTCTTCGTCCCCCACTTCCCGCCCGACGTCGCACCGACCGGCGAGGTCGCGGGCCGCTGGGTCGAGCAGCTCGCCGCCCGGGGGCACGAGATCGAGGTGGTCACCTCGCTGCCCTGGTACCTCGGGCACGCCGTCGAGGAGGGCTGGCGGGGCCGGCCGTGGCGCTCGGAGCGCACCGAATGGGGCCGGATCGTCCGCGTGCACCCGTTCCCCGCGGCCGACAAGAGCAGCATCCCGCGCCGGGCGCTGTCGTTCGCAGGGTTCACGATCGCCTGCACCATCGCCGGGCTCAGGCCGCGCCGCGTCGACGGGGTGATCGCGATGTCTCCTCCGCTCACGATCGGCGCGACCGGGTGGGTCACGGCCCGGATCCGACGGGGCGCCTACGTCTTCAACGTGCAGGACGTCTATCCCGACGTGCTCGTCGACACCGGCGCGATGGCACCGGGGCGGATGGTCCGCCTCCTGTCGGCGCTGGAGGGCTGGATCTACCGACGTGCCGACGCCGTCACCGTGCTCTCCGAGGACCTCCGGGCCAACCTCGCCCCGCGAGCCGACGAGCCCGGGAAGGTGCGCGTCATCCCCAACTTCGTCGACCTCGACCGCATCGCGCCGGGGG
This sequence comes from Actinomycetota bacterium, assembly GCA_039818945.1. Lineage (GTDB taxonomy): Bacteria > Actinomycetota > Acidimicrobiia > Acidimicrobiales > Poriferisodalaceae > JBCBSZ01. Next base: position 3,861 of record JBCBSZ010000042.1, read on the forward strand.
AGCGGGAGAACTCCTACCGCCGCGAGTACGGCCTCGAGGGCAAGACCGTCGTCACCTACGCCGGCAACATCGGCTTCTCCCAACCCCTGGAACTGCTCGTCGAGGCGGCCGACGCGCTCCGTGACCGCTCCGACGTGGTGATCGTCGTGAACGGCGGTGGGAGCGGCCTCGGGCGGCTGCGAGAGCTCGCCGCCGGCCGGGAGAACCTGCGCTTCGTCCCGCTGCAGCCCCGTGAGCGTCTGCCCGAGGTGCTCGCCGCCGCAGACGTGCACGTGGTGGCGCTCCGTCGCGGGTTGGCGCGGGCGTCGGTGCCGTCGAAGCTCTACTCGATCCTGGCCGCCGCCCGGCCCGTGCTGGCCAGCGTCGATCCGGGGACCGAGGTGGCGAAGGTCGTCGAGCAGGCCGGCGCGGGCGTGGCGGTGCCCGCCGAGGACGGCGAGGCGTTCGTCGAGGGCCTCCTCCGACTGGTCGACGACCCCGAGGCAGCCCGAGCGGCAGGGGAGCGGGGCCGCCGCTTCGTCGAGGGGTGGCTGTCCCCGGCCGGCGTCGCCGAGGCCTACGACCAGCTGATCGAGGAGTTGCGAGCCGGTTGACCGCCGTCGGTGGGCCGACCTCCGGAACCGGGGGCGTCGCCGATAGCGTTGTGCGCTGTATGGCACGTGAGAACTCGGCGAAGAAGGTCGCGAAGGTCGCCCGGACGGGGCGGTCCAAGGCGGTGCGCCAGCCGCGCCGCCTCGGCTTCCCGGCGCTCGTGGCGGGCGTGATCCTCGTCGGATCGCTGCTGGTGTTCGTGGCCCGCGGCGAGCGGGAGTCGACCGCCGGTGAGCGCCCGTTCCTCAACGTCACGACGCACAGCGGCGGCATCCAGGGCGACCACTGGCACGCCGCGTACGGCCTGTACACCTGCGTCGACGACGGGTTCCGCGCCCCGCTGGTCGACGAAGGCCCCGACGAGACCGGCATCCACACGCACGCCGACGGGTTCATCCACATCCATCCCTTCTCATCCCGGGCTCGTGGCAGCCGCGCCACGACCGGCGTGTTCTTCGAGCAGGTCGGCATGGACGTCTCCGACGACGAGTGGGAGCTGCCCGGCGGCGAGGTGCTGGCCAACGGTGACGAGTGCGAGGACGGCACCGAGGGCGAGTGGCGCGTCGCCAAGTGGGACGCTGCCGACGACCCGGAGCCCGAGATCTTCACCGGCGGCTTCGACCGCATCCGGTTCCGCGACGACGGCGAGGTCTTCACGTTCTTCTTCGGTCCCAGCGACGAGGAGATCCCGAAGCCCGACTCGATCAACGACACGGTCGACGATCTGGCTCCGGTGGTCGACGAGGACGGCAACATCATCTCCCCCGACGATCTCGACCGGGCCTTCGCTCCCGACGGGACCGAGGGCGAGGAGGCGCCGGCCGCCGACGACGAGGCGCCCGCCGACGACGAGGCGCCCGCCGACGAGGCTCCCGAGGACGACGAGGCCCCGGCCGACGACGAGGGCTGAGCCCCTCCGAACGGAGCGCTCAGCACCGTCCGTGATCCCCGGCGCAGCCGACCGGCCACCCGGCGACCGCTAGCCTGACCATCCCATGACACACGACGCCGTCCGCGGCGAAGCGGGCTGACGTGCAGGCACTGGTTCTCGTGGGCGGGTTCGGCACCCGGCTCCGTCCACTGACCCTCACCCGCCCCAAGCAGATGCTGCCGGTCGGCCGCCGCTCCATGCTCGAGCGGGTCGTCATCGGGCTCCGGCACCACGGCGTCACCGACGTCGTGCTCTCGATGGGGTACCGGCCCGACGCGTTCGAGCAGGCGCACCCCGATGGCCAGTGCGCCGGGGTGCCGCTGCGCTTCGTGGTCGAGGACGAGCCGCTCGGCACCGCGGGCGCCATCGCCTTCGCCGCCCGCGAGGCCGGGATCGACGACACGTTCCTCGTGCTGAACGGCGACATCATCTCCGACTTCGACCTGTCGGCGCTCATCGGCTTCCACGAGCGCACCGGCGCCGAGGCCACCATCGCGTTGAAGCAGGTCGACGACCCGTCCCGCTTCGGTGTCGTCGTGACCGACGCCGAGGGCCGGGTCGAGCGCTTCGTCGAGAAGCCGCCGGCGGGGGAGGCACCGTCCGACCTCATCAACGCCGGCGCCTACGTCGTCGAGCCGTCGCTGATCGACCGCGTGCCGACCGGGCGCTCGGTGTCGATCGAGCGCGAGGTCTTCCCGGCGGTCGTCGCCGACGGCGCCCTGCGCGCCCGGGCCGACGACGCCTACTGGCTCGACTGCGGCACCCCCGAGGCGCTGCTGGCCGCCAACGCCGACCTCCTGAGCGGCGCCCGCGACGACGTCCTCGAGGTCACCCCGGTCGGTGGGTCCGTGGCGCAGGGGGCCACCGTCGATTCGGCCTGGATCGGTTCGGGCTCGGTCGTCGAGTCGGGGGCCAAGGTCGTCGACTCGGTCCTCTTCGACGGGGTGGTCGTCGAGGCCGGCGCCACGATCGAACGGTCGCTCGTCGGTGCGGGCGCCACGATCGGCGCCGGAGCGCAGGTGCTCGGGATGTCCGTCGTGGGTGACGGGGTCGAGATCGTCGCTGGCTCGGTTCTCGACGGCACCCGGGTGCCCGACGACGACGAGAGCTAACGGAAGAGGTCGTCCGCCGGGTCGCGGATGATCTCGTCGGCCACCGAGCCGACGCCCAACCACTCGGCATCGACGCCCCGGACGATCGCGACGGGCACGTTGGTGGCCTTACCCATCACGAGATCGGCTGCGCCGGCGAGCTCGTCGACGACGGCGACCTCGGTCACCATCAGCTCACGGCCGAGCGCATCGGTCGAACCCCGCAGGTCGAGGATCGCCCCGATGCCGGCACAGCCGATGGCGACGTCGGTGACGCCGCGGCGCCAGGGCCGACCGAACGTGTCGGAGATGATCACCGCCACCTCGATGCCGGCCCGACCGCGGATCTGATCGCGGATGCGACGGGCCGACCGGTCGGAGTCCTCCGGGAGCAGCGCACAGGTTCCGCGGTCGACGTTGGACAGATCGATGCCGGCGTTGGCACAGACGAAGCCGTGCTTGGTCTCGGAGATGATCAGCTCGCCGCGGCGGCGGAGGATGCGGACCGACTCCCGCTCGACGAGCGGCTTGTGCGAGAGGGGGTTGCCGGGGTCGATCTCCGCCATCGCCCCCTCGGCCTTCGAGACGATCTTCTGCGTGACGACGAGCACGTCGCCGTCGCGCAGCTCGGGCCGATCCTCCGACGAGCCGTCGGCGGCGTCGAGGATCACGTCGCCGAGATCGTCGCCCCGGCGGATCTCACCGATGCCGTGGAGCGGATGCAGCGAGATGCTCATCGGGCGGCGCCCAGCGTCGTCCGGGCCAGGGCGGCCGCGCGCCCGGGGTCGGACATGATGGTGTCGGTCACGACCGCTCGGAGCCCGACCGCCTCGACGGCCGGGGCGAGGTCGGCGTCGGCCTCGTCGATCACCAGGGTGCCGGCCACGTCGGCGTACAGCCGGGCGACGCCGACCGCGGACACCTCGTGGCCCAGCGTGGCGAGCATGTCGGCGGCGGGGCCCTTCAACGCCTTGCCGCCGATGATCGGCGAGACGGCCACCACCGTCTCGCGCCGCGCTGCGAGCCCCGCTCGAACCCCGTCGACGGCGAGCACCGGCCCGATCGACACGATCGGGTTCGACGGCGCGATGACCACCAGCTCGGCGTCGGAGATCGCCCCGCTCGCCTCCGGGGTGAGGCGGGCGTCCTCGATGCCGTCGAAGCGGACGGCGTCGACGGGCACGCTGTGCTGGCGTCCGACGAAGTACTCCTGGAAGCCGAGCTCGCCGAGCCCGGGGACCTCCACCCTCGTCCTCAGTTCGTCGTCGGTCACGGGCAGGAGCTGCAGCTCGAGGCCCCAGGCGGCCGCGATCTCGGCGGTGACCTCGGTGAGGCTCGCGCCCTCGCAGCGGCGCTGGGTCCGGTGCAGGTGGGTCGCGAGGTCCTGGTCGCCCAGGTTGAACCACGTCTCGCCGCCGTACCGGTTGAGCGAGTCCATGACGCGCCAGGTCTCGTCGCGGAGGCCCCATCCCCGCTCCGGATCGATCGCACCGGCGACGGTGTAGACGACGGTGTCGATGTCGGGGCTGATGTGGAGGCCGTGCAGGACGAGATCGTCACCGACGTTGACGACGGCGGCGCACTCGCGTGCGGGGTGGACGGCCACGAGGCCACGGAGGAATCGGGCGGCACCGACGCCCCCGGCGAGAACGGTGATCACCGCGCGACCGTAGCGCCGCTCGCTTCCGACGACGCACTCCGTGACCGCTTCCGTGACGACTCCCGGGTCCGGTCGCGGCGCAGCGGTAGCGTGAGACGGATGCCGACAGAGGTGGATCACGACCGGTTGCTCGCCGAGATCGACGCCGAGGTGCGCCGTCGGCGCACCTCGGGCGACCTGCCGGCCGACTTCGAGCGCGACCTGCAGCTGACGTTCGCCCGGTTCGCCCCGCCCGCCGCCGTGGCGGAGGATCTCGATGCGCTGATCGAAGGGATCGAGCGGGCGAGCTTCGTCGACGTCGACGCGTCGGTGGAATCGGTGCACCCGATCGTCGCGCGGGTGAAGCTGGTCGTCCGCAAGGCGGTCGCGTTCCAGATGCGACACGTCGCCGCGCAGATCGGAGGCCTCGGGCACGCCATCGCGATGGCCCTGCGGTCGTTCGCCGACCGGCTCGATCACATCGAGCGAGCCGTGCCCGGCCTCGATCCCGAGGTCGAGCGGTTGTCGCGCTCGATCCGGCCCGCGGTCGGCACAGCCGTCCCCGTCGAGATGGTCACGCTGGTCTTCGACGGCGTCGACGGGCGGATCGCACATCTCGGAGCGGGTGACGGCTCGACCGTCACCGGTGCCCGCAACGCGGGGCTCGACGCCTACGGCATCGAGGCCGACGCCCGACTCGTCGACGAGCTCGACGACGTCCGCGTCGACGACCCGCTCGATCACCTCGGCCGCGTGCCGGTGGACTCGCTGGCCGGGGCGCTGCTGTCGGTCCCCGAGCTCGCGGTCGGCGCGCACGTCCGACTGCTCGACGAGGCGATGCGCGCCGTGCGTCCGGGGGGTCGGCTGCTGGTCGTCACGATCGACCCGGCGGCCTGGCGCGAGGGTCTCGACGAGGTGAGCCGCGACCTCGTCACCGGTGCACCGCTCTCGGCGCTCACCTGGAAGCTGCTCCTGGAGCAGCGGGGCTGCCTGGTCGACGAGCACCAGGTGGTCACCAACACCGGCGTGCACGGTGTGGCCGCCCGCCTGCCCGACGCCCCGTGAGCCTGCGCGCCATTCATCAGTGGGTGCCGTCGTTCGCCGCCCGCGACGCCGTCGGCGGGCACGCCCGGCAGATCCGCCGCGTGGTCCGGGACGAGCTCGGCCTGGAGTCCGACGTCTACGTGGTCGACGCCCAGGCCGCCGTGCGCTCGATCAGCTCGCACTATCGGCGCCACCGACCCGACGACTCCGGTGAGAGCGCCGTGCTCTACCACCTGTCGGTCGGCTCCGAGATGGCCGACGCGCTCCTCGACCGCCCGGAGCCCCTGCTCGTCGACTACCACAACATCACGCCGGCGCACTTCTTCGACGCATGGGAGCCGGCGGCGTCGTACTCGGTGACGCTCGGCCGGCGCCAGATCCCGTCGCTCGCGCGCCGCACCACCGCGGCCATCGCCGACTCGGCCTACAACGAGGGCGAGCTCGTCGCCGCCGGCTACCGCGACACCTCGGTCGTGCCGATCCTGCTCGACACCGCGACCTTCGAGCACGAGGTCGACGAGGCCCTGGCGCGACGGTTGGGCGACGGTGGCCCGCTGTGGCTCTTCGTCGGTCGCATCGCCCCGAACAAGGCCCAGCACGACATCGTGCTCGCCTTCGCCGCCTACCGGCGCCACATCGAGCCGACCGCCCGCCTCGCGCTGGTCGGCGGTCCCGCCGCCCACGCCTACGACGCGGCGCTGCGTCGACTGCTCGTCGAGCTCGACCTCGAGGATGCGGTCGAGCTGCCCGGTTCGGTGTCCGATGCCGAGTTGGGCGCCTGGTACTCCGCTGCCGACCTGCTCGTGTGCCTCAGCGACCACGAAGGCTTCTGCGTGCCGCTCCTCGAGGCGATGTGGAACCGGGTGCCGATCCTCGCCTACGACGCCACCGCCGTGCCCGAGACCCTCGGCCGGGGCGGCGTCGTGCTGACCGACAAGTCACCGCTGCACGTCGCCGTGGCCGCCGACCGCATCCTGCGCGACGACGACCTCCGACGATCGCTCGTCGAGGCCGGCACCGCACGCCTCGCCGACTTCGAGCTCGAGCGCACGACGGCTCGACTGATCGAGTTCCTGACACCGCTGGTCGAGGGGGATGGATCGTGACCCGCCGCGTCCACCAGTTCCTGCCGACGCTCAGCACGGGCGATGCGACGGCATCCCACGCGCTGCAGATCAGACGTGCGCTCGACGATGAGGGCATCGAGGGCGCGCTCTACGTCGAGCACGATCGCTCCGATCGACCGGGCACGCTGGCGCGGCCGTACGTGGCCCACGCCGCGGACGCCGCTCCCGGCGACGTGCTGCTCTACCACCTGGCCGTCGGATCGGTCGTGGCCGACTACGTCCGCGACCGACCCGAGCCGTTGCTCGTCGACTTCCACAACCTCACCCCGCCGCGGTTCTTCGCGGCGTGGCCGCCGGGGCCGGGTGAGCCCGACATGACCTGGGCGGTCGAGTGGGGTCTGCGCCAGCGCGACGAGCTGGCCGCCTCGACGGTGTGGGCGACCACCGTCTCCCGCTTCAACCAGGTCGAGCTCGCCGCGGCCGGGTACGGCCGCACGTCGGTGGTGCCGATCCTGCTCGACACCGCCACGTTCGACCACGGCGACGGCGACGGCGTCTCCGTCGGCCACGGCGACGGCCCGCTCTGGCTGTTCGTCGGCCGCATCGCCCCGAACAAGGCCCAGCACGACCTGCTGCTCGCCCTCGCCGCGGCCCGCCGGACCGGGTCGCCCGACGCACGGCTCGCGCTGGTCGGCGGTGTCTCGTCGTCGGCCTATCGGGCGGCGCTCGGCGAGCTCGTCGAGGCGCTCGACCTGGAGGGAGCGGTCACCTTCACGGGGCCCGTCACCGACGCCGAGCTGGGCGCCTGGTACCGAGCCGCCGACGTGTTCGTCTGCCTCAGCGACCACGAGGGGTTCTGCGTGCCGGTGGTCGAGGCGATGTACCACGAGCTCCCGGTCATCGCCTTCGCAGCGGGGGCGGTGCCCGAGACGGTCGGCGGCGGTGCGCTCGTGCTCGGGGCGAAGGAGCCGGTCAGGGTGGCAACCGCCATCGAGCGGATCGTCGGCGACGAGGCCGTCCGCTCGGGTCTGATCGCGGCCGGGCGCGACCGGCTGGACGACTTCGCGCTCGCGCGGACCCGGCGCCAGCTGCTCGACGCCCTCCTCCCGGTGCTCGACGAGCTCGACGCGTGAAGATCGGGTTCCTGCCGCCCCGCTACGGGGCCGAGATCGTCGGGGGTGCGGAGTTCGCGTGCCGGATGCTCGCCATCCACCTCGTCGAGGCCGGCCACGTGGTCGAGATCTTCACGACCGCCGCACGGGAGTCGACCACCTGGGCCGACGACCTGCCGGTCGGCACGACGGTGGAGGACGGCGTCACCGTGCACCGGTTCTCGGCGCAGGGCCGGGCCGCCGACTTCGACGAGTGGGGCACGCCGGTGCTCGCCGATCCGACCCGCCAACCGCCGGACGTCGTCGACGAGTGGTTGGTCAAGCAGGGCCCGTACTGCCCGGCGGCGGTCGACGCGGCGGTCGCGTCGGACTGCGACTCGCTGGCCGGCTACCCGTACCTCTACTGGCCGACGGTCGAGATCGTGCGGCGGGCGCCCGACCGCGCCATCGTCCACCTCGCCGCCCACGACGAGCCGCCGTTGTTCCTGCCGGTCTTCGGCGAGGTCTTCGCTGCCGCCCGAGGCCTGGTCTTCCACACCGAGGCCGAGGAGCGTCTCGTCGAGCGGGTCCACCCGATCGCGCACCTGCCGCGCCGGGTCCTCGGACTCGGCGTGACCGAGCACGCCTCGGCTCCGGACGCCCGCGAGCGAGTCGGGGTCGGCGATCGCCCGTTCGTGCTGTGCCTCGGTCGGGTCGATCCCGGCAAGGGCACCGAGGCGCTCGCCCGATTCTTCGCCGCCTATCAGCAGCGGCGGCCCGGCCCGCTCCAGCTGGTCTTCGCCGGGCCGGTCGTCGCCGAGCCCTCGGCCCACCCGGATCTCCACGTGGCCGGGATCGTCGACGAGGACGTCAAGTGGGGCCTGCTCGACGAGGCCGCGGTGCTGGTGTCGCCGTCGGGCTACGAATCGTTCTCGTTCGTGGTGTTGGAGGCGATGGCCCGGCGCACGCCGATCATGGTCAACCGCCGGTGCGGCCCGACGATGGAGCACGCGATGGGCTCCGGCGCCGGGCTGCCCTACGACGACTACGGCACCTTCGAGGTGTCGCTCGACCGGCTGCTCGCCGATCCCGACCTGCGGGCCGCGCTCGGTGAGGTCGGCCAGCGATACGTGCGCCGCAAGTTCAGCTGGTCGGCGGTCGTCGACCGGTACGTCAGCTTCCTCCAGCAGGTGCTGCGGTGAGGATCGGATCACCGGTGATCGTCCGCTCTCGCCAGTGCTCGTGGAGGCGGCCGGCGGCGGCGAGATGGAGGTCGGCTCGCGCCGGGTCGGTGCGGGTCGACTCGATGGCGGCGAGTGTGTACTTGGCGAGGTGAGCGTCCGGGTGGGCGGCGGCGTGTGACGCCAGCGCGGTGATCGTCGGCACCGAGGTCGGTCGTTCGACGGGCCGGGTGAGGTCGGCCGCGCCGAACGAGGCGCGGAACCCGGCGAGATGCGTCGCGGCGACGCCGATGGTCGCAGCGGGATCGCTCGTGCGACCGGCGATGCCCGCGAGCGCCTGCGGGATCGTGAGCGCGTGCGACCAGCCGTAGGGCGCCACGGTCTCGTCGTCGACGAGCATCGACTCCGCCGCCACACGGAGGACGGCCCGGGTGGCCGTGCGCAGATCGGTGCGCCCGCCGACCGCCGGCCGGAGCAGCTCGTCGGCCAACCCGCTCGTCTCGACCCGCCCCGTCGTCGGCGCGATGAAGTCGCTCTCCTGCGGGCCGAGGTGCGGGACCGAGCGCAGCTGCTCGTCGAGCTCGACGGTGGCGGTGCGCCCGCCGGCGCCGTCGGCCCACCGGAGCAGGAGCTCGGGATGTCGGGCGAGCTCGCCGGCGAGCCCGGCGAACATCGAGGCGGCGTGGGGCGATCGGGGTGCGTAGGTGCGGAGCAGGTGCAAGAAGATGCTCCCGTGCCCGGCGGCGCTCAGGCGGGCCGCGACGACGTCGCCCGTGAGGCCGACCAGCTCGTCGGCGGTCGTCGAGGCCGCCAGGGAACCGCCGAGGGCGACGGCGTCGTCGAGCTCGCCGGCGAGGATGGCCGCTGCCAGCCGGGCGGCCGTCGCCGGTGGGTCGTCGGTCCGGACGATCGACGGGCGCGGTCGCGGGCCGACCGACCGGGCGTGCTTCGCCGCCATCCACACGATCCGACGTCGGGCGGTCGGACGCGCCTCGGGTGCGACGAGGGGGAGCAGCGCCGCCCGAGCGATCAGCTCCAGCGGAGCGTGGAGGAGGAACGAGTCCGGGACGCCGGGATGGCCGAGGGCCACGACCGCGGCGGCGGTGTCCACGAGCTCCGCGTCGCTCAGGTCGTCGAGTCCCTGGCGGTCGTAGCCGTCGACGACCTCGTCGGGGTCGATGGCGAGCAGTTGATCGATGCGGTCCATGTCTGGCACCGTAGGACTTCAAGTGAACTTGAAGTCAAGGGGCCTGATGGACGCGACCGACCTCCTGACCATCGGTGAGGTCGCCGACCGCACCGGCTCGACGACGGCGACCCTCCGGTTCTACGAGCAGGAGGGGCTGATCGAGGCCGAGCGAACGGCGGGCAACCAGCGCAGGTTTCGCCGGGAGGTCCTGCGGCGGGTCGCGTTCGTGCGCGCCGGTCAGCGGGTCGGTCTCACGTTGGCGGAGATCAGGGAGGCACTCGACGCGCTGCCCGAGGGCCGGACGCCGACGACGGCGGACTGGGCCCGGGTGTCGCGGGCCTGGCGGACCCGGCTCGACGAGCAGATCGAGCTGCTGGTCCGGCTGCGCGACGACCTCGTCTCGTGCATCGGGTGCGGGTGCCTGTCGCTGCAGGCGTGCCGCATCTACAACCCGGCCGACGCCGCCGCCGTGCTCGGACCCGGATCCCGCTACCTGCTCGGCGACCGACCGTCCGACGTCCTCGACCTCGACTGACCTCGCTCAGCCGAGAGCCAGGCCGATCCAGGCCGCGGTGATCGGGAGCGCGACCGCCACGACCAGCACCGCCAGCCGCCGCCCGGGCGGGAGCGGCGCGACGACCGCGGCCACCGCGACGCCCGACCAGGTCGTGAGGGCACCGAAGCCACCGGTGCCGACCACCGTGGCCAGCTCGGACCCGGTCGCGACCAGCCGTGCCAGCCCGAACGACCCGACGACGTTGACGGCGAGGGTGCCGACGGGGAGACCGGCGTCGAGGCGCCCGGCGACGAGCGCCCGCACCACCGCGCCGATGCCGCCAGCGAGGACCACGAGCGCGACGGTCACGCCCGGCCACCCACCCCGCGGCGACCGATCGTCACCCCGGCGAACGCGGCTGCCCCGCCGACGACCAGCGTGGCCGCCAGGTAGCCGGCAGCCGCGCCGAGCCGGTCGTCCCGCGCCAGGCCGGCGACCTCCACCGCCAGCGCGGACATGGTCGTGAGGCCCCCGCAGAAGCCGACGCCGAGCGCCGCGGTCGTCGAGGCGCTCCGGAAGCCGCCCCGCCCGACGAGCCAGCCGAGCACGGCACCGCCGATGGTGTTGACCGCGAGCACCGGCCAGGACCACGACGGGTCGTCGACCAGGCCCACGACGGCCCACCGGACCAGGGAACCGACGGCCCCACCCGCCGCGATGGCCGGCCAGTGGCGTCCCCGTCCCACGACCGCGCACCGTACCGGGGCCGCGGTCGCGACACGGTCGTCCGGTAGCGTCACGACGGTGCCTGCAACCTCCGGCCGTCGCCCGTGACCGCCGTCGACCCGATCCGACCGGGCGGTGCCGACGAGCGCGTCGTGTCCGCGCGCCTGGGCATCGTCGGCCAGGTCCGCGAGGTCATCCGGTACCGCGAGCTGCTCGGCGGGCTGATCCGCAAGGAGCTGAAGGTCAAGTACAAGGACTCGGCGCTCGGGTTCCTGTGGTCGCTGCTCAACCCGGCCCTGTCGCTGGCCGTGTTCTACGTCGTCTTCCAGGTGTTCCTGTCCGCCGGCATCCCGGCCTTCGCCATCTTCCTGCTGTGCGGGCTGCTGGTGTGGAACCTGTTCTCGGCCTCGCTCGCCGGCGCGACCGGCAGCGTCACCGCGTCGGCCGGCCTGGTCAACAAGGTCTACTTCCCGCGCGTGATCCTGCCGCTGGCCGCGGTCGGAGCCGCGGTCGTGCACTTCTTCCTGCAGGGGATCGTGCTCGTCGCCGCGCTCGCCATCACGCGCTACGACATCGAGGCCACCTGGGTGCCGCTGCTCGTGCTCGCGTTCGCCGCCACCGTGTCGCTCGGCACCGGGTTCGCCATCCTGCTCTCGGCCGTCAACGTCTACGCCCGCGACACCCAGCACATCCTCGAGCTCTCGCTGCTGGCCTGGTTCTGGCTGACGCCGATCGTCTACCCGGTCGACCTCGTCGCCTCGCAGGTCGCCGAGCGGTCACTGCCCGACTGGCTCTACCTGATCAACCCGCTGACGCCGTTGGTCATGACCTTCCAGCGCGTGCTGCACAACCGGGTCGACTTCGAGCAGGAGGTGCAGCTCCGTGAGACCGGCGGGATCGACATCACCGTGACCCGGATCCTGCCCGACGAGTCGTTCCTCTGGTACGTGGGCGCGGGGTCGGTCGTGTTCGCCATCGGTGCCGCGCTGACGCTCGTCGCGCTCCACGTGTTCTCTCGCCTCGAGGGCAACTTCGCGGAGGAGCTGTGAGCCGCACGGAGACGGGCCGCAGGCCCGGCCCGAAGGCGATTCGGGGAGCGGTGAGCAGATGAGCGGTCCTGCCGTCGAGGTGCTCGACGTCTCCAAGCGCTTCGGCCTGCGCGACGAGCCCGCGTGGACGCTCAAGGAGCGGGTGCTGCGCCTCGGGCGACGAGCGCCCGTCCGCGACTTCTGGGCGCTCGAACGGGTGTCGATCGAGGTCCAGGAGGGCGAGACCCTCGGCCTGATCGGCCACAACGGCTCGGGCAAGTCGACGCTGCTCAAGTGCATCGGCGGCATCCTGCAACCGACCACCGGCGAGATCCGGACGCGGGGTCGCCTGGCGTCGCTGCTCGAGCTCGGCGCGGGGTTCCACGGCGACCTCACCGGGCGCGAGAACGTCTTCCTGAACGGCTCGATCCTCGGGCTCTCGCGACGCCAGCTCGAGGCCCGCTTCGACGAGATCGTCCACTTCGCCGAGCTCGAGCGCTTCATCGACAACCCGGTCAAGACCTACTCGTCCGGCATGTTCGTGCGCCTCGGGTTCGCCGTCGCGGTGAACGTCGACCCCGACATCCTGCTCGTCGACGAGGTCCTCGCCGTCGGCGACGAGGCCTTCCAGAACAAGTGCCTCGATCGGGTCCGCGAGTTCCAGCGCGAGGGCCGCACGATCGTCTTCGTCACGCACGGCGTCGAGACCGTCAGGCAGATCTGCGACCGCGCCGCCGTGCTCAACTCCGGGCGGCTGGTCGCCATCGGCGACCCCGACGAGTGCATCCGGCGCTACCGCGACACGCTCCTCAACCGCGCCACCTGGTACGACGACGCCGACGACGAGCCCGGCGACCCGGCGGTGCTCACCTCGGCTCGGGCGATGGCCACGCAGCTCGTCCGCATCGAGCAGCTGTCGGTCGAGCGGGCCGACGGCGCCATCGACGAGCCGGTCCGACCCGGCGACGCCGTGCAGGTCCACCTCGACTGGGTGGCCGACGAGACCGTCGACGACGTCGCCGTCTCGTTCATGCTCTTCGACCAGGACGGCCACACGCTCTACGGCTCCAACAGCGACCAGCTCGGTCAGCCGATCGGGCCGCTGCGGGGCTCCGGTCGGATGTCCTTCCTCCTCGGCTCGCTGCCGCTGCTCAAGGGAGCGTTCACGTTGTCGCTCGGCTTCCACACCCACGATGGCGCGGTCGTGCACGACTTCGCCGAGCATCGCCTCGACGTCGACTCCGAGGGAACCGAGGCGGGGATGCTCGACCTGCGCCCGAAGCTCGTCGAGCGGGAGCGGTCGACGTGAGCGCCCTCCGCCGCTTCGTCGGCGCCGCCATCCCCGGGCGCCGCGTGCGCAACCGCCTGCTCGGGCTCGAGCGCAGCGTCGACGAGATGGCGCAGACGATGGTGCCCAACGTCCGCACCGAGCTGATCGACCGGACCGCCCAGGTCGATCTGCGGGTCAACGAGGTCGTCACCCGGATCGATGGCGAGCGTCAGTTGCTGTCCGAGCGGGTCGATCTGCTCGTCGACGAGGCCACCCGCCGGGCCGAGGCGTCGGACGCGCGGCTCATCAGCGAGATCCAGCGGCTCGAGGCCCGCGTCGACGAGCTCGAGGCCCGCCTGCGCGACCAGGGGTCGTGACGGCGACGGCCCCGCGTCGCCTCGCCGTCGTCGCGCCGCTGCCGCCGGCGCCGTCGGGCATCGCGAGCTACGTCGCGCGCCAGCTCCCCGTGCTGGCCCGCCGCGTCGAGGTCGTCCTCGTCACCGAGGACCCTGGCGGGGTCGACCCGGCCCTGCGTGAGCGCTTCGAGGTCCGTGCCGTCGACGAGCTCGACGGGATCGACGTCGACGACGTGCTCTACCACCTGGGCAACAGCCTCGAGTGCCTGGAGACCGATCGCGCCGTCGAGCACGGGCCGCCCGGCATCGTCCTCGCCCACGACCTGTCGATCCACCACCTCGTGGCCCACGTCGGGTTGGGCGGAGAGCGCCCCGACGAGTACCGCGAGTCCCTGGTCGCAGCCTTCGGTGAGCGGGGGCGGCGCCTGGCCGAGCTCCGGATCGCCGGCGAGCGGGGCGAGACCGAGCTGGCGCTGTTCGACCTCGTCGGTCCACTGCTCCGTCGCCACCGGGCTGCGGTCGTGCACAGCACCTGGGCGGCCGGCCTGGTCCGCCGCCGGGCGCCGGGTCTCCCCGTCGCCGTCGTGCCCCACTTCGCGCCCGATCCGGTCCCGCCGATCGACCGGTCCGATCTCGGGTTGCCCACCTCCCCGGCGTTGATCGGCTCGCTCGGCTACGTCGTGCCGGCCAAGCGACCCGATCTCGTCGTGCGCGCCACGGCCCGACTGCTCGAAGCGGGCCGCGACGTGCACGCCGTGTTCGGCGGGACCGACGCCACCGACGGGGAGCTGTCGCTGCTCGTCGACGAGCTCGGCCTCGGCGAGCGCGTCACCATCACCGGCTGGCTCGGTGATCGAGAGCTCCGGGGACTGGCGGGAGCGATGGACGCCGTGGTCGCGCTCCGCTCACCGCACCTGGGCCAGTCCTCCGGACCGGTCCCGATCGCCGCCATCGCGGGCACCCCGATCGTGACCTGGCGAGTGGGTGCGTTCGTCGACATCCCCGACGACGCCTGCGTGGCGGCCGAGGTCGGAGGCGACGAGGTCGCCGGGTTGGCCGCTGCGCTGGACGAGCTGGTCAGCAATCCGGCGCGGCGCGCGTCGGTCGGCGCCGGAGCCCGACGCTGGGCGCAACGCGAGCTCGACCTGGTCGCCTGCACCGAGCGCCTGCTCGACGCCTGCGCGACGGCACCGACCGAGGCCCCGGCCGCTGTCGCGATCGACCGGCCGTGGGCTGTGCTGCTCGAGTCGCGCCGTCCGGGACGGGCGACGCTCGTCTCGGTCGAGGCCGATGCCCAAGAGCAGGCCCTCCGCGAGGCCGGCTGGCGGGTCCGGCGCGCCGCGCAGCCCGAGCCGGTGCGGCAGGCGCCGGTCGGGTCGGCCGACCTGATCCTGTGGCACGTGACGTCGGGCTCGCACATCGACCGTCGGGCGCTCGATGCGCTCCACCGTCATCTCGCCCCGACCGGTCAGCTGGTGGTCGACGCCGGCTCGCCGTCGCTCGGCCGCACCGTCGCCGCCGCTCTCGGGTCGGCCGGGTTCGGTCCGGGTGGCGGGGGTCGCATCGAGTCGCAACCGGTCGACGGCGCCGCCCTCCTCGTGGCCCGGAAGGTCGGACCGGCCGGCGTGGCGCAGCGATGACGATCCTGCCCGGCGGCCGCCCGCCGGAACCGACCCGGCGCTCCGGCGCCTACCTGCTGGTGTCGAGCGGGGGTGGGGTGTTCCCGATCGGCGGCGGCGGAGCCTGGGGCTCGCGCGTCGATGCGTCCGATCCGACCGTCGGCGTCATCGCGGGGACCCGGGGTCATGCCGTCGTCCGCCGCACCGGCGCGGTCGAGCGCTTCGGCCCCGAGCCGCCCGACGTCGTGCGCCTCGGCACCGGTCTCGGTCCGGTCGCCGTCGTCCGGCGGCTGGCGAGTGGCTGGTGGGCCCTGCACCCGGGTCTGGCTCGCCACGTCGGGTCCGGACGCCAGGTGGCGGTCGCCGCCGACGCGGTCGACCTCGCCGGCGCCACCGACCCGCTGGGGGTCGACGGTGGTGGGCGCCTCGTCGACGTCGACGGCGCCGTGCTCGACGATCCGGGCCCGCTCCCCGGCGACCTCGTCGGTGTCGTCGCCGATGCCGCCGGGTCCGGGTGGTGGCTCGTCGCCGCGAACGGGTCGATCGTCGCCCGCGCCGGGGCCGAACCGGTCGATCCGATCGAGGTCGGTGCCTACCCGCACCCGCTGGCGGCGGTCGGCCCCGCCGATCCGGCCGGCCTGGTGGTGGTCACCGCCGACGGGCGCACGCACGCTCGCCTCGCCGACCACCGCGGTGGACTGCCGCGGATGCCCGCCTCGGGACCGATCGTGGCGATCAGCCCGGTGCCGCGACCCGCGGGCTGAGCCCCCGGGTGCGGAGGTCATCGAGCGCCTCGTCGACGTGCACCGGCGGCGCACCGTGGTCGAGCAGGCCGTGCCGTCGTTCCAGCTCGGCGACCTCGGCCGGCTCCCGCACCGGCGAGCGGACCTCCTCGACGTCGGGGCGACGGAACACGTAGAGGCACACGAACTCGCGCAGCCCGTACCGAGCGAGGTCGTGGTGCATCAGCGCCTCGGTGTCGTGGCAGCGCACGAAGCCGGCGTCGGCGAACCGAGCCGTCCACCAGGCGTACGACGCGATCGTGACGTGGCCCTCGACGAGTCGCCCGTCGGCGTCGCGGGCGAGGTCGGCGTGGGGGACCGGTCCGCCGCCGCCCTCACCACGCTCGAGGTACCGGGCGAGGACGTCGGCGCGGACCTTGCCCTCGAACCATCCGTCGGGCCCCGACGGGTTGGCGCCGTAGGACGGGATCGTGGCGACGACGTGGGCCGAGCTGATCCGGGCGATCTCGGCGACCGCCGCCGGCGCGTCCCGCGGCGGCACGTGCTCCAGCACCTCGAAGGCGGTGACGAGAGGGACCGAGCGGTCGGCGTCGCCCGAGCCGGCGGCGACGTCGGCGACGTGGAGGTGGGCGCGGACGTCGGGCGGGGCGAGCGCGAACGCGGCGTCGCTGACGTCGGTGCCCCGAGCGTCGACGCCCAGGTCGCGCATCGCCGCCACGAAGAACCCGGCGGCACACCCGACGTCGAGCGACCGGTCGACGTCGAGCCAGGTCGTGACCGCGACCGCGAGCGCATCGGCGTTGCTGGTCTCGCGGCGGTAGTCCGCGTAGCCGGATCGCCCGTCGCGGGCGGCGTCGGGGACGGAGCGGTAGTACGAATCGTCGTACATCGACCCGGCCGCCAGTCGATCGGCCGCCTCGCCCCAGCGTCCGAGCGGGCCCGGCAGGTGCCGGGCGCGGGCGGCGACGCCCACGGCCCACCGGCCGGGCTCCGTGGCGACGAGACGACGCAGCGAGGACCGCACGGCGCCGGAGGCTACCGCCGCACCCGACCGGCTCCGCGGCCGGATGGCACCGGTCGGCGCGCTGGCGGCGATACGGTTCGGCGCGGACGTGCACGTCGCGGAGGTCCAAGCAGGTGCGGAACGCGCTCATCACCGGAGTCACGGGGCAGGACGGGACCTACCTCGCCGAGTTGCTCCACGCCAAGGGGTACCGGGTCTTCGGGATGGTGAAGGGCCAGAACAACCCCAAGGCCGAGACGGTCCAGGAGCGCTTCCCCTTCATCGAGCTCGTCTCCGGTGACCTCCAGGACCTGCCCTCGCTGATCGCCGCTGTCGAGCACGCGCAACCCGACGAGGTCTACAACCTCGGCGCCATCAGCTTCGTCGCGCTCTCGTTCAAGCAGGCCGAGCTGACCGCCAACGTGACCGGGCTCGGCGTGCTCCGCATGCTCGAGGCCTGCCGGCTCGTGGGCGGGCGGGAGAACCCGATCCGCTTCTACCAGGCGTCGAGCTCCGAGATGTTCGGCAAGGTGCGCGAGACCCCGCAGACCGAGCGGACGCCGTTCCATCCCCGCTCGCCGTACGGCGCTGCCAAGGTCTTCGGCCACAACATCACGGTGAACTACCGCGAGAGCTACGACCTCTTCGCCTGCTCCGGGATCCTGTTCAACCACGAGAGCCCGCGCCGCGGGCTGGAGTTCGTCACGCGCAAGGTCACCGACGCCGTCGCCCGCATCTCGCTGGGCCGCAGCGACGAGCTCGCCCTGGGCAACCTCGACGCCAAGCGCGACTGGGGCTTCGCGGGCGACTACGTCGAGGCGATGTGGCGCATGCTCCAGCGCGACGAGCCCGACGACTTCGTGGTCGCCACCGGTGAGACCCACGCCGTGCGCGAGTTCGTCCAGCTCGCGTTCGAGGCGGCCGGCATCGAGGACTGGGAGCGTCACGTCAGCGTCGATCCGCGCTTCTTCCGCCCTGCCGAGGTCGACCTCCTCGTCGGCGACCCGACGAAGGCGAGCGAGCAGCTCGGCTGGGAGCCGAGGATCTCGTTCCGCGAGCTCGTTCGGATGATGGTCACGGCCGACCTCGAACGGCTCGGCTGAACCCACCGCGCGAGTCACCAGGTCAGCGGATCGGACGACCGCGCCGAGCAGAGCGCGCGTCACCCACGGCGCTCGCCGCGGACCATTCGGCGGTGTCCCCCGGTACGTTCGATCGACGTGCCCGGCTCCCCCCAGCGCCTCTCGCGCCTCGTTCTGGCGACGGTCGTGGCCGTGGTGGCGACGGTCGCGGCCGCGGTCGGCGCCTCGTCGCAAGAGGTCCCCGCCGCAGCCGCCAGCGGCGCCGGGGCGTCCACGACGGGCCGACTGATGGTCGAGGTCCGACCGCAGCGCGCCGACCTCGTCGCCGGCGCTGCCGACGGTGCGGCCGTCGGCAACGGCTGGGTCGTGGTCGATCCCGGCGACCGGACGGCCGAGGCGGTCACCGCCGAGCTGCTGGCCCGCTCCGACGTGCTCGACGTGCGACCGGAGGTGTGGTTCACCGCTGCCGTGGTGCCCGACGATCCCTGCTACGACGACGCGCTCGACTGCCAGGCCGACGTCGGCACGACCGAGGACCAGGAGTACCTCGATCGCATCGGCGCACCGGACGCCTGGGACGTCACGACCGGGTCCGACGGTGTGGTCGTCGCGGTGCTCGACTCCGGCGTGCGGGCTAGCCA
Source organism: Actinomycetota bacterium (assembly GCA_039818945.1). Lineage (GTDB taxonomy): Bacteria > Actinomycetota > Acidimicrobiia > Acidimicrobiales > Poriferisodalaceae > JBCBSZ01. The sequence goes on from JBCBSZ010000042.1 coordinate 22,649, forward strand.
CGACGACTTCGCCGGCAAGGTCGTGGACTGGTCGGAGTGCGGCGTGGCCGAGGCTCCGGACGGGTTCTTCGTCGATCCGTCCCACGGCACGCGGGTGGCCGGGATGGTGGGCGCGTCGACGAACGACGGCGCCGGGATCGCATCGCTCGGTTGGGACACGACGGTCGCGGACGTGCCGGTGCTCTTCCAGCGCCTCGGCTTCACGACGTTGCCGCAAGGTCGCGAGGGCGACGTCGTCAACGCCATCCGTTGCGCGACCAGTCGAGGCGCCGACGTCATCAACATGTCCTTCACCGGCGGGTCGACGCCGTCGCTGGCCGCGGCGATCGCGGACGCCGCCGCAGCCGACGTCGTGCTCGTCGCCGCCGCCGGCAACGGGGGGACGTCCACCCCGCTGTACCCGGCGGCCTACCCCGAGGTCGTCGGTGTCGGCGCCGTCGACGAGAACGACGTGCGGTCCAACTTCTCGAGCTTCGGCGACTGGGTGTCCGTCACCGCGCCGGGGGAGCAGCTGCTCAGCATCGGCGCCTCATCGGACGAGGACTACGACGCCGCCATCCAGGGCACCTCGTTCTCGGCGCCGCTGGTCGCCGCGCTCGCCGCGCTGGTGCGGGCCGCCCATCCGACCTGGTCCGCCCCGGAGATCGTCGCACGGATCGAGCGGACGTCGGTGGCGTTCACCGGCAGCGACACGGCCGTGGCGCACGGACGCATCGACGCCGGGGCGGCGCTCACCGCCGACCGCGAGGGCTATTGGATCGTGACGGCCGACGGCACCGTCCTCCCCTTCGGCGACGCCGTCGACTGGGGCGAGCCGGACCTCCCGGGGACCACGGTCGTCGCGCTCGCCCCGGCACCCGACGGCCGTGGGTACTGGATCGCGGACGACGCCGGCAACGTGTACGCCTTCGGCTCGGCGACGTTCCTCGGTTCGATGGGCGGGCAGCCGCTCAACGAGCCCATCGTCGGGATGGCGGCGACCGCCGCCGGCGACGGGTACTGGTTGGTGGCCTCCGACGGTGGGATCTTCGCCTTCGGTGCCGCCACGTTCCTCGGTTCGATGGGTGGGCAGCCGCTCAACGAGCCCATCGTGGCCATGGCCAACGATCCGGACGGCGACGGGTACTGGTTGGTCGCGTCCGACGGTGGGATCTTCGCCTTCGGTGCCGCCACGTTCCTCGGTTCGATGGGAGGCCTGCCGCTCAACCAGCCCGTCGTCAGCATGGCGTCCACCGGTTCCGGTGACGGCTACTGGCTGGTCGCGACCGACGGTGGCGTGTTCGCGTTCGGCGACGCTCCCTTCCACGGCTCGACGGGTAGCCTCGTGCTCAACCAGCCGATCGTGGGCATGACCGCGACGTCGTCGGGAGACGGCTATCGGATGGTGGCCGCTGACGGGGGTATCTTCTCGTTCGCTGGTGCCGACTTCTTCGGTTCGGCCGCCGACGTGCCGCTCACGGCACCGGCAGCGGCCACGGGAGGCTTCTCGTGATCCGACGCATGATGATCGTGCTCGTGGTGCTCCTCGGCGTCGCCGGCACGCCCCTCGCCTCGGCCCAGGACGGCGGCGCCCCGAGCACCGGCACCGCATCCGGTGAGAGCCAGGAGGCCGCCTCGGGCGAGGCGTCCGGTGAGGCGGGCGGCTTCGTCGCCGCCGAGGTACCCGGCCCGCTCGACGCCAGTGACGTCGACGACATCGTCGTCGAGGGCCGTGGATGGGGTCACGGCCGAGGCATGGGCCAGTACGGCTCGCTCGGCTACGCGCTCGACGGCTGGACGAGCCGGCAGATCCTCGACCACTTCTACGGCGGCACGTCCGCGGCGCAGCGCTCGAACAGCGACATCTTCGTGCACCTCACCGGCTTCGACGTGTCGACGGCGCTGATCGTCACGTCCTCGTCGCCGTACACCGTGGGCGGTGTGCCCGTGGCGGCGAACAACTACTCCCGCATCGAGTTCATCGGCCCCGACGCCCAGCTCACGGTCGGCACGTCGTGCACCGGTCCCTGGGCCCCGGCGTCGAACCCGACCACCCAGACCGGGACGCGGCCTCAGTCCGGGACCGATGGCTACCGCTTCGTCGACGTGACCGCCGGGAGCAGCGGCCAGGTGTCGATCTGCCGCAGCGACGGGGCGACCCGTGCGTACCGCGGCACCGTCGTCGGCGCCCGCGACGACTCCGGCTTCCGCTGGGTCGGTAACCGCCTCCCGCTCGAGACCTACCTGCGTGGCGTCGTCCCCCGCGAGTCGCCGGCGTCGTGGGGCGATCTCGGCGGAGGCGCGGGCATCGAGGCGCTCAAGGCCCAGGCCGTGGCGGCCCGTTCGTACGCACTGGCGCTGGCCGAGCGTCGGCGGGCGCAGGGCATCTACGCCACCGACACGTGCGACACGACGTCGTGCCAGGTCTACGGCGGCGCGTCCGGTGACTCCCGGACCGACCGCGCCGTCTCGGAGACGGCTGGCGAGGTGCGCGAGTGGCCCGGCGGCGACGTCGTCCTCACCGAGTTCGCGTCGTCGACCGGCGGCTACACCTGGAACACGCCGGGGAGCCGCAGCTTCACCAACGTCATCGACGAGGGCGACTCGGTCTCACGCAACCCCAACCACTTCTGGACCGTCACGATCCCGCGGGAGCGCGTCGAGGCCCGCTACCCCCAGATCGGTGAGTTCCGGTCGATCGAGGTGACCGATCGCAACGGGCTCGGGTCCTGGGGCGGTCGCGTTCGCGAGATCGAGATCGTCGGCTCCGACGGCACCGTCACCCTCACCAACGACGGGTGGGACGACGACTCGTTCCGTCGGGCCTTCGGGCTCCGCTCCGACTGGTACCGGTTCCCGCAGTTCGAGACCGGCAGCGGGAACGCCGACGACGGCTTCTGGATCGTCAAGCGCGACGGCGACGTCGAGGCCTTCGGTGAGGCGGTCGACTACGGCGACGCCGGGGCGCTGGCGCTCAACCAGCCGATGGTGTCGATGGCCGCGCATCCCTCGGGCGAGGGCTACTGGCTGCTCGGACGCGACGGCGGCGTGTTCTCGTACGGCGTCGCCGACTTCTTCGGCAGCACCGGCGGGCTCGAGCTGAACGCCCCCGTCGTCGGCATGGCGGCGCATCCCTCGGGTGACGGCTACTGGTTCGTGGCGTCCGACGGCGGCATCTTCTCCTACGGCGAGGCCGAGTTCTACGGATCGATGGGCGGGGTGCAGCTCGTGAGCCCGATCGTCGGCATGTCCGCCACACCGACCGGCGAGGGCTACTGGCTGGTCGCGGCCGACGGCGGGATCTTCGCCTTCGGCGACGCCCCCTTCCACGGCTCGATCGGCGGGACGCGGCTGGCCGAGCCGATCGTGGGCATGGCGCCGACCGCCACCGGGAACGGCTACTGGTTCGTCGCCTCCGACGGCGGCGTGTTCGCCTACGGCGACGCCACCTTCCTGGGCTCGGCCACCTCGGCGCAGCTGCCCTCGCCGGTCGTCGGCATCGCGGCGGGTGGGGCCGGTGCCGGCTACTGGCTCGTCCGGTCCGACGCGCTCAGCTACTCGTTCGGCGTCATCGACCTGCCGAGCTCGCGGGCGGGTGGCACCGTCGCCTCCATCGCCGGCCTGCCGTAGGTCGGGGCCGCTGCCTCACTCCTCGCGGAGGTCCAGCCAGGGCCGGTGCTCGACGCTCGGCTGCGGCGGCCGCCGCGGACGGTCGTCGCCGAGGCCGAGGCGCTTCGTGACCGCTCGCTGGGCGATGCGGAACCGCTGGTAGCCCAGCACGCCGAACCCCACCGCCACGTAGAGCCCGTCGCGGGCTCGGTCGACGATCTCGTCCACCCCGTCGGGTCGCTCGGCCACGGTTGCAGGCTCCTCCCGTCTCCCCGGCGGAGACCACGCCAGCCTACGGCTGCGGCGGCCGGGAGCGACCCTGGGCGGGCGGTTCGCCACCGTCCGACTGCCGCGATCTGCCCGAGCCGCACCGCTAGCCTCGTCGGATCGTGAACGAGCCGACCGCCGCGCCCCCCGTGGTGGCCGTCGTGGTGACCCGTGACGGCGGGCCCTGGCTGGCCGAGACCCTCGCTGCCCTCGCAGCGCAGGATCATCCGCGCCTGGCCGTCCTGGTGCTCGACAACGGCGGGAGCGAGGATCCGGCCCCGATCGTCGCCGAGCACCTCCCCGAGGCGGTCGTGCGGCGGTTGCCGGCCGACGAGGGCTACGGGGCGGCCGCCAACCGGGTGGCCGGGCTGGTCGAGGGCGCGGCGTTCTACCTGTTCTGTCACGACGACGTCGCGCCGGAGCCCGATGCGGTGTCCGTGATGGTCGACGAGGCGCTCCGCTCGAACGCCGGCATCGTCGGGCCGAAGCTCGTGGCCTGGGAAGACGCCCGGCAGCTCCAGGCGGTGGGCGCGACCGCCGACATCACCGGCGTCGGCGCGCCGCTCGTCGAGCCCGGCGAGCTCGATCAGGAGCAACACGACCGGGTTCGCGACGTGCTGTGGGTCCCCGGCGCCATGACGCTCGTCCGGGCCGACCTGTTCGACGAGCTCGGCGGCTACGACGAGCAGATCACCTACCTCGGCGAGGACCTCGATCTCTGCTGGCGCGCCCACGTGGCCGGCGCCCGGGTGCTCGTCGCCCCCGATGCCGTCGCCCGGCACCTCGAGGCGCTCGGGGAGCGACGCGAGCACGACGATCGTCGCCGGCTCCAGCACCGTCACCGCATCCGGACCCTGCTCGGCGTGTCGGGCCGACTCCGCCTCCTGCTCGTCGTGCCGCTCGCGCTGTTGCTCACCTTCGCCGAGGTGGTCTACGGCCTCGTCGCCGGCCGACCGCGGCACGCCCGCGACGTCATCGGGGCCTGGTGGTGGAACCTGCGCCGGCCCGGGGCCATCCTCGCCAAACGGCGGTCGATCCGTCCGACGCGGCAGGTGACCGACGTCGAGCTCGCCCACCTGCAGATGCGGGGCAGCGCCCGGTTCCGGACGTTCATGCGGGGCCAGATCAACCGCGACGACCGGCTGACCTCGATCGGTGACGCCGGTCGGTCGCTCGCCAGCTCGCTGACGGTCGGTGCGGCCCGGACGGCCGCGCTGGCCTGGGTGATCGTGCTCCTCGTGCTCGGCGTCGCCACCCGGCACCTCATGACGAGGGGGATGCCGCCGTTCCGTGAGTTCCTCGCGCTGCCCGGAGGCGCCGACCTGCGCGAGGTCGTGTCGGCCGGGTACCGCGACTCGTGGCTCGGCACGGAGCTCGAGCCGCCGCTCGCACCGACGCTGGTCGGCCTGCTCGACCTGCTGCCCGGCACGACGGCGCTGCTGCGCACCGTCCTGGTGCTCGGGCCGATCGTCCTCGGGCTCATCGGCACCTGGCGGCTGCTCACCCCGCTCGCCAGCCGGCGGGCATCGATCGTCGGCCTGATCGTCGCGGCCGCCAGCCCGATCCCGGCGGCGGCACTGGCCGGCGGTTCGTGGACGGCCCTGATCGTGTGGGCCGCCGTCCCGTGGATCCTCGCCCGCCTCGGACGGATCTCGGGCATCGAACCGTTCACCGTCGGTCGGCCCGGCGGTCGGCGAGGCGCCAAGCGCCTCCGTTCCCAGATCGCCGGTCTGGCGCTGCTCCTCGCCGTCTCTGCGGCGTTCGCCCCGATCCTGCTGCCGATCAGCCTGGGTCTCGCCGTCGCCCTCCTCGTGGGATCGGTGATCAACGGCAGCGGCGTGGTGGCCACCCTCCGCACCCTCGGCATCGCGATCGTCGCCGCACTGTGGGCCGGGCTGCTCCACGCCCCCTGGATCGTCGGGCTCATCGAGGATCGGCCCCCGTGGACGCTGCTCGTGGGGCGCGACCTCGTCGAGCAGACCGACGGCCTCGGCGCGCTGCTCCGGGCCGACATCGGCCCTGCCGGCCACGCCCTGCTCGGCTGGGGGCCGCTCGCCATCGCGCTCGTCGCCCTCGTGCTGGGCCGCGAGTGGCGCCTGGGCTGGTCGATCCGTCTCAGCGTCGTGTGGCTCACGGCGGTCGGCCTCGCCTGGGTCGAGGCCCGCGGCTGGAGCGGACGGGTCGTGCTGCCCGATCCGGCGGTGCTCCTGGCGGTCGCCGCTCCGGCGGCGGCGATGTCGGCAGGGCTCGCCGTCACGACCTACGAGCGCGACGTCCGCGACTACCGGTTCGGCTGGCGCCAGCTCGTGCTCGTCGTTGGTGCCCTGGGGGTCGTCGTCACGCCGCTGCCCGCGCTCGCGCTGCTGCCCGACGGGCGCCTCGAGGTGCCGGTCGCCGATCTCGAATCGTCCGCCGGCTTCCTCGACGACGACGACCGCATCTCCCGGGTGATGTGGGTGGGTCGCGACGAGGTGCTGCCGATGCCGGGGCTGCGGGTGCGCGACGACGTCTACGTCGCCGTCTCCGCCGGCTTCCCCGATCTGCGCGATGGCTGGCCTGCCCACGACGACGCGGCGACCCGGGCCGGGCTCGAGGCCGTCGGCTCGCTCTTGACCGGGTCGTCGGCTCGCTTCGGCGAGCTCGTGGCCCCGCTCGGCATCCAGTACGTCGTGGTCGTCGAGGCCTCGGCGCCGACCTTCACCGAGGTGCCGACCCTCGTGGCGCCCGCCGATCTGATCGATCGCCTCGAACAGCAGCTCGACCTGCGACTCGTGCCGACCGATCCGGCGCTGACCGTGTTCCGCAACCAGTCGTGGATCCCGGTCGAGGCCGTGCTCGACGCCCCGGTCGACGACCTCCTCGCCGCCGGCGTCGACGGCCTCTCGTCGCTCGACCCGTCGAGCGTCCGCCCGGGGGTCGTCGTCGAGGCCGAGGCTGAGGCCGACGGCGAGGTCGAGTCCGCCGAGGCGCCGACGGAAACGGTGCCCGTGGTGGTCGGGGACGACGAGTCGGTCTACGTCGCCCGTCAGCCCGTCGGTCGCTTCGCCATCGACGTGGCCGGCAGCGGAGCGACGTCGTCGGTGTTCGCCTCCGGGCAGCTGGCAGACGGGGGAACGGGGGGCGAGCTCGTCGTCGACCGCTCCGATCCCGGTGGCCGGCGCATCATGCTCGCGGTCCTCGCCGCGGTCTGGATCGTCACGTGGTGGTTGGCGGCCCGAGGGTGGTCCGCCGACGGCCGTGCGGTCACCCAGCGACTGCTCGAGCAGGCCGAGCGGGCCGATCCGATCGCACGGACCGACGCCGACGACCCCGGTCGCGGGCTGGCCGCGCCCCGTCGAGGGCGATCGAGGCGCCAGCGCCGGACCCGCAGGTCCCGCCGGCGTTCCCAGGACGAGGTCACGAGCGGAGCGTCGGAGTGACCAGCCGCCGCGCGCCCGCCCTGATCGTGCTCGTCGCCGTCCTCGTGGCCGGTGCCGTCCGCGACCGCGACCGCGACGAGGCGGTCGCCGACGAGGTCGTGACGGCGTCCCAGGTCGGACCGACAGCCGGTCGCTCCGGTTCGCCGCCGGTCTGGTACTGCCCGACCCTGCGGCTCACCGAGACGACCGGCGAGGACGACGAGACGACGGGCCTCACCGTCGAGGGGACGCTGCTCCTGGTCAACCCGTCACCGACGTCGATCGAGGCCGAGGTGACGGTGCAGGGCGGCTCGTCGCTGCCCGAGCTGCTCGAGGTCGAGGTCGGTGCCCGCTCGCTGGTCGAGTTGCCGGTCGCCGAGCTCAACTCCGATCCGACGGTCGCCGCGATCGTCGAGTCGTCCTCGGACCGGCTCGTGGTCGCACGGGAGCTCACCGGCGTGCTCGGTCGCGATGTCGCTCCGTGCCTCGACCGGATCGACAGCGAGTGGTACCTCGGCAGCGGCAGCACCGCCGGCGACGCCGACCTCGTCTACACGGTCTACAACCCGCTCTCCGAGGACGCGGTGATCGATCTCGAGGTGGTGACCGAGGTCGAGTCGGGCGTGGTGCCCGGTGCCAGCCTCCAGGGCATCGTCGTGCGCGCCGGTGGCGTGCGCGGGCTCGACCTGGGCCAGCTCGTCCGTCGGCGCGAGGACGTGTCGACCCGCCTGGTGGTGCGCAGCGGACGCGTGGCCGTTGACCGGCTCACCAGCCGCGACGGGACCGACGGTCGGCGGGGGATGTCCGTGGCCCCGGGCACGCTGGCGCCGGCGACCGAGTGGTTCCTGCCCGGCGGCCGGCTCGAGCCCGGCATCCGGCAGTCGCTGGTGCTCCACAACCCGGGCGAGCGCCCGGCCGAGGTCGACATCGAGGTGCAGAGCGGCGACGCCTTCGTCGAGCCGCAGCAGCGCACCGTGCCGGCCGAGGACGCCATCGTGGTCGCGCTCGACGACCAGGTCTTCGGCATCCCCGACGGCGTCGATCACTCGATCATCGTCCGCGGGCTCACCGACGTGCCCGTGGTCGCGGAGCTCGTCACCTCGGCCGTCGAGGCCGCGGCGGCGGCGGACCTGCCCGCCATCGCCGGTGGCGACGACGGGGGACCGGGCGCGTCGGCTGCGGCCACGGACTGGGTCGTGCCCCTCCTGACCGGCGGCGCCGACGGCGAGTCGTCCCTCATCGTCCACAACCCGTTCGGTGAACCGGTCGACGTCGAGGTGCTCCGCCTCGCCGACGGCGATCGGGTGGTCGTGTCGACGGTGACGATCGAGCCGGCGCGGGACGCCCGCATCGACCTCCGCGAGGTGGATCCGTCGCGCTACGCGGTGGTGGTCTCGGCCAGCGCACCGGTCGTGGTCGCGGCCGGTGGTCCGCCACCGGCGGCGAGTGCCTCGGGCTGGACGATCGCCGTCCCCGTGGGGGAGTGACCCCGACCAACCCGTGTATGTACCCTTGACGTTACGTAACGACGGGGGTACATTCACGGCGTGGAGGCGGCGATCGAGGCGTTGGGCGATGCGACCAGGCGGCGGATCGTCGAGCTGCTCGCCGAGACCGACCTGACCGCCGGCGACATCGCCAGCTCGTTCGGCATCAGTCGTCCCGGGGTGTCACGGCACCTGCGGGTCCTGCGGGAGGCGGGGCTCGTCGAGTCGCGGGCCGAGGCGCAGCGCCGGGTCTACCGGCTCTGCCCGGAGCCCCTCGACGAGATCGATCGATGGATCGCGGAGCGGCGCCGGTTCTGGAGCCAGCGCCTCGATGCCCTCGACACCGAGATCCGCCGTGGCCGGCGCGATGAGGAGGACCGATGAGCGACGACTGGACCGGGGTGGTCCGCCTCGAGGGCGGGCTGCCGGCGATCACCTTCCGGCGCCGATACGGCACCGACGTGGATGACCTCTGGTCGGCGGTGACCGAGCCCGAGCGGCTCGGTCGCTGGCTGGCCACCGTCACCGGTGACCTCCGCCCGGGCGGTGATGTCGTCGTGACGTTCGACGACGGCTCCGACCCGGACCAGCGGACGACGGGCCGCATCCTGGCCTGCGAGCCGCCGTCGGTGCTCGAGGTCGAGTGGGGCATCCCCGGCGAGGCGGAGTCGGTCGTCCGGGTCGAGCTGGCCGACGTCGACGGCGGGGCCGAGCTCCGGCTCGACCATCGGCGCCTCCCCGCTCGTCAGGCCGCCGGCTACGGGGCTGGGTGGCACTGCCACCTCGACACCCTCGATGCGTACCTCCGCGGGGTCGAGCCGCCCGACTGGGGCGCCCGGTGGTCGGCCCTGCTCCCCGACTACACCGAGCGGTTGGCCTCGGCCTGAGCGCGAGGTCGTGCCGTCGTCGAGCGCGAGCCGGGGTCGAGCCGCTAGGAAGGGAGCGTGGAACGCTACGTCCTGGCCGTGGCCCTGCTCGCGGTGGCGATCGGCATCGCCGTGCTGCTGGACCGCCGGCGGACGCCGGCCTCGGTGCCGACGCGGAAGTTCCGGATCCCGACCCATCTCGACCGGATGGATTTCCCCGACCCGGCGACGCCGTGGCTGGTGGCGGTGTTCAGCTCGACGACGTGCGACTCCTGCCGGGGCGTCCTGGAGGCCGTCGAGCCGCTGCGGTCGCCCGATGTCGCGGTCGCCGACATCGCCTTCCAGCTCCATCGCTCGCTCCACACCAAGTACGAGATCGATGCCGTGCCCGCCGTCGTCGCCGTCGACGCCGCCGGTGAGGTCAAGGCGTCGTGGCTCGGCGTGATCGACACGGGCGAGCTGTGGTCGACCGTCAGCGACCTCGTCGACGGCACGGAGATCCCACCGCCCCAGTAAGGGTCAGCCGGCGGCGACGTCGAGCTGGTCGAGGAACCGGCGCACGGCGTCGCTCCCGTGGACCCCTAGCTGGGCGGTGAGGAGATGATGCCGTCGCCGGTGGAGGTCACCGCCGGCGACGGGAGCTCGCCCCGGTTGGCGGCCGCCGTCTCCTCGATCCCCTGGTCGATGAGGTCCCGGACCCGCTGGCCGGTGATGGTCTCCTCGTCGAGGAGCGCCTCGGCGATCAGGTCGAGGCCGCGGCGGTGGCTGATGAGGAGGTCGCGAGCTCGATCCTCCTGCTCTCGCAGGATCCGCTCGACCTCCTCGTCGATGATCCGCGCGGTGTCGTCGGAGTACTCGCGGGTCTGCATCATGTCCTCACCGAGGAAGACCTGACCGCTGCCGCCCCACGCCAGCGGGCCGATGCGGTCGCTCATGCCCCACTCCGAGACCATCTTGCGGGTCATCTCGGTACCCCGGATGAGGTCGTTGCTGGCGCCGGTGGAGGTCATGCCGTAGATGAGCTCCTCGGCGAGCCGCCCGCCGAGCATCACCGCGAGGGTGTCCTCGATGTAGTCGCGACGGTAGGCGTGGCGCTCCTCGGGCAGCTGCTGGGTCACGCCGAGCGCCATGCCCGTGGGCAGGATCGTCACCTTGTGGACCGGGTCGGCCGACGGCAGCACGGTCGCGAGCAGCGCATGGCCGCCCTCGTGGTAGGCCGTGGCCTCCTTCTCCTCGTCGGTCATGGCGACCGACTCGCGCCGCTGACCCATGAGCACGCGGTCGCGGGCGGCGTCGAAGTCCTGGTTCTCGATGACGTCGGAGCCGCGCCGCACGGCGTGCAGCGCGGCCTCGTTGACGAGGTTGGCCAGGTCGGCGCCGCTCATGCCCGGCGTGCCCTTCGAGATCGTCTCGAGGTCGACCGACTCGGCGGTCTTCTTGTCGCGGCAGTGCACCTTGAGGATCGCGTGGCGCTCCTCCATCTCGGGCAGCGGCACGACGACCTGGCGGTCGAAGCGACCCGGGCGCAGGAGGGCGGGGTCGAGGATGTCGGGACGGTTGGTGGCGGCCATCATCACGATGCCCTCGGTGGCCTCGAAGCCGTCCATCTCGGCGAGCATCTGGTTGAGCGTCTGCTCTCGCTCGTCGTGGCCGCCGCCGAGGCCGGCGCCGCGCTTGCGACCGATCGAATCGATCTCGTCGACGAAGATGATCGCCCGACCCAGCTTGCGGGCGTTCTGGAACAGGTCGCGGACCCGGCTGGCGCCGACGCCGACGAACATCTCCATGAAGTCCGAACCGGTGACGGACAGGAACGGCACACCGGCCTCGCCGGCCACCGCTCGGGCGATGAGGGTCTTGCCGGTGCCGGGAGGACCGACGAGCAGCACGCCCTTGGGGATGCGGGCGCCGATCTCGGCGAAGCGCTCGGGCTCGCGCAGGAAGTCGACGACCTCCTTGATCTCGGTCTTGACCCCGCCGTAACCGGCGATGTCGTCGAAGGTCGTGCCCGGGCGCTCGGTCGAGTAGGTCTTGGCCTTCGACCGACCGACCGACATGATCCCGCCCATCTGGCTCTGCTGGCGGCGGGCCATCCACCAGAAGAAGCCGATGAGCAGCGCGACCGGCAGCAGCAGCGGCAGCAGGCTGGTGAAGAAGTTGCTCTGCGGGGTGTCGAACTCGAACGTGACGTCGTTGTCGGAGAAGAGCTGGCGGTCGGCGTCGCTGAACTCGAGCGGCCCGGTGGTCGAGAACGTCTCGCCGTCGTCGAACTCGCCGGAGATGCGGCCGTTGTTGTTGTTGAACTCGAAGGTGTCGACGTTGCCGGCGCGGACCTCGTCGAGGAACTCCGTGTAGTCGATGCTCGTGCTGTCGTCGGACGCGAAGAGCGTGGGCAGGGCCAGCGAGGCGAGGACCACGCCGATCAGGACCCAGATCGACCACCGGGGCCAGCCCTGGTCACGCCCCCGACCGGAGCCGTTGCGAGTGCCGTCGGCCTTCGGTTCGTCTGCCATGACACCAGCGTAGAGGGAGGGCGTCGCGATCCACGGTCGTCGGCGTGCCGCGGTGGGTGTCGGGCTCGCGTCCTCTTAGGATCCCCTCCGTGGAGGAGACGACCAGGGAGAGTCGAGTCGGCGCTTCGGCCCTGGTCCTCGGGTTCGCGGTCGGGCTGATCGCCAGCACGCTGATCGTCGCCGTGGCGGCGGGCATCGCCGACGTCGACGAGTTCGACGACCTCTCGCTGTGGTGGCTGCTCCCCGCCCAACTCGGACTGTGGGCGGGGATGCTCGGCATCCCATACCTCGTCGCGCGGTTGAACCGCGAGCGCCTGATCGATCCGTCGAGCCTCCTCCCTGACCGCCGCGACGTCGGGCTCGGCGTGCTGGTGGGGCTCGGCATGCAGCTGGTCGTGATCCCGCTCGTGTACTGGCCGCTGTTGCCGCTGCTCGACGACGACGCCGATCTCTCCGAGGCGGCGCGCGAGCTGACCGACCGGGCCGACGGCGCCGCCGTCATCGCCCTGGTGCTCATCTCGGTCGTCGGCGCCCCGATCGTCGAGGAGATCTTCCACCGCGGGCTCGTGCAGCCCCGCCTGATCCCGCGCCTCGGTCCACCGGCGGCCATCGGCGTGACCTCCGTGCTCTTCGCCGCGTCCCACGTCCAGCTGCTGCAGTTCCCGGCGCTGGTCCTCTTCGGCGTCGCCGTCGGCTTCCTCGCCCTCTCGCGCAGCCTCGGCGCTGCGATCGTGGCCCACGTCGTGTTCAACGCCACCGCCGTCGTGACGCTGCTCGCCACCTGACACAACCGGCCATCAACTCCGCGACGGCGGCTCAGCCGCTCACGGTGCGTGCCGATGGAGCTGCGACGACCACGCAGGGAGCGGTTCGATGCGGCGACCGGGATGCCGAGGAGTGAACGAGTACGGCTGTTCGACGGTGAAGATCCACATGAACACGCCCACGGGCAAGGTCGTGATGGAGTCGTGCTCGGCGTGCGATCAGCGCTGGTGGCACGTCGACGGTGAAGAGGTCGAGCGGGGCGCCGCGCTCGACGGTCTCGCTCCGGCCGATCGCTGACGCTCACCGCATCGGGCCTGGCCCCCGGTTGACCTCGGTCGATGCCAGACTGATCCTTCGATGACGGTCTCCGACACCCTCGAGCAACCCGGGCCCGAGCTGCCCAGCGAGCCGGTCGCCACCCCACCGCGCCCGGACACCCGCGGCGACGGGACCTGGACCGGTCGCCTGCTGGCCGGCATCGCCGATGCGGGGCCGGCGGGGTGGATCAGCTTCGCCGCCGTCGCGGCGTCGATGCTGCTCGTCGCGCTGACGATGGGCGGGGGCCTCCTCCTCGAGGACTCCACCACCACCGGCGGCGACATGGGTTCGCACGTGTGGGGCCCGGCGTTCCTGCGCGACCACCTGCTGCCCGACTTCCGGATCGCCGGCTGGGCGCCCGACTGGTACGCCGGCTTCCCCGTCTATCGCTTCTACATGGTCCTCCCGGCGCTCGCCGTGGTGCTGCTCGACGTGGTCCTGCCCTACAACGTCGCGTTCAAGCTCGTGTCGGTGTCCGGCGTCGTCGCCATGCCGCTGGCCTCCTACATCTCGGGCCGTCTGATCGGGTGGCGCTTCCCGCTGCCGACCCTCATGGCCGTCTGCACCCTGCCGTTCCTGTTCGACACGAACTTCACGATCTACGGCGGCAACCTCGCGTCGACGCTGGCCGGTGAGTTCGCCTTCTCGATCAGCCTGTCGTTCGCCATCGTCTACCTCGGTGCGCTCTATCGGGGCCTGCGCACCGGCGAGGGCCGCGGGCTCGCCGCCGTCCTGCTGGCGCTCACGGGGTTGTGCCACCTGATCCCGGCGCTGTTCGTGCTGCTGGCCACCTTCGTCGCCCTCGTCGTGCACTCGATGCCCCGCCGACCGTGGATGGTCCGGGTCGGCCTGCTCGCGCTGCTCGTGTTGTCCGGCGCGGCGTGGGCCCGTGGCGTGGCGGTCGGCTGGTCGGTGGCTGAGCAGATCGCCGCCGGCGCGGTCACCATCTGGATCATGGTGCTCGTCGTCGGGCGGGCGCTGACCGAGCGGGGCGGCCGCCTCCGCCTCTGGTGGCTGTTCTCCATGGGGGCGATCGGCGGCCTGCTCTCGGCGTTCTGGGTGCTGCCGTTCTGGCTCAACTCGGCCTACGTCAACGACATGGGCTGGGAGAAGCTCGTCGGCAATGGCTTCGCGCCGAACGAGTTCGTCAACAACCTCTTCCAGCCCCACGAGACCGTCGACGGCGGCAAGGTGCTCGTCGTCTTCTTCGCGCTGGCGCTGATCGGGTCGATCGCCGCCGTCGTGCGCTGGGACCGGGCCGCCGTCGCGCTCGCCCTCGCCGGCGTGGCCGCGGCCGTCGCCTACGTGGTCATCCCGCAGTACCGGCTGTGGAACGCCCGGATCCTGCCGTTCTGGTACCTCGCCGTCTACCTGATGGCCGCCTATGGCATCTCGGTGCTGATCGACCTCGGTCGCCGCGGGAGCCACGTCGCCGCGGTCGGCTACCTCACCAACCAGCGGTCCACCGAACCGATCGAACCGGTCGACGATCCGAGCCTCGACTTCGCGCCCGAGGCACCGCTGCCCGCCGCACCGGAGCCGATCGATCCCGAGGTGCCCCGACGGATCAGCCGCTGGTTCGTGCTCGCCGCCACGGCGCTGGTCGCCGCCGGGCTCTACGTGCACGCCGCCCAGCCCGTCGGCGTCGGCCTGCCGGGGGCCTCGGTCTCGGGCTCGTCGATCGGCCTGCCCGGCCTCCGCACCAGCGACACGAGCTTCCTCGACAACTGGGCCCGCCACAACTACACGGGGCTCGAGGGCAAGAACGCCTACCCCGAGTACGCCGCCGTCGTCACCAAGATGGACGAGGTCGGCCGCGAGGTCGGCTGCGGGCGGGCCCACTGGGAGTACAACCGCGACGTGCTGGAGACCTACGGCACGCCGATGACGCTGATGATGCTCCCGCACTTCACCGACGGCTGCATCGGCTCGATGGAGGGCCTGTTCTTCGAGGCGTCGATCACGGTGCCGTTCCACTTCCTCACCCAGGACGAGCTGGCCACCGATCCCTCGCGCCCGATGCGCGACATCCCCTACGCCAACCGCGTCGACGTCGCCCAGGGTGTCGACCACCTCCAGATGATGGGCGTGCGCTACTACCTCGCCGTCACCGACGAGACGGTCCGCCAGGCGGTCGACGAGCCCGATCTGGAGCTGATCGCCATCTCCGGTCCGTGGCGGATCTTCGAGGTCGCCGACAGCGAGATCGTCGAGCCGCTCGACTTCGAGCCCGCCGTGTCGACCGAGCTCGGCGAGGCCGGGCGCGACTGGATCGACCCGGCGATCGAGTGGTTCAACGACCCGTCGGCCTGGTCGGTGCCGCTCGCGCTGGACGGTCCGGAGGAGTGGCAGCGCGTCGACGCGGGGCAGGTCCCCGAGCAGCGGGTGCAGCCGGCGGCGACGGTCACCGACATCGTCGAGGACATCCACGAGATCAGCTTCACCGTCGACCAGATCGGCGTCCCGGTCATGGTCAAGGCCTCGTACTTCCCGAACTGGGAGGTCTCGGGGGCCGAGGGGCCGTTCCGGGTGACCCCGAACCAGATGGTCGTCATCCCGACCGAGAACGAGGTGACGCTCACCTACGGCCGGACCAACCTCGAGCTGTTCAGCTGGTTCCTCACCTTCGTCGGGATCGGACTGCTGGTCCGGGTGATCCGCAACCCGCTGCGGCTCGGCCGGACCGACGACGACCATCCCCTGATGAGCAACGACCAGGTCCGCTCCGGCAACCGGCCGCCGTCGCGGGCCGACCGGGCACCCGACCACTGGTCGGTCGCCACGGGCTGGCAGCCACCGGAGGACCCGGCGGGTCGGGGCACATGACCCGGAGGCTCCGCCGCTTCGTCGCGGTCGGCGGCCTGGTCACGATCGTCCACCTGGGCCTGCTGCTGGTGCTGGTGCGCGCGGCCGGCTTCCCGGTCGTCCTCGCCGCCCTCACGTCGGTCACCGCGGCGGCGGTCACGTCGTACCTCGGCCACCGGATGGTGACCTTCGCCGGCGACCCGTACGCGCTGGTCGACCACCGGCCGCGGGCGTTCGCGCTGGCGGTCGGTCCCGCCGCGCTCGTCGATGTCGCGATCGTCACCCTGTTGACCCTCGGCGTCGACGACCCCTCGGTGATGCGGTTGCTCGTGGCCCAGGTCCCCGCGCTCGCCGCCGCCTCGATCGTCCGGTTGCTCACCTACCGCCGGGTGCTCTTCGCGGCGGTGCGCGCCGAGCAGCGTCAGCCCGTCGACCGCCCGGAGCTCTCGGGCGACGTCCGAGTCAGCGTCGTCGTGCCGGTGTACCGCGAACCGGATCGGATCGCGCCGAACCTGCGCCGTCTGCGCGAGTCGTTGACCGGGCCGTTGGGCCCGATCGAGATCGTGGCCGTCGACGACGGATCGGGCGACGAGACCCCCGACCAGGCCCGGGCCGGTGGCGCCGACGTCGTCCTCGTTCAGCCCGGGAACCGGGGCAAGGGCGCCGCCGTGCGGCGCGGGATGCTCGCAGCGACGGGGCGCAGCGTCCTGTTCACCGACGCCGATCTCGCGTATCCGCCCGAGCAGCTCGTCGAGCTCGTCGAGCGACTCGAGGCCGGCTGCGACGTCGTCGTCGGCAACCGTCGGCACCCCGACGCCCTGCTGCGCCAGGGCCCACCCCGCATCCGCGAGCTCGGCAGCCTCGTCTTCAACCTGGTCACGCACGCCGTGCTGCTCGGCCACTACCGCGACACGCAGTGCGGGCTGAAGGGGTTCCGCCGCGACGTGGCCCGGTCGATCTTCTCGCGCACCACCATCGACGGGTTCGCGTTCGACGTCGAGGTCCTCCACATCGTCGAGAAGGACCATCTCACCCTCCTCGAGGTCCCGGTGGTGCTCGACGACGACGAGGCCAGCACCATCTCCGTGCTCCCGGTGGCGCTGCGCATGGTGCGCGACGTCGTGCGCGTCAGGCGGCGGAGCTCAGCCGGACGCTACGACCTCGACGGGCCGCTCGACGAGGCGCTCGCCGACGCGGACCGTGTGGCGTCGGACCGCTAGCGCCTCGGGGCCGACGCTCTACCATCGGCGCACGTGACGGGCCGCACCGTGGCGGTCCGCAGGGCCGACCAGAAGGCGACCATCAGACCATGAGCGATCCTCGCTACGACCTCATCTTCAAGGCCTATGACGTGCGGGGGACCACCCCCGATCAGCTCGACGCCGGCATGGCTCGCGCCATCGGCGCCGCGTTCGCGAAGTTCGCCGGCAGCGAGCGGGTGCTCGTGGCGCGCGACATGCGCCCCTCCGGTGTCGAGCTCGCCGCCGAGTTCGCCGAGGGGGCGATGGGGCAGGGCGTCGACGTCGTCGATCTCGGGCTGGCCTCGACCGACCTGCTCTACTTCGCCGCCGGTCACCTGGACGCTCCCGGTGCGGTGCTCACCGCATCGCACAACCCGGCGCAGTACAACGGGATCAAGATGTGCCTCGCCGGCGCCAAGCCGATCGGCGCCGACACCGGCCTCGACGTGATCAAGGCCGACGCCCAGGCCGGCCTCCCCGCGGCGTCCACGACCGGTGCGCGCACGGAGATGGACCTGCTCGACGCCTTCGGCGACCACGTCGTGTCGTTCATCGACCCGTCGTCGCTGCGGCCGCTCAAGATCGTCGCCGACACGGCCAACGGCATGGGCGGGCTGGTCGCGCCGGCCGTCCTCGATCGCCTCCCGATCGAGTACGAGATCATGTACCCCGAGCTCGACGGCACCTTCCCGAACCACCCCGCCGACCCGATCAACCCCGACAACCTCGCCGACCTGCGGGCCCGCGTGCTCGAGGTCGGCGCCGACCTCGGTCTCGCCTTCGACGGTGACGCCGACCGGGTGTTCCTCGTCGACGATCGGGCCGAGCCGATCAGCGGGTCGATCACGACGGCGATCGTCGCCAAGGGCATCCTCGACAAGCACGCCGGTGCGACGATCCTGCACAACCTGATCTGCTCGAAGTCCGTGCCGGAGATCGTGACCGAGTCGGGCGGGACGGCCGTGCGGACCAAGGTCGGGCACTCGTACATCAAGGCGGTGATGGCCGAGACGGGCGCGGTCTTCGGTGGCGAGCACTCGGGCCACTACTACTTCGCCGACAACTTCCGGGCCGACTCCGGGCTGATCGCCGCCTGCGTCGTGATGGAGCAGCTGTCGGCGTCCGGCGGCTCGATGGCGGAGCTGCGGGCACCGTTCGAGCGCTACGTCGCGTCCGGGGAGATCAACTCCAAGGTCGACGACCCCCACGCCGTCATCGAGGCCGTCGCCGCCCACTTCGCGAGCGCCGACCAGGACCGCCTCGACGGGCTCACCGTCGATCTCGGCGACTGGTGGTTCAACCTGCGGCCGTCCAACACCGAGCCGCTGCTGCGCCTCAACCTGGAAGCCCCCGACGCCGCGGCCTGTCAGGCCCGCACCGACGAGGTGCTGGCGATCGTGCGAGGCTGATGGATCGGGTCGAACTCGGCTGGGGGTGTCGATGAGCCTCGTGATCGTCGCCGGCTTGTTCGCCCTCGGGCTCGTCGCGGCCCGGTATCGGGCGCTGTGGCTCGGGGCCGTCGCGATCGCCTTCGTGCTCGCGGTGCGGAACTGGGTGGACGGCGCCTACGACGACTCCGGCGGCGAGCTGTACTTCTCGATCATGGGGGTGATCGTCGTGCTCGTGCCGGTCGCGCTGGGCGCGCTCGCCGGGCGGTGGGCCCTGGCACGGCGGGCGTCGAGCTCGGCCGGGCCGAGCAGGTCGACGCGATGAGCCCGTACGCTCCATCGGCATGACCCTCGATTCCCGCCTGCTCGAGATCCTCGCCTGCCCGGAGGACAAGGGCCCGCTGCTGTACTTCGAGGACGAGGCGATCCTCGTGAACCCCCGCCTGTCCCGCTCGTACCGGATCGACGACGGCATCCCCGTCATGCTCATCGACGAGGCGACCGAGCTCGACGAGGGCGAGCTGCAACGGCTGCTCGACCGCGCCGAGCGCGAGGACATCCGGCCCACCTTCGACGCAAGCGCCCCGTAGACTGGTCGACAGGTCCCCCGGCAGGGCACGTGCGCGACTCCGGCAGAAGCCGGCGTGCCGACCGGAGCCGTCACACCCAGATCCATTCCCTGAGGGAGACCCGAATGTCCGAAGGACGCGTCCTCGCTGAAGGTGACTACAAGGTCGCCGACCTGAAGCTGGCCCCGCTGGGCCGCAAGGAGATCCGCCTCGCCGAGCACGAGATGCCCGGCCTCATGGCCCTCCGCAAGCGCTACGAGGGGCAGAACCCGCTCGCCGGTGCCCGGATCACCGGCTCGCTGCACATGACCGTGCAGACCGCCGTGCTCATCGAGACCCTCACCTCGCTCGGCGCGGATGTGCGCTGGTGCAGCTGCAACATCTTCTCCACCCAGGACCCGGCCGCCGCCGCGGTCGTGGTCGGCCCCAAGGGCACCGTCGACGAGCCGACCGGCGTGCCGGTCTACGCCTGGAAGGGCGAGACGCTCGAGGAGTACTGGTGGTGCACCGAGCAGGTCGTGCGCTGGCCCGGTGAGACCGGTCCCAACATGATCGTCGACGACGGCGGCGACGCCACGCTGATGATCCACAAGGGCGTCGAGTTCGAGCACGCCGGCGCCGTGCTCGACGTCGGCACGGCCGGGTCGCCCGACGAGGAGGAGATCCTCAAGCTCCTCGGCCGCATCATCAAGGAGGACGACGGGCTCTGGACCCGGATGGCCCCCGAGATCAAGGGCGTGTCCGAGGAGACCACCACCGGTGTCCACCGCCTCGATGCCATGGCCGCCGCCGGCGAGCTGCTCTTCCCGGCCATCAACGTCAACGACTCGGTCACCAAGTCGAAGTTCGACAACCTCTACGGCTGCCGTCACTCGCTGATCGACGGCCTCAACCGGGCCACCGACGTCATGATCGGCGGCAAGACCGCGCTCGTGCTCGGCTACGGCGACGTCGGCAAGGGCTGCGCCCAGTCGTTGCGGGGCCAGGGCGCCCGGGTGCTCATCACCGAGATCGACCCGATCTGTGCCCTGCAGGCGGCGATGGAGGGCTTCCAGGTCGTCCGTCTCGAGGACGTCGTCGAGGACGTCGACATCTTCGTCACCGCCACCGGCAACAAGGACATCCTCTCGGTCGAGATGATGCGCCGCATGAAGCACCAGGCGATCGTCAGCAACATCGGCCACTTCGACAACGAGATCGACATGGCCGGCCTCGAGAACGCCGAGGACGTCGAGCGGCGCAACATCAAGCCGCAGGTCGACGAGTTCGTGTTCCCGCACGGCAAGGCGATCATCGTCCTGGCCGAGGGTCGGCTCATGAACCTCGGCTGCGCCACCGGCCACCCGAGCTTCGTGATGTCGATGAGCTTCACCAACCAGACGCTCGCCCAGCTCGAGCTGTGGACCAACGGTGACGCCTACTCGGTCGACCGGGTCAAGGTCCTCCCGAAGGTCCTCGACGAGGAGGTCGCCCGCCTCCACCTCGACCAGCTCGGTGCCGACCTCACGGTCCTCACCGACGAGCAGGCCTCCTACATCGGGATCACCCCGGAGGGCCCCTACAAGCCCGAGCACTACCGCTACTGATCCACTCGTTCCTGCGAGGACGGCCTGCGGCCCGGCGCTCCGTTCGCCGGGCCGCGGCGCGTCCGGGCGTCGCTCAGCGCCCGAGCACCCGACGTCCGGTGTCGGGGAGCCGCTCCCACCAGCGATCGAAGCGGGCGTAGGTCGTCGGGTCGCGGTGGTCGAGCAGCGAGCGCAACGCGGTCGCCTCGGCCTCCAGCTCGCTCCACCCCGCGTCGTCGATCGGCTCGAACGGGGTGACCTCGATGCCGCCCTCGACCGGGCGCCAGACGCCTCGGACGTACCCGTCGACCAGCACGGTGGGCAGGACGTCGCCGTTGCGACGGATGACGTCGCCCCGGATGGCCTCCGGGAGCACACGGCTGCGGTCGGCGTAGGCGAGCAGCGTGCTGTCCCACATCGGGAGGAGGCGGGCGGGGGCGGCTACGTCGGCATCGGGCAGCGCCACGCCGGCGAGATCGACCAGCTCGGCACCGTCCTCGGCCTCGAGCCGGACCAGCTCGTCGCTCAAGACGTCGAGGGCGGCTCTGATCGGCGGGCGCTTCTGGAGGGTGAACTGGCCGATGTCGGCGACCGAGGCCGGCCCGAACGCGGCCAGGTAGCGGCGGACCAGGTGCCGGAGGCCCTCCTCGGCGGTGGGCTCGGGCCCGTCGGGCACCGTCGTGAACGCCGGGGTCCGGCCGAAGGACCAGGGTCCACCCGTGACCGCGTGGACGAACGGGGCCACGAAGCGGATCGCCCGCCACAGGCCGGCCTCGCCGGGGCGACCCAGGGCCTCGGCGATGATCGGTTCGAGGTCCGCTCGGGTGACCGGGTCGTCGCGGGCGGCGTCGGCGAGCCGGTCGATCAGCTCGTCGGCCCGCTCCACGCTCAGGCCGGTGTCGCGGAAGCGACGATCGTTGAGCCCGGCGGCTCGCAGCAGGGGCAGCATGGCGGCTCTCAGCGGCGGGTGGTCGTCGGCGGCGACCGCGTGCAGGGTCAGGCGCATCAGCGAGCCCTTGAGCACCCGCCCGTCGGCGAAGGCGGCGTCGAGCTCGGCCGCGTCGAAGCCCTCGACCCGGTTCCACAGCGCCAGGTACGGCGAGGCCGGTTCCTGTGCCTGGAGCCCACCGACGCGCCGCACCGCCTCGACGACGCCGAGGTCGCGCCGGCGGAGCAGCAGCTGACGATCGAGCGTCGCCCGATTGAGCGCTCGGGCGGTGACGGCCATGCGCGCAGTGTCGCGCGGGGCGGCCGGCTCAGCCGACGTGCTGGTAGGGGGGAGCGGGGTCGTACTGGACGTAGCGCTGCACCGTGCGGGCGTGGTCGGGTCCGTGGAGGGCGCCCACGATCCACAGCGCCATGTCGATCCCGGCGCTCACGCCCTGGCTCGACACGATCTTGCCGTCGACCACCCAGCGGAAGCCCCGCTCGACGGTCGCGCCGGCCTCGCCGAGTCCGTCCTCGAAGAGCCAGTGCGTGGCGAGGCGCTTGCCGTCGGCGACCCCGGCCCGGTGGAGCAGGAGCGAGCCCGTGCAGACCGACGTCGTCCAGGTGGTGCCCGCATCGACCTTGCGGATCCAGTCGAGCGTCGCCTCGTCGTCCTGGACGACGCGGGTGCCCATGCCGCCGGGCAGGAGCACCACGTCGAGCTCGAGGTGGTCGTCGAAGGTGTGGTCAGGGAGCACCCGGAGGCCCTTCGCGCAGCGCACCGGTTCGTCCGTCGCCGCGATGGTGATCGCCCGGTCGACGGCGTCGCCGCCCTCCTGCTCGCGGACCATGGCCGAGGCGGTGAAGATCTCCCAGGGCCCGATGGCGTCGAGCTCCTCGGCGTCGGTGAACAGCAGGATCCCGTAGGTGGTCATGTGGTCGCTCCCGTGGTGGTGGTCGTGGTGGGCCCGAAGCGGGCCCGGTAGTCGGTCGGCGAGATGCCGAGGCAGCGGTGGAAGGCCCGGCGCAGGGTCTCGGTCGTGCCGAACCCGCACCGGTCGGCGACGTGGTGCAGCGAGGCGGCCTCGGTCTCGAGGAGGTGCTGAGCAGCCTCGACGCGGGCCTGCTCGACGTAGCGACCCGGCGGGACCCCGACCTCCTCGGCGAAGCGGCGCTGGAAGTGTCGTGGGCTCATGTGGGCGAGGGCGGCGAGGGCGGCGATGCCGAGATCGTCGGCCGGCGCCGCGTGGATGTGGCGCTGGACGGTGCGGACCGCCTCGGTCGTCGCCGGATCGTGGCGGAAGCTCGGCGAGGCGAACTGCGACTGCGCCCCGGTCCGGCGCAGCGGCACGACGAGGTGGCGGGCGACGAGCCGGGCGATGTCGGGACCGTGGTCGAGCTCGACGAGGTGGAGGGCGAGGTCGAGTCCCGTCGTGACCCCGGCCGAGGTCCACGTGCGGCCCTCGCGGTGCCACAGCGCCTCCGGGTCGACCGCGACCTCCGGATGGCGATCGGCCAGCTCGCCGGCGTGGGCCCAGTGCGTGGCCGCACCCCGCCCGGCGAGCAGCCCGGCGGCGGCGAGGACGAAGGCGCCGGTGCAGACGCTCATCGTCCGCTCGGCGGTCGCGGCGAGGCGGGCGACCTCGGTGACGACGACGTCGCCGGGACCGAGGGCGCGGGCGCCCCAGCCGCCGGGCACGATCAGGAGGTCCACGCCGTCGAGCTGGTCGAGCCGGTGCTCGGCCACCAGGCGCAGTCCGCCGTCGGCGGCGACGGGGCCCGTGTCGGCGCCGGCCGTCGTGATGTCGTAGGCGGTGCGGCCGAGGGCCGTGTTGGCGCCGGCGAGCACCTCGTAGGGGCCCGTCACGTCGAGCGACAGCACGCCGGGGAACACGACGAGGGCGACACGGCGGCTCCGCATGCCCTCGACCCTGGTGCACCGCCGCGATGGCGTCAACGACACCCACCCCTCTGATCGTGCCGTGGTCGGAGTCATGCCGATGGCGACCTAGGTGTAGGAGCCGGTGACGTTGTCGACGCGGGTGGCGGGTGGGCCGCCGATGGCGGTGTGGTTGCGATGGAGG
>JBCBSZ010000043.1:0-46392 GCA_039818945.1 Actinomycetota bacterium
CCGGTCGGTCAGCTCGTAGGCGCCCTCGAGGTCGAGCGCACCGGCCCAGACCCCCGAGCCCATCATCGAGTGCGGGAACCGCGAGCCCTCCTCGTTGGTCCAGACGGCCACCTCGATCGGCGCCGCCGTCTCCACGCCGAGCTCGTCGAGCCGGTCGATCACCTCGAGACCGGCGAGGACGCCGTAGACCCCGTCGAAGCGCCCGCCGGTCGGCTGAGTGTCGAGGTGGCTGCCGGTCATCACGGGGGGCCGGTCGGGGTCGGTGCCCTCCCGTCGGACGAACAGGTTGCCGATGCGGTCCATGGTGATCGTGCTGCCGGCCTCGGCGGCCCACCCGGTGAAGAGCTCCCGCCCGGCTGCGTCCTCGTCGGAGATCGCCTGCCGGTTGGAGCCGCCGGCAACGCCAGGCCCGATCGTGGCCATCTCCATGAGTCGCGACCAGAGTCGGCCGCCATCGACGCGACGTTCGTCCATCCCGCCATGATGGGTCCATGGAGCAGGTGAAGGTGGGCATCGTCGGACTGGGCAACGTCGGCAACGCCGCGGCCTACTCGCTCTTCCAGCAGCGGGTCGCGACCGAGCTTGTCCTCGTCGACCTCGATCGGCGGCGCGCCGAGGGCGAGGCCATGGACCTCATGCACGGCCAGGCGTTCGTCGGGCGTGTGCGCGTCCAGGCCGGCGAGGCGGCCGACCTCGGCGGCTGCCGCGTCGTGGTGGTCTGCGCCGGGGTCGGCCAGCGACCGGGCGAGACGCGCCTCGATCTCATGGGTCGCAACGTCGACGTCTTCCGATCCGTCGCCGCCGATCTCGACCGTCACGCCCCCGACGCCGTGGTGGTCGTCGCGACCAACCCGGTGGACGTCCTCACGTACGTGCTCCAGGAGCTGTCCAGCCGGCCGGCCGACCGCATCATCGGGACCGGCACGTCCTTGGACTCCTCACGACTGCGGGCGCTCGTGGCCGAGCACCTCGCCGTCGACCCCCGCAGCGTCCACGGCTACGTGCTCGGTGAGCACGGCGACAGCGAGGTGGCGGTCTGGTCGAGCGCCACCATCGGTGGCGCACCGCTGCTCGGCGAGCTCGGTGGCTCGGACGAGGCGCACGTGGTGCTCGACGACATCGCCGAACAGGTCCGGCGAGCGGCGGCCGACATCATCGACCGCAAGGGCTTCACCAACACGGCGATCGGTCTCGTGCTCGCCAACATCGTGCACTCGATCGTCGACGACCAGCGGACGGTGCTGCCGGTGAGCGTCCGGCTGGCCGGCGAGCTCGGCATCGACGACGTCTGCCTCAGCGTGCCCTGCATCGTGGGCGCCGACGGCGTGAGCACCCGGATGCTGCCACCGCTCGACGACGACGAGCTCGCCGCGCTCCGGGCGTCGGCCGGGATCCTGCGGGCGAGCCTCGACGAGCTGGGCTCGCTCGACGCCGGCTGACCCCGGCCGACCGGCTCAGGGCCGGCGGGCGATGACGTGGACCAGCTCGTTGCGCAGCAGGTACGACCCGTCGTCGGCGCGGAACGGCGCGACCGCGTCCAGTACCCGGCGCCGCATCTCCTCCTCGCCGGTGTGCTCGAGGCACGGCAGGGCCACACCGGGGGAGCGCAACGCCCGCCAGGCGAGCTCGTCGTCGGTCAGCTCGATCACCGCCGTGGTCGACGACCTGGTCTCGACGACGAGGCCGGCCGACTCGCACATCGCCTCGGCGACGCCCTCGTCCCCGATCGCCGCCAGCGAGATCAGCTCCTCGGCGACCTCCGGGCTGCTCGTGCCCAGCACGATGAAGTAGTCGCGCAGGTCGAGCGCTGCACCCGGTCCCCAGAACGTGAAGCCCAGGCGTCCACCTGGGCGCAGGACGCGGGCGATCTCGGCGATGGCGTCGTCGCACCCGCCCCAGATCCCGTTGAACGAGGTCGCGACATCGAAGGACTCCGCCTCCCACGGCAGCTCGAACATCGACCCCCAGATGACCTCGGCGGTGGGGGCCCGGCGGGCGGCGATGTCCAGGAGCCCGGCTGCGGCGTCGATGCCGGCGGCGGTCGCGCCGAGGCGCTCGGCCCGGCCGAGGGCGAGCCCGGCGCCGCAGGCGACGTCGAGCAGCGCCGTGCCGGGGCCGACGCCCGTGGCGGCGAACACCGTCTCGACGGCGTCGCGGGCGTACGGCTCGAACAGCACGGCCCAGTCGGTGGCGGCGTGCTCCCACGCCCGGCCGGCGAGCTGCCAGTCCGGCACGTCGGTGGTGGTGGTCTCGGCGGTGGTGGTCGGCATGTCTGCTCCTCCTGGTGTGCCTCCACCAGACCGCGGATGGCCACCGCGAAGCTTGGAGACGGTGTGGGGATCGTCTGGAGAGGGCCAACCCCCTGCCCGCGGGCGTCGCCGGGCGCGAACATCGAGGGATGACGGACACCGACGCCAAGGCGATCTCGCACCGCTACCTCCAGATGGCGCGCGACGCGCTGGTGTGGAAGCTCGACGGGCTGTCGGAGTACGACGTCAGGCGACCGCTCACGCCGAGCGGTACGAACCTGCTCGGCCTGGTGAAGCACCTCGCGGTCGTCGAGCTCGGGTACTTCGGCGACACCTTCGGCCGTCGGCACGACGAACGGTTCCCGTGGGACGGCCGCGAGCAGCGCCCGAACGAGGACATGTACGCCACCGCCGACGAGGGCCGGGAGGAGATCCTGGCGCTCTACCGCCGGGCGAACGCCCATGCCGACGAGACGATCGAGGCGCTGTCGCTCGACTCGCCCGGCACGGTCCCGTGGTGGCCCGACGACGTCAACCCGGTGACGCTCCACTGGATCCTGCTGCACATGATCGCCGAGACGAACCGGCACGCCGGCCATGCCGACATCGTCCGCGAGCAGCTCGACGGCGCGATCGGTCACCGCGTCGACGTCGACAACCTGCCCGAGGTCGAGGGCTCGTGGTGGCCCGAGTACGTCAGCGAGCTCGAGGCGGTCGCCCGCGCCGCGTCCGGCGGCGACTGATCGGCGCCCTCAGAGCGCCGGGGCGGCCAGCGGCAGGTCGAGCGCCTCGGCGACGGCCGGCTCGGTGATGCTGCCGTCCTGCACGTTCAGCCCGTTCAGCAGGTGCGGGTCGCGCCGCATCGCCTCGAGCGGGCCGAGGTCGGCGAGCGCGAGCACGAACGGCAACGTCACGTTGTTGAGCGCCAACGTCGAGGTGCGGGGCACCGCACCGGGCATGTTGGCCACGCAGTAGTGGACGACGTCGTCGACGACGTAGGTGGGCTCGGTGTGCGTGGTCGGGCGGGACGTCTCGAAGCACCCGCCCTGGTCGATGGCGACGTCGGCGAGCACCGAGCCGGGCCGCATCCGGCGAACCTGGTCGGCGCTGATGAGCTTGGGCGCGGCCGCGCCCTTGACCAGCACCGCACCGACCACGAGGTCGGCGGCGAGCACCTGCTCCTCCAGCGCCGAGCGGGTGGAGTAGATCGTGCGCAGCGCCGGACCGAACCGGTCGGCGAGCTCGCCGAGGACGTGGACGTTGCGGTCGAGCACCGTCACGTCGGCACCGAGGCCGATGGCCATCTCGATGGAGTTGGAGCCGACGACGCCGCCGCCGATCACCACGACGTGGGCCGGCGCCACGCCCGGCACACCGCCGAGGAGGATGCCCGACCCACCCTGGGGCCGTTCGAGGTTGTGGGCGCCCGCCTGCACGGCCAGCCGTCCCGCCACCTGGGACATCGGGGCCAGCAGCGGCAGGCCGCCGAGGTCGTCGGTCACCGTCTCGTAGGCGATGCAGGTGGCCCCGCTCGCCATCAGGTCCGTCGTCTGCTCGGGGTCCGGGGCCAGGTGGAGGTAGGTGAACAGCGTCTGATCACCCCGCAACCGGGCCCGCTCCTCGGCCTGCGGCTCCTTGACCTTGACGATCATCTCGGCCCGGGCGAACACGTCCTCGGCGTCGGCCCCGATGAGCGCGCCGGCGCCGACGTAGTCGTGATCGGTGAACCCCGAGCCCGCCCCCGCCCCCGGCTCGACGATCACCTCGTGGCCGTGGGCGACGAGCTCGGTCACGCTCGCCGGGCTCAACCCGACCCGGCGCTCGCTGTCCTTGATCTCCATGGGCACGCCGACGATCACGTCCCGAACGGTACCGAAGGAGATACTGGTGGTCATGCGCCGTCACCGACCGCCCCGTGCACGACTCACCGCTCCGCTGGTCCGAGACGGGGACGAGCTGCGCGAGGCCACCTGGGACGAGGCGCTCGATCGCGCCGCGGCCGGGCTGGCCGCGGCGAGGGACACCCACGGCGGCGGGGCGATCGGCGTCTTCAGCTGCTCGAAGTCCACCAACGAGGTGAACTACGGCGCCCAGAAGCTGGCCCGCGGCGCGCTGGGCACCAACAACATCGACAGCTGCAACCGGACCTGACACGCCCCCTCGGTCGTCGGTCTGGCGACCATCCTGGGTGCCGGCGGTGGGACGTGCTCCTACGCCGAGGTGGAGGAGACCGACGTCGTGCTCCTCTGGGGCTCCAACGCCCGCGCCGCGCACCCGATCTTCTTCCACCACCTGCTGGCCGGGCTGCGCAACGGCGCCGAGCTGTACTGCATCGACCCGCGACGCACCGACAGCGCCCGCTTCGCAGACCTGTGGCTCGGGCTCGACGTCGGCACCGACGTGGCGCTCGCCAACACCGTCGCCCGCGAGATCATCGCCGCCGACCTGCACCACCGCGACTTCATCGAGCGGGCGACCGAGGGCTTCGACGAGTTCGCCGCGCACGTGGAGCCGCACACCCTGGAGCGGGGCGAGGAGCTGACCGGTGTCCCGGCGGCCGCGATCCGCGAGCTCGCCCACGCCTACGCCACGGCCGAGACGGCGCAGATCTGCTGGACCCTCGGCATCACCGAGCACCACAACGCGGTCGACAACGTCGTGTCGCTCATCAACCTGGCGCTGCTCACCGGCCACGTCGGCCGGTGGGGGTCCGGGCTCGTGCCGCTGCGGGGCCAGAACAACGTCCAGGGCGGCGGCGACATGGGCGCGCTGCCCAACAAGCTCCCCGGCTTCGCCGACGTCGTCGACCCCGCCGAGCGGGCGCGCTTCGAGGAGGTGTGGGGTGCTCCGGTGCCGCCGGTGCCCGGGATGCACCTGAGCGAGATGTTCGAGGCCATGGAGTCGGGTGACGTCCGCGCCCTCTACGTGATCGGCGAGAACCCGGCCACGTCGGAGGCCGACGTGGTCCACGCCCGGGAGCTGCTGGCCGGCCTCGATCACCTCGTCGTGCAGGACATCTTCCTCACCCAGACCGCCGAGCTCGCCGACGTCGTGCTCCCCGCCGCCGTGGCGTGGGCCGAGAGCGACGGCACGGTGACCAGCTCCGAGCGGCGCGTCCAGCGGGTGCGGACGACCAAGCCGCCGACGAACGGCACGCGCGACGACCTCGCCATCCTCCACGAGCTCGCTCGTCGCCTCGGCCAGGACTGGGGCGAGCCCGACGCAGAGCGCACGTGGGACGAGCTGCGGTCGTTGTCCGAGGCCCATCGGGGCATGAGCTACGAGCGCCTCGACGAGCACGGAGGGCTCCAGTGGCCCTGCCCGTCGGAGGACCACCCGGGCACCCCGTTCCTCCACGGTCGCCTCTGGGCCGAGCCCCGCGAGGGTCGGGCCGCGCTGTTCAGCCTCGTCGACGCGGCGACGCCCCACGACGCCACCGACGACGACTTCCCCATGCGGCTCACCACCGGTCGCGTGCTCGACGGCTACAACTCCGGCGTGCAGTCCGGCGCGCTCGACTCGCCGATCCGCTCGGGCGACACGCTGGACCTGTGCGCCCTCGATCTCGATGCGCTCGGTCTGGCCGACGGCGATCGGGCCCGGGTGTGCTCGCGGCGGGGCGAGATCGAGATGACCGTGCGGGCCGTCGACGGGCTCCGCCCCGGTCTCGCCTTCACCACGTTCCACTTCTCCGACGTCGCCGACGTCAACGTGCTCGTCGACGACGCCTGGGATCCGAGGTCCGGGACGGCCGCCTTCAAGGCCGTCGCCGTCCGGGTCGAGCCGGTGGGGGCCTGAGACCCGCCCACCGTGTGACGAGGGTCATGTTTGGAGGGATCGGCATCCGTCCACCCCTGTGGTGACACCTACAGGAGGACAGAGATGCTGGCAACAGCGACCTCGTTGAGCGAGGGTCAGTTCGACCTCGTCTTCAACGTCTTCAGCTTCGTCACGGCGGCGATGGGCGCGGCCGCCGTGTTCTTCGTGCTCGTGCGCAACCGCGTGGCACCGAAGCACCGGCTCGCGCTCACGCTCTCGACGCTCGTCGTGGGCATCGCGGCCTACCACTACTTCCGGATCACGGAGTCGTGGAAGGGCGCGTACGAGCTCGTCGACGGCACGTACGTCGCGACCAACGAGCCGTTCAACGAGGGCTACCGCTACGCCGACTGGCTCCTCACCGTGCCCTTGCTGATGGCCGAGCTCGTGATCGTGCTCGCCCTGGCCAAGAAGGAGCAGCGCTCGCTGCTGCTGAAGCTCGTCGGCGCCTCGGCCGCCATGATCATCCTCGGCTACCCGGGTGAGATCGCCTCGACCGACGACCCGATCAAGTGGATCAGCTTCATCGCCGGGACGATCCCGTTCCTCTACATCCTCTACGTGCTGTACGCGGAGATGGGCGGAGCGCTGGAGCGCCAGAGCGCCCGTGTGCGCCAGCTCTTCGGCGGCCTCCGGACCATCATCCTCGTCACGTGGTCGGTGTACCCGCTGGCGTTCCTCGCCCCGTACCTCAGCCTGGACGACTCGACCACCGAGGTCATGCGCCAGGTCGGCTACGGCATCGCGGACGTGATCGCGAAGCCGGCGTTCGGTCTGCTGCTGCTGGCCATCGCCATGGTCAAGTCCTCCGAGGAGGGCTACGACCCCGACCGCACCAGCGACTCCGGCGACGACTCGGTCGTCAAGGCTGCCTGACCCCTCGTCCCACACCGTCCCGACGCCCTGGTCCGATGCTTCCCGGACCAGGGCGTCGCCCTCTCCGAACGGAGCGCAACCACATGTCCCTCGCCGAACCCCTGCCCCAGAGCATCGCCCCGGCTGCCGACCGGTCGTCCCGGCTCGACCACCCGTCCCAGCGTCGCTTCGAGATGCAGCCCTTCTACACGCTCACCACCGCCCTGCTGCGGGCGGTCCGGGAGCACGACTTCGACACCCTCGCCACGCTCTGCGACGACGACGCCGGCATCGTCGACGTCGACCCGTCCGGGCAGAGCGTGATGGTGCGCACCCGCGAGGAGTGGGAGGCCTGGTTCCACCAGCTCTTCGGAGCCCTCGGCGCGATCGGCGCCGAGACCGACAGCCTCGTCCTCGACTACCACTCGACCGTCGACCACGACCTCGGCTGGTCGATGCTCGAGTTCCGCCAGTACCTGGAGATTGGCGACCTGGTCGCCACCTTCGACTGCGTCTCGACCATCATCTGGAAGCGCACGCCGGATGGGTGGCGCGAGGCCCGCTGGCACTGCTCGGTGCTGTCGCAGGACGTCCCGGACGAGCTGGCCGCCCTGGCCGATCCGGAGGGTGCGGCGCCGGTCCACTGAGCTTGGGCCGGCCGGGCCGGGTCTCGTTACCGTGTCGCCGTGGTGCGGTGGTCCGAGCTCGACAACGACGATCGCCTGCGTCTGCTCGAGGCCGCCCTCGAGCAGACGAGGGCCTCGGCCTGCATCACGGACGCCGAGCTCGACGCTCCGGGACCCCGGATCCTGTACGTCAACCCGGCGTACTGCGAGATGACCGGGCGGTCGCGCGCCGACGTCATCGGTCGAACCCCGCGGATCATGCAGGGCCCGCTCACGGATCGGGCCGAGCTCGACCGGCTCCGGGCCGACCTCTCCCACGGCCGGCCCTTCAGTGGCGAGACCGTCAACTACCGCGCCGACGGGACACCGTTCGAGATCTCCTGGCGGATCGACCCGATCGTCGACGGCGCCGGCCGGGTGACCAACTTCGTCGCCACCCAGCAGGACGTGACGGCGCTGCGCCGGGCCGAGCGACTGCTGGCGGCCGAGCGCCTCGTCGATCAGGTGCTGACCGACGTGCTCGGCGACCCCTCGGGCACGATCAGCGACGTCGGCCAGGTCGTCGACGCCGTCGTCGAGGCCATCGCTGTGATCGTGCCGTTCGGTGCCGCAGGGATCGTGCTCGACGTGCCGACGGCCGACGGGTCCGAGCCGGTCCGACGAGGCGCACCGATCGACACCTCGCTCGCTCCCGACGAGGGCCTCGCCGAGCACGAATCGGTCTCGGGTTCGGTCACGCTGACGGCTCGGCTCGAGTTCGAGCAGCGGGGTCTGTCCGGGGTCGTGTCCGTCGCCGACCTCCGAAGGTGGCAGCTCGACGCCGTGGACGTCGACGGGCTGCAGCGGCTCTGCTTCCGCATCCCGCTGGTCATCGACGCCGCGCTCGAGTACGAGCGCCGTCGCGCCGCTGCGCTGGAGCTGCAACGAGCGCTCCTGCCGGCGATCCCGTCGGTGCCCGGCCTCGACGTGGTCGCCCGGTACGTCCCGGTGGGCTTCGGCGCCGAGGTCGGCGGCGACTTCTACGACGTCGTCGAGCGAGGCGATCGGACCTTCGTCCTGATCGGCGACGTCGCGGGGAGCGGCCTCCGCATCGCTGCTGACATGGGACGCCTGGCGTTGGTCGTCCGAGGCGAGCTCTCCCGGCACGGCGACGCCGGTCGCGCCCTCGCCGCAGGGGATGAACTGTGCGTGGCCGAGGGCCTGTTCGCGACGGCAGCGATCGCGACCGTCGATCTCGGTTCGGGTGAGGTCGAGCTGCGCTCCGCAGGTCACCCCCCGCCGATCATGCGGCGCTCGGGGTCGGCCTCGACGGTGAGCGTCGTGACCGGCCCGCCGCTGGGTGCCGGCCGTCCCGGGTGGCCGGCGACGACCGAGCCGATCTCGGGAGCGACGCTCGCGCTCTACACCGACGGGCTCGTCGAGCGCCGCGAGCTCGACGTCGTCGACGGCATCGAGCTGCTCACGCGGGCGATCGAGCGGGCCCCGGTCGGGCTCGATCCGGCCTGCGACTTCCTGATCGACGAGCTGACCGCAACGCACCCGCTGGCCGACGACACCGCCCTCGTGCTGGTGGCGGCCGGGTAGCGTCGACCACATGGCGGACGGCCTCGACATCGAGCAGGGCCCCGACGGCTCCTACGTCATCGGCGGCGACCTCGACGCCCACAGCGCCACTCGGTTCGAGTCGGCCCTGGGCGGGGTCGCCGGCACCGTCGTGCTCGACCTCTCCGGTGTGGACTTCGCCGACTCCTCGGGGCTGCGAGTGCTGCTCGCGCTCCACCGCCGGCTCGAGGCGGACGGCGGGCAGCTCGTGCTCGGCACGGTCAGCGCCCGCGTCGAGCGCCTGCTGTCACTGACCGGTCTGGACCAGGTCTTCAGCCGGGCCTGACCTCGTCGTCTGCGACGACCCGCCACCAGCAGGCGATCGACGTGACGTCCGCGTCCTGGTCGATCTCCAGTCGCTCCGTCAGCGCCGCCACGATCGGGAGCCCTCGCCCCCGGGCGCCGGCGGCATCGGTCAGGCTCGGCCACGACTCGACCGGCGGGAGGTGGTCCTCCCCGGTCGGATTGGTGACGACCAGCACGACGTGGGTCGCACGACGGAGCACCACGACGTGGACGTCACCGTCCGGCCGCTGCTCGACAGCGTTGGTGAGCAGCTCCGAGGCGACGAGCTCGGCATCGGCGGCCAGGTCCGTTCCCGCGCCCGCCCCGACGAGCGCAGCCCTGACGTCCTGGCGGACGCCGCGGACGTCGGCCAGCGTCGGTGCCATCGAGCGCTCCAGGAGCACGGTCTCGTCGTTCATCACCGCCATCACGGAAGGGATCGACCGGTCGGGGAGCGGCCAAACCGGACCCTCCCCCTAGTGTGGCGCGCATGACGTGGCTCGCCGACCTCCGCGTGCCGGCTGCGACGTCGGCGCTCCGCACCATCCGGTTGCTCGTCGGCAGCGTCGCTTCCACCGTCGACCTGACCGTCGACGCCATCGAGGACCTCCAGATGGCGGCGGCGGAGTGCGCGGCGCTCGTCATCGAGGCCGCGGGCGCCGACGCCGTGCTCGCCCTGGAGGTCCACGATCTCGGTGGGGCCATCGAGGTGCGGGGCAGCGTCGAGACGGACGCCGCGGCGATCGAGGTGGACGAGCTCGCCCTCCTCGTGCTGTCCGGGACCGTCGACGCGCACGAGGTCGATCCGGGGCCCGGCGCACGATCGTTCGTGGTCCGCAAGGAGCGTCGTGGATGACGCGGTCGACGCCCGGTTCGTCGAGTACCGGAGGACCGGCGATCGACGCCTGCGCAACGAGCTCGTCCAGGAACACCGCGGACTCGCCGGCGCCGTGGCGGCCCGCTATCGCAACCGTGGCGTCGCCGGCGACGATCTGGAGCAGGTCGCGCTCCTCGGTCTGATCGGTGCCGTCGAACGCTTCGACCCGTCGCGCGGTGTGCCGTTCGGGCCGTGGGCGACGATGGTCGTCGACGGCGAGTGCAAGACCTGGTTCCGCGACAAGACCTGGGGGCTCCGGGTCGGCCGGGGCACCAAGGAGCTGGTCGGCCGGACCCGTCGTGCCCGCGACGAGGCCGAACAGGAGCTGGGCCGCTCGCCGACGGTCGCCGAGCTCGCCGACCGGCTGGGTGAGAGCGAGGATCGCGTGCTCGAGGCGCTCGACGCCGATCGCGCGTACCGCCCGGTGAGCCTCGACACACCGGCCACGACCGCGGCGCCGGCCACCGCCCACGAGGCCGAGGGGTTCGCCGACGTCGACCGCCGGCTCCTCGTCTCCCAGCTGCTCGACCGCCTTCCCAGCTCGGACGCCGAGATCGTGCGGCTGCGCTTCTTCGAGGAGCTCAGCCAGCAGCAGATCGCCGATCGGATCGGCGTGAGCCAGATGCAGGTGTCCCGGCTGCTGCGGCGGATCCTCGGCCAGCTCCGCGAGGTCGCGGACGACGGTGTTTGAACGGCGCCGGAGGTGTCGATCCCTTCCACCGTGAACCGTGACGATGCCGACCACCCCGACCTGTCCGCCGAGGACCTCGCCCTGCTCCGTCACCTCGACGACGAGCTCGGCCCCGATCCGTACGCCGGCCGACCCGAGACGAAGCCGTCGGTCATCGAGGTGGAGCCGCTCGACGCCCGCGTGCGATCCGCCGTGCTCGGCTCGCTGTTCACCATCGCCCTGGCCTGCGTCCTCGGCGGCCTCGCGGCGACGTCGCCGGTGTTGATGGCGATCGGCGTCGGCCTGGCGATCGCCGTGCGCAGACTCGCCCGCGCCTCGATCGCCCAGTTCGACGGCCCACCCGGCGACTGAGCGTGTGGCGGGGCGGTCCTGCCCGGTGACAGCCTGAGGGCTCGTGGACCTGCACCTCACCGACGACCGTCCGACCGAGGTCGAGCGCAGCGCCGTCGACGCGCTGCTGGCGGGTCGACGGGCGGTGATCCACGAGGACGCTCGGGTCGTGCGCGGCGGGCGGTCGCGGGCGAAGCAGCTGCGCCATCTCGTGCTCCCCTGCCTCCACATGCTGCAGGAGGCGGCCGGGTGGATCAGCCCCGGCGGACTGAACCACGTCGCCGAGCGGCTGAGCGTGCCGCCGGCCGAGCTGTACGGCGTCGCGACGTTCTACGACCTGCTGTCGGTCGAGCCGCAGCCGGAGACCCTCGTGCGGGTCTGCGACGACGTCGGCTGCCGCATCCACGACGCGGTGGTGCTCGACGGCGCCCTCGTCGACGCGGGGTTCGGGGGCGAGGCGAGGATCGGCTCGCCGTGCCTCGGCCAGTGCGACCACGGCGCAGCGGCGGTGGTGCAGCAGGTCGGTCTGCCATTGCGGTCGATCACTGCCGCCGTCGGCCCGGCCCCGGTCGTCGCGTCGACGTTGGACGACGGCCTGCTCGGCCGGATCGGCGTGGTCGATCCGTCGGGCTGGGACGATCACCTCGCCCACGGCGGGCACGCCGTCGTGCGGGAGGTCCTCGAACGAGGGTCGGACTGGGTGCTCGACGAGCTGGATGCGTCCGGCCTGTCCGGCCGTGGCGGCGCGGCGTTCCCGACCGCCGTGAAGTGGCGGGCCGTCGCCGGCCATGGCGGCGAGTGCCATGTCGTCGCCAACGCCGACGAGTCCGAGCCCGGGACCTTCAAGGATCGCGTCCTCATGGAGGGCGACCCGTTCCGCCTGATCGAGGCGATGACGGTGGCCGGTCTGACCGTCGGCGCCGAGCGGGGCTGGATCTACCTGCGGGGGGAGTACCCCGTCGCTCGGGCGCGCATCGAGCAGGCGATCGCCGCCACCCGTGCCGCCGGGTGGCTGGGCGACGACCTCGGCGGCCTCGGTCGCCGCTTCGAGCTGGAGCTGCGGCTCGGCGCGGGCGCCTACATCTGCGGCGAGGAGACCGCGCTGTTCAACTCGATCGAGGGGTACCGGGGCGAGCCCCGCAACAAGCCGCCGTTCCCGACCGACGTCGGCCTCTTCGGGCGTCCGACCGTGGTGAACAACGTGGAGACCCTCCACGACGTGCTCCTCGTGCTGCGGGGCGGAGCCGCAGCCTTCGCTGCGACCGGCGCGGCGCGTTCGACCGGGCCGCGCCTGTTCTGCCTGTCGGGCAACGTCGAACGGCCCGGCGTGTACGAGCACGCGTACGGCGTGACGCTGGGCGAGGTGATCGCCTCGGCCGGAGGTGTGTCCGAGGGGCGAGAGCTGCAGGCGGTGCTCCTCGGTGGCGCGGCCGGCGTGCTCGTCGGGCCGGAGTCGCTGGACCTCGTGCTGACGCTCGACGACGCACGAGCGGCCGGCGCCACCCTGGGCTCCGGGGTCGTGATGGTCTTCGACGACCGGGTCGATCTGGCCGACGTGGTCCGCCGCAACGCGGCGTTCTTCCAGCACGAGTCGTGCGGACAGTGCGTTCCGTGCCGCGTCGGCACCCAGCGCCAGGTCGAGCTCCTCGACCGGGGGGCGATCGACCGCGACCTCGCCGCCGACCTCGACGCGGTCATGACCGACGCGTCGATCTGCGGCCTCGGCCAGACCGCGGCCAGCGTGACCCGCTCCGCCATCGCCCTGGGGGTGTTCGACCGATGAGCGTGCGGGTGACGATCGACGGCAGCGAGATCGAGGTCGATGACGGCGCGACGTTGCTCGACGCCTGCCGCGGCGTCGAGATCGAGACGCCGACCCTCTGCTACCTCGAGAACCTCACGCCCGTGAACGCCTGCCGGGTGTGCGTGGTCGAGGTCGAGGGGTCCCGGGCCCTCGTCCCGGCGTGCTCGCGTCCCGCGGAGGAGGGGATGGTCGTGCGGACCGACTCCGAGCGGGTCCGGACCTCACGGCGGATGGTGCTGGAGCTGCTCGCCACCGACGCCGACCTCTCCGAGGCCGACGACGACGTGGCCCGCTGGTGCGGCGAGCTCGGCGTCGACACCGACCGCTACGACTCGTCGGCGACGGCGACGGTCGCCCAGGACGTGAAGCGCCAGGACGAGCTGTACGTGCGGGACTACGCCCGCTGCATCCTCTGCTACAAGTGCGTCGAGGCGTGCGGCGAGGACGCCCAGCACACCTTCGCCATCGCGGTCGCCGGTCGGGGCCACGGCGCCCACATCTCGACCGAGTTCGACGTGACCTTGCCCGAGTCCGCCTGCGTCTACTGCGGCAACTGCATCGGCGTGTGCCCGACCGGCGCGCTGGAGTTCACGAGCGTCTTCGACCTGAAGCTCAGCGGCCGATGGGCACCGGAGCGTCAGAGCGTCACCACGACCGTCTGCGCGTACTGCGGCGTCGGCTGCAACCTCGAGGTGCACGTCCAGGACGACCGGGTGGTCAAGGTCACGTCGCCGCTCGACCACGACGTGACGAACGGGCACCTGTGCGTGAAGGGCCGCTTCGGCTGGGGGTACGTCAACGACGGGTCATGACGGGCTCAAGCTCGGCGCCTGTCGCGTCGATGACCTCAGCGACGGCATCGACGACACGGGAGCCTCCGCATGTCCATCCCCGGGATCATCGTGGAACGGACCGACCCCGCGGACGGCGACGTCGTCGAGCGCTGGTCGCTCAGATCCGAGGACGAACCGCTCGACGTCGTGGACGTCGAGGCGATGCGCGTCGACGACGAGGGGGAGTGGCCGTGGCAGGTCCACGTGTCGGTGGCCGACTTCCTGCGCGCCGAGTCGCTCGACGTCGAGCTCGACATCTCCGTCGACCGGGCCCTGCGATCGGTCGAGGGCGTCGCGGACACCAAGAACGACGACGACGTCTGGAGCGTGCAGGGCGCGCCCTCGGGTGAGGCGGTCGTGGTGGCGGTGTCGGCTGCGCTGGGCCGCTTCGCCGCCCGCATCCGCATCTACCTCGAGGAGCTCTGAGGTCTCGCTCAGCTGCTGCGGGCGACCGCCGCCGCGAAGCCGGCGTTCTCCTGGGCCAGCCCCTCGTTCAGCCGACCGCCGAGCAGGCGCCCGACCAGACCGCTCCCGAAGCCGCTCAGCTCGACCTCCAGCCGGTTGGTCGCACCGCCATCCGTCGCGGTGATGAGGTGGCGGGCGGTGATGACGACCGTCCCCACCTTCGTGTCCCACTCCAGCAGGTGCGGCTCGTCGAGTCGCCGGACCGTCCAGACGTTCGACCGCATGCCGGGCTGCTCGATGCGGACGCGACTGCCGACCGCCAGCGGGCCCTCGTCGAGTCGCTCGACCTCGGACATCGTCGGCGTGATCGACGGCAACGCCTCCACGTCGGTCGTGAGCGCCCACAACAGCTCGGGTGTGCCGTCGACGGTGATCGAGTCGGTGAACAGCATCCCGGGAGTGTACCAATCGGTACAGTCGTCGTCATGAGCGCCGCCCGAGACGCCCTGCTCGCCCGGATCATCGACCACGTCGCCGTCCGGGGTCTGGCCGACACCAGCCTTCGCGAGCTGGCCGACGAGGTCGGGACGAGCCACCGGATGCTCAACTACCACTTCGGTGGTCGGGCCGGTCTCGTCACCGCGATCGTGTCGGCCACGGAGGCCGCTCAGCGCCAGGCGCTCGCCGAGCTCGGGCGCGGCGCGGCGACGCCGGAGGCCGTGATCGAGGCCCAGTGGGAGCAGCTGACCCAGCCGGAGCTGGCCCCGCTGATCCGGCTGTTCTTCGAGCTGTTCTCGCTCGCTCTGGCCGACCACCCGGGCACCGAGGGCTTCCTCGACGGCATCACCGAGCCGTGGCTGGCGGTCGCGGCCGACGTCGCCGAGGAGCTCGACCTGGCGGTCGACCGCACCGAGCTGCGGCTCGGCGTCGCGGTGGTCCGCGGCCTCCTGATCGAGGCGCTCGCCGCCGGCGACCCGGCGGACGCCACCGCATCGTTGCGCCGCTACCTGGAGCTCTGGGCTGCGAGCCGGAGCTGACGGTCGGGTTGCGTCGAGGTGGGTCGGCGACGACCATCGGGCATGGCTCGTTTCAGGTCGCGTTCGTCGATGACCGAGGTCCAGACCTCCGGGGGCAAGGTCAGCGGGGTGCTGGCCGGTGAGGGCTCGATGGCCCACTGGTTCGGCATCCCCTACGCCGCGCCGCCCGTCGGCGACCGCCGATGGCGGCCGCCCGCGCCGGTCGAGCCGTGGCGGGACACGCTCAAGGCGAAGAAGCACGGTGCGGTGGCGTGGCAGCGCGCCGGCGGGATGGAGGAGTTCATCTCCGAGCTCGCCACCGGCCTCGGGTTGAGCGCCGCCCGGCGGCGTGCGTTGCTCACCGCGCTCAAGGTCGTGCCGGTGAAGGAGGACGAGGACTGCCTCACCGTGAACGTCCGGGCGCCGGCGGGGGCGGCGAACCTCCCGGTGATGGTGTGGATCCACGGCGGCGACCACACCGACGGCAGCAGCGGCGACGTCTTCTACCAGAGCGATGCGCTCCCGGAGCGAGGCTGCGTGCTGGTGACGTTCAACTACCGGCTCGGGCTGATGGGGTTCTTCGCCCACCCGGAGCTGTCCGCCGAGTCGGCCGACGGTGTCTCCGGCAACTACGGGCTCCTCGACCAGATCGCCGCACTGGAGTGGGTGCGCGACAACATCGCCGGCTTCGGCGGCGACCCCAACCGGGTCACGATCTTCGGTGAGTCGGCCGGCGGCGAGGCCGTCCTCAACCTGATGACGTCGCCCCGGGCCCGGGGCCTGTTCCACCGGGCGATCGCGCAGAGCCCGAGCGACAGCGGCCGGTGGCTGCGGCTCAACGAGCCGGCGCTCGACTTCCTCCCGGCGATCGAGGCCGGCAGCCGCTTCGCGGAGGTCGCGGTCGGTGACGATGATGGTCAGCTGGCCCGGCTGCGGGACCTGCCGGCCGACGAGCTCTACGAGCTCTACCGAGACCGCGCCGATCTCGGTCGGCACTTCTACCCGGCGGTCGACGGCGTCGTGCTCCCCTCGACGCCGATGACCGCCTTCTCGCGGGGCCAGCAGGCCTCGGTGCCGCTGATGGTCGGCTACAACGCCGACGAGGCGTCGTTGTTCTACCGGTTCGTCAACCCGGCCGGCGCGGAGTTCGCGGCCCCGCCCGCCCCTGCGCCGGACGCCACCCGGCCCGACATCACGCCGGAGGAGGTGCGCGCTGCGTTCGAGCGCTCGTACCCGAGCTCGAGCCACGTCGACCGCCTGATGTCGATCTATCCCGGCCTGTCCTCGCTCGAGCGCGACGCCGTCGGTCGTCACGGTGGCGACCACATGTTCGGCGTGCACGTCGACCACGCCAGCCGGATGCACGCCCAGGCGGGGCTGCCGGTCTGGCGATACCACTTCCGGTCCGTGCCGGCGTCCAAGAAGCAGACCGCCGGTGCGTTCCACGCCGCCGAGATCGTGCACGTCTTCGGGTCCTCGCTCCCGCTCGTCCCTCCGGCGCCCGACGCCCACCTGCTGACGCGGGCGATGGGCGACCGCTGGTTCGCGTTCGCCGCGGCCGGCGACCCGTCGTTCCCCGGTCTCGAGGAGTGGCCGACCTACGACCCGGCCGATCCGAGGCACATGGTCTTCGACCGGCCGGTGTCGTCGGTGCAGCCGTGCCCGGCCCAGCCCGGCCTCGACCTGATGCGCGAGCGCATCGAATGGCTGTCCAAGGAGGACTAGGGACGATGGGCGGGTGGAGCGGCCCGTGAGCGGGCGGCCCAACCTGTTGGTCGTCATGCCCGACCAGCTGCGCGCCGACGCCGTCGGGTGCTTCGGTTCGCCGGTCGCGCACACGCCCAACATCGACGCCCTCGCGGCGCGTGGGGTGCGGTTCCCGCACGCGTACTCGCAGCACTCGGTGTGCAGCCCGAGCCGGGCCAGCCTGCTGACGGGCTGGTACCCGCACGTCGGCGGCCACCGCACGCTGACCCACCTCGTGAAGCCGTGGGAGCCGAACCTGTTCGCGCTGCTGCGCGAGGCGGGCTACCACGTCGCCTGGGCCGGCGAGCGGGGCGACATGTTCGCTCCCGGTGTGGCCGACGCCTCGACCGATCGACGCGGCCTCACCGTCGTGCCCGACGAGGTGCTCCACCCCAGCCCGTTCCCGCCGGAGCACCCGTGGTTCAACGCCCACTACCACGGCCGGCGACCTCCCGGTCAGGGGGGCGGCAACGTCCTCGACCTCGACGAGGCGACGGTGCGGACCGCCACCGAGTGGCTCGCCGACGGACTCCCCGAACCGTGGGTGCTGTTCGTGGCGCTGCTCTTCCCTCACCCGCCGTTCGTGGCGGAGGAGCCGTGGTTCTCGCTCCACGACCGGAGCAGCGTGCCGGAGCCGGCTCCGTGGGTCGAGGCCGGCAAGCCCCGCTACATGGCGGCGATCCGCGAGGCCTACGGCACGGCCGACTTCGGGCCGGAGCGGTGGGCCGAGATCGCCGCCACGTACCACGGCATGGTCAGCCGGGTCGACGATCAGCTCGGCCGGCTGCTGGCCGCCGTCGACGCGGCCGGGCACGGCGAGACGACGATGACCTGGTTCTTCACCGACCACGGCGAGTACCTCGGAGACCACGGACTCGTCGAGAAGTGGCCGTCCGGCCAGCACGACTGCCTGCTGCGCAACCCGCTCGTCGTCGCCGGGCCGGGCGTGACCGAGGGCGGCGTCGCCGCCTCGATGGTCGAGCTCGTCGACGTGCTGCCGACCGTGCTCGAGATCGCAGGCCACGAGGCGCGCCACACGCATTTCGGTCGCTCGCTGGTGCCGACGCTCGCCGACCCCGCCGCGCCGCATCGCGAGCTGGCCTTCGCCGAGGGCGGCTTCCTCCGCTCGGAGCGCCACCTGCTCGAGACCTCCGGTCCGCCGTACCAGATCAAGGCCGACCTGCAGCGGGCACACCACGTCAACGCGGGCAAGGTCGCGTCGGTGCGCGACCAGCGCCACAGCTACGTGCATCGGCTCTACGAGGGGCCGGAGCTCTACGACCTCGTCGACGACCCCGGCGAGACCGTCAACCTCGCCGGCTCACCGGAGCACGCGGCGATCGAGGCGCGTCTGCGCGACGCGGTGCTCACCTGGCTGCTCGAGACCAGCGACGTCGTGCCCTGGGATCCGGACCCCCGGTTCGAGCCCTCCCTCGTGGCCGCGATCCGCCGCGAGGACTAGCTCGGCATCTCGAAGCCCTTCACCAGGAGGGCGAAGTGCTTCGACGTGGCGCCGAGACGGGTGGGAAGCACCGCCTGGTAGTCGCCGGACTCGTAGATCTCCTTGGCCTTCTCCATCGACTCGAACTTGAGCACGACGGTCTGCTTGCCGGCACCCTCGCCCTCGATCTGCTCGGAGGCGGGGTCGAAGACGACCACCTCGGACTCGGTGCCCACCTTGAGCGCCGGGGTGGCACCTTGCTGGTACTGGCCGTAGGCCTCGGCATCGTCGACGTCGTAGTTCACGATCAGGTAAGCGCTCATGGGGAGTCGTCTAGCACGTCGTCCGGGACCTTCGCCGCTGGGAGCGCACCGGGGCGCCGGGGTACCGTCCGCTCAACCCCTCCCAAGGAGC
Source organism: Actinomycetota bacterium (assembly GCA_039818945.1). Classification (GTDB taxonomy): domain Bacteria; phylum Actinomycetota; class Acidimicrobiia; order Acidimicrobiales; family Poriferisodalaceae; genus JBCBSZ01. The sequence goes on from JBCBSZ010000043.1 coordinate 18,994, forward strand.
GCACACCCGTGACCGTCCAGGACCGTCCCTTCGGCCGCTACCTCGAGGACTTCGAGGTCGGCGACGTCTACCGGCACTGGCCCGGCAAGACGATCACCGAGGCCGACGACCACCTCTTCTGCATGATCACGATGAACCACCACCCGCTCCACACCAACGAGTGGTTCGCCCAGAACGAGACCGTGCACGGCAAGAACGTCGTCGTCGGCAACCTCGTCTACTCGCTGGTCCTCGGCATGAGCGTGCCCGACGTCAGCGGGGCCGCGATCGCCAACCTCGAGGTCGAGAGCCTCCTGCACCGCAAGCCGACGTTCCACGGCGACACCATCTACGCCGCCACCAAGGTCCTCGAGGTGAAGCCCTCGTCGTCGAAGCCGGAGCGCGGCATCGTCACGGTCGAGACGCGGGCCTGGAACCAGCACGAGGAGGAGGTCTGCTACTTCCGGCGCAAGGTGATGGTCTGGCGGCGCGACCACGCCCCGGCCCGCTCGTTCCCGTACGACGCCGAGGGTGCCTTCGACGGGTGAACCCCGGGGCGCTGCTGGCCTGGGCGGCCGAGCACGGCCGCGACCTGCCGTGGCGACGCACGAGGGATCCGTGGGCGATCCTCGTGTCGGAGGTGATGCTCCAACAGACCCAGGTCGCCCGGGTCGAACCGCGCTGGCGGGCCTTCCTCGACCGGTTCCCCGACGTCGCGACGTGCGCATCCGCCCCGTTGGCCGAGGTGCTGCGGGAGTGGCAGGGCCTCGGCTACCCGCGCCGGGCCCGGAACCTGCACGCCATCGCGACGGCGGTGACCGCCGAGCACGGTGGCCGGTTCCCCGATGACCTCGACGCGCTCCTCGCGCTCCCCGGCATCGGTCCGTACACCGCTCGGGCAGTCCTCGCGTTCGCCTTCGAACGAGATGTCGCTGTGGTCGACACGAACGTGGGTCGCATCCTCGCCCGCCAACGGGGGAGCCGACTGACACCGAAGCAGGCCCAGTCGGCAGCCGACGACCTCGTCCCGGCGGGGGAGGGGTGGGCCTGGAACCAGGCCGTGCTCGACCTCGGGGCCATGGTGTGCGGCAAGCGCCGCGCCGAGTGCGATCGGTGCCCGGTCCGCTCGACGTGCTCGTGGCGTGGCGGGCCGGGGCCCGACCCCGCGGTGGGGAGCGCCGCGGTCAGCGGACGCCAGGCGGCGTTCGAGGGGTCGGACCGCCAGGCCCGCGGGCGGCTGCTCGCCGCCCTCGCAGCGGGACCGGTGGGTGCCGCCGACCTCGCGGCCGTGATGGACCGCCCGGCCGAGGTGGCGCAGGCGCTCGCGGACGCCCTCGTCGCCGAGGGCTTGGCCGAGCGATCCGGTGGGGCCTACCGACTGCCCGGCGACGTCAGCGACGACGGGCGATGATCGTCACGCAGTCGTAGTGCATCGTGAACGAGCCGCCCAGGTCGTCGATCACGGCGCCGATGGCGTCGAGCAGCCGTCGCAGGTCGTCCTCGGCCATCAGACGGTGGAGCGAGTGGCTGGGCATCTGGTCGAGCCACTCGCTGCGCGTGTAGGTGCGCTCCCAGGCGAACTCGGTCTCGTCGACCGTGGCGTACCGCCCGCTCGCCTCGATGGCCCTGCGGTGCTCGACACCGCCGTCGCGACGACCGCCGACCATCGCGTCGCCGCCCGGGATCGGGCCGAGCTCGGCGTAGACGCGGTCGAACGCCTCCTGCGCGTCGCCGTGGTGCCCGAGGTTCCAGAACGGCGCCAGGACGCCGCCGGGGCGCAGCGCATCGGCCGCGCGGTGCGGGCCGACGTCGGGGTCGACCCAGTGCCACGCCTGTCCCGCGACGACGAGGTCGAAGGTCCGCCCACCCGGCTGCCAGGTCTCGAAGCCGGCAACCTCCACCTCGGTGCCGCGAGCTCGGGCCACCCCGGCCATCCGTTCGTCCGGTTCGACGCCGAGCACCTCGGCTCCCGCGGCGGCGAAGCGCCGCGAGGCGATGCCGGTCCCGCAGCCGACGTCGAGGACCCGGACCGGGTCGCCGCCGTCGTCGACCAGCCCGAGCAGGTGCTCGATCAGCGCGTCGGGGTAGCTCGGGCGGGCGCGGTCGTACCGGTCGGGATCGGCGCCGAAGGACGACGCCCGATCCCGCTGGGAGTGCAGGCTCACGGCGAGGTGATGGCGGCCAGGATCTCGTCGACGGCCCGGTCGGCGATGGCGATCATCTCGTCGTCGGTCCGGTCCTGGATGGGGTGGGGGACGTAGACGGCCGCCGGCTCGAAGCCGAGCGCCGCCGACTGGGCCGCAGCGCCGTCGATGAACTCGACGGTGGCGACGAACACCCCGGGAACGCCACGGCGCTCCAGGTCACTGATGTCGTGCACACTGCACGACGTGCAGCTGCCTCAATCGGCGAGCGCTTCGATCACCAGGTCGCACTTCGTGGAGATCTCGTGGCGGAGGTCGACCGGTGCGGGCTTGGTGAAGGTTGGCTTGGCGTAGCGCTCGACCCGGGCGCCCTCGGCGACGAGGCGCTGCTCGAGCCGGTCGAGGAACACGTTGCCCCGCGGCTTGGAGATGTCGAGCAGCCCGACGGTGAGGTCGCGCACCGACCCGGGACGGTCGAGGCGCTCCCGCTTGGCCGGCTTCACCTCGCTCGTCGGATCGAGCAACCGGGTGGTCATGTGGATCCCCCTACTTCGTGATCTGTCGGATGGTCGGGAGGCTGCCGGTCTCGCCGGTCACCCACCCTCCGATGATGGTCGAGAACAGCCCGGCCGTCCCACCGCAGTGGACGATCATCAGGCCTCCGGGCCGGAACTTGGGCAGCGTGGAGTCGGCCAGCTCCTCGGGCACGCCCTCGGCGATGCCGTCGGCACCCCGGACCAGCTCGGCGCCGGGGAGCTGGAGCAGTTCGTGGAGGCGGTCGAGCAGCTGCTGCTTCGACCAGCCGGCCTCGCGGAACACCCGGGCGTGCTCGGGGCCGATCGCCAGGATGGCGTCGAAGCCGATGACGAGCTTCGGGTGATGCTGGGCCCGCAGCATCGCGGCGAAGGTGCGGGCCAGCGATTCCGGGTCGCGGGAGAGCTGGTCGACGACGCAGCGCGGTCCCTCACCGGGGAACAGCGTGACGGCGTCGGTGCCGGCCGGGACGCCGAGGTCCTCGGAGAGCGGACCCCAGGGCGAGCCCTCCTCGTCCTCCGCGAAGCAGAAGCTGAGCTTGCCCGGGTTGCCGTGCGTCGCCCGGTCGACCTCGCCCGGCCGGCCGCCGCCGACGTTGCGCACGACGAGCTGCAGTGCCCGCCCGATGGTCAGGTTGGCCCGGTTGCCCTGCCCGAAGACGTTGCCGCCCGAGCCCATGTCGATCTCGCGGCGGATCGGCCCGTTGACGACGAGCACCGGGCCGACCGGCATCGTCGTGGCCAGCAGGCCGTGCATGTTGAACTCGTTCGTGCACGCACCCTCGAGCGCGGCCAGCACCACCGGGAGGTACTCGGGCCGGCAGCCGGCCATGACCGCGTTGACGGCGACCTTCTCCACCGTGCACTCGACGAGGTCGGGCGGGACGACCGCGACGATCTCGTCCGGCGCCCGCGTCGTGCCCTGCAACATGCGCAGGACCCGCTCCTCGGTCGGTGGGACCACCGGGAGGCCGTCGGTCCAACCGCGATCGAACATCGCCTCGAACGGGTCCTCCAGCTCGGCGATCTCGACCCGGCGAGCCGCGAGCCCGGAGCTGCCGTACCGAGCGGCGAGCCGGTCGGCGTGGGCCGGGTCGACGCTGAGACTGCCGCAGCCCGGTCGGTGCGGCGGGAGATCGGGACCGAGGCCGGTGACGCCGGTGAAGGACTCCCACGCGTCGCGGCTCCAACCCACGATGCGATCGGTCTCGGAGCCACCCTCGACCCGCAGCAGGGTCGGCACGGTCTCGATGTCGTGGTGCCAGGAGAGCGCGAGCTCGGTGTCGTCGATCACCCCGTCGACCTGCTCGGGGAAGGCGGGGTCGTCCTGGGAGACCACGGCGACGTCGAGCTGGGCCAGGACGTCGGCCACCAGCACGCACGTCGGGCAGTCACGCTTCACCACCGCGACCAGGCCCTCGGGCAGCGTCGGCCCCGCCTGGTCGACCGTCCCTGTCCCCGTCGCGGTCATGGCCGGACCCTAGTGCCCGGCCCACGGGCTCGGCCTCGCCGTCCTCATGTCGGGTCGGTTCGCGGCCGATGGAGGGGACATGAGTGGTGGAGAGATGCTCGACGACCTCCTCGCGGTGCTGGTCGAAGAGGGTGGCTCCGACCTCCACGTGAAGGTCGGCTCGCCCCCCAAGGTCCGCGTGAACGGCGAGCTGCGCCCGGTCCCGGGCCGGCCGACGCTCGACCCCGAGACGACGGCGGCGATGGCCGAGATGGCGCTGCCGGCGCGGGTGATGCCGCGCTTCGAGGAGTACCACGACGCCGACTTCTCCTACTCCCGGGCCCACATCGGGCGCTTCCGCGCCAACGTCTTCCGCCAGCGGGGCTCGGTCGCCATGGTCTTCCGCCGGGTGAGCGACGAGCCGGCCCGCTTCGACGAGCTCGGGCTGCCCGACGTCGTGCGCACCCTCGCCGAGGAGCACCGCGGTCTCGTGCTGGTCACCGGGCCGACCGGTTCGGGCAAGACGACGACGCTCGCCGCCATGATCGATCACATCAACCGGTTGCGCGACTGCCACATCGTGACCATCGAGGACCCGATCGAGGTGCTCCATCGGGATGACCGGGCCTCGATCAACCAGCGCGAGATCGGCGTGGACGCCCTGAGCTTCGGCGGTGCCCTGCGCGGCGCGATGCGTCAGGACCCCGACGTCATCCTCGTCGGCGAGATGCGCGACCAGGAGACCGTGGCCGCGGCCCTCAGCGCCGCCGAGACCGGTCACCTCGTCTTCTCCACGCTCCACACGATCGACGCCGCCGAGACGATCCACCGCATCGTCGACTTCTTCCCGCCTCACCAGCAGAGCCAGGTCCGCCACGCGCTCGCCGGTTCGCTCCGGGGCACGATCTGCCAGCGGCTGGTGCCGACCCTCGACGAGACGGGCCGGATCGCCGCCATGGAGGTGCTGGTCGCCCATGGACGCATCGCCGCCGCGATCTCCGACGCCTCGTTGACGGCCACGATCCCCGAGCTGATCGCCGAGGGCACGTTCTACGGCATGCGCACCTTCGACCAGCACCTCGCCGAGCTGGTCGAGGAGCGCAAGATCTCGATCGCCGGCGCCATGGCCGCCTCCTCGAAGGCGCAGGACCTGCGCGTCGAGCTGCAGCGTCGCAAGCTGATCGACGCGGCCGGCGAGCCGATCATCGACGACCCCGGAGCGGGCGACGACGATCTGCTCAAGCAGGTCCTCTCGATGGGTCGGGTCGAGTGATCCGCCTGAACAGGGACTGTCAGAGTCACACGTCGGTCGGCTAGCGTCGTCCCATCGGAGAAGGGGGGGCGCTGGTTTGCAGGTGAAGTTCCTGGGCGTTCGCGGGTCGACGCCGTCACCAGGCGAGGCGACGTCCGGCTACGGGGGCAACACCTCCTGCGTCGGTGTCCTGCCCGACGACGCTCCGCCGATGGTCCTCGACCTCGGCACCGGCCTCCGGCGGCTCTCCGAGGGGCCGATGCGTGCGATCGCGCTCGTCACCCACCTGCACTTCGACCACGTCCAGGGCCTGCCCTTCTGCGCCGGCCTCCTCCACCACGGTGCCCAGATCGACATCTACGGCCCGCCCCAGGAGCAGGGCTCGCTGCGCGACGCCTTCGAGCAGTTCGTCCGGCCGCCGCTGTTCCCCGTCCAGCTCGACCACCTCCCCGGCGAGTACCGATTCCACGAGGTCGACGAGGAGCGGTTCGAGGTCGCACCGGGGGTCGAGGTCGAGGCCCGTCGCGTCCCGCACCCCGGCCCGACCAACGGCTACCGGATCGAGTGCGACGGCGCGTCGCTCGCCTACATCCCGGACCACCAGGAACCGACCGACCCCCTCGACGTGGCCCCGGGCGTGCTCGAGCTGGCCCGCGAGGTCGACCTGCTGATCCACGACGCGCAGTACACGCCGGAGGAGTTCGCCCGGAAGTCCGACTGGGGTCACTGCACCGTCGAGTTCGCGGTCGGCGTGGCGCTGCAGGCGCGGGCTCGGCGCCTCGCCCTGTTCCACCACGACCCCTCCCACTCCGACGGGCTCATCGACGTGATGGTCAGCGGCGCTCGAGAGTGCGCTGCCCGCTTCGGTTCCCTCGACGTCTTCGCTGCCCGCGAGGGTGCGGAGGTGGCGGTCGCCGGGGCGGCGACCGAGCGGGCGCTGCGCTCCGCGTGACGCTCGGCCGAGCGCCGCGGCCGCGGCACTAGCCTCCGACGACGTGACCAGCGCCGCCGACCCGACCGCCTTCGATGGACGCCGCTTCCGCGACGTCCTCGGGACCTTCCCGACCGGAGTCACCGTCGTGACCTCGGTGTCGGAGGGATCGCCGCCGGTCGGCATCACGATCGGGTCGTTCACCTCGGTCTCGCTCGAGCCGCCGCTCGTGGCGTTCCTCCCGGGCACCTCCTCGGAGTCGTGGCCGGCCATCGAGGCATCGGGCACCTTCTGCGTCAACGTGCTCGCAGAGGGGCAGACCGACATCTGCAACCGCTTCGCCGGGAAGAGCGAGGACAAGTTCGCCGACGTCGCCTGGCGGCCGGCGCCGGTGACCGGCTCGCCCATCATCGAGGGTGCGCTGACGTGGATCGACTGTCGCATCGACACCGTGCACGACGGCGGTGACCATCACATCGTCGTGGGAGCGGTGCAGGCCCTCGACCACGACCACGACACCGGGCCGCTGCTGTTCCTCGGCGGGAAGTACGGCCGCTTCGAGCCCATCTAGCGCCGCGCTTCGGTGAGCCTCGCCGCACGGGTCGTCCTCGGACTGGTCTTCCTCGTCTCGGGGGCGACGAAGCTGGTCGACCGGACCTGGCCGCAGAGCGCTGCCGCCTTCGGAGTACCCACATGGGCGGCACGGGCGCTCCCGGTCGTCGAGCTCGTCGTCGGCGCCGCGCTCGTGCCCGGCATCGGCGGTCCATGGCTTGTCGCCGCTGCCGCTGCGCTGCTGGTCGCCTTCACCGCCGTGATCGTCGTGCGCCTGTCCGCCGACGACGATCGGCCGGTCTGCGCGTGCTTCGGGGCGTGGAGCGCCCGCCCGATCTCCTGGTGGACGGTGGCCCGAAACGCGGGCCTGCTGGCGATCGCGGCGCTCGCCGTGGCCGATCTCTGACACAACTCGGTGAATCGACCGCGAAGAGGGTTGTTCGCTGCCGTTCTGCGCACCTAGAGTGGCCGTCTCTCACGCGAAGGAGCCGCCCTCGTGCAGCTGCAGGACCTCAGCCGGGCCGGGATGATCGATCTCACGGACGGCGATGTCAGCCGCCAGCGCGAGGTGGCGCGGCGGCATCGGCTCCGGCGTCTGGCCCTGGCGCTCACCCCGATCGCGGCCTACGTGTGGTGGCGGCGCTGGAACGACGAGCAGCTCCTGCCCGATCTGCCCGACCTCCCGCCCGAGATGTTGTTCCCGATGCTGCTCCTCAGCGTCCTCGTGCTGGTCATCCTCGTCCCCATGGTGGGCATGGGGAACTCGCCGCACGTCACCTACGACGCGTCCGAGCTCGACTTCGGCTTCGAACGCGTCCGCGGCGCCGACACCGTGCGCGAGGAGGTCGAACGGACGCTCAACCTCTTCCTCGCCCACAAGACGTTCCGCAACGAGATGGGCGGCACGGCGCGCCGGGCGATCCTCTTCGAGGGCCCGCCGGGAACCGGGAAGACGCACATGGCCCGCGCGATGGCGGCCGAGGCGGGCGTGCCGTTCCTCTTCGTCTCGTCGTCGGCGTTCCAGTCGATGTACTACGGCCAGACCAACCGCAAGATCCGCTCGTTCTTCAGCGCGCTCCGCAAGCAGGCTCGGGCCGAGGGCGGCGCCATCGGGTTCATCGAGGAGCTCGACGCCATCGGCGCCACCCGGCGCGGCATGGGCCGATCCGGTGCGGGCGAGGGAGTGTCCGGCGTCGTCAACGAGCTGCTGATCCAACTCCAGTCCTTCGACGAGCCGCCCCGGGGGGTGCGCTTCCGCAACTGGTGGATCACGACCATCAACCGGTTCCTCCCCGATCACCGCCGGATGGCCCGTCGCACGGTGCCGCCCGCGAACGTCCTCATCGTCGGCGCCACCAACCGGGCCGACGATCTCGATCCCGCGCTGGTGCGGCCCGGACGGTTCGATCGGACGATCCACTTCGGTCTCCCGAACCGGGCCGAGCGGCGCGACCTCATCGACCTGTTCCTCGAGACCCGGTCCCACGATGACGCCCTCGACGATCCCGAGCGGCGCGACGCCCTGGCGTCACAGACCTTCGGCTACTCGCCGGTCATGTTGGAGCACCTCCTCGACGAGGCGCTCGTCTGGGCGCTGCGTCGCGGTGCCGACCGGTTGAGCTGGGGCGACGTGCAGCAGGCGAAGTTCACCGAGGAGCTCGGGCTCAAGCAGCCCGTGGTCTACGAGCCGGCCGAGGGCGAGCGGATCGCCACCCACGAGGCCGGTCACGCGACCGTCGCCCACTACGTCGGTTCGGACCGCCGCCTCGAGGTCCTGTCGATCATCAAGCGGCGCGACTCCCTGGGCCTGCTCGCCCACAGCGACACCGACGAGCGCTTCACGCGCACCCGCAGCGAACTGCTGGCCATGATCGACATCTCGTTCGGTGGACTGGTCGCGGAGGAGCTCGTCCTGGGTGAGTACGGCACCGGCCCGTCCGGCGACCTGCACGCCGCCACGACCCTCGCCGCCCGGATGGTCGGCAGCTACGGCATGGGGTCGTCGCTGGTCTCCTTCGAGGCGGCCGAGGTGCCCGGCGCCGGCAACATCGTCGCCAAGGTCCTGGCCAACAAGGACGCCCGCGCCGAGGTCGAGGAGATCCTCCGCGACTCCCGGCAGCGGGTCGAGCAGCTGCTCACCTTCCGGCGCGACGTACTCGACGCGCTCCGGGGCGCGCTGCTCGAGCGCGAGGAGCTCATCGGTGAGGAGATCGTCGACGTGATCGCCTCGGCCGAGGTGGCCTCGAGCGACGCCGCCGACTACGTGATCGACCTGCTGTCGGCGACGTCGAGTCGCCAGCACAGGAACGCGTTGATGAGCGAGACCTCCCGCCACGAGTCGTAGCGGCCCGAGGGGCCGCCGTGGCCGGCGCCGAGCTCGGTCTTGAGGAGCAGCGGTCGGTCGGGATCGTGGGGGAAGGTCGCGCGCAGCTTGGCCACCCACTTGGTCGGCTCCCAGTAGCCGACGCGAGGGTCGGTCCAACCGGAGGTGACCAGCATCGCCGGCGGCGGTGAGGTGGGCAGCGCCTCATACGGGGCGTAGCCGGCGATGGTCCGGTAGGCGTCCGGGTCGCGGGGATCACCCCACTCCTCCCACTCGATCACCGTGAGGGGGAGGGACTGGTCGAGCATGGTGTTCACCACGTCGACGAACGGCACCTCGGCGACGGCGGCGGCGTAGAGGTCCGGGCGGGCCGAGATGGTGGCGCCGACCAGCAGCCCGCCGGCGCTCCCACCCCAGAGCGCGACCCGGCCCGCGGCGGCCACGCCCTCGGCGAGGAGGTGCTCGGTGACCGCGATCGTGTCGGAGAACGTGGTCGGCTTCGCGCCCAGCCGGCCCTGCTCCCACCAGGCTCGACCCAGCTCGCCGCCGCCACGGACGTGGGCGGTCGCGACGACGACACCCCGGTCGAGGAGGCTGAAGCGCGAGTGCGAGAAGCCGGCCGGGTTCGGGATCTCGTAGGCGCCGTAGGCGGTCACCAGCAGCGCGGCGGTGCCGTCGAGCGGCGTGTCGCGATGGCGGACCAGGGTGACCGGGACCTCCACGCCGTGGGCGGCCTTCGCCCATCGGCGCTCGGCGACGTAGCGGTCGAGGTCGACGCCGACCACCGGGGTGCGGCGCAGCTCCCGCCGCTCGTCGGTTCGCAGGTCGATCTCCAACCACGTGCGCGGCTGCACCGGCGACTCGACCTCCACCCGGTAGGCCGCAGGATCGGCCTCGGCCATCGACGAGCCGCCGACCTCGAGCACGTCGCCGTCCCACGCCAGCTCGCGGCTCGCACCGTCGGCGAGCTCGACGACGAGCGTGACGGGCTCCATGCGGCGCCGTCCGTGGACCACGGCGAGCTCGCCCATCGCGTCGACGTCGTCCCACCGGACGTCCGGGTCGGCGGGGACCAGCTCGCGCCAGGCGCCGAGCTCGCCGTCGACGATCGCGGCGTCGAGCACCCGGAAGTCGGGTGCGTCGCGGTTGGTCAGGACCAGGACCCTGTCACCCGCGGTCTCGACCGTGTATTGCACGTCCTGCTCGCGGGGTTCGACGACCAGCGGCCGACCGTCCGGTCGTTCGGCGTCGACCAGGCGATACTCCGAGGTGGTCCGCGAGTCGGACGAGACGATCAGCCAGCGGTCGTCCCGGGCCCGCCAGACCCCGAGGAAGAACCGCTCGTCGGTCTCCTCGACGACCAGCTGGTCGAGGTACGGCTCGTCGCCGAGACGGTGGCGCCAGATCTGCCACGGCCGCATGGCCTCGTCGGGCGACGTGTACAGCAGGGTGCGGGAGTCGTTGGCCCAGGCGACCCCGTAGTAGACGAGGTCGACCACGTCGGGCAGGTCCTCGCCGGTGTCGAGGTCGCGGATCCGCAGGGTGTGGCGCTCGGACCCGTCGGTGTCGACGGTGTAGGCGAGGAGGCGGTCGTCGGGACTGATCGCCAGGTCCCCGATGCCGACGTAGTCGTGCCCCTCGGATAGCTCGTTCTGATCGAGCAGCACCTGCTCGTCGCCGCCACCCCGTGGACGGCGGCAGAAGATCGGGTAGGCCTGACCCTCCTCGGTCCGCTGGTACACCTCCCACGCGCCGCGCGGGATCGGCACGCTGGTGTCGGTCTCGCGGACCCGGCCCCGCAGCTCCTCGAAGAGATGGTCACGGAGCTCCTGGAGCGGGGCGAGGACGGCGTCGGTGTGCTCGTTCTCCGCCTCGATGTGGTCGAGGACCGCCGGATCGTCCCGATCGGCGAGCCAGGCGTAGTCGTCGGTCACCGCGACGCCGTGCAGGTCGCGCACGGTCGGGCGCCGTTCGGCCGTGGGCGGGAGGAGTTCTTCGGGCACGGCGCGTGACGCTACCGTCGCCGAGGTGCCGATCTACGCCCTGGGTGACCTCGAGCCGACCATCGACGAGACGGCGTTCGTCCACCCCGAAGCGGTGATCATCGGCGATGTCCGCATCGGTGCCCGGTCCTCGATCTGGCCCTGTGCCGTGCTGCGCGGCGACGAGGGCCACATCGCCGTCGGCTCGTCGACGTCGATCCAGGACGGTGCGGTGATCCACACCGTGCCCGAGTCGCCGACGACCGTCGGCGACGAGTGCGTGATCGGCCACATCGTGCACCTCGAGGGCTGCATCATCGAGTCGGGCGCGCTGGTGGGCTCGGGATCGGTGGTGCTCCACCGGGCGATCGTGCGGACCGGCGCGCTCGTCGGTGCGAACGCCGTGGTCCCCAACGGCATGGAGGTGCCCAGCGGCGCGATGGCCCTGGGCATCCCGGCGAAGCTGCGCCTCGACACCGTCACCCCCGAGATGATCAGCGAGGGCGTGGAGTCGTACCTGGCTCGCACGGATCGCTACCCGCGGGAGCTGCGTCGCATCGGTTGAGCCCGGGGCGTGGTGCCGAATGGGCTGCGTCGCATCGGCTGATCCGCCGAGGCGGTCAGCTGGGCACCGCCGCGGTGTCGGGCTCGCTCGGTTCGTCCATGGCTGGTGGGGTTCCGCACCGGCTGACCAGCGGGTGCGCCGCCAGGAGCCAGGCGATCGCAGCGATGGCCGCGCCGGCGGCGACGTCGACGACGAAGTGGTTGGCCGTCACGATGACGACGAAGCACGTCATGGCGGCGTGCAGCACGCCGACCCGCGCCAGCAGGCGGGGTCCGAAGTGGCGCATGGCCAGCGCGACGAGCAGGGCCCAGCTCACGTGGAGCGACGGCATGGCGGCGATCTGGTTGGCACCCTCGCTGCCGGGGATCGAGTAGGGATTGGGGCCGTAGACGGCGCCGGTGTCGAGGAAGCCGTCGAGCATCCGGGGCGGCGCCAGCGGGAACAGCACGTGGATGCCCATCGCGGTGAGCGTCGTGAGCACCAGCGCGCCGCGGAACCGGGGGAAGATCCCGAACCGGTGGCGCCAGAAGGCGTAGCCGAGCACGCCGACGGTGACCGGGAAGTGGACCAGGTAGTAGACGTTGGCGATCAGGAACAGGGGCCGGGCGTAGAGCAGCTCCTGCAGGCCGGCCTCCCACGCGAAGCCGGCGACGTCCTGGACGGCCAGCACGCGCTCGGCGTTGGCCATCGCCACGTCGAAGTCGTCACCGGCGATCGACCGCACCAGCGAGTACAGCACCCAGAGCGCGCCGAGCCCGGCGACGTTGCGGGCCAGGTCGGTGCGAACCCGATGTGTCGGTGGTGGTGAGCACAGTGCGGTCATGGATCGTGGCGGTTCGAGTGCGGTTGGTCAGATTCGAAACACGTTACTTCGGGGGTGTGTCAACGGACAGACACTTCCAACGGCTGGCGACCGCACGATCTTCCCGATCGGACCGGTGCGAGGGGTCGGGCGGGCTCGATCGGGAGGGCGCGAGGCGGGCGCACTACGGTCGTCGGCCATGACGACCACCGAGGCGATGGGCAGGATCGGCATCTGGACCGGCGTGTTCGACGGGAGTCCGTCGACGGCGATGGCCGAGGCCGCCGTGGAGCTGGAGTCGATGGGCTTCACCGGGCTGTGGATCCCCGAGACGGTCGGCCGCGACCCGTTCATCAACGCGGCCACCCTCCTGAACGCCACCGAGCGCCTCAACGTCGCCACCGGCATCGCCAACATCTGGGCCCGCGACCCCATGTCGTCGAAGTCGGTCAACCAGTCCCTCAACGAAGTGTCCGGCGGCCGCTTCCTGCTCGGCCTCGGCGTCAGCCACCACACCCTCGTCGGCTGGGTCCGCAAGCACGACTACTCCAAGCCCTACACCCGGATGAAGGAGTACCTCGAGGCCTACGACGCGGCCATGTTCCGGGCCGTCGGCGCCGAGGAAGAGCCCCAGGTCGTCATCGCCGCGCTCGGCCCGAAGATGCTGCGCCTCGCCGCCGAGCAGACCGCCGGCGCCCACCCGTACTTCGTCCCGCCCGAGCACACCGCCATCGCCCGCGAGGCGATGGGGGCCGATGGCTGGCTGGCCCCCGAGCAGATGGTCGTGCTCGAGTCCGATCCCTCGACCGCACGGGAGATCGCCCGCCAGCACATGCAGGTCTACCTCGACCTCCCCAACTACGCGAACAACCTGATCCGCCTCGGCTACGACGCCGAGGAGATCAGCGGCGCCAGCGATCGCGTGGTCGACGCCGTCGTCGCGTGGGGTGACGACGACGCGATCGTCGCCCGGGTGCGAGCCCACCTCGACGCCGGCGCCGACCACGTCTGCGTCCAGGTGCTCGAGGCCGACGCCCGCGCCATCCCGATGGGTGGGTGGCGACGCGTCGCCGACGCCCTGCTCTGACGCGGCTGCGTCGCCGGGGCCTCGATCGACCGCCCGCGTCGGCTGAGGCCGGTCCGGGGCGCTCGCAGTAGCGTCGCCGGCCATGGCGAACCCGGCACCGTCGTCCGTCTGGGACCCCGCGTCCCACCCCGTCCCGTCGGTCGGGCGGCAGCTGCGAGCCCAGCACGTCTTCTCGGGCCGCGACCTCGGTTGGCTGCTCGACCTGCAGGCCGAGCGGCGGGCCGATCACCCGATGCTCGTGTGGGAGCCCTTCGAGGGGCCGTCGCAGCGGTGGACCTACGCCGAGCTGCGCGACGCGGTCGATGCGGTGGCCGCCGGGATGGCCGGGCGCGGCGTGTCGGCCGGCGATCGCGTGCTGCTGCACCTCGACAACTGCCCGGAGCTGCTCATCGCCTGGTTGGCGTGCGCCCGGGTCGGCGCCGTGGCCGTCACGACGAACACCCGCTCGGCCGGCCCGGAGATCGAGTACTACGCGGCGAAGGCCGGAGCGCGCGCCGCGATCACCCAGCCCTCGCTGAGCCGGTTGATCGTCGACCACGCCGGCGCCCTCGACTGGGTCGCCGTGATCGGTCACGACGCCGGGGCCGCCCCGTCGGCGGACGTGCCCGCATCGACCGGCACCTGGGCCGAGCTCCACGGCGATCCGACCGAGGCGCCGCGCCGGCCGGCCGAGCCCCTCGCGCCGTTGTCGGTGCAGTTCACCTCGGGCACGACGTCGAGGCCGAAGGCCGTCCTCTGGACCCACGCGAACGGGCTGTGGGGCGCCAAGGTCAACGCCGACCACGAGGAGCTCCGCCCCGACGACGTTCACCTCACGTTCCTCCCGCTGTTCCACACCAACGCCCAGGCCTACTCGGTGCTGGCGACGATGTGGGCCGGCGGGACGGTGGTGCTCCAGCCACGGTTCAGCGCGTCGCGGTTCTGGGAGGTCTCGCTGCGCCACGGCTGCACCTGGTGCTCGATGGTGCCCTTCATGCTCCGGGCGCTCGCCTCGCATCCCGTGCCCGAGCACTCGTATCGCTGGTGGGGCAACGGGATCTGCTCGCCGCCGAGCGACGACCACTTCGGCGTCACCACGATGGGGTGGTGGGGGATGACCGAGACGATCACGCACGGCACGGTGAGCGACTGGCGCCACCCGGCTCCGCCGCTGTCGATGGGCCGCCCGGCGCCCGAGTACGGGATCGCGGTCGTCGACGACGACGGCTCGACGACGCCGGTCGGCGGCACCGGTCACCTGAAGGTGCTCGGCACGCCGGGGCTCTCGCTGTTCGCCGAGTACCTCGGCGATCCCGAGGCGACCGCAGCCGCCTTCGACCACGACGGCTGGTTCCTCACCGGCGACCGGGTGACGGTGGGCGAGGGGGGCTGGCTGTACTTCGCCGACCGCGACAAGGACATGCTGCGCGTCGGGGGCGAGAACGTCGCGGCGTCGGAGGTCGAGCGGGTGATCGCCACCGTGCCGGGCGTCGCAGAGGTCGCCGTCGTCGCGCAGCGCCACGAGATGCTCGACGAGGTGCCCTACGCCTTCGTGCTCCCCGTCGAGGGCGCCGACACCTCCGGCATGGTCGAGGCCGCGCTCGCGGCGTGCCGGGCCCAGCTCGCCGACTTCAAGGTGCCGGTGGGCGTGCGCCTCGTCGACGAGCTGCCCCGATCGACCCTGGAGAAGATCGCCAAGGCCGAGCTGCGCCGCCGCCTCGCCGACGGTGGGTGAACCCGGGCGCTGACACACCCGGCGGCTACCGTCGCTTCCCATGGCTGAGGAGCGGGGCGACGATCGGCGCGGCACCAGGACGTCGACGTTCGGCGTGGGTCGTCGCGAGAGCCACGACGCCGCGGAGTTCTACGCCCGGTTCACACCGCCCGAGCTCTCCGACGCCGACGCGGTGGCACCCCACGCGGTGCGCGACCAGCTGTTCCTCGGCGAGGCCCAGCGCATGACCGACGACCAGGTCGCCGACGACTCCGTGGCGCTCGTGGTCACGTCACCGCCGTACTTCGCCGGCAAGGAGTACGAGACCGCGATGGGCCAGGGCCACATCCCGGGCAGCTACCGCGAGTACCTCGGCATGCTGCACGACGTGTTCGAGCGGTGCGCGGCGAAGCTCGAGCCGGGCGGCCGGATCGCCGTCAACGTGGCCAATCTCGGCCGCAAGCCCTACCGCTCGCTGTCGTCGGACGTGATCGCCATCCTCGAGGGCCTCGGGCTGTTGCTGCGGGGCGAGATCATCTGGCAGAAGCAGAAGGGCGCCACCGGGTCCACGGCATGGGGCTCGTACCAGAGCCCGACCAACCCGGTGCTGCGCGACATCACCGAGCGGATCGTCATCGCGGGCAAGGGCCGGTTCGATCGGGCCCACAACGCCCGCGAGCGGCGCAAGCGGGGCCTGCCGTGGCAGGGGTCGATCCACCAGGAGGACTTCCTCGACCAGACGCTCGACGTGTGGGACATCCCGGCCGAGAGCGCGACGCGGGTCGGGCATCCGGCGCCGTTCCCGGTCGAGCTGCCGGCCCGGCTCATCGACCTCTACACGTACTACGACGACCTCGTGCTCGACCCGTTCATGGGCGCCGGATCCACCGCCGTGGCCGCGGTCAGGTCCGACCGGCACTTCGTCGGGTTCGACACCGACGAGGGCTACCTCGAGCTGGCTCGCGCCCGCATCGACGAGGAGGTCGAGGCACGCGGTCAGCGGCGCGAGCGGTCGGCGCCGCGGGTCGTGGTCGTGCCCAAGTCGCTCCGCGACGACGACGCCGACGACGAGGCCGCCCGAGCCGTCCTGCAGGGTCGCAAGGCCCGCGATCTCGCCGAGGCCGTGCTGGAGTCGGTCGGCTTCGAGATCACCGGGCGGGCGGTGAAGCCGGTGCGCGGCGGGGTCGAGGTGCCCTTCGTCGCCCGCGACCGGAGTGGCCGTGAGTGGTGGTTCGACGTCGGCGGAGCGCTGTCCGCCCACCGGCCGGGCCTGCAGCGCAGCGAGGCGGTGTGGAAGGCGGTGGGTCGTGCCGCGGCGCTCAGCCACCAGTGGGACCGTCGCCACGACCCGGCCCACCGGCCCCCGCTGGTGTTGCTGACGACGCACGCCGCGCCCGCCGGGTCCGTCGGTGACGATGCCCTCGCCGCGCTCACCGGCGAGGGGCTGCCGATCTGCGACGTCGTCGAACTGCTCGACAACGACGACGATCTTCGGCGGCTCGAGGGGTACGCCCGCGGTGGGGCATGAGATGTTGCCGGCCGGCTGGGGTCGGCGCCGCTCGGCCGTCGCCGTGGCCCTCGTGCACTGGCCCGACGGCGAGGTCGACGTGCTCCTCGCCGACGACGACCGGGTCCTGACCCGGGTCGTCGCGCTCGAGGTCGTGGCGGCGACCAGCCCGTCCCGGCTGGGGACCGCCGCCGACGGTGTGCGCGCCGCGCTCCGCCAGGGCGAGTACACCGACGCGGTCGTGCGGTGGATGGAGGCGACCGGGGCTCGGGTCGACGGGTTCCCCGACGAGCGGATCTGGCGCGAGAGCGAGCTCGACGACGACAGCATCCAGCTCGAGCTCGGCCTGGCGCGCCTGTTCGACCATGGCTGAGCCGTCGGTCGTCGGCCCGGGGGACGGCGCTCGTGGCGGCTGATCGCACCGTCGTCACCGAGCTGTGCACCGCGCTCGGCATGCTCGGCTACGAGCGGGTCCGGGCGGCGGCGCTCGATCGGTCGAGCCGGCTGTCGGTCGACGACGAGACGTGGGCCCGGCTCGCTGACCTGCTCGATGATCCCGACCACCGGGGCGCGGCCGACGCGGCGTTCGAGAACGGCGCCGGGTTCCTCGCCGCGAGCGGCGGTCTCGGCGGCCGGGTGCCGCGCACGATCGTCTGGTCCGCCGGTCGCCGCCCGCCGGGCGACGAGGTCGTTCCCGCCGACCTCCTCGTCGACCACGTCTACCTCGTGAGCTGCAAGTACCGATCGAAGGTGCTCCACAACGCGGCGCCGAGCCGCCTCTTCGACGACCAGCTCATGGCCGTCGACCGGCGCAAGCGGTCGGACTGGTACGTGGACGTCGCCCCCGACGCCTCCCAGGCCCTCTATCGCGCCACGCTCGCCGCGCTCGACGTCGACGGCCTGCCCGACCGGGTCGACGACCTCTCACCCGCCGACCGCAAGACCCTCAAGGCGGCGCTCCGGCCCCACAGCCGCAGCGAGCTCTCCGAGGACACCCGCCAGGCCTACGCCGAGCTCGTCCGCACGGTCAGCCGGGGCTCGGCCGAGCGCTGGCGCCGTGGGCTCGGGTCGCCCGAGCGCCGCGAGCGGATGTTGTGGCGTCTCCTGCGGATCTACGGGGCGCCCTACTTCATCGTCGGCCACGACGGCGCCAGCCCGGTCCGGGCCCGGATCGCCACCCCGTGGGACTGGCGCCAACGCTTCGCCCTGCGCTCCTTCGAGATCGAGGCGGCCACGGCCGGACAGCCCCAGGTCGACTGGGCCGCCGAGGTCGACGACCACGAGCGGGGCGACCTGCGCGTCATCGAGGGCCACATCGAGGTGCGCTGGAGCCACGGCCGCTTCGCCCAGCCGCCCGAGGCGAAGGTCTACCTCGACACCGCCCACCACCGAGTGCCCGGCTACGAGCCCCTGGCCTGAGGCGGAGCCGGGTTCTGCGTCGCTCAGCGCAGGCCGGCGCGGCTGGGGCGACGGGAGCGGACCGTCTCCTTCCAGCGCCGGCCCAGCTCCAGGCGCCGCTCGAGCTGGGCGATCGTCGCCTCGGCCACCGAGGTGATGGCGGCCTGACGGTTGAGCTGGCCGTTCACCTTGGCGTGGCTCTCGCCGGTGAGGTCGGAGATCACCGCCGCCACGTGCGAGTTGGCCTCGCGCAGCTCGGTGCGGCGCTGGCGCGGGCTGGGGCCGTCGCCACCCGGTAGGGGAGGGGGCGGCGCCAGCGGGAGGACCAGCTCGGGATCCTCGTCGTCGACCAGGTCGCGCTCGGGATCGTCGGGATGCTCCTCGTCGAACACCGAGAGCACGACGTCGTCGTCCACCGTCGTGGACGACAGCGGCGCGAAGAGCGACAGCTGCTCGAGGTCCGGTTCGTCCGGCAGCTCGCTCGGCTCCGGCTCCTCGACGACGGGCTCGTCGTCGTCGGTCGAGTCCCGGCACAGCGCGTGGCGGCGGGACTCGGCCATGCGCTCGGCGAAGGTGCGCAGCCGGGCGTCGTCGGGGAGGAACAGGAACGCCCGCTGTCGGCGCAGGCCCGGCGTCCACCGCACCAGGCGGCCGACCGCCTGGCGGAAGAACAGCTCGGTCGAGGTGGTCGTGGCCCACACCCCGACCCGGAGCCGGGGGATGTCGACGCCCTCGGACACCATGCGGACCGCCACGATCCACGGCTCGTCGGACCCCGAGAACGCAGCGATGCGATCGCTCGCCGTCGGGTCGTCGGAGGTGGCCACGACCGCCCGCGCCCGGAACCGGGAGCGGAGGAGGTCGGCGATCGCCCAGGCATGCTCCTGGTCGGTGGCGATGACCAGGCCACCGGCGTCCGGATGGGTGGCCCGCAACCCGAGCAGGTGGTGATGGGCCTGTCCCAGCACGGTCGGCAGCCAGTCGCCCTCGGGTGACAGCGCCGTGCGGAGCCGTTGGCTGGCCGCGGTGCGGTCGAGCTGGTCGTCGAAGGTGGCGTCGGCGATCGACCCGTCCGGCGCGACCCACTCCATGTGGCCGTTGAACCGGGGGAAGAAGACCGGCCGCACCACGCCGCCGTCGGCGAGGGCGTCGTCGTAGCCGTACTCGACGTCGGGCCGGGCGACGTCCGCCTCATAGCGCACGAACGGGATCGCCCTGGTGTCGGAGCGGAACGGTGTCCCGGACAGCATCAGCCGCTTCGCCGCGCCCTCGAAGGCGGTGCGGAGGCCGTCACCCCAGGCCCGCTCGTCGCCGGCGTGGTGGATCTCGTCGAACACGGCGATCGACCCGTTCGCCAGCTTGGCCATGCGTCCGGGGTCGGCGGCCACCTGCTGGTAGGTGACCACGACGCCGTGCACGTCGGCGGGAGGGCGGCGCCGGGCCGACCACTCCGGCTCCAGATGCAGCGACATGCGCTCCGCGGCGTCGGCCCACTGGACCTTCAGGTGGCGGGTCGGGGCCACGACGACGAGTCGCGCCCCCGGCCGTTCGGCCAGCTCGAGCCGGGCGGCGGTGAGGGCGAACGTCGTCTTGCCCGCGCCGGGGGTCGCGACGGCCAGGAAGTCGGGATCGTCGGAGGTGCGCAGGACGTCGAGCGCGTTCTTCTGCCAGCGGCGCAGGCGGACAGCGGCGACCACGGAGCTCCAGGGGGCGGGGGCGAGCGGGGGGTTCGACCGGGCAGGGTACCGATGCCGGCCGGCTCGGCCGACGCGGACTTCTCACGGTCTGGACCGTGAAAACCCCGCCGTCGGGGTCGGCCTGGGCGGCCGGAGTTGTTACTATCTGCGTAGGAGAAATACCCCGACCCACCCCGAGCCCCAGGGAGTGATCACCGTGACCGACGTTGCCCTCGATCTGAGCCGGTACGAGCTGGGCTGGAGCGACGCCGAAGAGTACGTGTACAAGCCCAAGCGGGGCCTCAACGAGGACATCATCCGCGAGATGTCGTGGATGAAGGGCGAGCCCGACTGGATGCTCGACTTCCGCCTCCGCTCCTACCGCCTGTTCCAGCGCAAGCCCATGCCGAACTGGGGCGGCGACATGTCGGAGATCTTCTTCGACAACATCTTCTATTACATCAAGCCCACCGAGGGGCAGGTCGACGCCTGGGAGGAGCTGCCCGACTCGGTCAAGCAGACCTACGAGAAGCTGGGCATCCCCGAGGCCGAGCGCAAGTACCTCGCCGGCGTCACGGCCCAGTACGAGTCCGAGGTCGTGTACCACAAGAACCGGGAGGACCTGGAGGCCCAGGGCGTCCTGTTCACCGACATGGACACGGCGGTCAAGGAGCACCCGGAGATCGTCAAGCAGCACTTCGGGTCGATCATCCCGCCCGGCGACAACAAGTTCTCCGCCCTCAACAGCGCGGTGTGGTCGGGCGGCTCGTTCATCTACGTCCCGCCGGGCGTCGAGGTCGAGATGCCCCTGCAGGCCTACTTCCGCATCAACGCCGAGAACATGGGCCAGTTCGAGCGGACGCTGATCATCGCCGACGAGAACGCCACCGTGCACTACATCGAGGGCTGCTCGGCCCCGGTGTACTCGACCGACTCGCTGCACTCGGCCGTCGTCGAGCTCATCGCCAAGCCCGGCGCCCGGATCACCTACACGACCATCCAGAACTGGTCGTCGAACGTGTTCAACCTGGTCACCAAGCGGGCCGCCGCCTACGAGAACGCCCACGTCGAGTGGATCGACGGCAACATCGGCAGCCGCCTGACCATGAAGTACCCGGCCGTGTACCTGATGGGCGAGGGCGCCTCGGGCGAGGTGCTGTCGGTGGCCTACGCCGGCCCGGACCAGCACCAGGACACCGGCGCCAAGATGGTCCACGCCGCGCCCAACACCACGTCGAAGATCGTGTCGAAGTCGATCTCCAAGGACGGCGGTCGCACCTCGTACCGTGGCCTCGTGCGGGTCGAGGACGGCGCCACCGGCTGCAAGAGCCACGTCGTGTGCGACGCGCTGCTGCTCGACGAGGAGAGTCGCACCGACACCTACCCGTACCAGGAGATCGGCGAGCGCGACGCCCAGATCGGTCACGAGGCCACGGTCTCGAAGGTCGCCGACGACCAGCTCTTCTACCTGATGAGCCGCGGGCTCACCGAGGAGCAGGCCATGGGCATGGTCGTGAACGGCTTCATCGAGCCGGTCACCCGCACGCTGCCCATGGAGTACGCGGTCGAGTGGTCCCGCCTGATCGAGCTCCAGATGGAGGGCTCGATCGGCTGATCGAGCCCGTGGCCCGAGCGGCCGGTCGAGCGAGCGGATCCGGAGAGCCGGCTGAGCCGGCGTGGAGGATCGAGGAAGCGAGACTGGAGCGGGGGACATAGAGGGCTCGATCGGCTGAGATCGGGCCGTCGCCCATGAACGCCCCGGCACCCCGGCACGTGACGCTGGTCCTGTGCCGGCGGGACGGGGACGTGCTGGGGCGGCTCGACCCGTTCGAGGTCGAGTCGCCGTGGTGGATGGAGGTCGAACCCGTCGTCGACGCCTGCGTCGCGCGCCATGGCGTCCGCCCGGTGGTCCTGCGCCTCCTCGACGCGGTGAGCCGCCCGCACGGTGGCGCGGTCACCTACCTCGCCGAGGTCGACCAGGTGCCCGGGTCGCTGCACCCGTGGGACGGTCAGCTCCGGGATCACCCCCTGCGGGCGCCGTATGCCCGTCCCGGAGGTCCGGCGGCCGACCTGGCCTGGGCCGCCGACGCCCTCGCCGCAACCGGCCGGCGGCCGACCGCCGACCCTCGCCAGATCCGCACGTGGAACCTCTCCTCGCTGTGGCGGTTGCCGACCGACGCCGGCCCGGTGTGGCTCAAGTGCGTGCCGTCGTTCTTCGCCCACGAGGCGGCGGTGATGGAGGTGCTCGCCGACCAGGCGGTGCCGCCGCTCGTCGACGGTGAACCTGGCCGGAGCCTGCTCGACCACGTCGAGGGGGTCGACGGCTACGACGCCGACGTCGCGGGGTGGCGCACCCACGTCGACACGCTCGTCGGGATCCAGCTGGCTGCGGTCGAGCGCCCCGACGAGCTCACCGCGTCGGGCGTGCCGGCCCGCTCGCTCGCCGAGCTGGTCGGTCGACTCCGCGAGGTGGTCGCCCGCTGGGCGCCGGAGCTCGAGCCGGCGGTCGTCGACCGTCTCGGCGCGGTGCTCGACCGAGCCGACTCGGTGATCGATCTGGTGCTGGAGCTCGCACCGATCACGACGCTCGTGCACGGCGACGCCCATCCCGGCAACGGTCGCTTCCACGGCGGCCGCGTCACGATCCTCGACTGGGGCGATTCGTTCGTCGGGCATCCCCTCCTCGACCTCTCGGTCGGCGAGGCGTACCACGCCGAGCTCGCACCGGCGGTGGTCGACCTCTGGCTCGAGCGGTGGCGACACGCCGGTCTCGCTCGGGTCGACGAGGCGTGGGACGCGCTCCGCCCCCTGGCCCATCTGCGCACCGCAGCGGTGTTCCAGGACTTCTTCGACGGCATCGAACCCGACGAGCGCCGCTATCACGAGCACGATCTCGTGCCCGAGCTGGTTCGGGCTGCGAACGGCTGACGGACTACGGCGGCGGGACGAGCCCCAGCCACGGCTGGGTCAGCTCGTCGAGGCCGCGCAGGGTCGACTCCTCCAGCGGTGAGTCGAGCGCCGCGACCGCGGCGTCGAGGTGCTCGTCCCGGCGGGCGCTCACGATGATCCCGGTCACCGACCGGCTGCTGAGCGCCCACCCGTAGGCGATCTCGATCAGCGGTCGCCCGAGCGACCTCGCGATGTGGTCGAGGGCGATGGCCACCTTCGGCCGCTCGCCGTGCACCGGCGACTGCTTGGCGCTGGACAGGAGTCCGCCGTAGAGCGTGTTGTAGGCGAAGACCGCCAGCCGCTCGGACTGGGCCAGCACGAAGAGGTCCTGCTCGGCGGCGCGGTGCAGGAGGGAGTAGCGGGTCTGGGCGACGAGCGGACGGACGATGCCGGGCCGCAGCGATCGACCCAGCGCCGAACCCAGGCGCCACGCCGGCCAGTTCGAGACGCCGGCGTGGAGGATCTTGCCCTCCCGGGTGAGGTCGTCGAGCACGCCGAGCGTCTCGTCGAGATCGACCGACGGATCGTCGGCGTGGGCCAGGTACAGGTCGATGTGATCGGTGTCGAGACGCCGGAGGCTGGCCTCGACCGCCTCGCGGAGGTGGCGGCGGCCGTTGCCGCGCTGCCAGGCCCGAGGACCGGTCGGGTACGACCCCTTCGTGGCGATCACGACCTCGTCGCGCCGCCCCTTCATCCACCGCCCGATCAGCTCCTCGGTGGCACCGATCGAGCCGTTGGTGGCCGCGTGCGGGTACACGTCGGCGGTGTCGATGGTGGTGATCCCGCGGTCGAGCGCGGCGTCGAGGATGGCGCACGCCTGCGCTTCGGGGATCGGACCGCCGAAGCTGCCCGTCCCGAGGCAGATGCGCGACACCACCAAGCCCGACGAGCCGACCCTGACGTGTTGCACGCCCCTCCCGTCGGCATCTGTGCGCCCAGCGTGAGGGGTGGGCGTCCGACCGCTGTCCTCGTGGGTTCGGCGGTGGGCGCTGCCGTGGAGCACACTGCGGGCGTGTCGACCCCCCTCGACCCCCAGCTCCTGGAGCGGCCGGTGCGCGGCCGCCACCTCGGCGGCGCCACCCTCGGCGAGGTCCTCGGCCCCGGCCCGACCCTCCTGGCGGTGTTGCGCCACCCGGGCTGACTGTTCCCCCGGGATGCCGTGCGCATCCTCGCCGAGCTCCGACCGGGGTGGTCCGGAGCGCCGTCGGTCGTCCACGTGATGGAGGGCTCACTCGCCACGATCGACGACTTCTTCGCCGATCGCGACCCGACCGTGCCGGTGATCGCCGACGAGGACGGTTCGCTGCGAGCCGAGCTCGGTGTGCGGCGCGGTGGGTGGTGGGCGATGTTCGGGTTCGGGTCCTGGCGGGCCGGGATCCGCTCGTTCCTGCGGGGCAACCTCATCGGTGGGCGAGAGGGCGCCGACGGCTGGACGTTGCCGCTGTTCCTGTTCGTCGAGGACGGTGCCGTGACGTGGCGCTGGGAGGGCCGCCACGCCGGCGATCACCCGGACTTCTCCGAGATCGCTCGATTAGCCTGAGGCGATGGCCATCTCCGAGACCGAGACGCCCACGATCGACGGCATCGAGCTGACGCCGAAGGAGGTCGGCATCGAGGGGCCGCCCGCCTTCGACTCCGTCGAGGAGGAGCGACTGCACCGCAAGCAGAAGCTCGCCGGTGCGCTGCGGGTCTTCGGGCGGTTCGGGTTCGGCGAGGGCGTCGCCGGCCACATCACGGTCCGCGATCCGGAGTTCCCCGACCACTTCTGGGTGAACCCCTTCGGGACGAGCTTCCGCCACATCCGCCAGTCCGACCTCATCCTGGTCAACCACGACGGCGACGTGGTCTACGGCGAGCACCAGGTGAACCGGGCGGCGTTCGTCATCCACGCGGCGATCCACCAGGCCCGACCGGATGTGGTGGCGGCCGCCCACTCGCACAGCCCCTACGGCAAGTCGTTCAGCTCGCTCGGCATCCCGCTGGCGCCGCTCACCCAGGACGCCTGCATCTTCTACGACGATCACACGGTCATCAGCGAGCAGGGCGGCGCCGTGGTCTTCGAGGTCGAGGCCGGCCAGGAGCTGGCGTCGAAGTTCCCGTCGGGCAAGGCGGCGATCCACCAGAACCACGGGCTGTTCACCGTCGGCGAGACCGTCGACGAGGCCGCCTTCTGGTTCATCTCGATGGAGCGGTCCTGCCAGGCCCAGCTGATGGCGATGGCGGCCGGCGACCCGATCGAGATCCGCGACGAGTACGCGAAGTACACCGCCGAGCAGACCGGCTACCCGCTGGCCGGCTGGTTCAGCTTCCAGCCGATCTGGCAGGAGATCTGCCGCACCGACCCCGAGCTGTTCGACTGAGGGTCGCTCAGCCCTCGAGCCCGAACCAGGGTCCGGCCGCGAGGTCGGCCTCGACGATCGCACGATCCTCGTCGTCGTCGGCGATCGCGATCGCCCGAGCGGCGCGCAGGTGCGCGGCGGCGTCCGCCGTCCGTCCGACCAGGGCCGATGCCCGGGCGAGCGCCTCCTCCGCGTAGGCGCGATCGAAATCGGCGGCGCCGACCGCGGTCGCGGTGAGCGCCGCACATCGCCGGGCGTGACGGAGCGCCGCGTCGTGGTCGCCGGCGAGCGTGTGGCACCGGGCCAGCATCCACGAGGCGCGCGCCTGCTCGGGCGCGTCCGCCGGCGCGGCGTGCCGCCAGTGGTAGGCGGAGGCGGCGGCCCGCTCCACGAGCTCGTCGAGCTCGTCGGCGTCGAGGCCGGTGCCGTCGGGCTCGACCTTGCCGAGCAGGTCCCACGCCGCCCGGTTGGCGTCGGCGGCGAGTCGCCGCTCGTCCGACCCGGCAGCGGCCCGGCGTGACTCGCCCGGGGTCACCGGACCGAGCGGCGCCCCGGTCTCGAGCAGCGACTTCAACGAGTCGAGGGCGACCACCCAGCCGAGCTCGGCGTCGGCCGAGGTCAGCGGGCTCATGCCGAGGTCGAGGTGGCGGACGGTCAGCCGGGTCACCGAACCGTCGTCGTTGGCCGGCGTCACGATCCACTCGACGCGGCCCGGGGGCTCGGCGGCCAGCTCCGGGTCGTGGAGGACCTGCCAGGTGAGCACCAGGCGATGGGGTGGCTCGACCTCCTCGACCGACCCGGTCACGGCGACACCGCCGTCGTCGCTCACCCAGCGGTGGGCGCCACCCACCGCCAGGTCGCCCGTGATCGAACCGTGGAACCAGCACCGGGTGAACTCGGGCTCGGTGATCGCGGCCCAGACGTCAGCCGGTGTCGCCCGAATGAACGTCTCGAACACGTGCTTCGCCTGCGCCATGGGCTGCGCCTCCTGCCCCCTCGGGCTCGAACGTCGCCGTCAGGTCGCTCATCGCCGCAGCGAACGGTTCGGCGTACTTGGAGATCCACCGGTCGTGGATGCGTCGGATCGGGACGGGGTTGAGGTGGTGGAGCTTGCGCCGACCCGCCCGCTCGGTGACGACCAGGTGGGCGGCCTCGAGCACGCCGAGGTGCTTGCTCACACCGAAGCGGGTCATGTGGGGCAGGACCTCGCACAGCTCGCCGAGGGTGAGCCCACCCTCCTCGCTCAGCCGATCGAGCAACGCCCGGCGACCGGGGTCGGCCAACGCTCGGAAGACCTCGTCCACGACGGCAAGATACGTGACCATCTGGTCACCTATCAAGTGACGATCCTGACAACGTGGTCAGCGAGCGCGGTGGTTCGGTGCTCCGAGCAGGGCACACTGTTCACCATGCCGATGCGGATCAACTGCCGCCACTACGAGAGCCGCACCTACCCGAACGGCGACACGGTGCGGAAGTGTGATCTCGATCTCGCTCCCGAGGCGCCGTGGCGGTGCCCCGAGGACTGCCCGAGCTTCACCCCCCGGGTGGTCGACATGGGATGGGATCACGGCTCGTTGTCACCGGACCTCTCGGTCCCCGAGCCCTCGAGCGTCGGCGAGGACGAGTCGATCGCCGCGCTGCTCGACGCGGCGGAGGACGTCGTCAACGACGCCGGCCCGCGCATCCTCGCCGAGCTCGAGGACGAGCAGGCCAAGGCCCGCCGGAGCTTCTTCGGCCGGTTCCGCAAGCGCCGCCGCTGAGGTCGTAATCTCCACGGCCTGCGCCGGTAGAATCCCAGGTCACGGGTCGAGCGACGACCCGTCCACGTCATCGTCATCATCGAGGTCCCCTCGTGCTCTTCCCGTCCCTCTCGCCCCCTGACGCCTCGGGGCCCGAGTGGCTGCGCGACCGCCGCCAGGCCGCCGTCGACGCGCTCGCCGACGCTCAGGTCCCCACGACCGACGAGGAGATCTGGCGCTACAGCCGGATCGGTCAGCTCGACGTCGATCGCTTCGCCGCCGTCACCGCGCCCGGTCCCGAGGTGAGCGGACCCGATCTCGGTGCCGCACGGGTCGACGCCGCAGCGCACGTCGTCGTGCGCGACGGCTTCGTCGTGTCGATCGAGGTCGACGGCACCGTCGACGGCCTCACCGTCGAGCGCGTCGACGACCGCTCGGGTGACCGTCCCGGCATCGGCGCCGCGATGGCCGAGCCGGTCGACGTCTTCGCCCGGC
>JBCBSZ010000044.1:0-46132 GCA_039818945.1 Actinomycetota bacterium
GGGCCACCGCCGCCCGCCGGATGCGGCTCGCCCGCAGGAGGTGGAGGCCGTCGTCGACGGTCGCGGCGAGGACGCGGTGCTCGGTCGTCGCACCGGCCGCGACCGCGACCGCTGCCGCCGCGAGGCCGACGGAGCTGCCCGCGCCGAAGCCCACGAGCAGCGCGCCGATGCCGACGACCACCGCGACGACGGCGGCGTAGGGCACGAGCAGGCGATGGCGCTGCCACATCACGACGGCGTCGAGCAGTTGGGCCCCGGCCGGCAGTCGACGCAGCACCGAGGCGTGGAGGACCTGCTGGCGCACGGGTCACGCCCGCCCACGGAGGCCGGGCCGGACGGAGCCGACCCCCGTGGGCGCGCTCCGTCGGATCAGAGGTCGGTCTGCTGGTTCAGGTACGACTTCTCCGCCAGCCCGTGCCACTCGGAGATCCCGTCTCGGAACTCGCGCCACGGGCCGAGGATCTCGGCGAACCGGCTGTCGTCGGCCGCGATGCTGTCGAGGACGTTCTCGGTCTCCTCCTTGAACGCCGCCATGATCTCCGGTGAGAACTCGCGGATCTCGGCGAAGGTCTTGACCTCCTGGAGATCGATCGGGTTCAGCGTGTCGTAGGTGGCGATCGTGTTGGAGTTGGCGTAGGCCGCGGCGCACTCGACCGCCGCCTTGTACTCCTCGGGCAGGTCGTTCCACAGCGACAGCGGGAACTGCACCTCGAGCGCCGTGCCCGGCTCCCACCAACCCGGGTGGTAGTAGAACAGCTGCCCCTCGAACTCGTTGAGGCCGAGGATGAGGTCGTCGGTCGGGCCGACGAACTCCGCCGCGTCGATGGCGCCGGTCTGGATCGACTGCAGGATCTCGCCACCGGCGATCGACACCTGCTCGCCGCCGAGGTTGGTGAGGACCTGCCCGGCGATGCCGGGGATCCGCATCGTCAGGCCCTGGATGTCGGCGACGGTGTTGATCTCCTTCGAGAACCACCCGCCCATCTGGCAGCCCGTGCCACCGGCCGGGAACGAGATGATGCCGTGGGTCTCGGCGTAGAACTCGTTGAGGATGTCGAGCCCGCCGCCCTGGTACAGCCACGCGTTCTGCTGGCGCTGGTTGAGGCCGAACGGGACGGCCGTCCCGAACTGCTGCACCGGGCTGAGGCCGGTGTAGTAGTAGGACGCGGTGTGCCCGGACTGCACGCCCTCGTCGCGCACGGCCGGGAGGACCTCGAGGCCGCCGACGATCTCGCCGGCGGGACGGGGGGTGATGCGGAACCTGCCGCCGGTGAGCCGGCTCACCTGCTCGGCGAAGAACTCGGCGGAGCCGAAGAGGGTCACCAGGCTGACGGGCCAGCTCGTGGCCATCTCCCACTCGATCTCGGGCAGGTCCTGGGTCAGCTCGACGATGTCGGCCTCGTCGTCGCTGGCGTCCGAGCTGTCGTCCGCGTCGTCGGACGACGAGTCGTCGCTGTCCCCGCTGCACGCGGCGAGGATCGCCGTCGACGCGGCGAAGCCGGCGACGCCGATCCCGGCGGTCCGGAGGAACGAGCGGCGATCGACGCCGTCCCGTGGTTCCTCGACGTCCAGTTCATCCATGTGGATCCCCCTCGGTGTGATGGATGTCGCGGCGCTAGAACCGCAACGTGTTGTAGGAGAACTCGGTGATCTGCGGGACGAGGGCGAGGATCACGAGCGCCACGCCCTGCAGGACCATGAAGGGGATCGCACCCTTGTGGATGTCGGCGGTCTTCACCTCCGGCGGTGCGACGCTCTGGAGGTAGAAGAGCGAGAAGCCCACCGGTGGCGAGATGAACGCCATGTTCAGGTTCACGGCCATGAGGACGGCGAACCACACCTTGTCGAACTGGGAGAACTCCAGGAGCTCCATGGCCGGCACGAAGATCGGCACGACGATGAAGGTGATCTCGAGGAACTCGAGGTTGATGCCCAGGAGGAAGACGGCGATCATCGCCACCACGACGAAGCCGAACTTCCCGCCGCCGATCGACGTGAGCCAGTCGGAGACCTGATCGGAGCCGCCGAGCTGGAAGAACATGACGCTGAAGAACGTCGAGCAGAACAGCAGCGTCATGACCAGCACGGTGACGTTGGCGGTGGACACGCCGGCCGCCTTGAGCTCCGACCAACCGAGCCGCCACTGGGGCTCGATGTGCTCGGCCCCGTCGCGGGTGAGCACCCGGTCGATGAGCCAGTTGAAGCCGGTCAGCACCAGCGCTCCGAACACGCCGACCGCCCCCGACTCGGACGGGGTGGCCACCCCGGTGAAGATCGAGAAGAGGACGCCGATGATCAGCGTGATCGTCGGCACGATCGAGACCAGGACCTCTGCGGCGAGCATCCGCGTCCGGACGAGGATGGCCATGCTCGCGAGGAACGTGATGGCGGCGGCGACCAGCGAGGTCTGCCAGTCGGCCAGCAGCATCACCAGCGCGATCATCAGGGCCAGCAGGGCGCTGATCATGACCTTCGTGCCCATCGACGGGTTGCCGGCGAGCTGACGCTCCTCGGCCGGCATGGCCGGTCCGAGGTCGGGCTTGAGGTAGGAGATGCCGAGGACGTAGATGATGTAGAGCGCCGAGAGCAGCAGCCCGGGGAGCAGCGCGCCGGCGAAGAGGCCGAGGACGCCGACGCCCATCTGTTGGGCGAGCAGGATGAGCACGATGCTCGGCGGGAGCAGCTGCGCGAGCGTGCCGGACGCGGTGATGGCGCCGGTCGCGAGCTTGTGGTCGTAGCCGAGGCGCAACATGGCGGGCAGCGACAGCAGCGCCATGACGATCACCGTCGCCGCGACCACCCCCGTCGCAGCGGCCAGCAGCGTCCCGACGATGACGACCGCCGCGGCGACGCCACCCCGCAGGGAGCCCATGAGCATGCCGATGGCGGTCAGCAGCCGTTCGGCCAGACCGGACCGCTCGAGGATGGCGCCCATGAGCACGAACAGCGGCACCGCGAGGAGGGTCTGGTCGCTGACCGCGGAGAACCATCGCACCGGGAGCGTGCTCAGCGCGTTCGGGTTGAACGTGTCGGTCAGGTCGCCGAGGAACGCGAAGGCGAGCGCGGTGGCGGCGAAGGAGAAGGCGACGTTGTAGCCGGTCAGGATCATGACCATGAAGACCACGAACATCGCCATCGCGAGGAAGACGCCGAGCTCGAGCGTCGCGTAGCCGATGATGCCGAGGACGAGCAGGAAGATGCCGGTGGCGATCAGCCACCGCTTGCCCCGGGGGGTGAGCACCGGCGTCGGCGGCTCGCCGTCGCGGTGGAACGACGGGATCGTCGCCTCGGCCTCGACGCCGGCCTTGCCCATCGTCTCCATCACTCGACCCTCACCGGTGCGTCGACCTCGACGATGTCGCCGAGGTCGTCCCGGCGGATGATGACGAAGCCGGTCTTGATGAGCTCGGCGATGATCTGCAACCCGAAGAGCACGAAGGCCACGAGGATCATCGCCTTGATGGCGCCGACCGGGAGCTGGTCGGCGTCGGGCGACTGCTCCCACGTCTCCCAGACCCGGAAGCCCTCCGGCCAGGTGCCGTCGCGCTGGCGCCCGAGCGAGGTCGCGGCGTACGGCTGGAGGATCCTGATCGCCAGCCAGATGAACGGCAGCAGCAACGCCGCGTGCAGCACGAAGTCGAGCCAGGCCTTGGCCCGGTTTGAGAAGCTCGCCCACCAGAAGTCGATGCGGGGGTTCACGCCGTCGCGGACGCCGTAGTTGATGCCCAGCAGGAACAGCAGGGCGAACGCCTGCCAGACGAGGCTCGTGACCTCGCCGATCAGGATGTCCTGGTCGACCAGCGGGTTCGTGTAGCGGGTGACGACGTTGAACAGCTGAGCGAAGAACACCACCCAGGCCAGCATCCACGCCGCCGCCTTCGACACGTCCCCGATCCGCTCCAGGCCGAGCCGGATGCCGTGGAGCGTGCGGTGGGAGAACGACACCACGACCCCGGCCACCAGCGCGCCCCACTGCCAGGCCTCGAGGTTGCCGATCAGGTAGTCGGTGTCGAGCACGGTGTGGTAGAGCGCGGCGACGACGAGCGTCAGGCCGGCGACCCAGCCCAGCGGGTGGACGCGCCCCAGCACGGCCGCCACATCCTGTGGCCGACGCTCCAGTTCCTGCGCCGTCGTGCTCACGGTCGGTGTCCCCCTCCGTCCCATCTCGCAGTCAAGTCATGACGCACGTCACACGCAAGCGACTCTGGCGAATCGTCGGTGGGTGACGGGTGAGCGACCGCTGAGCGGTTCGAGCCGGCCGCTCAGCGGTCGTCGAGGCGGTCGAGCAGCAGTCGCGTGTACCGCCTGCTGACCGGGAGCTCGCGCCCCCGGATCACGACCGTGCGCCCACCGTCGACCGATCTCACCTCGTCGACGGCGTCGAGCCGGACGAGGTGGCTGCGATGGATGCGGACGAAGCCGGCGCCGGACCACGCGCTCGTCAGCGACGAGATCGAGTCGCGGACGAGGTAGCTGCCGTCGCCGGTGGTCACGCGCACGTAGTCGCCGGCGGCCTCGATGATCGTGACGTCGTCGCGGTCGACGGTCACCTGGCGGTTGCCGACCCGGGCGGTCAGCTGGACGAGCGCATCGGTGGGTGCGGTGGTCTCGCGCGTCTGCATCCGCTCGCGCATGCGCCGCAGGGTGTCGCCGAGACGCTCGTCGTGCACGGGCTTGACGAGGTAGTCGCACACGTCGAGATCGAAGGCGTCGACGGCGTACTCGTCGTAGGCGGTGACGAAGGCGATTGCGGGCGGTCGACGGTAGTTCCGGAGGACCTTGACGAGCTCGACACCGTCGAGCCCCGGCATCTGCACGTCGACGAAGAGGGCGTCGATGTCGTCGCGCTCGTTGAGCAGTCGGAGCGCCGCCTCCCCCGAATCGGCGTGCAGCACCTCGCACACGGCGTCGGATCGGCCCAGCAGCCAGGCCAGGTCGTCCCGGGCGTGTTGCTCGTCGTCGACGACGAGCACCCGCAGGTCCCTCACGGCCGACACGCTGCCACACCCGGCCGCGACGCGCTGGACCGCTCGATCGACGACCGGAAGACTCCCCGTCGTGACGACGGCGGAAGGGGAGCGGTCGAGCGGTGCTCGGCGGCGCATCGTGTTGCACCCGCGCACGGCGGTCGCCCGGCAGCAGGACCGGGCTCGCTCCTTCGGCGGTCACGTGCGGGGCTACACCGTCGAGGCCGAGGAGATCGATCGGTTGATGCGCCGCCAGCGCCGCGGCGCGCTGCGGGTCTTCGCCGTGGCCATCATCCCGATGCTGACGCTGCCGATCGTCTTCGCGCTCGCACCGGGCGTCTCGACGGCGCGGATCGGCGACGCACCACCGCTCGCCTGGCTCCTGCTCGGACCGGTCGCGCTGTTCTCCATCGCCGGCCTCGCGTTCGTCCACGATCGGCGGGCGGGCCGGCGCGAGGATCGCTGGGCCGAGCAGCACGGCGAGCGGATCCGATGATCCCTGCGCTCGCCGTCGTCGGCGTCACGTTCGCCACCCTGCTGCTCGGCACGGCGGGGTTGCGCTACGCCCGCACGACGTCGAACTTCTTCGTCGCCTCGCGGGCCGTGCACCCGGCGTGGAACGCGTTCGCGGTGTGCGGCGAGGCGATGTCGGCGGCCAGCTTCCTCGGCGTGCCGGCGCTGGTCCTCGTCTTCGGCGTCGACATGTTGTGGACGATCGTCGGGTGGACGCTCGGCTTCCTGCTGCTCTCGCTGTTCATCGCCGCTCCCGTCCGCCGCTTCGGCTCATACACGATCCCGGAGTTCGTCGAGGGCCGCCTCGACGCGCCGAAGCTGCGTCCGCTCGTCGCCGTCATGGTCATCGTGTCGTCGTGGTTCTTCCTGCTCGCTCAACTGAAGGGGGCCGGCGTCGTCACCCGGTCGCTGCTCGGCACGCCGTACTGGGTGGGCGTCGTCGCCGTCGGCGTCCTCGTCGCCGCCAACCTCAGCGCCGGCGGGATGCGCGGCATCACCTTCGTGCAGGGCTTCCAGTTCTTCGTGATCTTCCTGGGCATCCTGATCCCGTTCGCCGTGCTGTCCGCGGTCTGGTGGACCGACGACGACCGCGAGCCGATCGTCACCGACGCGACCCCGACCTTCGTCGAGACGACGACGGCCACCTATCCGCGGGGGGTCGAGATCGTGGTTACCGAGGAGACCGTCGCCGTCGTCGACGGTGCCGTCGACGGCGTCGGGATCGACGGGACGTTCCGCTTCGAGCCCGGGCGGCACCGGGTCGCCGCCGACACCGAGATCGACTGGCCCGCCGGCGCCGCCGTCCCGCACCGCGACGGCATCGAACCGCTCACCGGCGAGGAGTGGGCGACCCCGCTCGGCGACAAGGACCTCGGCGGCGGTCGGCCGTTCTACTTCAGCTACGCCACCGTGCTGGCCAGCATGTTCGGCATCATCAGCCTCCCGCACATCGTCGTGCGCTTCTACACCAACCCGACGGGACGGGAGGCGAGGCGCACCAGTCTGTGGGTGCTGGCGATGATCGTTCCGTACTACGCGATGCTGCCCCTGTTCTCGGCGCTCGGTCGCTCGCTCGCCCCGGACCTGCTCTCGACCGGCAGCACCGACGCCACCACGGTGGTCGTGCCGGAGCGGGCGGTCGAGGGTCTGGCCAGCGAGCTGCTGAGCGCCGTGGTCTCGGCCGGGGCCACCGCCGCGTTCTTGTCGACCTCGTCGGGGCTGCTCATCGCCATGGCGGGAGCCTTGAGCCACGACATCCTGTCGGCCGGGATCCCGCAGTTCCGTCGATCGGTCTGGCTGGGCGCAGCGGTCTCGGTCGCGGCCGGCATCTACGTCGAGACGATCGACATCAACGTGCTGATCGGGTGGTCGACCTCCATCGCCGCCTCCTCGATCGGTCCGCTGCTGCTGCTCGGGATCTGGTGGTCCGGCCTGACCCGACGAGGCGCGCTCGCCACGGTTCTGATCGGCGGGTCGGCCACGACCGCCGCGGTGCTCGTGACCATGTTCGGGCTCGTCGACGCCGGTTGGCCCGCCGCGATCCTCACCACCCCTGCGGCGTGGAGCGTGCCGCTCGCGTTCGGCATCGGCATCGTCGTCTCGCTGCTCGACCGGGAGAAGGTCGCGCACGTCGCGCACAAGATGGCGCTGCTGCACCTCCCCGAGCGGCGCGACGCCGACGCGGAGCTCCGCTGATGCTGCGCCGGCTGGCCGCCCGCGAGCCGTCCGGCGACACGGTCCAGGTGCTCGCGTCGTTGAACGAGCTGTCGCACAGCCTCCGCCAGGGCTTCACGCCCGCTGCGGCGAGGCGCATCGCCGAGACTGGGCTGACGCTGTTCGAGGCTCGGGCGGTGGCCGTCACGATCGACGACGCTCTCGCGGCCTCGGCGGGTGATCGGGTCGACTGGGCGGCCGAGGTCGAGCGCCACGCCAGGACGGTCCTCGAGCGCCGCCGCACGGCCAAGCCGACCCTCTACGAGACGACGATCGGCCGCGACCAGTCGGAGGTCGCCGTCAGCGTCCTCGGCGCGGAGGCGCTGGCCCTCGGCACGATCCACGTGCTGCCGCCCGAGGGTCGGTCGGCTCGTGTCCGAGAGCTCAAGGAGTACACCGACCTCGTCTCGACCCAGCTGCAGCTCTCCGAGCTCGAATGGAGCCGGACCTACGCCGCCGAGGCCGAGCTCCGCGCGCTCCGGGCCCAGATCTCACCGCACTTCCTCCACAACTCGCTCACCGCCATCGCGGGGCTGGTGAACACCGACCCGCCGCGCGCCCGGTCCCTGATCGTCACCTTCGCCGGCTTCCTCCGGGCCACCTTCCGGACCCAGACCGACCTGACGACGGTCGCCGAGGAGCTGCGCCTCGTCGAGGCGTACCTCGAGCTCGAGGCGGCCCGGTTCGGCGACCGCTTCGCGACGACGCTCGACATCGCCCCGGAGGTGCTCCCCGTGAGGTTGCCGTTCCTCACCGTCCAGCCGCTCGTCGAGAACGCGATCCGCCACGGGCTGGAGCGCCGGCCCGGCCGCGGGGAGCTGCGCATCACCGGGCTCGACGGGGGCCCGGAGGTCGCGATCGTGGTCGAGGACGACGGCGTCGGCATCGATCCCGATCAGCTGCAGCGGGCGCTGAGCGGCCACGACACGACCACCCACGTCGGCATCCTCGCGGCCGACACGCGCCTGCGGAAGACCTTCGGGCCCGAGTACGGCCTCACGATCGAGACCGGCGCCGACGCCGGCACGAGCGTCACGATGCGCCTCCCGAAGAACTCCGCCCATCGTCCTCCGGTCTGACGCCGGCCCCGTCCGGGCGGACGTCGTCGTAGGTGTCGATGCTGCGCAGCGACGGGACGAACGCGGCGAAGCCGATGGCGATCGCGATCGTCGCCACACCCCCTCCGGCGACGGCGACCGGTACGCCCAACCAGCGGGCGGCGACCCCGCTCTCGAAGGCGCCGAGCTCGTTCGACGCGCCGATGAACACCCCCTCGACGGCGGTGACGCGACCGAGCTGCTCTGTCGGTGTGGCCAGCGGGACCAGCGTCGAGCGGATCGTCATCGAGACCATGTCCGCCGCGGCGGCGATCACCAGCGAGACGAACGCGACGGCGTAGCTCGTCGTGAGCCCGAGGGTGATGTGGAAGAGACCGAAGACCGCCACCACGGCGAGGAGTGTGGGTCCGACCCGTCGCTGGACGGGGCGGACGGCGAGGACGAGCCCCATCAGCCCGGCCCCGAAGCCCGGCGCGGCGCGCAGCCACCCATAGGCGATGTCGCCGACGCCGAGGCGCTCCTCGGCGATGACCGGGATGAGCGCGACGGCGCCGCCGAACAGCACGGCGAACATGTCGAGCGCGATGGCCGAGAGCACGATCGGTGAGCGCCGGATGAACCGCAGGCCCTCGAAGGCGAGACGCAACGACGGTCGGTCGGTGAGGCGGGTCTGCTCGATGGCGTAGGTGGTGCGCAGGAGCGGCGGGATGGAGGCGGCGAACAGCGCCGCGACGACCAGGTAGGCGAGGTCGGCGCCGACCGAGTAGAGGAAGCCGCCCGCGATCGGGCCGACGATGCCGGCGATCACGCGGGTGGCCGCGACCGCTGCGGCGAGGTTCGGGAGCCGGCGGCGCTCGACGACGAGCGGCGCCATCGCATGCCGAGCCGGGATGGCGACCGCGTCGAAGGCGCCGAAGCAGAGCGTGATGGCGTAGAGCGGCCAGATCGCCGCGTCCGACCCGTCCGAGACGTCGCCGACCTCGCGGCTGTAGGCGAAGAAGGCGAGGGCGCAGGCGACCCGGCCGACGGTCATCACCGCCGTCACGTGCCGCCGATCGAACCGGTCGGCGACGTCGCCGCTGACGATGACGAGCAGGACGGCGGGGATGAACTGCAGCAGGCCGACGATGCCGATGGTCAGCGGGTCACCGGTGAGGTCGAACGCCTGCTTGAACAGCACCGCGAGCATCAGCGTGATGCCGATCGCCGCCAGACCGCTCGATGTGAGGAATCGTCGAACCGACGGCAGGTGCAGCACACCCGTGTCCGGTCCGGCGCTGGTCACCGGGCCAACCTACGTGCCCTCACCGGCGGCGGATGTGGAGCAGCCGGGCGTCGACCCGGGGCGGTGGCGAGAAGGCCCGGCGCGGGAGGCGGCGCCCGAGCTCGACCCGGAAGCGCTTCGACCAGCGGCCGGCACCGGGCGCTCCCGGGCCGGCCCAGCGGGCCGCGGCCTGGTGCTGGAGCACGAGGTGCGCGGAGACGAGCCGGCTCCCCGGTGCGAGCAGTCGCCGGAGCAGCGCGCTCGACACGGCGAACGGCGGGTTGGCCACGACGTGGAACGGGCGGCGCGGGAGCCGGAGGTCCGCGACGTCGGCCCGCACGATGCGAGCGGTGTCGCCGAAGCGCTCGACCAGCAGCGCGTGGCGGGCGCGGTGCAGCTCGAACGCGACGACCCGTGCGTCGGCGTCGAGCAGCGCGGCGGTGATGGCGCCCCGGCCCGCGCCCACGTCGAGCACGAGCGCGTGGGGACGGAGGTCGGACTCAGCGACGAGGCGCTGCGCCCATCGTGGATCGAGCTCGTGCCAGCCCCAGGCCCGCGTCGAGCGAGCCACGGCGGCGCACCGTGACGAACATCGGCATGAGGGTCATGCCATCACCGCAGGGCGGTCACCACCAGCGAATAACTCAGCGGGCGTCGAGCTCGGCGATCAGCTTCTTCGGGGCCGTGAGCCGGAAGGAGTCCTCGACCAGCTCGGCGATCTCGTCCCAGTCGGCGTCGTCGAGATCGATCGCCCGCCAGCCATACGGCCCCCAGTAGGCCGGGACGAAGAAGCGCTCGTCCTGCTCGATGGCGTCGAGGTCGTCGGGAGACGGCATGAACACGAGGGCGTGGTCGTGGTCTCCCGAGTGGTGGTCGCCCTTCGTGACGGCGCCGTACCCGGCGAAGATCTTCTTCGTGAAGAACGCGGGCCGCCCGTGGGAGACCTTCACGTCGGCGCCCGGCAGCGCGAGGCAGATCTCCCGCAGGCGGGCGAGGACCGGATCGTCGTCGTCGAACATCTGCTGGTGGGCCACGACACGACGCTAGACCGGCGGTTACCGTCGGAGCATGGGGGACATCGACTACGACCCGCTCGCGCCCGAGGTGATGGCCCGCCCGACCGACGCCTACGCCGAGCTCCGCGAGCGCTGCCCGGTCCACCTGGTCGAGGACTTCTCGCCGCCTCACTTCGTCGTCAGCCGCCACGCCGACGTCGAGCGGATCCTGTGCGACCCCGGCACCTGGAGCTCGGCGAAGGGCCACGGTCCGGGGGTGTCCGCCAACCGCGCCCTCGCCTACTGCGACGACCCGGTCCACGGTCAGCAACGCCGCCTCGTCAGCCGGGCGTTCACGCCCCGCAGCGTCAAGGAGATGGAGCCGCGGATCGAGGCGATCGCCCACGAGCTCATCGACGGCTTCGTCGACGACGGCGGGTGCGACCTCCACGATCGCTTCGCCACCCCGCTGCCGATCATCGTCATCGCCGAGATGCTGGGTGTCCCGACCGATCGACGGGTGGACTTCAAGCGCTGGTCCGACGACTCGGTGCAGCGCCTCGCCTCCGGTGATCCGACGAGCTACGCCCGCTCGGCCGAGGAGTTCCACGAGTTCTTCTCCGCCCAGATCGCCGAGCGCCGGGCCGAGCTCGCCGCCGGTCGGACCCCGCCCGACGATCTCGTGACCCGACTGGTCACGGCCGAGGATCGGGGCACCCGGTTGTCGTCGGCCGAGACGCTGTCGATGATCGGTCAGCTCCTCACCGCCGGCAACGAGACGACGACCTCGCTGCTGCTCAACCTCGTGCTGCGGCTGAGCGATCGGCGCGAGCTGCTCGACGAGCTGCGCGCCGACCCCGCCCGGTACGAGGTCGCCGTGGAGGAGAGCCTCCGCTTCGACTCGCCCGTGCTCGGTCTGTGGCGGACGCCCACCGAGCCACAGGAGGTCGACGGGGTCACGATCCCCACCGACCACAAGACCCAGGTGCTGTTCAGCTCGGCCAACCGCGACCCCGCCGTCTGGGACGATGCCGACGAGTTCCGGCTCGATCGCCCGCTCGACGAGGTCCGCAACCACCTGGCCTTCGGCGCCGGCGTGCACTTCTGCCTCGGCGCTGCGCTCGCCCGGGCCGAGGGCCGCATCGGGCTTCGCGCCCTGGTGGAGCGGCTCCCCGGCCTCCGGGTGACCGCCGAGCCGGAACGGATCCCGCCGTTCTTCCTCTGGGGCTGGCGGACGATGCCGGTCGCCTGGACGCCGACGGTGTGACACGTGCGATGGTGAGGCTGTCCGACGGGGAGGCGACGGCATGGATCTGGGGTTGACGGGGAGGCGGGCGCTGGTGTCCGCCGGGCACCAGGGGATCGGGCGCTTCGTGGCCACCCGCCTCCTGGAGGAGGGCGCCTCGGTCTCGATCTGCTGCCGTCGGGCGGACGCCCTCGACGCGGCGGTCGGCGAGCTGTCCGAGATCGGCCCGACGGTCGGTTCCGTCGCCGACTTCACCGACGTCGAGGCGATCCGGCGCTGGGTGGTGGAGTCGGCGGAGCGTCTCGGCGGCATCGACATCTGCGTCGGCAACGCCAGCGCCAGCGGGCAGCGCGGCGACGGGCCGGCGCCCTGGCAGGCGAACTACGAGGTCGACGTCCTCGGCACGGCGATGTTCTTCGAGGCTGCGAAGCCCTTCCTCGAGGCCTCCGACGCGGGGGCGATCGTGCAGATCGCCACCATCACGGCGATCGAGCACCACGACGTCCCGATCAGCCCGAGCTACGGGGCCAGCAAGGCCGCGACCATCAACCTCGTCGCCCAGCTCGCCCAGCGATGGGGGCCGGCGGGCATCCGGGCCAACACCGTGTCGCCCGGGCCGATCCTGATCGAGGACGGTCGCTGGGACGACATCCGCGATCGGCTGCCCGAGCTCTACGAGCGCGATCGGCTCATGCACCCGCGGGAGCGGATGGGCACCGGTGACGAGATCGCCGACGTGGTCGCGTTCCTGGCCTCGCCCCGCGCCAGCTGGGTCAACGGCGCGAACGTCGTGGTCGACGGCGGCTACACCAAGCAGGTCGGCTTCTGATCCTCACCCGACTTCGGTGATCACCACGTCCTCGACGATCACGTCGTCGACCGGCTGATCGGCGCCCTCGGTCGGCACCGTCTGGATCGCCAGGGCGACGTCGAGGCCCTCGGTCACGATCCCCATCGGGCTGTAGAGCGGCGGGAGGGCCTGACCGTTCGGCCCGGTGATGATGAAGAACTGGGCGCCGTTCGACGACGGGTCGCCCCGGTTGGCCATGGCGAACGAACCGAGCTCGTACCCGCTCTCCGGGCCCGGACCGCCCTGGAAGTCGTAGCCGGGTCCGCCGGTGCCCCGGGGGTTGCCGACCGGGTCGCCGCCCTGGATGACGAAGCTCTCGATGACGCGGTGGAAGGTCGTGCCGTCGTAGTAGTTGTTCCGGGCGAGGAAGATGAAGTTGTTGACGCTGACCGGGTCGAGGGCGGGGTCGAGGGTGATCACGATGTCGCCCTCGGAGGTCACCATCGTCGCCTCGTAGGTCGCCGACTCGTCGATGCAGACCGGCGGCGGAGCGTCGAACTGCAGCACCTGCGGGCCCGAGCCGTCCTCCGGTGGGCAGCCGGAGTCGGCCGGCTCCTCGTCGTCGGCGGCCTGTTCGTCGTCGGCGGGAGCCTCGGTCGCGGCCGGCTCGTCTGGGTCGACGGCCGCGACGGTCTCGTCGTCGTCATCGCCGTCGTCGCCGGTGAGGGCGAACACGGCGAGCGCGACGAGGAGCACCGCGACGACGGCGCTGCCGATGAGCACGAGGGTCCGGCGATCGCCGGGGCCGGTGTCTTCGATGGGATCCATCGCCGGACAGGGTCGTGGCTGGCGCCCTCCACTGCAAGGCACCCCCGGTCGTGGCGACCGCACGGGCCGCTGCCCTACCGTCGCCGCCGTGACCAGCCCCCCGATCGTCGGCGACGAGCCGGGGCCCGCAGCCGATCGCCTCCTCTGGTGGGTGGTGCTCGTCGCCGCCGTCGGCGTCCTCGCCACCGCGCTCGTCGGGGTCGTCCTGGCGATGGCCGGTGCGTACGCCAACGGGCTCGCGCTGGCTGCCGGGGTGCTGGCCGCCGCCGTCTCGGTGGTGCCGCTGCGGCGGGCGCTTCCGTCGGTGCGCGGCGGCAGCACGGCCGCGACCGTCGCCGTCGTCGCCCTCACCGGGCTGCTGTTCGCGCACACGGTCGCCGACCTCGGCGAGCACATCTTCACGACCCGTGACCCCGGCTCGTACCTGTCGACGGCCCGGTGGCTCTCCGACGGCGGCGAGCTGCACGTCGACGCCGGCTCCGCGGTCTACGACGGCATCGAGGTCGCGTACGGCGGGCCCGGCGTCTACGAGGTCGAGCCCGGCGTCATCGAGTTCCAGTTCTCCCACGGCCCCGCGGTCGTGATGGCGGTCGGCCACGGCCTGCTCGGCTCGACCGGCCTGCTGGCGACGTCGGCCGCCGTCGGCTGGCTCGCTCTCCTGGCGGTCTACCTGGCGCTGCGCACGGTCACCCGCCACGCCTGGCTCGCCGTCGCCGGCACGGTCGGGCTGGGTGTCAGCCTGCCGATCCTCTACGTCACGCGAAGCACCTACTCGGAGCCCTTCGTGCTCCTCGTCGTCGTGCTCGGCGTCGGGCTGCTGCTCGCCGCCGGTCGACGGCCGTCGCTCGGTCAGCTCGCCCTCGCCTCGTTGCTGCTCGGCTCGGCGCAGGTGTTCCGCATCGACGCCGGTCTCTACGTCATCGGGTTGCTGCTGATCGCCGTCCACCTGGTGCTGCTCGGCCGCCCCCGCCGCGACGTGCTCGTGGTCCTGGCCTGCCCGGTCGTGCCGATCCTCGTCGGGTCGGTCGACGTGCGGGTGTTCGGGGGTCGCTACGCCGAGGACCTCGCGACCAACCTGCGCCGTCTCGACGCCGCGCTCGTCGTGCTGACCCTCGTCGCGCTGCTCGCGCTGGTCGCCCATTGCCGCGTTCGCCTGCCCGATCGCTGGTCCGGCCTGTCGCCCCGGTGGGCCAACGGCGTCGGCGTCGGCGTCGCGGTCGTCGGCGGGCTGGCCTGGCAGGTCCGCCCGGCGCGGGCGGCCTTCGGTGGGTGGGCGGCCGACAGCGGGATCGGGGGCGCCGTCGCCACGCTCCAGGCGGCCAACGGCCTCGAGGTCAGCCCGACGCGGTCCTACAGCGAGCTGAGCGTCACCTCGATCGGCTGGTACCTCGGCGTCGCCGTCGTCGCCCTCGGCCTGATCGGCTTCGGCCTCATCGCCGCCCGGGTGGCGGCCGACGTGCGGAGCCGGTTCGCGCCGTTCGCCATCGTGGCAGTGGTCGCCGGCCCGCTCTACCTCTGGGACACCAACATCACGCCCGACCAGCTCTGGGCGTCGCGGCGGTTCGTGCCCTTCGTGCTGCCGCTGTTCGTGATCGGCGCGGTCTGGTGCATCGACCGTGTCCTCACGCGACTGCCGACCGCGGGGTCGAGGCGGATCGGTGCCGGCATCGCCGCGGTGTTCCTCGTCCTGCCCGCCGCAGCGACCACCTGGCCGGTGCGCGAGGCGAACGAGCAGCGCGGCGCCCTCGACGCCGTCGAGCGGCTCTGCGACCTGACCGGCGAGGACGCCCACGTGCTCGACCTGACGATCGGGATCTTCTCGATGCCGTCGAGGGCGTGGTGTGGTGCGACCGCCGCGTCGATCGCCGAGCCGGCCGAGGCCGACGTCCGGCGCTTCCTCGACAACGCGGCCGCCGCCTGCGTGCCGGCGGTGGTGATCGCCGCCGACGCCGCGACCATCGACGCGCTCCCGGCGGTGGCCGCTCAGTTCTCCACGTTCGACGTCGCCGACGTGCCCAACGACCGGCTCGCGGAGCGCACGCTGGTGCGGGCGCCCTCGCGCTACGCGCCCGCGCCGCTCAGCTGGTTCGCCGGACGGGTTCCAGCACTGGGTTGCTGAGCACGATCTCGACGTCGCCGGTGGCGTCGGCGAGCTGGCGCTCGCGCATCCGCACCCGGACGTCGGCGACGAGGCGGCGGTTGGCGGCCTGGAGGTCGGCGAGGAAGGCGACCGCCCACAGCTGGACGCCGACGAGGACGCACCCGATGCCGGTGAGGAGGCTGGGCAGCCGGCTCGTGTACTCGTCCTCGATCGCGTAGAGCACGAGCCAGCGTGCGAGGAGGGCGACCCCGATGAGCGTCGGGATCGCCCCGAGCACGGCGAAGAACCGGAACGGCTTGTAGAGCACGAAGCTGCGCACGATCGCCTGCGACGAGCGCCAGAGGTACTGCGGGATGCTGCGCACCAGCCTCGACGGCCGGGTGGCCGGGTTGACCGAGATCGGCACCGATGTGACGGTGAGCCCCTCCCAGCCGGCCTGGATGAGCGTCTCCATCGTGTACGTGTAGCGGCCGAACACGTGGAGCCGGAGCGCCGCCTCGCGGCTCATGGCCCGGAACCCGCTCGCGGCGTCGCGCACCTCGGTCCCGGAGAAGAACCGGACGACGCTCGAGCCGAGGCGCTGCAGGAGCTTCTTGGTGCGCGAGAAGCCGTCGATGCTCTCGATCGGTCGCTCGCCGACGACCAGATCGGCCCGGCCGGCGAGTACGGGTTCGACCAGCTTCGCGACGTCGGCGCCCGCGTACTGGTTGTCGGCGTCGGTGTTGACGACCACGTCGGCCCCCAGGCGCAGGGCGTGATCGAGCCCCGTGAGGAACGCCGCCGCCAGACCCCGGTTCCGGTCGTGGCTCACCACGTGGTGGACGCCGCAGCGCCGTGCGACCTCGACGGTGTCGTCGGTGCTGCCGTCGTCGACGACGAGGTACTCGAGGCGCCCGACGCCGGGCAGGGCGGTGGGGAGGTCGGCGATGGTCGCCGGCAGGGTCTCGGCCTCGTCGAGGCAGGCGATCTGGATGATGACCGTGGGCAGCGTGGTCACGACTGACCAGCCTACGAGACGGGTCGGTCGGGCTCCCGGTCGCTACGGTGACCGCCGATGGACGCCCCCGCCAACGTCGCCGGCAACCACTACGACAAGTACGCCTCGACCAATCCGATCGAACGCCGGATGATGTCGGGCTTCCTCGCCGCCTTCGACGGCATGGTCGACGGTCTGGAGCCCGCGGTCCTGGTGGAGGTGGGTGCGGGGGAGGGCGAGATCACCGCCCGGCTCCGCGAGCGCTTCCCGACCGCCTCCGTGCTCGGGCTCGACCTGGCCGATGACGAGCTCCGCCGCGCGTGGGGCGGGCTCGACGTGCCGATGCTGTTCGGTGACGCTCGTGCGCTGCCGTTCGACGACGACAGCGTCGACCTGGTCGTGGCGCTGGAGGTGCTCGAGCACGTGCCGGAGCCGGGGGCCGCGCTGGCCGAGCTGCACCGGATCTGCCGCGGCCGGCTGGTCGCGTCCGTGCCCCGCGAGCCGATCTGGCGGGCCGGGAACCTCGCCCGCGGGCGCTACGTGCGCGACCTCGGCAACACGCCGGGGCACGTCAACCACTGGTCGGCGCGCGCCTTCGTCGACTTCGTCGGCGCCGAGCTGACGGTCGACTCCGTGGCCCGTCCGCTCCCGTGGACGATGGTGTCCGCCCACCCCGGCTGAGCCCGCCGCGGACGAGGGCGACGATGCCCGGCAACGCCAGGTCGGCGGTGAGGAACGCCACACGGGCGACGAGCGCGACCGCGGCGGCGGTGGAGCCGCCGAGCTCGTCCTCGGCGAAGAGCACGAACGCCGCCTCGCGGGCGCCGAGCCCGCCCGGCGCCGGCAGCGCGAGGAAGCCCACCAGCCAGGAACCGACCGCCGCCGCGGCGACGACGGCCAGGTCGGCGTCGGCGTCGAGCGCACGTGCCGTGGCCGCGGTCGCGCCCGCGACCGCCGCCCAGACCGTCAGGTTCGCGGCGACATAGCGCCACGACGCCGACCGGGACGGCAGCC
This sequence comes from Actinomycetota bacterium, assembly GCA_039818945.1. GTDB lineage: Bacteria > Actinomycetota > Acidimicrobiia > Acidimicrobiales > Poriferisodalaceae > JBCBSZ01. The sequence goes on from JBCBSZ010000044.1 coordinate 17,466, forward strand.
GCATCGAGCCGAAGCGGCGCACGAGCAGGTCGAGCAGGCGGGGCTCGAAGACGAGGAGGGCGCCGACGGTCGTGAGGGCGCCGAGCGCCACGGCGGGGCCGACCCCACCGGCGACCGCGCCGAGCACCACCGCGGCGACGCCGGCTGCCCCGTAGAGCGCGATCGACGCGAGCAGGACGCTGGCGTAGGCGACCGGTCGGGCGATGCCGCTGCGCCGCGCCAGCTCGCCCTGGCCGACCACGTGCCAGATCCCGCCGGGGACGTACTTGCCGAGCTGGCCGGCGGCGAACCAGCCCATCGCCGGCGCGACCGGTGCCGGCGCACCGAGGAGCGCGAGGCAGTGGACCCAGAGGCGTCCGATCAGCGCCATCGCCACGACGGCGAGGAGCAGCGTCGCAGCCGCCCACGGCACCGATGCCTCGGCGAGCAGCGGCCGGACCTCGTCCCACCGATCGACGAGCCGTCCGACGACGAACGCGAGCCCGACGACGACGATGGCGATCCCGACGGCGACCGAGGCGATGGCCCTGACGCTCGTCGGCCGGTCGGTCCGGTCGCTCCGGTCGCTGTCGTCGCTCACCGGGCCGGTCTCCGCACCGCCCCACCCTGGCAGATCAGCGGTCGGCCTCCGCCTCGAGCTGCTCCCGGAGCCGCTCGTAGTCCTGTCGCACGCTGCGCCGGACGAGCCGGTCGAGCAGCGGGCCGAGCAGGCGCATCGCCCTGGGCGGCTCGCCGCGGACCCGCGCGGTGACCTCGCACGCCTCGTCGGTCAGCGGCTCGACCGAGCGCGTCACGTCGATGGGCATGGATCCGCCGGTGGTGACGATGCGGATCCGGCGTCCGGGCTCGAGCTCGGTCACCTCGAACGACGAGCGGAGCTCGCGGCCGAGGAACCGGGCGACCTGGTCGTAGGTCGATCCGACCCGCAGCGGCGGCTCGCTCGTCCAGATGCAGCGCTGCTGGCCCCGCTGCCACGACGGGTTCTTCTCCATGTCGGCGATGTGGTCGAAGACGACCGCTGCCGGTCGCTCGATCCGGGCGGTCGTGGTGATGTCGGTCATGTCGCCTCCTCGGGACGGGTCGGTGCGGCGAGCGCGGCGGCGATGGTCGTGACCAGGCGGCCGACGAGCTCCTCGGGGTCGTGGCGGAGCGGCTCGTCCGGGTCGGCCCAGAGCGCCCCGAGGGTGCCGAACAGGCACCAGCGGATCCGCCAGGCGACGAGGTCGGGGCCGACGTCCGGCACGGCGGCGAGCAGGTGGGGGAAGAAGCGTTGCGCGACCGGGCGGAACCGCTCCTCGACCTGGCTCGTGACGAACTCGGCCGGGTCGAGGTAGATCCGGCCGATCAGCCGTCCCCGGCCGGCGCCCCGCCGCTCCAGGGCGCCGGCGGCCTCGACGTCGGGTCGAACCAGCGCGTCGGTCAGCTCCTCGACCGTGGGCGCGCCCCGCTCCGCGCACCGGTCGAGCAGCTCGAGGCGCCGGTCGTTGAGGGGGACCAGCACCCGGTCGAGCACGGCCGCGGCCAGCTTGGCCCGGCCACCGAAGTGGTAGTGCACCGCCCCGGGGTCGGTCCCCGCGTCGCGCATCACCGCTCGCAGCGACGTACCGTCGATCCCCTCCGCGGCGAAGCGGGCCTCCGCAGCGTCGATCAGCGCCGTCGCGGTCCCCGGTTCAGTCACATGACTGAGGCTAGTCAGTCAAGTGACTGAGCACCACTGCGGGCTATGTTCGGTCGATGGGAGCGAGCATCGACGAGCTGACCGGCGAGACCGTCGAACTGCTCCAGCAGCTCATCCGCAACCGCTGCGTCAACGAGGCGGTCGTCGACAGCGGCGAGGAGGAACGCAGCGCCCGCCTGTTGCGCGACGAGCTGGACGGGCTCGGCCTCGACGTCGAGACCGTCGACATCGAGCCCGGCCGCACCTCGCTGGTCGCCCGCTACGAAGGCACCGATCCCGAGGCCCCGGCGCTGTGCCTGATGGGCCACACCGACGTGGTGCCGGTCAACCCGGACGGCTGGAGCAACGATCCGTTCGGCGGCGAGCTCATCACTTCGCCCGACGGCGTCGACGAGGTGTGGGGCCGCGGCGCGGTCGACATGTTGAACCTGACCTCGTCGATGTTCGTCGCCTTCCGCGAGCTCGTCCGGTCCGGCCGGCGGCTGCCCGGCGACCTCGTGTACTTCGCGGTGGCCGACGAGGAGGCCGGCGGTCGCTACGGCGCCCGGCCCATCGTCGAGGACCGGTGGGACCTGGTGCGCTGCGACTACGTCCTCACCGAGTACGGCGGCACCCCGGCGTTCGGCTCCGACGGCACGACCGTGCTGCTGACGACCGGCGAGAAGGGCGGTGCCGCCCGCAAGATCTACGTCGACGGCACGCCCGGCCACGGCTCGATGCCGTACGCCACCGACAACGCGCTGGCCAAGGCGGCCGAGATCGTCCGCCGGCTCTGCGCGGCGGACGTCGCGCCGCAGATCGACGACGTCTTCCGCGACCGGGTGCGTGCGCTGGGCCTGCCGCCCGAGCGCGAGGCGGCGCTGCTCGACCCTGGCCGCATCGCCGAGGCGCTCGCCGAGCTGCCGCCCGGGCTGGCCAGGAACACCCACTCGTGTTGCCACATGACCTTCAGTCCCAACATCCTGCGCAGCGGCGACAAGGTCAACGTGGTGCCCGATCGGGCGGTGGTCGCGGTCGACATCCGGACGCTGCCGGGCCAGACGCAGGACGACGCCGACGCGCTGCTGCGCGAGATCATCGGCGACGACCTCCTGCCGTCGGTCGAGATCGTGCCCTACCTGCCCGACGTCCCCGACGGGCTCCCACACTCGACGACCGAGACGCCGCTCTGGGACGCGCTCGCCGACTCGATCCGCCGGGCCTACCCCGACGCCCGCGTCGTACCGAGCCTGGTCACCGGTGGGACCGACGCCCGCTTCTTCCGCCGCCGCGGCGTGCCGGCCTACGGCGCCGGCCTGCTCAGCCCCCACGTCTCGCTGGCCGAGTTCGTCAACCGCTTCCACGGCCACGACGAGCGCATCGACGTCGACTCGCTGCGGCTCACGACCCAGCTGTGGCTCGACGTCGTCGACCGCCTTTGGGACTGAGGTCGCTCAGATCGCCGTCGCGTGGCGGGGCTCGTAGAGGAGCATCTCGACCTCGCCCGGCAACACGATGGTCGTGACCACGCCCCAGCCCTCGTCGACGGGCTCACCCCGCACCTCGACGCCGGCCGCTCGGAGCTCGGCCGTCGTGGCGTCGAGGTCGTCGCACATCAGCGAGATCTGGTGTGCCGGCTCCTCGCCCGGGTGTACGCCCATCTCGGCCGGTGGGAGGCGGAAGATCAGCCACCCCTGTCCGTCGTCGACGTGGCCCAGGCCGAGCACCTGTTGCAGCACCGACCGGAGCGCCTCGGGCTCCGACGAGTAGAGGAGCGTGTGGACACCGGTGATGGTCATTGCAGTTACTTAGCAAACTCGCTAAGCAATTGCCATGGGCGCCGAGACCGTCATCTGCACCTTCCGGGTCCGGCCCGGTTCGTTGGACCCGTTCCGCGAGCTGCTCGCCGGCCACTGGCCCACCCTGCGCCGGCTCGGGCTGGTGACGGAGCAGCCCGAGCAGCGCTTCCTCGGTGGGCGGGACGACGGCGATGCGCCCGTCATCGTGTCGATCTTCGAGTGGGTGAGCGCCGAGGCGGTCGCCCGCGCCCACGAGCACCCCGACGTGGCGGAGATCTGGGAGGCGATGGAGCCGCTGTGCGAGGCGCGCGACGGCCGCCCGTCGATGGAGTTCCCGCACTTCGAGCCGCTCCCCGTCGACACGTGAGCGGTCGCCCCGCCGGCCTCGACGACCTCGACCGCATCGATGCCGTCTTCGCTGCGCTCGCCCATCCGGCCCGCCGGCAGATCCTCACCGTGCTGCGCGTGCGCGGCTCGATGACCTCGGGTGAGCTCGCCGGGCGCTTCGATCACTCCTGGCCGACCACGAGCCGCCACCTCAAGGTGCTGATCGACGCCGGGCTGGTGTCCGCCGCCCAGGACGGTCGCGAGCGGCACTACCGGGTCGATGTCGCCACCCTCGATGCGGTCGCCGGGAGCTGGATCGATCGCTTCCGCTCCGGGCCGCCCGTCACCGCCCGCTGACGATCGGGGCGTCCCGGCCCTCCAGCACCGCCAGTGCGTGGTCGAAGCCGTGCTCGAACAGCCGGCGCCGGCCCGCGGCGGTGGACGACGCGGTGTGCGGCGTGACGATCACGTCGCTGCGGTGCAGCAGCGGGTGGTCGACCGGGAGCGGCTCGGGGTCGGTGACGTCGAGCCCCGCCCCGGCGACCTGGCCGCCGTCGAGCGCGGCGAGCAGCGCGTCCTGGTCGACGAGCGAGCCGCGGGCGCAGTTGACGATCCGCACCCCGCGCCGCATGCGGGGCAGGGTGCTCGGGCCGACGAGGTGATGGGTCGCGGGCACCGCCGGGGCGTGGAGGGAGATCACGTCGGACGCCTCGATGACCGCGTCCAGGTCGACGACCTCGACCGGGCCGAGCTCGTCGTCGCCGGCCGAGATCGCCGGGTCGGACACGAGCACCCGCATGCCGAGTGCGGCGGCCGCAGCCCCGACGCGACGGCCGATGCGGCCGTACCCGACGAGCCCCAGCGTCGAGCCATCGAGCTCGAGCGCCGTGGGCGCCGGCGGAGCGCCCAGCCCCTCGCGGCACCGGTCGGCCATGACCGGCAGCTCCCGGCAGACCGCGAGCAGCAGCGCGAGCGCGTGCTCGGCGGTGGACACCGTCGGCGCGTCGGGTGCGTTGCAGACGACCACGCCGGCGGCGTCGGCCGCCGCGACGTCGACGTTGTCGTACCCGATGCCCATGCGGGACACGACCCGCAGATCGGGGAAGCGGGCGAAGCGCTCGGCGTCCCAGACGTAGCGGACGCCGATGACGGCGGCGGCCGCCGAGGCGAGGGTGTCGTCGTCGGGTCCGACGATCTCGGCCCGGTCGGCGACGTGCGCGAGGTCGTCGTCGGTCAGGGGACGGTCGACGTGGATGACGTGACGGGCCATCGATCAGCCCCTCGCCTCGGCCAGGATGCGGCGCATGCCGTCGGCGCTCGCCCGGGCGGCCTCGTCGACCGGCGCCGCCCACAGGTCCGCGGAGCACACCTCGAGGCCGAGGGGGGCGGTCGAGCCGAGGCCGTCGAGGATGCGGACCATCTCGACCAGCGAGAACTCCCCCTCGCCGGGTGGCACCCGGTTCATCAGGCAGTCCTCGTAGTAGTCGTCGTGCTGAGGGACGATCGTCCCGTCGTTCCACTGCGTGGCGAAGATCTTGTCGCCGGGGAGGCTCCGGACCTCGTCGAGGTCGTTGGTCGAACGGGTCAGGTGCCAGGAGTCGAAGCAGAACCCGCCGTTGGGGCGGTCGGCCTCGGTGACGATGCGCAGCGCCGTCGTGGCGTCCTCGATGTTGGTCATCGACGGCACCCACTCCAGCCCGACGAGCAGGCCGTGCTCGGCGGCGCGGTCGCAGAGCGAACCGAAGCCGGTCGCCGCCTCGGCGAGCGTGCCGGTGTAGTCGCCGATCACCTGCAGGTAGCGGCACCCGAAGCGGTCCGCCATCTCGAAGGCGAGCCCCTCCAGGCGCAGGCAGGACTCGTCGGGGCCGTCGGGGCTGGCCCAGCCCCGCAGGGCCTCGATGTTCGCGATCACGAGCCCGGTCTCGGCGAGGGCCGCCTCGATGCGCTCGACCTCGGCGTCGTCGGAGCGGACGTCGGCCCAGGCCCCCATGAAGAGCCCGATGGCGGCGAAGCCGGCGTCGGCGGCGGCGTGGATGCGGGCCACCACGTCGTCGCGGCGGGGCCGGCTGAAGTGGTCCCACACCAGGTCGTCGGGGCCGAGGTCGCGGGCCGTGCGCTGCGTCGTCATGCCGGTCAGTCTGGCCGACCGAGTCGGTCCGTTTCCGACCCGCCAACTAACGTCGGCCCATGGCAGACCTGCGCGACGCACCCGACACCGAGGTCCCGCCTCCCGGCGAAGCCAGGGCTCCCGGACCGACGCTCCACGAGCAGCTGCTCGACGATCCGACCCGGCCGCCGGACCCGTTGCTGGTGCAGTCGCCGGCCTTCCTCGGCGACGAGGACATCCCGTACCGCAACTACACCTCACCGGAGTACGCCGCCGCCGAGCTCACCCACCTGTGGCCGACGGCCTGGCAGTGGGCCTGCCACGTCGACCACATCCCCGAGGCCGGTGACTACTACGTCTACGACATCGGGCACCTGTCGGCCCTGGTGCTGCGCACCGATTCGGGCGAGATCAAGGCGTACTACAACGCCTGCATGCACCGGGGCACCCAGCTGCGCCCGCCCGACACGTGCGGCTTCGCCAACCAGCTGAAGTGCCCCTTCCACGGATGGACGTGGTCGCTCGACGGTGAGCTGATCGACCTCCCCGACCGGTGGGACTTCCCCCACGTGGGCGACGAGTCGCACCGCCTGCCCGAGATGCCGGTCGAGGTGTTCGCCGGGTTCGTCTGGGTCAACTTCGACCAGGACGCCGCACCGCTGTCGGAGTGGGTCGGCGTGCTGAGCGAGCACTTCGCCGAGTTCGCCTTCGAGGACCGCTACATCGAGACCCACGTCCGCAAGCGCCTGCCGTGCAACTGGAAGGCGGCGATCGAGGCGTTCCTCGAGGCGTACCACGTGCGCGAGACCCACGCGAGCGGTCGCCTGGGCGACGAGGTCACGACCCAGTACGACATCTTCGAGCCCAACGTCAGCCGCTTCATCCACACGACCGGGCTCGACAGCCCCCAGCGGCCCACGCCCCGGACCGAGCAGGAGATCTTCGCCCACATGACGCGCAACATGCGTCGCGGCGAGGACCCGATCGAGCTGCCCGAGGGGGTCAGGGCCCGCGACTTCTACGCCAAGATGGTGCAGCAGCAGATGGGGGAGAAGTACGGGCGCGACTTCTCGCACCTCAGCGAGTCGATGACGCTCGACTCGATCGAGTACTTCTGCTTCCCGAACGCCTTCTTCTTCCCGGGGCTGTCACTGCCGATGGTGTACCGCTTCCGACCCGACCCCGACGACCTCGACGTCAGCTACTTCGACCTGCTGATCCTGCGCCCCCGACCGCTCGACGGCGAGGCGCCGTTGCCGCCGGAGGTCATCGAGCTCGACGTCGACGACAGCTACACGATCGCGAAAGGGCTCGGCGGCCTCGGCCGCGTGTACGACGAGGACACCGGGAACATGAAGGCCCAGACCCGAGGGTTCCGGTCCAGCCTCAAGCGAGCCCAGACCCTCGGCAACTACCAGGAGGTCCGAGCCCGCCACCTCCAGCGCCGGGTGCGCGAGCACCTGGTGGCCGGCGGCTACGACCCGGACTCCTAGCCGGCGGAGCCTCAGGAGTACCAGGGGTCGGGGGTACCGCCGCGGCCGCTGGGGACCCAGGCGCCGCTCATCTCGCCGGTGATCGGCTCGACGGTCGACCAGTCGACGCGCAGGTACCGGCGGGCGATCCGCCACTCGCCGTCCCGCTCCTCGTGGTGGTCGACGTAGCGGCCGTTGAAGGTGTGGAGGAGCTTGCCGTCGGCGCCGTCTTCGACGTGGAAGGCCATGACGTAGGCCTCGGCCTTGGCGGTGGGGCCGTCGAGCTCGATCGACAGGTTGGACATACGGTGCTGCGTGGCGACGAAGCGCTGCCCCAGCGCGGCGACGGCGTACTCGGCGAAGCGTTCGATCGTCATGGGCTCGGGGCCGTAGTCGATCAGCTCGGCGCCCGGGTGGAACGCCGCCCGGACGAGGTCGGCGTCGAGGCGATCGATGCCCCGGCAGTACGTGTAGAGGGCCTCGGTGATGGCCCGCCGGGCGTCGTGCTCGCTCATGGCGGCAGGTTAGGGCCGTCGGGCGAGGTGCTCTACGCTGCCCCGCTCATGAGCGATCAGACCGCCGACCTCGGCGACCTGTCCGATCTCGCCGACGGGCGGATGCGGGTCTTCCCCGAGCTCGGTGAGCACGGGGTGATCGTGTGTCGTCTGGCCGGCGAGCTGCACGCCGTCGTCGACAACTGCTCGCACCGCGACGCGAAGCTGTCGGAGGGCCGGCTGCGGGGCTCGCTGCTCACGTGCCCGCTCCACGGCGCCCAGTTCGACGTGCGCGACGGCTCGCACCAGGGCCCACCGGCCACCGTCGGCATCGCCTGCTACCCGGTGGCCGAGGACGAGGCCGGCGCGAGGGTGACCCTGGGCGAGGGGTAGTCCCGATCGGGGTGGATCGCTCGCCCCGCGAAGCGTAAGTTGTCGCTTACATTCGCCGAAGGGAGCACCACCATGCACGACGTCGTCGACCGGGCCGCCTGGACGGCCGCGCGTCTCGAGCACCTCGCCGAGGAGAAGGAGCTGACCCGTCAGCGCGACGAGCTCAGCCGACGGCGCAGGGAGCTGCCGTGGACCGAGGTGACCGAGGCGTACCGGTTCACCGGGCCGGGAGGGGAGCAGCGCGACCTCGGCGAGCTGTTCGAGGGCCGCTCCCAGCTGATCGTCCAGCACTTCATGTTCGGCCCCGGCTGGGGGGAGGGCTGCCCGTCGTGTTCGTTCTGGGCCGACGGCCTCGACGGCACGCAGGTCCACCTCGCTCACCGCGACACGACCCTCGTGCTGGTGTCGAGGGCGCCGATCGAGGAGCTCGAGGCGTACCGGGAGCGGATGGGGTGGTCGCTGCCGTGGTGGTCCTCGCACGGCACGACCTTCAACGAGGACTTCGGGGTGAGCTTCCCGGCCGAGGCGGTCGAGGACGGCACCGCTGCGTACAACTACGGCACGCAGACCTTCGGCGGAGAGGAGGCGCCGGGCATCAGCACCTTCCGGCGGACCGACGACGGCCGCATCTTCCTGACCTACCAGACGTTCAGCCGTGGGCTCGACATGCTGAACGCCACCTACCACTACCTCGATCTCACCTCGCTGGGCCGCGACGAGGACGAGCTGCCCTGGTCGATGGCCTGGCTGCGACGCCACGACGCCTACGACGACTGACGGACGCGAGACGAGCGGGGGCGCTCCCGGGGACGAGGTCCGGGAGCACCCCCGCTCACGGTGCGCCACGTCGGTGGCGACCAGAGGTGGCGCAGCTCGCTCTAGAGGTTCACGAAGAAGGTGTCGAGGATCCGGTCGGCCGCTTCGAGGTCGGCGTCGGTCACGACCTGGACGGCCAGGATGATCGTGTAGGTCGCGTCGGCCGGTCGGGCGACGACGAGGATCGCCCCGGCGCTGGAGCCGCCGCAACCGGAGTAGGCCTCCCAGTACCCGGAGTACAGGCCGTCGGTGTAGGGCTCGCTGCTCTGCACCGTGCAGCCGCCCCGCCAGACGTCGATGCCCCCGACGAGCTGCTCCGGGGTGGCGCTCAGCAGCTCCGGTGCGGCGTCGACGGTGAACTGCACGCCGGGCACGTCGTAGTTGGCCTCGTAGGCGGCCAGGTCCGGTGCCGCTCGCAGGTCGACGGCGATGTCGTCGACCGGGACCCCGCTCACGTCGCTCCAGGCGGTGGGGATCTCCATGGAGAGCAGGCCGGTGTCGTCGGTGACGAAGGTGTACTCGTAGGCGGTCGCCGACGGGGTGGAGGCGGCCATCTCGGTGCCCTCCAGCTCGGCGGCGAAGGAGAAGGCGGGCCGCAGCTCGGAGCCGTTGATCTCGCCCTCGAGCACCTCGGAGGTCTCCAGGCGGAGCACCTCGATGGCGATCGCCGAGTCCCCGCGGGTGCGGAGGACGTCGCAGTAGTCGGCCATCGTGCCGTCGGTGGCGAGGACCAGGCCCTCCATGCGGGTGATGATGTCGCCCGAGCGGAGGCCGGCCCGAGCCGCGGGCGAACCGGACTCGACGGCCGACACCCAGACGCCGGAGAAGTCGTCGCCGACGATCGCCTGGCCGTTGATGCCGATCCAGTCGACGGGCTCGCCGGCGACGAGGCGGTCGATGATCGGGCGGGCGCCCTGGCCGGAGATGGCGAAGAACTGCGCCGTGTCCCGCCGACCGGCGTAGTTGACCCCGACGACCTGACCGTCTTCGGTGACGAGCGGGCCGCCCGAGTTCCCCGGGTTGATGTTGGCGTCGTGCTCGAGGACCGCGTCGACCGAGGCCCAGATGGTGTCGCCGTCGCTCTGCGCACGGGAGACGATGCCGCGGGTGAGCGTGAACTCCGGGTCGCCGAGGGGGAAGCCGGCGGCGTACACACCGAGGCCGACGTCCGGCGTACCGGTGTACCAGTCGAGGGCGGGGTAGCCCTCGCCGTCGACGTCGATGACCGCGAGGTCCGAGCACTCCGAGCTCGCCACGAGGCGGGCGTTGCGGGACTCGCCGTTCACGAAGACCTCGAGGGTCGCTGCCCCGGTCACCACGTGGTTGTTGGTGACGACGAGGCCGGACTGGTCGATGAAGAAGCCGGAGCCGGCGCCGGCGGAGTTGAGGACCAGGCCCTCCTCCGGGTCGATGAAGCTGCCCTGGGCGACGATCTGGACGACGGCCTGGTCGAGGTCGCTGACCGTCGTGATGGTCGTCGACGTCGAGGCCTCGGTCCCGTCGACGCCAGGGTCGCCGCCGGTCGTGTCGGTCGTGTCGCCGCCATCGGGGGTGCTCTCGGCCGTGGAGTCGTCGCCCGCTCCGGCGACGGCCGTCTCCGCCGAGGAGCCCGACCCGCAGGCGACGGCGAACAGCGCCATCGCGACGAGCAGGGCCAGGAGGGTGGGTCGGTGGTGGGTTCTCGGGTGGTTCGTGGTGGTCGCCATGCCTTCGACTCTGCGGCACGGCGGCGCTCGACGTAATGGGGAGCGCACCCCATCACCACGCCCCGGGCGGCCTCAGCGCAGCTCGGGCGGTGGCGCCGGGGTGCTCGTCGGGCCGCTCGGCGGAGCGAGCCGGTGGACCGACTCGAAGACGAACGTCCGGCGACCGATCGACACGGCAGCGCCCGACTCGAGGCGGCGCTGGGCCCCCGGCTCCAAGCGGTCCCAGCGGCCGGCGGGCGGGTTCCAGACGAAGGTCCCGTTGGTCGACCCGAGGTCCACGAGCACGACGTCCCACTCGACCGGCCGGATCTCGGCGTGGGCCCGCGACACGGTGCGCTCGGCGTCGTCGAGCAACAGCGCCTCGGCGTCGCGCTCCTGGGCCTCGTCCTCGGGGTCGCGGCCCACGACGTAGGCCCGGTCGAAGGCGTAGGTGGCACCGTCGTCGAAGACGGCGAAGCCCAGCGTCGGACGGGGCTGGTGCACGACCCGGTGCGTCAGGTGGACCATCGAGATCCCGCACACCATGCAGTAGCGGGCCTGGGGGTTGTTGAAGTGGCCGCGCGAGCACAGGATGCCCGGCACCAGCTCGGCCTGGTCGTCCTCGACCGGCTCGGGAGCGACGACGTCGGGCGCGTCCAGCACCGGCAGGGGGGCGAGCTCACCGTCGTCGGTGCCGCCGAGGAGATCGAGCACCTCGAAGTTGCCCGGCGTCGGTGCCTCGACGATCTCGGAGACCGCGACGGCAGCGGCCGGGGGAGGTGGTGGGGGTGGCGCGACGAGCTCGTGCATGGCGGTCGGCATCGGCTCGTCCAGCTCGTCGGCTCGCCGCGAGACGGTGACGCCGCGGCCGGGGACGATCCCGGCGCGCAGGTCGTGCTCGTCGGAGACCGGCCCCGAGCCGTCGCCCAGGCCTCGCAGCACGAGCGGCCCGGCCGGGTCGCCGAGGTCGACCTCGACCAGCTCGCCGCTCGTCGCGGTGACGGTCTGGTCGGGCGTGGCGATCTCCGCGTTGCCGGCGACGACGGCGCGCAGGCCGGCGTCGACGGCGACGAGCGCGGCCAGCGTGACGCGGTGTTCGGCGGCGAGCGCCCCGATCGCTTCGAGGATGCGGCCGGGCCCGGGGTCGTCGCCACCGATGGCGAGGCTGGCGCGGAGCTGCTCGAGCGCGGTCCCGGCACCGTCGGCGGGCGGGAGGCAGACGATGGCGCCCGGCCAGCGGGCGATGGTCCCGTCGCCGAGGTGGATCGCAGCGGCGTGGTGATCGAGGTTCATCGTGCTGCTCCCACCAGCTCGTCGAGACGGGTGGCCAGCGCCAGCGCCGTCGATGGTCGTTTCGCCGGTTCGACCTCGAGCGTCCAGGCGATCACCTCGGCCTCGGCGTCCGTGGCGAGCGAGTCGATGACCGGGCGGGACGAGACGACGTGGCGGAGGGCGGCGAGGAGGTCGGCCGGGAGGCCGGGATACATCGAGCGTCCGGTGAGCGCCCGGTGCATGGCGGCACCCAGGGCCCAGACGTCGGAGGTCCGCGAGGCGCGGTCGCCGCGCACGAGCTCGGGTGACAGGTACTCGACGGCGCCGACGGGCCCGATGCCGGTGATCGTCTTGCCGGGCGAGAGGGCCTGCGCGAGCCCGAGGTCGCCGAGGCGACCCCGGCCCTCGTCGGTGAGGGTGATGTTCGCCGGCTTGATGTCGCGGTGGGCGATGCCGGCCTCGTGGAGGGCGTGCGCCGCACGGGCGGCGTCGGCGATGGCCGTGATGACCTCGCCGCGGTCGAGCACCCCGACCGCCGCGTCGAGCGAGCCCCGCCGGTACCACGGGGTGGCGTAGAAGAGCTGGCCGTCCTGGTGGCCGGCGTCGAGGAGCGGGACGAGCTCCTCCGCCATGACGGCGGAGTAGTGGCGCAGCTCGCGACCGAAGCGGGCGACGTCGTCGTCGGTGGCGCGGTGGGCGAGGACCTTCACCGCGACGTGCTCGGCGTCGATGCCGAGCCGGTCGGGGGCCTCGGCCTTCCAGAACGTGCCGTGGTTGCCCTCGCCCAGGAGCTCGAGGAAGCGGTAGTCGGCGATGCCCTTCATGGCTGTGGGTCCTTCGGCTGGTCGTCGTGGTCCGGGGCGGCGGCCCCGAGGTGGTCGGCGTAGTCCGCGTCGATCTCGACGTCGGTGCGGCGGTAGGTGCGGCCCCGGTCGAAGCTCGGCAGGCCGAGCAGCCAGAGCCGGTGCTTGACGGCGAGCGCCAGCCCGCCGGTCGCGATGATCGCGCCGACGACGGCGTAGAGCGCCAGGCCGGCGTCGGTCCGCAGCTCGTCGAGGAAGATGACGGTCGAGACGGTCTCGGCGACCGCGAGGCTCACGACGAGCCACACGAGGTGGCGCACGGAGAGCCGTGCCGCGACCGCCGAGCCCAGCGGCGCTCCCCAGGCGACGACCGGCACCGCGGCCAGCCACAGCCCGAACAGGTCGGCCCGGTCGGCGTCGAGCGGTGTCTCGGGGATGACGTCGCCGACCGCCGTCACCATCCCGTCGGTCAGCTCGACCGACAGGTGGCCGTCGACGAGCCCGAGCAGGACGAAGCCGGCCACCGAGACGGCGGTCATCGACACCACCGAGGTCGGGACGCCGATGCGGGGGTCGAGGCCGACGAGCACGACGACGAGGAGGTAGGTGGCGACGTCGGCGCCCGAGCCGACCAGCGCCGAGGCGGCACCGCCGATCGCGCCGGCGACGATGCCAGCGACGACGAGGCGGGTGCCGCCGCCGGGGAGGTCGCGCTCGATGACGCGCACCGGCACGCGACGGCCCATGACGACGACCACCGCCATCGCGGCGAGGACGAGCGTGAAGGTGACCTTCACGTACGAGCCCGGGACGATCGACGGCCGGAACGGCTCGTCGCCCTCGCCGCCGAACCAGGCCACGATCACGAACGCCACGAGCGCTGCCGGGACCGAGAGGGCGACGAGGCGCCACTGCACGACGCGACGACGGATGAGGATCGCTGCGGTGGCGGTGCCCATGCCGACCGTCTGGATCGAGAGCGAGAAGGAGCGAGCCACCTCGGCCGGGACGTCGAGCACCTTCGTGAACACCGGGAAGGCGACCGCGCCGCCGCCCTGCGGCGTCGACCCCGCGACGAAGCTGCCGAAGACCATCGTCACCGACGCCGCCCACTGATCGGCGACGCGGGACCAGTGCCCCGCGGCGGTCACCCAGATCGCCCAGGAGACCGTGATCGCCGCCGAGACGGCGAGCGCCTGCCGGGCGCGGCGCTGGGCCAGCTCGCGTCGGGCCGCTTCGGCCTCGGCGACGAGGTCGAGCTCGTTCACCTCGGCGGACTCACCAGACCCGGCCGCCGCGGTAGCGCCAGCGGAGGAAGACGATCTGCATCGGCCCGTTCGCCGCGAACCACAGCAGCACCCACGTCGTGCCGAAGTGGATCCAGAACGTCGTCGCCGTGACGCCGTCCATCTCGCCGGCGAACACGAGCGCCCACACGAGGAAGCCCTCCGGGATGCCCGTGACCAGGCCGAGCGCGGTCGGCCAGTCCTTCTCCCACCGGAGCTGCTGGAGCGCGTGGTAGAGCGGCTCCCACAACACGGTGCCGAGGATGGCCGTGACGGCCAGCGCTCGCAGCGCCATGCCGTACACGTCGCTCAGCTCGCCGTCGGCGGGGAGGAACGGGCCGACGATCAGCGTCCACACGACGCCCAACGTGGCCAGGAGGACGAGCCGCGTCTGGATGCGGCCGAACAGCGTCGGGGTCATCGCGAGCCTCCCCTGGTCGCCGGTGGGCGGTTTCGCATGCGGCGCCACCACTCGGTGATCGAGCGTCCCGGCCCGATCTTCGGGACGACGCCGGCCGCGGCGAGGTCATCGGCGATCGAGAGCGCGGCGTACTGGAGGCCGAGGAAGGAGTCGACCCCGGCGTAGTAGCCGCCGAGGGTGATGCTGCCGCTGGCGTACATCCGGCTGTCGCCGTTGCGGGTGCCCCGCACCTCGAACGACGGTGCGACGTCGAGGCGGCCGTGGGCGTTGCGGTTGGCGCCGGTGTGGTCGAGCAGGTCGGCCAGCACCCGGTGCTCGCCGATGTCAGCCTCGAGCCCGGTGGCGTCGATCACGAAGTTGGCGGCGAGCTCGAGGTTGCCGTTGGTGGTGCGCACCTCGGTGACCACCGTCTGGTCGGCGCCCTGGCGCACCGCGGTGACCTGCCCGGTGATCTGCCGATACGCGTTGGCGGCGCGGGCCCGGGTGAGCTGCTCCTGCCACGCCTTGCGCTTCGGGGTGTTGGTGCCGCCCATCGTGCGCAGCAGCTCGGCGCGCTCCGGCCCCTCGAGCGACTCCAGGCGGTCCTTGAGCTGACCGCCCCAGGCCGACTTCGGGAAGTTGAAGCCCTGGTAGGCGAAGCCGTCGCCACCGGG
Organism: Actinomycetota bacterium; assembly: GCA_039818945.1. Lineage (GTDB taxonomy): Bacteria > Actinomycetota > Acidimicrobiia > Acidimicrobiales > Poriferisodalaceae > JBCBSZ01. The sequence continues at coordinate 32,651 of JBCBSZ010000044.1, forward strand.
TCGGCGGTAGGTGGCCTTGTCGCCCTGGGGGCCGTCGACGTAGTTGCGGAAGAGGTGGATCACGGTCGTGTCGGCCGAGCCGTTGTCGCGGTCGTCGAGCAGGCGCTGCAGGACGCGGGAGCCGACGATGCCGCTGCCACGCACGAGCACGGTCGCCGGGGTGGCCCGGAGCTCGGCGTAGACGTGATCGTGCGGCTCGTAGGCGTTGACCACCCGCGAGAAGTCGCTGTGCTGCTCGCGATACGCCTGGAGGTCGGGCAGGAACTTGATGCCCGGGTAGCCGACGGCGATGTGGACGTGATCGGCCCGCACGGCTCGACGGTCCCCGCCGGTGCTGCCCTCGGGGGCGTAGAGCGCGACGAAACCGCCGTCTCGATGCCGGCGGACCATGCGCACGAGCCCGGGGACGAGCACGTCGGCCCACCCGATGCGCTCCGCCTCGCGGTCGACGCCGTCGTAGACGTCGCCGGCCCGTGGCGTCCAGTAGTCGATGCCGAGCGGTTCGGCGAACACGTTCCACAGCGGAGCGATCCGCTCGCGCATCGAGCGGGCCTCTCTGCTCTCGCGCCACGCGTAGCTGGGGAAGCCCCAGATGTTGTCCATCACCGACCCGGCGTCGGAGCGGAGCCGCTCGTGCTCGGGGATCTGCGAGTTGCCGGCGAGGTAGCGGTAGGTGGCCGACGGCCGCTCGAGGTTGGTGATGACCCGCATCTCGGACGTGGGCACCCCGGCGATGCGCAGGGTGTCGACGAGGGCGAAGGAGCCCAGGCCGCCGCCGACCGAGAGGAGCCGTGTCTGCTCGACGATCGGGATGCCCGCCCGCTCGAACATGTCGTCGGTCCAGACCGAGGACCCGAGCAGCTCGTCGGTCAGATCACCCTTCGAGGAGGGATCGGCCGGCGGTGGGTCGGTCCGGCCCGGCCGGATCACGCGGGTCAGGTCAGCGTCACTCATGGCACCAGGGAGGCGTTGACGACGAGGGTCTCGAGGGCGACGCCGATCGCGCCGATGTCCTCGGGTGCGACGGCCTGCGACACGATCAACATGGCGGTCGAGCTGATGTTGTCGAACATGACGACGGTCGAGATGACCGTGATGGTGCCATCACAGCTGCCGAAGAGCTCGTACTGCCCGGCGAAGTCGCCGAGGGCGAACGGCTGTCGCCCGCCGCTCACGCAGCCCTCGGTCTCCGCGGCGAACAGATCGAGCAGTCCGTCGACGGTCAGTCCTGGCTGGAGCTGATCGATCTGGATCAGGATCCCCGGCGTCGTGAAGGTGTTGAGCGCCCCGTCGATGTTGGGCGCGGCGATCAAGCTGGCCGCGCCGTCGGCGACGGCGCCGGACACGTCGGACCAGGCGGTGGGCACCTCGAGGGAGATCGCGCCCGTGTCGTCGGTGACGCGAACGGTGCCGCCGGGCGGTGGCGCCGGCGTGGTGTCCACGGTGCCACCACCGCCGAAGAGGCCGCCGAGGTCGGGCGGGGTGCGGTCGGGCAGGGTCGGTGTGGTCGGTGGGGGTTCGGTCGGCGGAGGTTGGGTCGGCAGCGGGCCGGTGTCGGGTGGTGTCGTGACGACCGTGTCGGGCGTCGTGATGACCGTGTCCGGGGTGGTGGTCGGCCCGGGGTCGGTGCCGGCGGTCGTGACCGTCCCGAGCCCGAGGTCCTCGTCGTCGTCGTCCTCGCCGCCCCCACCGCCGCCGGCGCTGACCGCCAGACCGATGACCACGACGAGGACGGCGCCGGCCGCACCGGCGAGCACCGCCGGGCGCTTCCAGAACGGCGTCTCCGTCGCGGCGACGGGCTGCGGCGCGGTGACCGGCTCGGCCGGTTCGGGCCGGGCGACCGGCTGGGGCGTGGTCGGGGCCTCGTCGTCGCCAGCGGTCTGGCTCGTCGGTGTGGGGAGCGAGGTGCCGGCCAGCCCGGTGACCGACGGGGTCGACCCGGTGGTCGGCGGCAGCGTCGGCACCGCCTCGATCGAACCGAGGTCGGTGGTGAGGTCGGAGTCGCTGGGCAGCGCCGCGGCCTCGCCGACGACCAGCAGCTCGCTGACCGGGAGCCCCTCGTCGCGTTCGGCCATCTGGAGGCTCCGACCGAGATCGGCGACCTGTTGGGGTCGGTCCGACGGGTCCTTCGCCATGCCCTGCTCGAGCGCCTGGCACACCGAGGCGGGCACGCCCCGATCGCGGAGGTCGGGCACCGGGTCCTGGGCGATGCGGGCGAGCACCGGAACGAGCGACTCGTCGGTCGGGCGGACGAACGGCGGGCTGCCGGTGAGCAGCTCGAACAACGTCGAGGCGAGCGAGTAGGTGTCGGAGCGCTGGTCGGGGCGTTGCCCGGCGACGACCTCGGGCGGTGCGTGCGCCACGCTCGCCGTCACCGAGGCGCTCCGCGTCTCGGGGGCTCCGTGGAGGCGGGCGATGCCGAAATCGGCGAGCTTCGCCGAACCGAGGGCGGAGAGCAGGATGTTGCCCGGCTTCACGTCGCGGTGCAGCACGCCGCTGCGGTGCGCCGTCTCCAGCGCTCCTGCGAGCTCGACGCCGAGCCGCACGACCTGCTGCCACGGCACCGGTCCGGACTCGAGTCGGTCGGCCATCGAGCCGCCCGACACGTGCTCCATCACCAGATAGGGCTGACCGTTGGCCATGAACCCCGAGCGGAAGATCGGGACGATGTGCGGATGGTCCGACAGCACGGCCATCGCCCGCCGCTCGCGGTCGAAGCGGTCACGCGAGCGCTCGTCGAGCTCACCCGGCAGCACCTTGACGGCGACCGTCCGTCCCAGATCGCTCTCGACCGCCTTGTAGACGACGCCGAACCCGCCACGGCCGATCTGCTCGACGTCGGCGAGCCCGATCTCGCTCCACTCGTCGGCCGTGGTCATGTCGGCGGTCCTTCCTGTGCTCGTCCCGGATCCACGTACTACCCCAGCCTGACCAGGCTGGACATCGGGGGTGCACCCCACAGCGTGCGCAGCCGAGCGCTCACGGATCGAGCAACTCGAGATCAACGCTCGTGACGAGCCCGGCCAGCACGACGTGGTCGACGAGGCGTTGACGGCGGTCGACCGCCTCGTCGCCGGGCTGGCCCCGGAGCCCGCGGACCCCGCGCTCGGTGAGGCGACGGCAGAGGTAGTCGAGCTTGCGATCGAGCTTCTTGGCCGACCACCCGAGCCGGGCGGCCACCGCGGCGTTCGCCGGTACCGGCGTACGGGTGCCCGGGCCCTCGCGCAGGCGCGGCTCGGCGAACGCGGCCAACATCTTGCGCTGCTCCTCGTTGAGCGACACGACCCCGAAGTCGGTGGTCGCCGTCTGCTGGGCGGAGACGGTGGGCGGCTCGGGGAGCTCCGGCGGTTCGACCATCCGGATCCGGAAGCCGTATCGCGACGGGCCCGAGGAGAACTGCACGTCGATCGTGTCGTCGAGCAGCGCCTCCGTGCCGCCCGACGGCAGCTCGGTCCGCTTTCCCGAGGAGGTCGTGATGGTCAGCTCGGTCGTGCGGCCCACGTTCTGGATCACCCAGACCGAGCCGGTCCGGGCGATGGTCCCGACCGTGCGGTGCATGTAGGGGTTGGCGTCGTCGAGCACGAGATCGCCGTTGCGACCGAAGCGGAACACCTCGTCGGGCTCGACGACGTAGGACTCGTCCAGGAACTCGACCGCGATCGCCGCCACGGCGCCAGACGCTACTGAAGCGAACCGGCGAGGGCCTCGTTCGTCCGCCCGCCTGCGTGGCCTACCCCTCGCACGGAGGGACCGCCATCAGGTTCATCTCCGGGTCGTCGGTCGTGGTCACCATCATGCGCCCGTCGGACACGGCGAACAGGTCGATGACGACGTCGGTCGGTGGAACCTGCTCCTCGCCGACCGACTCGATGCCGCCGACCGTGGCCCGCGTCCATTCCAAGGCCACGTCGAGCTCGCGGAGCTCGTCGATGACCTCCGAGACCGGTCGCAGCACGAGCCGCTCGCAGTCGGCGGGTGGGCCGCCGTAGACGAGCCCCAGGTCGTTCGTCGCGGCGACACCGACCACCAGCTCCAGCGTCCCGCTGAACCCAGCCGGTACGACGACCACATCGACGATCCGATCGCCGTCCACGAACTCCGCGGTCACCTCCGGGCCGCCCTCGCCACCGACGGTGTCGACGGCCACGAGCTCGCCGACCCGATCCGGCGGCGCGAGCCGCCCGACGACGGCGGTGGCCACACCGGCTGCGGACAGCTCGGCCTCGACGGCCCGGGGATCGTCGATCAGCTCGTCGATCGTGATCACCGTGCGGTCCTCGAGCCGTTGGACGTCGATGGCCTCGACGGCGTCGTCGGTCGCGACGAGCTGGAGCCCGACGAACCCCAGCACCAACACGGCCGCAGCCACCCCGGTCAGCATCGCCGGACGGGCCCAGACCGGACGGAGCGGACGGCGGGCCTCGCCCCGCTGACCGGCCGCCGACACGAGATCGGCACCGACGCGGTCGAAGTACTCGATCCCGGCGAGGTCGAGATCGTCGTCGGGATCGGGCGGCTGCGGGTAGCGAGGTGACGTCATCGGTCAGACCCCTCCCCGCGTCGCCTGTCGGCGCTCGTGGAGACCGGCCAGCCGACGCAGGCCGCGGTGCACGAGGACCCGAACGGCGCCTTCCTTGACGCCGAGCTGGGCCGCGATGTCGGCGTAGTCCGCCCGCTCCACCACGCGGAGGCGGACCGCCGCCCGTTGGCGGCGGGGCAGCTCGTCGAGGAGCTCGACGAGGCCACTGGCGTCGATGCGGTCGATGACCTGGCCCAGCGCATCGACGCTGGCCTGATCGACCGCCGTGTCGATGCCGAGGCGCCGCCGGGCGGACTGGTCGATGCGGCGGGTCCGCCAGTAGCGCCGCAGCTGGTTGGCCGCGATGCCGAAGATCCAGGCCCGGACCTCGCCGCGCGCCGGATCGAAGCGGTCGCGGCCGGCCAGGGCCTGGGCGAAGGTCTCCGCGGCGAGCTCGGCGGTGACGTGCGGATCGAGGACGCGGCGCCCGAAGTACCCGGCCACTCCGTTGATGTGTCGTCGATACAGCTCACCGAACGCCTCGGGGTCCACGCCGCTCGCGAGGAGCAGCTCCTGGTCGGTCCGGGGGTCACCGATCGCCCGTCGCCGGGATCGATCGGTGGCACCACCGGACGGGACGGAGCCGCGCTGTGGGCGGTCGTCCCGCTGCTCTTCGCTCACGACCACCCCAGCGTTGCACGGAAACCTCGATTCCGTCCGGAACGCCAGGAGCGGACCCCCGCCCGACGCGGCGGGCGCCGGCCTCATCCGTAGCGCACGCAGCTCGTCAGGTTGTTCATCCAGCCGAGGGTGGACGTGCTGCTGTAGATGGCCGTCGACGAACCCGAGCAGCTCGACGAGTTGTAGAACCGCGTCGGCGAGCCCCCGCAGTAGTGCCGCGACGACTCGATGTTGTTGTTCCACGACCCCGACGGCTTCCACACCCCGCCGCCGCACGGCACCGAGCCGGTGATCGTGATCGACGATCCCGTGTAGTTCAGCCCGGTGTAGTGGCGCCCGATCGTGTAGGTCGGGCCGAATGCCATCGCCGACGAGTTGACGAGCGCCGACACCAACAGGTCGGACCCGCACACCGGCTCGGACACGATCAACTCGCCGTTCTCGTCCACGCCGGAGGCGTGGGCGACGCAGTGCTCCTCGCCCTCGTTCGGGACGAGCCGCTCGTCCGCGACCCGCTCCGCAGCTCCGCCCGCTGTCGTGCCGATCAGCGTCGCCCCCACGACGACGACGAACGCCGCGACGACCTTGCTCCACCTCGAGTGCCCCACAACACGGTCCTTTCCTCGGTCGGTCTCACGGGGGCTTTCCACGAGCGTCGACGGCGTTACGAAAAAGTTCCGCGTGTTCGCGAAACGGATCGGTCCGCAGTGCCAAGAGTTCTGCGTGCTGCCCCACAGCACCGAACACGGGGTCGGGACCTCGGCCGAACCTCCGCCCGGTGGGCAGGTCCCGGCTCCGTGTCCCCAACTCGCGCGCTACGACTCGTCGTCGATGAGGACCTCGGTCGTGGTCGTGGTGGCGATCGCCACCCGGACGATGTCGAAGGTCCAGTTGGGAGCGACGTCGCGTGCCGCGGCTGCCAGGACGGCCTCTGCGGCCTCGTCGGTCACGACCATCGACACCACACCGGTGCTGGAGTCGGCCCGGATCGACACCACGGTGACGCCGCGGCGCTCGACGGCGCGGCGGACCTCCTCCTCGGTGAGCTCGGTCGGGTCCGGCTCGACCTCGGGGATCGGCAGGGAGAGGATCGGCGCGAAGCGGGCCACGACCTCGACGTCCTGCCCGACGGCAGCGGAGATGTCGTCGGCCAGCTGGTCGAGCGCCCCTTCGCCCGGGGCAGTCGATCCCCGCAGGACCAACGTGGTGCGGACGGGGTCGCGCAACGCGCTGTAGCTGAGCTCGACCACCTCGACGCCGTTGCGCGCCGACCAGTCCGCTGCCGCGGCCCGGGCCAGGTCGCCCGGCTCCGGGGCCGGCGGCAGGTCACCGGTCCGAGCCCGCTGCGCCTGACGCTGGGACCAGGCCAGCTCGACCTGGGCCGGGCTGCCGAGCTCGGCGGCCAGCTGGTCGGCGAGATCGACCGCCAGCGGGGGGTCACCCTCGCCGGCCAGCGCGACGGAGACGAGGAACCCGTCGACCTCCAGCGCGGTGAGGTCCGCCCCCGCCGTCTCCGCCCACTCGTCGACGACGGTGCGGACCTCGTCGAGGTCGAAGCCGGCGGCCGTCGAGACGATCTCGTCGCCGGCGGCACCGGTGGAGCGCGAGGACCACGCCACCTCGACTCGCGCGTCCTCGCCGAGGGTCGGCACGAGGCGCTGGGCGAGGCTCGAGGGTCGCGGCGGCTCGGTCTCGCCGGCGAGCTCGAGCTCGACCGTGGAACCGTCGAGACCCAGGTTCACGAGCTCCAGGCCCTCCGCCTCGTCGAGCCAGTCCTCGACCGCGGCCGTGACATCGCGGCGGGTCGCCGCGTCGGAGGAGAGCTCGACGGTCCGGGAGATCAGCGGCACCGACACGACCGCGCACCCGACCACGACCGAGAAGGAGGCGAACGCGACGCGCGGGGAGGTGTCCTGCAGGCGGCGAGACGGGACGAACCCCACGGCGAGCAGCACGGTGATCGATGCGAGCACGATGGCGACGAGGTTGGCCCCGTAGAGGAGCATGGCGCCGCTGGCGAGCGAGTACCGGCCGAGGTGGAAGGCGATGCCGGCGCTGGCGAGCGGCGGGACCAGCGCGACCGCCACGGCGACGCCCGGCAGGGTCGCCGAGAGGTCCGAGCGGATCGTCGCGTACGCCCCGGCGCCCCCGGCGGCCAGCGCCACGACCAGGTCGCGCAGGTCCGGCGAGGTGCGGGACACCAGCTCGTCGGTGAGGCCGATCTGTGGGATCAGCGCGGCGAGCGCGATGGCGATGCCCAGGCCCAGCGCCGTGAGGAGCAGCGTGACGCCGATCGCCGAGAGCGCGCGTTGGCGCCAGCCCATCGTGATGGCCACGGCCACCCCCATGAGCGGCGTGGTGAGCGGAGCGAGGAGCATGGCGCCGATGACGACCGCGGCCGAGTTGGCGCTGATGCCCATCACGGCGATCGTCACCGACAGCCCCATGAAGGCGGACATGCGCACCAGGTGCCGCTCGTCGGTCGACGGGAACAGGGACCGGGAGACGGCGATGCGCGTCTCGCTCGAGCACTCGTGACGGCGGCCGATCGCGGCGGCGCCGACGAGCGCGACCGCGATCGTGGCCACGATCAGCCCGGCGGCGGTCAGCGAGGACATCGGAGAGGTCGCGACTCCCGGTCGAGACGAGCCGCAGACGTTCCGCAGCCGGGTCAGTGTGTCATGGCGGACCCCGGCCGGCGGGCGCGACGGATCGCGGTCGCTGTGCGGGGGCCCGATCGGCGAAGCTCTCCGCCGTGACCGATCTCCGGGGCCGCAACCGAGCCATCGCCGAGGGGCTGCTGTTCACCGACCAGTACCAGTTGACGATGGCGCAGCTCTACCACCGCCTCGGGATGCACGAGCAGCCCGCGCAGTTCGAGCACTTCACCCGGCGCTGCCCCGACTACGGCGGCCACTCGGCGGGATACTGCGTGGCCGCCGGTCTCGAGCCGTTCCTCGACTGGGTCGCGGAGACCCGACCGACCGACGCCGAGCTCGATGCGCTGCGGGCACAGACCGACCGCACCGGCGCCCGGCGCTTCGACGAGGCGTTCCTCGACTGGCTGTCGCGAGACGGCGGCTTCGAATCGGTGAGCATCACCGCCGTGCCAGAGGGACGGGTCGTGCACGCGAACGTGCCCATGACGGTCGTCCGGGGTCCGCTCGCCGTCGGGCAGATCATGGAGACGGCGCTGCTCAACCAGCTGAACTACCCCACCCTCGTGGCCACCAAGGCCAGCCGGGTGGTCGAGGCCGCGCGCGGTCGACCGGTGCTCGAGTTCGGGCTCCGCCGTGCGCCGGGTTGGGGCGCCAACGCGGCCTCGCGAGCGGCCCTGATCGGCGGTGCGGTGGGCTCGTCCAACGTCGGCATCTCCCACCAGCTCGACCTCGACCCTCGCGGGACCCACGCCCACAGCATGGTCCAGGCCTTCATGGCGCTCGGCGAGGGAGAGCTCGGCGCCTTCCGCGCCTACGCCGACGTCTACCCGGACGAGTGCCTGTTGCTGGTCGACACCATCGACACGCTGCGCAGCGGCGTCCCCAACGCGATCGTCGTCTTCGACGAGCTGCGCAGCCGGGGACACGAGCCGGTCGGCATCCGACTCGACTCGGGCGACCTCGCCTACCTGACGATCCAGGCTGCCCGGTTGCTCGACGACGCCGGATTCCCCGACGTGGCGATCGTCCTCTCGAGCAGCCTCGACGAGCTGGCGATGCTCCAGATCCTCGCCCAGATCGACTCCGAGGCACCCCGCTACGGCGTCGACTCGGTGTCGGTCGTGAGCCGCCTCGCGTTCGGTGTCGGTTCGAAGGTGGCCACCTCGGACGGCCAGCCCTACCTCGACGGCGTCTACAAGCTGACCGCGGTGCAACACGACGGGGCGTGGCAGCCGGCGATCAAGATCTCGGAGTCGCCGACGAAGACGCAGAACCCGGGTGACAAGGACGTGTACCGGCTGTACGACGAGCGGGGCCGGGCGACGGCGGACCTGCTCGCCATCGCCGGTCAGGACGTGGAGGCGACCGACCCACTCGTGCTGCGCCACCCGATCCTCGTCGGCACCCGGCGGAGCCTGGCCCGCAGCGAGCTGTCCGGCATCGAGCGTCTGCTGGAGCCGGCGTTCTCCGAGGGCACCAGAGTGCAGGACCGGGTTCCGCTCGACGAGCTGCGCGAACGCCATCGTCGCGATGTCGAGCGCCTCGATCCCGGCGTGCGCCGGCTCGTGAACCCGCACGAGTACCACGTGTCGCTCACCCCGGAGCTGTGGCAGCTCAAGCAGGATCTGATCGCCCAGGCCCGCCAGGGGTGAGCGGGCTCAACCCTCGACCCGGGCCTTGAGGCCCGCCGAGAACTGGTCGAACGACGGCTGGAGGTCGGGAATGCGCTTGGTGATGATCCGGGCCAGCGGGCCGGAGAAGCGCTCGGCCATCCGGAACCGGGACCGGCCATCGCCGAGGTCGTCGACCGTGTAGGTCCGCTCACCGCGGAACAGCCCCAGCGGCATGCCGCCCGTCCACACCATGCGGTGCGGCGGATCGAGCTCGGCGACCTTCAGCGGGAAGGCCCGGCCCGGGTTGGCGGCGACGGCGACGGTCAGCTTCTGGCCGAGCGCGAGGGCGCCCTCCACCGAGGTCACGCCGGAGTCCCAGCTCGGCCAGGAGGTCACGTCCCCCAGGACGGCCCAGACCGCGTCGGGGGTGGCATCGATGTCGATCGTCGTCTCGTGCATGTCCCGCACCGTACGAACCGATCTCTGACATCAGTTGTCATGATTCTGAGCCGAACCCGACGGGGTGCCCTCGACCAGCTCCTCGAGGTCGCCGTGGAGGCACACCTCGTCGCGGCCGGCGCGCTTGGCGCGGTAGAGCGCGAGGTCGGCCTCTGCCAGGAGGCGGTCGGGCGTGATGCCGCGGCCGGAGAGCGCGACGCCGGCGGAGAACGTCGTGCGAGGCGAGGTCTCCCGCCAGGACTCGGCGATCGCCTCGACCCGGTCGAGCGCCTGGTGGTGCGCGCCGCGCAGGACGATCAGGAACTCCTCGCCGCCCCAGCGCCCGACGACGTCGTGGGCTCCCGTCGAGCGACGCAGGTGCCGGGCGAAGGTGACGAGGACCTGATCGCCCGCCACGTGGCCATCGGCGTCGTTGATCGCCTTGAAGTGGTCGAGGTCGAGGAGCGCGATCGCGTCACCGGGTCGCAGTTGGCGGAGCAGCGCGTCCAGCGCCCGGCGGTTGGCCACACCGGTCAGGGGGTCGCGGAGCGCAGCGTCGGCGATGCGCTGGAGCGAGAGGATCCGCTCCAGCGCCCGGCCGCCGTGCTCGGCGAAGACGGCGACCGAGAGCTCGTCGTCCTCGGTCGGCTCCCGGTCCTGCGCCACGACCACGACGGCGATCGGTCGGCCCGAGGCGACCAGCGGCACGGCGTGGAGCGCGGCGAGCCCCGACGCCTCGATCAGGTCGTCGGAGGCCAGCACCGGTCGTGCTGCGCCGATCGCCCTGGTCGCGACGCGGCGCACGGCGCCCTCGAGCGCCCCGCCGCCGAGCTCGGGCTCGCCGCCGGACCAGAGGAGCTGGAGGCCTTCGTGGCGAACCAGGACGGCGGCGGCGACACCACCCAGGATCTCGATGCCCAGCCCGCCGATCGCCTCGGCGGCTCGATCGTCGTCGTCGAGCGCGGCCAACACGTCGGTCACGTGCAGCAGCGTGCCCAGCTCGTCGGCCTTGTGGCGTTGCTCCCGGCCCTCCTCGTGGAGGTGTCGTTGCACCCGGAGGACCAGCTCGGCCGCGAGCACGACGGCGAGGAGCGCGAGCGCGCCGCCCCGGCGATCGGCCCCGTCGAGGAGGACGACGCTCGCGGAGCCGGAGACGACGACGGCGAGGAGCGGTCGACGGTGGCCGGCGATCGCGACGTGCACGAGCAGGGGCGCGACGAGCACCCCGGCGGCCCAGGCGGCTCCCTCGGCGCTCGCGGCCACCACGGGCGCCACGAGGGGAGCGGGGTACAGGAGCCGGCCCTGGCCGTCGAGGCCACCGCCCACGAGCCCGGCCGCCACGGAGAGACCGAGGGCTGCGGCGACGCCGGGGACGGTCGCCGTCGACGCGGCCACGCACGCCGCGACCAGGAGGGACGCCGCGGCGACGAGTCGATCTCGATCGAGGGTCATCCAGCAACCATCGGCGACTTCCTCCGCGAAGTGAGTCGGGTCGGCGGGCCCCGGTGTGGCTACGGTGCAGCGATGGCGACCGAGGTGTCCGACCGCAGCGCGCCCACGCTGTACCTGCTCTACGGGGCGTCGGCGGTCATGTCGTTGGGGAACGGTGCGGTGTTCTCGTTGCTCGCCGAGCTCCGCGACCGTCACGATCTGCCCACCGGCGGACTCGGGATCATCGCCGCCGCAGCCTTCCTGACGATCCTCGTCGTCCAGCTCACGATCGCCCGTCAGGCCGACCGGGGCTGGGGGACGGCGATGATGATCGGCGGGGCCGTCCTCTCCGGCCTCGCCATGCTCTGGACGGCGGCGGCGACCGAGCTGTGGCAGCTCGTCGCCGCCCGAGCGCTCCTCGGTGCCGGGACCGGGCTGTTCCTCCCGGCCGCCCGCCGGGCCGTGATCGTGCAGGCCACCACCGGACGGGCCGAGCGGCTCGGCCTGCTCTACGGCGCCTACCTGTTCGGCTTCGTCTTCGGGCCGCCGGTCGCGGCCGCGCTCGCGGCGATCGGTGACGTCCGCCTGCCCTTCGCCGTGATCGGCGCGGTCATCCTCGCCCTGTCCGCGGTGGTCTGGCGCATCCCCGTCCCGGGCGAACCGGCGCCGGACGGCGAGCGACGGGTCGTCCGCATGCTCCTGCGAGACCGGCGGGTGATCGCCGCCGTCCTCGTCGTCGTCTCGTTCCGGTACTCGATCGGCGTCTTCGAGCCGGTGTGGGCCGTGTACTTCTCCGACCGGGGCGCGTCGACGCTCGTGATCGGGCTGTCCTTGACGATCTTCGCGCTGCCGATGATCGTGGTCGCGCCCTGGGGCGGCCGATTCAGCGACCGCAACGGGGCGCGATGGGCGTCGCTGGTCGCCGGGCTCATCACCGTCCCGCTGATGGCGAGCTACTCGCTGACCTCGGTGATCCCCGTGCTCATCCTGCTCGCCGCCGTCCACGGGCTCTTCGAGGCGGTCGAGTCACCGGGCAGTCAGGCGGCCGTGGCCGAGGCCGCATCGGACGAGCACGCCGCGTCGGCCCAAGGTCTCGCCGAGGCGGCCGGCTCGGGCGCCGCCGCGATCGGCGCGCTCACCGCGGCGCCGCTCTACGACGTGACCGGCGGCGGCGTCTGGATCGTCGGCGCGCTCGTGATGGGTCTGCTGCTGGGGACCTCGTGGCTGCTCGATCGGCCCGTCCGCCTCGGGTCCTCGGCTCAAGCGACGTCGGAGGCGGCCCGCACGACGAGCCACTGACCCTCCCGGCCCAGCACGGTGCCGATCGGCAGCTCGTCGGCGATGCGGGCCAACTCGTTGACGAGCGCGTCGGCGACCGAGCGGACCGGCTCGTCGTCGTCGACGGGGACGCCGGCGCTGCGCCAGCCGTCGATCAGCAGCTCGCGGTAGGTGTCGAGATCGAGGTGCTCGAGCTCCACCACCTCGAAGGTCGTGGTCGGACGACGACTGGCCACGCCGACCATCGCCCGGTCGCCGTGCCGCTCGCTCTCGGCGCCGAGCGGAAAGGTCGCCAGCTCGCCCTCGACCGCGCCCCAGCGATCGTGCTCGACGTCGCCCTGGGTCCGTCGGGTCGCTACGAAGATCTGCATCGGGCCTCCCACCGATCGGGGATCGAACAGGTGTTCGATCGACCCGGTCACCCTACCCCGAAGCTGTGCGCGCCCGCCGGGCGTCCTGGCGGGCGCGGCGCTCCTCTCCGCGGCGGCGCAGGTCGTCGACGGTGGTCTCGTCGACCAGCATGAAGTTCGTCCGCCAGGCGCCGGTCTCGTCCCACCGGTGCGGCGTCTGCACCGTGGTCATCGGCATGGTCGCCGACTCGACCAGATCGAGGGCCGCGCCCACGATCGAGCGCTGCATGTCGGCGTCGCCGGGTTTCCCGCAGGGGTTGCCCAGCGGGAAGTCCGTGAAGCAGAACCGGGGCACCGCGCAGTGCTCGACGATGTCGCGGGCGCTCCCGACCACGACGGTGGCGATGCCGGCCTCCTCCAGGTGGCGTGCGACCAGGCTCACGGCCTGGTGGCACACCGGTCAGTGGCTCGTCGTGCGGGCCGCCTCCGACGTCGCTTGAGCCGAGGACCCG
>JBCBSZ010000045.1:0-45146 GCA_039818945.1 Actinomycetota bacterium
AGCGTCTCCGCCGGGATCGTGTCCGAGCCGACGGTGCGGGGCTCGATCTCGCCGATCAACACCGATCAGCGCTTCGCCGGGCCCGACGCTCCGGCGTACAAGGACCACGTCCTGCTCCGCTTCTGGGAGGGGGCGAAGAAGCAGACGGCGCCGACCCTCTTCGTCCGGCTGGGCACCGACGGCATCGGGCTGGCCAGCGGCGTGCCGCTCAGCGGTGCGCTGCGGGATCGATGGCGGACCGCGGTCGCGGCCGACGCCGGTGCCGAGGTCGCGACGATCCTCGACGCGCTGGCGGCCGGCGGCTGCGAGGTCGCCGGGGACCTGTTGGCCAAGGTGCCCAGGCCGCACGACGCCGACCACCCGCGGGCCGAGCTGCTCCGGCGCACCGGCGGCCTCCAGGTCCGGAAGCTGCACGACCTCCCCGCCGTCGAGGGGGTCGGGGCGTTCGCCGACGAGACGGCGAAGCTGCTCGGCGACTTCGTCGACCTGCACCGCTGGCTCGTGACCCACATCGAGGCGGCGTCGTGAGCACGGCCGCCGACGAGACGTTCTGGGACCTCGCCGCACCGAGGATCGCCGGCGGGGCGGTCAGCGAGGGGACGATGATGGGTACCCGCTGCCTGCGGCGGGACGGCGACTTCGTCGCGATGGTGACGACGAAGTGGGACGGCCTCGTCGTGAAGCTCGCCCCGGAGCGCGTCACCGAGCTCGTCGAGTCGGGCACGGGCCGTTCCTTCTCCCCCAACGGCAAGGTCTTCCGGGCCTGGCTCCACGTCCCCGAGATCGACGAGGAGCTCTGGGCCGGGCTGATCGACGAGGCCATCGAACACGCCGGGTGAGCGGTGACCCGGGCAGCGCCTGGGCCACACTGGCGGGCGTGACGGTCGCTCGCAGCACCGCCCTCGCCGCGGTCGTGGCGCTCCTCGCCTCGGCCTGCTCGGTGCTCGACACCTCCGCCGAGGCCGAGGTCCCGGCGACCTCGTCGTCGATCGCCACCACGACCACCGCTCCGGTCCCGATCGTCGCCGCCCCGTCGACGACCACCACGACCGAGCCGGTCGGTCCGCCCCGGGCACTCGTCACCCCGACCGGGGTCGTCGTCCCGATCCGCGGCGGCGGCCCGGGGGCCTGGATCGTCGGCACGCCCTGCCACGCCGAGGCCGTGATCGCCGACGGCGAACCGATCCACCGCGTGACCGTCCTGATCGACCCCGGCCACGGTGGTGACGACGAGCCGGGCGCGGTCGGTGCGGGCGGGCTCCAGGAGGCCGACCTCAACCTCGACGTGGCCCGCCGGCTCCAGGTCGCGCTCGCCGAGCGCGGCATCGACTCCGCCCTCACCCGTCCGGCCGACTACCGGATCGCGGTGATCTCCCGCGCCGAGCTGGCCAGCGCCATCGAGCCCGACGTCTTCATCTCCGTCCACCACAACGGCGGCGAGACGGCCGTGTTCGACGCACCCGGCGTCGAGGTCTTCCACCAGTCGTTCTCCGAGGGGTCGCGCCGCCTCGGCGGGATCGTCTTCGAGGAGCTGATGGCGGCGTTCGAACCGCTCGACGCGACCTGGGTCGGCGGACCCCTCCACGGCGTGTCGTACCGGCTCAACCGCGACGACGAGGACCTCTACGGCGTGCTGCGCCGCCCGACGGGCGTCGACACGGTGCTGACCGAGGCGATGTACCTGTCGAACCCGAGCGAGGAGGCGCTCCTGGAGGACCCGGCCGTCCTCGACCTCGAGGCCGAGGCGTTGGCCCGGGCGATCGAGCGGTTCCTCGCGACCGACGACCCGGGATCGGGCTACATCGACCCGACCACCTTCCGGGGCGACCTCGGACCCGGCGGCGGGACCGGCGGCTGCGAGGACCCGCCCCTGGAGTGACGCCGGAGCGAGCGGCGACTGCCACAGCCGGATGCGACCATGGGCGGCGTGCTGTTGGACCGCCTCGTCGCCACGTCGATCGCTGTCGCCGCCACCTCCAAGCGGGGCGAGAAGACGGCGGCGTTGGCCGAGCTGCTCCGCGGGCTCGACGTCGTCGAGATCGAGCCGGCCGTCGGCTTCCTCTCCGGCGAGGCCCGCCAGGGCCGCATCGGCGTCGGCTGGCGAACGGTCAGCGGCGTCGAGGCCGATCCGGCGGCCGAGGCGAGCCTCTCGATCGGCGAGCTCGACGCTGCGCTCACCCGCCTCCAGGCCACGACCGGCGCCGGGTCGGCCGGGGCCCGGGCGGAGCAGCTCGCGGAGCTGTTCGGCCGGGCGACCGCCGACGAGGCCGAGTTCATCGGCCGCCTGCTGGTCGGCGAGCTGCGCCAGGGCGCGCTCGCGGGGATCGTGGCCGATGCGGTCGCCAAGGCCGCCGGCGTGCCGGCGGCGAGGGTGCGTCGGGCCGCCATGCTCGGCGGCGACCTCGGCCGGGCCGCCCGCATCGCCCTGACCGAGGGGGTCGACGGGCTCGCCGCCGTGCGGCTGCGGGTCCTCCACGGCGTGCAGCCGATGCTCGCCTCGACCGCCGAGGACCTCGCTGCGGCCGTCGCCGATCTCGGCCTGGTCTCGGTCGAGTGGAAGCTCGACGGCGCCCGGGTCCAGGTGCACCGCCAGGGCGACGACGTCCGGGTCTTCACCCGGAACCTCAACGACGTGACCGGTCGCCTCCCCGAGGTGGTCGAGGTGGCGCGCTCCCTCCCGGTCGACTCGGTCGTGCTCGACGGCGAGACGCTCTCGCTCGGCGAGGACGGTCGCCCCGCTGCGTTCCAGGACACGATGAGCCGCTTCGGCCGCGAGGACGAGGCCGACTGGGAGGCCGAGCTGCGACCCTGGTTCTTCGACGTCCTGCACGTCGACGGCCGCGACGTGCTCGACGAGCCGCTCACCGATCGGCTCGGGCTGCTCGAGGGCCTGGCCGCAGCCCATCGCGTCCCGGGCCGCGTGACGGCCGACCCCGACGAGGCCGCCGAGGTCCTCGACGAGGCGCTCTCGCTCGGCCACGAGGGCGTGATGGTGAAGGGCGCCTCGTCGACCTACGAGGCGGGCCGCCGCGGCAAGGCGTGGCGGAAGATCAAGCCGGCCCACACGCTCGACCTGGTCGTGCTGGCCGCCGAGTGGGGCCATGGTCGACGCACCGGTTGGCTGTCGAACCTCCACCTCGGCGCCCGGGGCGCCGACGGCGCGTACGTGATGGTCGGCAAGACGTTCAAGGGCATGACCGACGAGGTGCTCGCCTGGCAGACCGAGCGACTCCAGGAGCTGGCGGTCGCCCGCGAGGGCATCACCGTCCACGTCCGGCCGGAGCTGGTGGTCGAGATCGCGGTCGACGGTGTGCAGTCGTCCACCCGCTACGCCGGCGGGGCGGCGCTGCGCTTCGCCCGGGTCAAGGGCTACCGACCCGACAAGGACCCGGCCGACGCCGACACCATCGAGACCGTCCTCGGCCTCCTGCCGGGGCGACCGTAGGTCTCGGCGGCGTCAGATCGCCGCGGCGATCCGACGCTTGACCGCCTCGGGCAGCAGCTTCACCCCGCCGAGCATCATCTTGTTCTGGGCCCCCGGCACGATCATCGCCTTGCCCTTCGACGCTCCCTCGAGGCCCGCGGCCGCGACCTCGGCGGCCGTCTGCCAGGCGAAGTCGGGCAGCTTGGAGCTGTCGTAGGCGGCTCGGTCCTGGAACTCGGTGCGGGTCAGCCCCGGCGCCAGGCACGAGACGACGACGCCGTGCTCGCGCAGCTCCTCGTGGAGGCCCTGCGAGAACGAGGTGACGAACGCCTTCGTCGCGGCGTAGACGGCGAAGTTCGGCGCGGCGGTCGCACCGGCGACCGACGAGACGTTGAGGATGGTGCCGCCGGCCCGCTCGGACATCACCGAGGCCGCGGCGTGGGTCAGCTGCACGAGCGCCGAGACGTTGAGGTCGACCATCCCCTGCTGGCGCTCGACGCCGTCCTCGGCGAAGGCGCCGTGGTGGCCGAAACCGGCGTTGTTGACGAGGAGGTCGATCGGGTCGTCCTCGGAGGCCAGCCGGGCCGCGACGGCGGCGATGCCCTCGGGTGTGCCGAGATCGGCCGGCAGGATCTCGCTGTCGACGTCGAGGCCCTCGGCCACCTCCTCCATGCGCTCGGCGGAGCGCGCGACCATCACCACCGGGGTGCCCTGCTCGGCGAGGTGCTCCACCATCGCCTTCCCGATGCCGCTCGAGGCACCGGTCACCACCGCTCGTCGCCACCCCATGTCACGCTCCTGCGCTCGTCGAGGCATCCGACGCTATCCAGCCGGCCCGCCATGACCCCGGAGGTCATCGATCCGCGGCCCGGCGTCGGGCAGGCTGCCGGACATGACCGACGACCTCACCGCCTTCGTCCACTCCTCCATGCCGCTGTGCGCCGAGCTGGGCGTGCGGGCCACGGCGCTCGACCCCGAGCGGTGCGTGCTCGAGCTGGACTGGCGGGCCGAGCTCTGCACGATCGGCGGGGTCCTCCACGGCGGCGCACTCATGGCGCTCGCCGACTCGGCCGGCGCAGCCTGCGCGTTCGCCAACCTGCCGGAGGGCGCGTCGGGGACCTCCACGATCGACTCGCAGACCAACCTCCTCGGCGCGGTGCGGGACGGCACGGCCACCGCGACGGCGACGCCGCTGCACGTCGGATCGAGCACGATCGTGGTCGAGACCGAGATCCGCCGCTCCGACGGCCGCCTCGCGGCCAAGACCACCCAGACCCAGATCGTGCTCCGCTGAGGGGCCGCTACCGCAGGAGCGACTCGGCGTCGAGGTCGAGCACCTGGCGCCCGTGGCGCGAGGCCATCGCCATGAACATGTCGTCGCCCCGCTCGGTCCGCTCCACGATCATCGAGGCGACGATGGCCATGTGGAAGCCGGCGAAGGCGTAGAGCCGGTAGCGGTCCCAGGCGTCGTCGCCGGAGATCGTCACGCCCGCGGCGGCGAGCCGGTCCAGGTAGCCGTGGACGAGGTCGCGCTCGTGGCTGCGGCGGTCCTCGACGTCCAGCCCGGCCCCGAGGAAGTACGCCACGTCGGACAGGCCGTCGCCGACCGACACCGTCTGCCAGTCGACGACGGTCACCGGATCGGCGCCGTCCGCCGCGTTGAACAGCATGTTGTCCAGCCGGAAATCGCCGTGGACCACCGTCTCCAGCAGGGGCTCCTGCGCGTAGTAGCGCCGGATGTCGGCGATGAACCGCTCACCCATCTCGAGGACGTCGGCGTCGAGCCGGTCGGCGTAGCGGTCGACCCAGCCGGGCCAGAGGCCGGTCATCATCTGGGCCAGGAACTCGTAGGCGTGCTCGTCGCGACCGCTCAGGACGTCGAGCGAGCGCATCGAGGGGTCGGCCACCGGCGGGGCGTGGAGCTTCACCGCCTCGTCGAGCACGACGGCGGCGACGTCGGGCGTGGTGCCGGCGAGCTGATCGCCCTGGCGGGCCGGCGCCATGTCCTCCAGGAGGAGGACGAACTCGCCCGTCTCGACCTCGATCTCGGCGACGTGGCACGCGGGCGTGCGGATGCCCACCCGATCGGCGAGCAGGGCGTAGAAGCCGACCTCCTTCTCGTAGGAGCGCATCGTCACGCCGGTGGCGCGGCTGGTCTCGTCGGCGGCCGGGAGCTTGGCGACCACGGAGTCGGGCGCGTCGGTGGGACCGTTGTAGGTCAGCCAGCAGCGGAGGCTGTCGCCCATCTGCCCGGTGCCGACGGCGCTCACCGACGCCGCCTCGACCCGTCGATCGGCCGGCAGCGCCCCGCTCCACCGCAGCGCGCCGGTCAACCACTCTGGCGTGAGGTCCTCGGGCCGCCAGGCGATGCTCGGTCGCTCCATGCCGGCGAACCTAACGCCGATCCCCCGGTGACGCCGGATCCGCGCTCAGCTGCTGAAGGCCGCCACGCCCACCACCGGGCTGACGAGCCGCTGGGCGCCCAGCGAGCCGAGGAAGCCCTGGTCGGAGAAGCTGAAGATGCCACCGTCGGCGGCGACCAGCAGGTAGCCATCTCCGAAGGCGAGGGCGCCGATCACGGGGGCGTTGATCGATGCGCCGGCCGGGAGCGCTCCGGGCACGCTGCCCCGGAAGGGGGCGTCGAAGGCGAAGATCCCGCCGTCGGCGGCCACGAGCCAGTAGCCCCGACCGTCCGGGTCCGGGGCGATGCCGACCACCGGTTCGTTCAGCGTCAGCGAACCGGTCGAGCCGGCGAAGCTCGCGTCGCCGAAGGAGAAGATGCCGCCGTCGGAGCCGACGAGCCAGTAGCCCTCGCCCGAGGCGGTGGCCGCCGAGGCCACGATCCGGCCGTTGAGCGGCACGCCCGACATGTCGCCGAAGAACCGTGCCGCGCCGAACGCCAACGCACGGCCTCGGTCGGTGAAGACCCAGTAGCCGTCACCCTCGGGCCGCACGGAGATCGTCGTGATCCGCTCGCGGGGACCGAGGCCGCGCACGTCGACGTCACCGAAGTGCACCGCCTCCCCACGCACGGTCACCACCCCGCCGGCCGACAGGACCCACAACCCGGATCCCGCGGCGTCGGTCGCCACCGCGACCACGGGCCCGGCCGCCCCCACGTGCGGACCGGCCGCGCCGAAGCCATGGAGCTCGCCGGTCGCCTGCGCCATCCAGTACCCGGCGGCGCCGGGCGGCGCCGGGGCCGGATCCGGAGGTGGGATCGGGGCCGGAGCGGGGGTCGCCGGTGGGTCCGGCGCGGGCGGGTCGTCGTTCGACGGTGGATCGCTCGCCGGTGGCGGTGGGGGATCGCTCGGCGGCGGGTCCTCTTCGGGCGGACCGTCGACGGGAGGATCGTCGCCGGGCGGATCGTCGACGGGAGGATCACCCACGGGTGGATCGTCGCCCGGCGGATCACCCACGGGCGGATCGTCGACGGGAGGAGGATCGTCGCCCGGCGGTGGGTCCGGGACGATGATCACCTCGAGGACGAGCTTGCTCCACAGGACGACGTTGCGCGCCCGGAGTCGGATCTCGACCCGTTCCCCGACCTCGAAGCCGGCCGCGGCCCAGCTGCGCACGTCACCGCCGACCCGGGCCCGCTGGCCGCCGATCCGGACGTCGTAGCTCTCGACCGGGAACCCGCCGCCGTCGCTGGGGTCCCAGTTCACCGTGATCGCGTCGCCGTCGAAGCCGACCTCGGTGATCGACGGGACCGACGGCACCGTCGCCGCGTGCGACGTGTCCGACGACCACGGACCCGGCACGCCACCCGGGCCGATGGCGCGGACCTCGACGAGCGCCGACTCGCCGAGCGCCAGGGGGAACTCGTGGCGGGGGTACACCTGCCTGATCTCGGTGATCTCGCCATCGACACGGACCTGGTAGCCGAGCACGGCGCGCGGATCCCGGTCGGGGCTGTACCAGAGGGCCGTCCCGAGACCGTCGTGCGGGTTGTAGCCGGCCCGCAGGTCACGGACGGGGCCGGGCACCGCCGGCGGCGGCGGATCGGGCGGCCCGGAGCGGGCGACGACCACGTCGCTCCGGCCCCGTCCGTACGCCGAGATGCCCCACACCTCGAACCGGTACCAGCGGCCGTCGGTGAGCCCGGTCGCTCGCAGGGGCGCGGCACTGCCGCTGATCGTCCGATCGGCCCCGCTGCTCAGATCGGTGATGCGGGCGCCGTACCCCGTCACCGGCAGCGTGCTCTCGGGCTCGTCGAACTCGAGCGT
The DNA here is from genome assembly GCA_039818945.1 of Actinomycetota bacterium. Lineage (GTDB taxonomy): Bacteria > Actinomycetota > Acidimicrobiia > Acidimicrobiales > Poriferisodalaceae > JBCBSZ01. Next base: position 7,654 of record JBCBSZ010000045.1, read on the forward strand.
CACCGACCCGTCGCCGGGCACGGCCCTCAGGTCGACCACCGCCTCGGGGGCGAGGTGGAAGATCGTCGGCCCGGGATCCAGGTGGGCGGTCCGGGCGAACGTGAAGCTGCTCGGACCCCAGCCCTCGGCCGACTCGGCCCAGACCTCGATCCGGTACCAGTCGCCACCGGGGCGTTCGAACACCCGACTGCGGGAGGTGGTCCCACCGATCGACGTCCGGCTCCCGGTGCGCAGGTTGGTGGCGGTCACGCTGTAGCGCACGACCTCCACCGCGGTCTCCGGCGCATCGAACCGGATGATCACGAGCCCGTCGCCGGACGAGGCCTCGAGGTGGCGGACCGGACCCGGCAGGTCGGGCGGATCGAACGGGACCGTCGTCGTTGGGGCCTCGGCCCCCGCCGGGACGATCGACACGGCCGCCACGGCGACGACGACGAGCGCGAGGAGCGATCTGAGCGGCACGGTCAGCGAACCTAGGCACCTCGGCGAGCCGGCTCCAGGGTCCGGGGGCGACGTTGGGCGCGAGTTGACACGGGCCCCATCCGAGGGTGCGCGACAGCGCCGCCGTACGATCGCAGGCGATGACGGTGGAGCTGGTCACGACGCCGTACGGCGCTCCGTCGCACGAGGCGCTGCGGTCGCTCGTCGACCGGTACCAGCGCGACGACCGCCTCGCGCCCGTGACGGTGATCGTGCCGAGCAACTACGTCGGCATCGCCGCTCGGCGGGCGCTCGGACGGGCCCGCGGCGTCGCCGCGGTCACGTTCCTCACCACCTACCGCCTGGCCGAGCTGCTGGGGGCCGGGCGCCTGGCGGCCTCGGGCCGGCGACCGGTCTCGATGCCGGTGGTCGCAGCCGCGGTCCGGGCCGAGCTGCACGACGACCCCGGCCACTTCGCCGGCGTCGAGACCCACCCGACGACCGAGCGGTCGCTGGTCCGCGCCCACCGCGAGCTCTCCGACGTGGACGATGCCGGACTGCGCCGGCTGGCGAAGGCCTCGGACCGGGCCGCCGACGTGGTCCGCATCCACCGGGGCGTCCGGGGGCGGCTCGCCGACCGGTTCACCGATGAACAGGACCTGCTCCGCGCCGCGACCGACGCGGTGACCGACCGGACCGCCCTCGTCGACGAGCTCGGCCCGGTCATCGTGCACCTCCCCCAGCGGATCACCGGCTCCCAGGCGGCCCTGCTCCGTGCGGTGGCCGAGCGCACCCCGGTGAGCGTCGTCGCCGGCCTCACCGGCGTCGACGGCGCCGACCGAACCGTCGAGCGGGCCGTCGCCCGGCTCGGCGTCGAGCTGGCCCCGTCGGCCGAGCCGCCGACGGCCGCGATCGCGCAGGGCGCGATCAGCGTGTCCGACGCCGACGAGGAGGTGCGCCACGCCCTCCGCGAGGTGGTCGACGCGGCCCGGGCGGGGACGCCGCTCGGCCGGTGCGCCATCGTCTACGGCGCGGCCGAGCCGTACGCCAGGTTGGTCACCGACGCGCTCGACGCCGCCGGCATCGACTGGTGGGGCGCATCGGTGCGGACGGCGGACACCAGCCTGCTGGGCCGCTCGCTGCTCGGGCTCCTCGCGCTCCCCGACCACGACCTGTCGCGCCGCGACGTGTGCGCCTGGCTCTCGGCGTCCCCGGTCATCGACCGCGACGGGCGCTTTGTCCCGGCGGCGGCCTGGGAGCGGGCGTCACGGCAGGCCGGCGTCGTCGCCGGTCGCGACCAGTGGGCGGAGCGCCTCGGGCGGGCGGCGGCCGATCGCAGCGCCGACGCCGAGCGTCTCGAACGGGACGACGAGCTGGCGTGGCAGGCGGCGCAGGCCCGGCGCGAGGCGGGCTGGAGCAGCGACCTGGCCGCCTTCGTCGACGGCATCGCCGTCGATCTCGAGCCCGGTGCCCGGGCCGGCTCGTGGAGCGGGTTGGCGCGGTGGTGTCGGGGGCTGCTGCGCCGCTACTTCGGCTCCGAGGGATTCCGGTCCGAGTGGCCTCCTGACGAGCGGCGCGCGGCCGACCGGGTCGAGTCGGTCGTCGACCGTCTCGGCGACCTCGACGGGATCGACCCGGCGCCGTCGGTCACCGCCTTCCGCCGGGCGCTCCAACTCGAGCTGGAGGGCGACCTGGGGCGACGGGGTGGCTTCGGCGCCGGCGTGATGGTCGGCCCCGCGTCGTTGGCCCTCGGGGTCGAGCTCGACCTGGTCGTCGTGCTCGGCATGGCCGAGGGGCAGTTCCCCGCTCGCCAGCGCGAGGACTCGCTGCTCCCCGATCGCGAGCGACGGTTGGTCGGCCCCGACCTCGCGCTCCGCGCCGACCGCACCGACGACGACCACCGCGCGCTGCTCGCGGTGCTCGCCGCGGCGAGCGCCGGCGTCCTCTCGTTCCCCCGGGGCGACCTGCGGCGCAGCGCCGAGCGGGCGCCGTCCCGCTGGTTGCTCGACGCCGTCGACGCCCACGACGGCGCGCGCCCGGCCGCGGCCGAGCTCGCGGGGCGGGCCGGCGACTGGTTCCGCGAGGTCCCGTCGTTCGTGGCCGGTCTCCGCCACAACCCGTTCCCCGCCACCGAGCAGGAGTACGACGTCGCCGCGCTCCTGGCGCACGACGACGCCGGCCGCGACCTCGCCGCCCACGAGTCCACCTTCCACCGACCGGAGATCGCCCGTGGCATCGATCTCGTCCGCGCCCGTCGGTCGTCGCGCTTCACCCGCTTCGACGGCAACCTCGCGACCGACGGCGACCTCCGCGGCGTCCGGCTGCCGTCGCCGGCCGACGACGGGCAGCTCGTCTCGGCCTCGCGCCTCGAGACGTGGGCCGACTGCCCCCACCGGTACTTCGTCCGGTACGTGCTCGGCGTCGACGCCGTCGAGACGCCCGACGAGGAGTACCGGATCACGGCGCTCGACCGCGGGTCGCTCGTGCACGAGGCGCTCGATCGCTGGCTCTCGACGATGATCGACGAGGGCCGGGTGCCCGAGCCGGGCGAGCGCTGGGGCGCCGACGCCCGCCGCGAGCTCCAGGCGGTCGCCGAGTCCGAGTGCGACCGCCTGGAGGAGCGCGGTCTGGTCGGCCGGCGACTGCACTGGCAGCGCGACCGGCGGGCGATCCTCCGCGACCTCGATCGGTTCGTCGACGCCGACGAGGTCCTGCGGGCCGAGCTCGGGTCGAGCCCGGTGGCGACCGAGCTCGCCTTCGGCATGCCCAAGGCCGACCACGGTCCCCTCCACCTGGCGCTCGACGACGAGCGGCGGCTGCTCGTGCGGGGCTCGATCGATCGGGTCGACCGCACCGACGGCGGCCACGTCGTGCTCGACTACAAGACCGGCAGCGCCTGGCGCTACCGAGGTCTGAGCGAGGACGACCCGGTGCCGGGCGGCACGCTCCTCCAGCTCCCGCTCTACGCCGCGGCCGTCCGCCAGATCCTCGGCACCGACGGCGAGGTGCTCGGCCAGTTCTGGTTCGTGTCGAGCAAGGGGGCCTTCGCCCGGCACGGCTACCCGGTGACCACAGGGGTCGACGAGCGGGCCCTGGCCGTGGTGCGGACCATCGTCGACGGCATCGAGGCCGGCCACTTCCCGTTGCACCCTCGCGAGCCGAGCTGGCTGCCGTTCAACCCGTGCTGGTTCTGCGACCCCGACGACCTCGGCACCCGCCAGGTCCACCGCACCTGGGAGCGCAAGCGGTTCGCCCCCGAGCTCCGCCGGTACCTCGGCCTGGTCGAGCCCTCGCTCCTCACCGAGATCGAGACCGCCGAGGCCGGGCGATGACCGAGATCATCCAGGGCTCGTTGTTCGACGAGCTCGATGCCGGCGCGCCGGCGGAGCCCGAGGTCGCACCGCGAGCCCTGGCCGACGACGACGCCCGCCAGCTCGTCCGCGACGCGATCGACCAGACGCTGTTCGTCGAGGCGGGCGCGGGCTCGGGCAAGACCCGCGCGCTGGTCGACCGGATCGAGGCGCTGGTCGAGTCGGGCGTCGACCTCGAGCACGTCGCCGCCATCACGTTCACCGAGAAGGCCGCGGCGGAGCTGCGCGACCGTGTCCGCCAGCGATTCGAGGGCCGCCACGACGAGCGGTCGCGCCGGGCCCTCGACCAACTCGACGGTGCCGCGATCGGCACGCTCCACGCGTTCGCGCAGCGGATCCTCTCGGAGCACGCGGTCGAAGCGGGACTGCCCCCCGGCGTCGAGGTGCTCGACGAGATCGGCTCACAGGTCGAGTTCGAGGAGCGCTGGCGGGGCTTCGTCGACCGCCTGCTCGACGACGAGACGCTGGGCCGCGCCGCCCTCGTGCTGGCGGTCGGCAACGTCGACCTGCCCCACCTGCGCGACCTGGCCCTCGCCTTCGGCGCCAACTGGGACCTCGTCGCCGAGCGGGTCGAGCTCGACAGCGCACCGCCGCCACCGGTCCGCGTCGACGACGTGCTCGCCGACCTCGACGAGATCATCGCCCAGACCGGGCACTGCCTCACCGCCGACGACAAGCTGCTCCAGCGCATCGAGGGGCCGGTGGCGGCCGTGCGGGCAGCGGTGGTCGACGCCGAGGACGACATCGACGCCGTCCACGCCCTGGCCGGGCTGGCGCGCCACGCCAAGGTCTCGCGATGCGGGCGCAAGACCTCGTGGCAGGTCCCGATCGACGAGGTCCGCGACCGGATCATCGTTGTCGCCCGGCGCGTCGACGACCTCGTCGACGCCCAGGTGATCGCCGCCGTCCACCAGATCGCCGGCGTGATCGGTCGCTTCACCCTCGACGCGGCCGACGAGCGCCGACGCGCCGGGCGCCTCGAGTTCCACGATCTCCTCGTGCGCGCCCGGCAGCTCCTCCGCGACCCGGTCCGGGGCCCGGGCGTGCGGGCGGCGCTGCGCGACCGGTACCGCTACCTCCTGCTCGACGAGTTCCAGGACACCGACCCGATCCAGATCGAGCTCGCCGTGCTCATCGCCAGCCCCGACGACGACGTCGCCGGGCGGGAGTGGTCCGACCTGCCGGTCGACCCGGGCCGGCTGTTCTTCGTCGGCGACCCCAAGCAGTCGATCTACCGCTTCCGCCGGGCGGACATCGAGGTCTTCCTCCGGGCGCGCCGTCGCTTCGGCGACCTCACACCGCAGCTGACCACCAACTTCCGGTCGACCGCGCCGGTCATCGACTGGGTCAACCACGTCTTCGGCCGGCTGATCCGCTTCAGCGAGGGGTCCCAGCCCGAGTTCGCCCCGCTCGACGCGGCCCGCGGCCGGGCGCCGACCGGCCCCGGCGTGGCCCTCCTCGGCGCCGACGAGGCCGCCGACGGCGCGGCCACCGACGCCGAGTCGCTCCGGGCGCGGGAGGCCGACGACGTGGCGTCGGCGATCAGCAGGGCGCTGGCCGAGGGCTGGACGGTCGACCGGGGCACGCCGGACGAGCCGCGCTGGGAACCGGCCGAACCCGGCGACATCTGCGTGCTGCTGCCCGCCCGCACCTCGCTGCCCGCCCTGGAGCGCTCGCTCGGCTCGGCCGGCATCCCCTACCGGGCCGAGACATCGTCGCTCGTGTACGCGACGCGGGAGGTCCGCGACCTGCTGCTCACCCTGCGGGCCGTCGCCGACCCGACCGACGAGCTCGCGCTCGTCGCCGCCCTCCGGTCGGTGGTCTACGGCTGCGGCGACGACGACCTCGCCCACTGGCGGCTGGGCCTCGGCGGCCGGATGTCGCTCTCGGCGCCGCCGCCCGACGGGGCGCGCACCGACCACCCGGTGGCCGAGGCCATCGCCCACCTCACCGCCCTCCACGCAGCGCGGCGGTGGTCGACGCCGGCCGAGCTGCTCGACCGGGTCGTCCGCGAGCGGGCGGTGCTCGAGACGGCCGTGGCGACCGGTCGTCCCCGCGACGTGTGGCGCCGGATCCGGTTCGTGGTCGACCAGGCCCGGGCCTGGTCCGACGCCGGCGGGACCGAGCTGCGCTCCTACCTGGAGTGGGCTGCGCTCCAGGGCGCCGACCACGCACGGGTGTCGGAGTCGGTGCTGCCCGAGACCGACGACGACAGCGTCCGGATCCTCACGATCCACGGCGCCAAGGGGCTCGAGTTCCCGATCGCCATCGTCTCGGGCATGACGACCAGGCCCGCCAACCGCCAGCGCGGGGTCGTGGCGGCCTTCCCGTCCGACGGCGGCGTCGCGATCCGGCTGACCAGCGCCGTCACGTCGGAGACGTTCGAGCGTTGGCAGCCGCTCGACGAGCAGATGGACGAGCACGAGCGGCTCCGCCTCCTCTACGTCGCCACCACCCGGGCGCGCGACCACCTGGTGGTGTCGCTGCACCGCAAGCCCGGCGAGGAGCGGACCTCGGCCGCGGTGCTCGCGAGCGCCCTCGACGATGCGCCCGAGGCCCGTCGCCTCGTGCCGAGCGTGCGACGTGCCTCACCGACGACGACCCCCGAGGCGGGGGTACCGCTGCCCGAGCGGCGAGCATGGAAGCGCGAACGGGACGCCGCCCTCGGCCGGGCCACGCGCCGGACCGTCGTCGCCGCCACGACCCTGGCCCGCGAGGCGACCGGGCACCCCGACCCGGGTCTGGCCAAGCGCGAACGCGACCTCGAGCTCCCGCCGTGGAACAAGGGCCGCTACGGCACCGCCATCGGGCGCGCCGTGCACGGCGTGCTCCAGGTGGTCGATCTCGCCGACGGCGCCGGGCTCGACGACGTCGCGCGGGCGCAGGCCACCGCCGAGGGGGTGAGCGACCGGACCGCCGTCGTCACCCGCCTGGCCCGCTCGGCGCTCGACACCGACGTGGCCCGTGCCGCGGCGACGTCACGGCACTGGCGCGAGCTCTGGGTGGCCGCACCGGTCGGCGACCACCTGATCGAGGGCTACGTCGACCTGCTCGTGCGCACCGACGACGGACTGGTCGTCGTCGACTGGAAGACCGATCACGTCGACGGCGACGACGACGTCGCCGCGAAGCTCGACCGCTACCGGCTGCAGGGGGCGAGCTACGCCGCCGCCGTCGAGGAGGCGACCGGCGAGCCGGTCGTGCGGGTGGTCTTCGCCTTCCTCGCCGAGGACGGGGCCGTCGAGGCAGAGCTGCCCGACCTCGCCGCCGCGGTCGCCGAGGTCCGCGCGCGGACCGCCGAGCTCGCCGCGCTCTCCGCCGGCCCCGATCCCGACGCGTAACCGTTCGGGCGGGAGCGGGTCTGAAGGACGTTGGCCTCTGGTGGCGGCGTTCGCGCCCCGCGAAGGTCGGCGCGATCGCCACACGTCTCGCAGAGGAGCCCCGATGACCGACACCAGCGTCGCTGCGCCGTCGCGCACGGCGGGATCACGTCCGTCGACGCTCAAGCCGGTGCTCGATGTGATCCCGGACCGGTGCTACGAGCGCTCGACGGTGCGGGGCCTGGGCATCCTGGCCCGCGACCTGGTGATCTACGGGCTGGCGGTGTGGGGACTCGTCTCGACGAACAACCCCCTGCTGCTCGTGCCGCTGTGGATCGTCGCGGGCGCAGCGACCGCGTCGCTGTTCGTCGTCGGCCACGACGCCGCCCACCGCGCGCTCTTCGACGCGAAGTGGCTCAACGCGCTCGTGGGCCAGATCAGCATGCTGCCGTCGCTGCACGCCACCGAGGTCTGGGTGTTCGGCCACAACCGCGTGCACCACGGCTTCACGCTGCGCGAGGGCATGGACTTCGTCTGGCACCCCTCCACCGTCGAGGACTACCGGGCGATGAGCCGGTTCCAGCGCCTGCGCCACCGCTTCGAGTGGGGTCCGTTCGGGTCGGGGGCCTACTACCTGCGCGAGGTGTGGTGGAACAAGATGGTGCGGTTCACGCCGCCGGACCGGCACCGGAGGGCGATGCGACGCGACCAGGCGATCGTCGCCGTCTTCGCCCTCGCCGTCCTCGGTCTCGCGCTGGCGACCTCGGGCGTCGGCGGCGGTCTGTGGCTGTGGGTCAAGGTCGTCGTGATCCCGTTCCTGCTGTTCTGCCAGACGATCGGCTGGGTCGTCTACGTGCACCACATCGAGCCCGAGACCCGCTGGTGGTCGCGCAGCGAGTGGAACAAGTTCCACGGCCAGGTCGAGGGCACGACCGTGCTCTGGGGGCCGCCGGGCTGGGACCTGATGTTCCACTGGATCATGGTCCACGTCCCCCACCACGTGGACATGCGGATCCCCTGCTACCGGTTGACCGAGGCGGCGAAGGCGATCATCGAGGCCTTCCCCGACGACGTCACCGAGCGCCCCCTCAGCGCCCGCGACTACGTGCGCTCGACCCGCACCTGCAAGCTCCACGACTTCACCACCGGGGAGTGGCTGCCGTACTCCGCGGCGCGCTGACGGTGCGGTGAGCTGACCGGACCTCGGCCGTCCGGTCGGTGACACTGGGCCGGTGGGCAAGTGGGTGGTGGTGGCGATCGCGCTCGTGCTACTCGGTGCCGGGTGCACCGGCGATGGCGTCGAGCGCGAAGGGGTCGAGCCCGACGGCGTCGAGACCGACCGCCGCATGCCCGACGACCGCCTCCTCGACGCGCCGCTCGGCCGCGACCAAGCGCTGCTGCCCGAACGCGTCGGCGAGCTCGTCCCCCCGGGCACCTGGCTCCTCGCTGAGGTGAGGATCGACGACGTCCCCGTCCCGCCCTTTCCTCGTTCACGCACGCTCGTGACGGTTCGCAACAACCGCCTCGCCGTCGCCACGTGCTCATGGATACCGTCGTCGTTGGACCTGGAGGAGATCGGCCTGCCGGAGCTTCCGACCTCCCTCCTCCTGGCCTGCGGGGGCTCGGGCGATCGGGCCGACGTGGTGATCGAGGCGCTGGAGCAGGTCGACGAGATCGAGTCGTCCGACGGCGGTCACGTGCTCACCGGCCCCGACGTCGTCGTGCAACTGGACGCGCTGGTGCCCGTGCCCGAGGCCGTGTTCGACCGGACCTGGACGCTGGTGGACTGGCTGCCGACACTGCGGCACGAGCTCGTGCCGGCGGTCGCGCCCTCGACGCTGCTGCTCCACGCCGACGGGCGCTTCGAGGGCACCTCCGGGTGTGGTGAGGAGATCTCGGGGATCTGGGAGCGCCAGGACGACGGTCTCCGGATGCCGATCTTCGACATCACGGCCCCGTGCGACGATCCGGATCCTGCGCTCGTCGACCAGCACGGTTGGGTCACCATGCAGGGTGTCGGCATCCGTCCCGTGCTGACCGACGACGGGCGGATGCTGGTGGTGATGGGCGTCGGCGCGAACGACCGGGTGAGCCTCGTCTACGAGTGAGCCCGCTCAGCCGGCATCGGTGAGCGCGTCGATGACCGGCGCGGCGTCGGGGTCGTCGGCGGTGATGTCGACCCGCACGCGATCGCCGATGCGTGCGGTCTCGATGGTCAGGAAGGCGCAGCAGGCGGCCTCACGCGCGGCGAGGTCCTCGACGGTCGCCGCCAGCTCGACCGGGAACCACAGGCGCCGGCCCCCCGGAATCGCCTCGGTCCCCGACGATCCCTCGCGGAGGACGGCCCACTCCGCGAGCTGCGCGGTCGCCCCGGCGGGGGTCAGCGAGCAGGCGATCGGGATGGGCTCCGTCGGCATGCGTCCACCGTACGAACTCGACCTCGGTCGAGGTCAAGTGGCCCAGTCGGGCGGATCGAGGTCGTTGGTCGCGGAGAGCTGGCGGACGCGGAAGCGCACGACCGCCGGCACCTGGCCGATCGCGGCGACGAGGAGCGCCACCAGCAGGAAGGTCATCGCGATCGGATCGGCGCCGAGCACGAGCGACAGCAGCACGCCGATGACGAGGAAGACGAGCGAGTTGGCGAACGCGATCATCCGACCGAGCCGATCCGGGCTCGTGTCGTTCAGGGTGTGCCGAAGCCAGTCGCGATGCTCGAACTTGACCGGGAAGCGGTTGAAGTAGCTGAGCTGGCGGGGCACCGACGGAGACTCCACGATCAGCGACCGTAGCGGCAGCGGGCGGGCCGACGACGAGGCAGGCTTCGACGATGGCGATCACGACGGACCGGAGAGGCGACGTCCGCGTCGTCACGATCGACGACGGCAGGGCGAACGTGCTCGGCCCGGCGGAGGTCGCCGCGCTGCGGGCCGCGGTCGCGGGCGCCGGCCCGTCCGAGGGCGTCGTGCTGACCGGGCGCGACGGGATGTTCAGCGGCGGTCTCGACCTCGGCGTCCTCGGTCGCGGTGGAGCCGAGGCCGAGGAGCTGCTGGCGGCGATGGGCGCGCTGCTCGTCGACGTGCTGCGCTCACCCCGTCCGGTGGTCGTGGCGGCGAGCGGTCACGCCGTGGCCGCCGGCGCCATGCTCATGCTGGCGGCCGATCGAGCGCTCGTCGCGGTCGGGGACCACCGGGTCGGCTTCACCGAGGTAGCCGGTGGCATGGCACTGCCGCCGGGTGTCGTCGAGCTGGCCCGGGCGACCGTCGCCGCACCGTGGCTCCGGCGGCTCACCGCCCAGGGCGAGCTCATCGGGCCGGAGGACGCGGTCGCCGCCGGCTTCGCCGCCACGGCCGTCCCGCCGGAGGCGCTGCTCGACGAGGCCGTAGCCGCCGCCTCGCGCCTGGCCGCGCTGGATGCGGAGGCCTTCGCCCGGACGAAGCGCCTGGTGAACGGCTCCCTGGCCGATCGGCTCGCCGGCCCGGACTGAGCCGGGCGATGGTTGCGAGGCCAGCCTGGGATCGTTACACTACGAACATGTGTTCTGATAGGGCGGTCGAGATCGAGGCCGCGATCGCCGTCGTCTGCGGGCAGATCAACGCGCTCCACGGCCGGTTGGTCGAGCTCCTCGCCGAAGCCGCCGAAGCGGGGCTGAGCGTCGGGGAAGGACTGCACTCGCCCGGTGCGTACGCCGCCTGGCAAACCGGCGGGACCGCAGGGCACGGCCGTGCGCTCGCGGCGGTGGCCGACCGCAGCGACGAGCTGCCCGAGACCGTCCGGGCACTGGCCGCCGGCGAGATCAGCCTCCACCAGGCCGCAGCGATCGCCCGCCACGCCCCGGCGTGGGCCGACGGCGAGGCCCGATCGATGGCCGAGAGCATGACGCCGGCGCAGCTGACCCGGGTCTGCTCCCGCTATCCGTCACCCGACGACCACGACGAGCCCGACGCGGCGGCCGCCGACACCCGACGGCAGGTGAGCAGCCACCACGACACCGACGGCACCTGGCACCTCCGGGCCACGCTGGCCGCACACGAGGGAGAGCTGGTGGCGACGGCCCTGCGGTCGCACCACGACGCGCTCCTGAACGAGCGGCCCGACGGCGAACCGCTGCCGAGTGCCGCCGACGCCCTCGTCCGGATGGCCGAGCACAGCCTGGGTGCCGGCGCGGGGACCCGGCCCCATCACGCCCGGACCAAGGTGCTCGTGCACGTCGATGCCGAGGCGCCCGCCGGTCCGCACGCACGCTTCCACCTCGGCCCCGCGCTGAGCCGCACGGCCCGCCGCGAGCTGACCTGCGACGCGACGTTCCAGCTGGTCGTCGAGCGCCACGGCCGCCCGATCGGCGTCGGCCGCAGCCGCACCATCCCGGCAGGGTTGCGCACCGCCGTCGAGGACCGCGACCACGGCTGCCGGGTGCCGGGCTGTGGACGCCGGCACGTCCAACTCCACCACCTCCAGCACTGGGAGGACGGTGGCGTGACCGAGACCCACAACCTCGTCGCGCTGTGCCCGCAGCACCACCGGGCACATCACCGAGGCCGGCTGGAGATCGACGGGACCGACGCCGATGCGCCAGGCGGGGTCACCTTCCGTCAGCACGGTCGGACGCTGTGCGAGCGACCGCCACCCGCCACGAACGCTGGGCTGCCGCCTCCCGAGGCGCCGGCGTACCTCCATCCGACGGGCGAGCGACTCGACCCCCGCTGGATCGGTCTCGGCGAGCCGCCGAGACCGACGGCCGCCTAACCGACCGCGCGGCGCAGGCTGGGGGCCAGGTCACCGCGGTCGTGAACCTCGAGGTCGGTCAGGTCGAGGAACGCGGCGAGCTCGCGCAGGGGCTCGACCAGGTCGTCGGCGACGACATCGGGATCGGTGTGATCCTCGGCGAACGAACCCCGGACCAGGAGCGCGCCCGCCTTGCGGTCCGCCTTGAGGTCGAGCCGACCGACCAGCTCCGATCCGGAGAGCACCGGGAGCACGTAGTAGCCGTGCACCCGGTCGGCCTCGGGGACGTAGATCTCGATGCGATACCGGAACCCGAACAATCGCTCGGCTCGCGGCCGGAACCACACGACGGGATCGAAGGGGCTGAGGAGCCGCGTGCCGTCGATCCGGCGGGGGATGGTCGCCTCCGGGTGCACGTAGGCCGGCTCGCCCCAACGCTCGACCTCGACCTCCTCCAGCTCACCGACCGCCGCCAGCTCCGCCACGAGCTTGCGCACCGGACGGATCGGCAACCGGAACCAGTCGGCGAGGTCGGCCGCGGTCCCGACGCCAGCGGCGCGCGCCGCCACGAGCACCAGCTCCCGCAGCGACTCGTCGAGCGTCGGTGTCGGAGCGTCGAGCACCTCGGCCGGGATGACGCGCTCGGGCAGGTCGTAGTGGGTGACGAAGGCCGTGGTGCGGTAGGCGATCGACAACCGGCCGGTCACGTAGAGCCACTCCAGCGCGACCTTGCCCGGCGACCACCCCCACCACGACCCGCCCCGGCCGCCGGGGTCGTGGAGGTCGCCGACGGCCAGCGGCCCCTCGACGTCGACCTGCTCGATGACCGCCCGCAGGTAGTCGGGCCGCTCCTCCTCCATGCGCTTGCCCGCCTTCCAGCGACCATCGGTCATGCGGAAGCGCAGCAGCGGGTGACGGCGCATCGGCGAGATCGAGGCCTCGTGGGCGAGGTACTCGAACGCCCGACCCGACCGCCACAGGTACCGGTCGAGCGCATCGCGGTCGTAGGGCCCCAGCCGAGCCAGCACGGGCAGGAAGTGGCTGCGGCAGATGACGTTGACCGAGTCGAGCTGCAGGATCGCCATGCGATCGAGCACGCGGTCGAAGTGCCGGGCGTCGACCCGGCCGCTGGGGCGCCGATCGGCGAACCCCTGCGCGCCGAGCGCCATTCGACGGGCGCGGTCGAGGGTCAGTCGTCGGGCCACGCCGCACAGCATCGCACCGGGCTGTGGCATCGATGGCGAACCGGCGTCGGTCCGAGCGCCGGCGCTGTGCCACGCTTCGCCGATGCAGCAAGCGCGCATCGTCACCGTCACGTCGAACCCCGCGCTCGACCGGGCCACCTCGGCGCCGCACGTCACGGCGGGACCCAAGCTCCGCTGCCTCGCCCCGCGCGTCGATCCCGGCGGCGGTGGCATCAACGCGGCCCGGGTCGTCCGACTCCTCGGCGGGTACGCCACCGTGGTCACGACCCTGGGCGGAGCGACGGGTCAACGGCTCGGCGAGCTCCTCACCGCAGCCGGCCTGGCGGCCCGGGTGGTGCCGATCAGCGGCGAGACCCGCGAGAGCCTCACGGTCGACGACACGTCCACCAGCGAGCAGTACCGCTTCGTCATGCCCGGACCGACCCTCGCACCCGACGAGGTCGAGCAGCTCATCGATACGGCCGTGGACCAGGTCCTCCCCGGCACGATCGTCGTCGCCAGCGGCAGCCTCTCGGTGGGCGCTCCGCACGACACCTGGGCCGAGCTCGCCCGCCGGGCCACCGCCCGGGGCGGGCGGGTCATCCTCGACACGAGCGGCCCGGCGGCGCAGGCCGCGTTGGGGTCCGGCATCGAGGTGCTGCGCTGCAACGATCGGGAGATGGCGGCGCTGATCGGACGCCCGCTGGACGACCCCGAGACCCAGGAGCGCGAGCTGCGCCGGCTGGTCGACGAGGGCGCGGCGAAGGTGTTCGTGATGGGACTCGGCGCCGAGGGGTCGCTGGTCGTCAGCGCTGACGAGATCCTCCGGGTCCCCGCGCCCAGCCTGCCCATGCGCAGCGCCGTCGGGGCGGGCGACAGCCTCGTCGGGGCGTTCACCCTGGGTCTGGCTCGTGGGTGGACGCTGGGCGACGCTGCCACCTTCGGCGTGGTCGCGGCCGCCGCCGCGCACACCACTCCCGGCACCGAGCTCTGCCGCCGCGAGGACGTCGAGCGGCTCTTCGAGGAGGCGACGGGCCGGCCGATACCGACCGATTGATACCGACCGGCTGATACCGACCGGCCGATACCGACCGCGTGACCGGCCCCTCCGACCCGTAGCCTCATCACACGTGCTCGCCGCCTCCGGACTCGCCGTCGCCCACGGGTCGCGCACGCTGTTCTCCGACCTGTCGATCCGCCTGTTGCCGTCGCAGCGCACGGCGCTCGTCGGCGGCAACGGGGTCGGCAAGACGACGCTGCTGGAGATCCTCGTCGGCCTGAACGAGCCCGACGCCGGCGAGGTGCACCGACCCAAGGACCTCCGGGTGGGCTACCTGCCCCAGGACCTCGAGACCGAGGTCGAGGGCACGGTGCTCGAGGAGGCGATCTCCGGCGCCGACCACCTCACCGAGCTGGCCAAGCGGCTCCATCACCTCGAGGGGCGCCTGGGCGACGTCGACGCCGACGACCACGAGCGCGTCCTGGCGCAGTACGGCGAGGCCCGGTCCCGCTTCGAGCAGCTCGGCGGGTACGCGCTCGAGGCGGAGGCGCACAGCATCCTGTCCGGCCTCGGCTTCTCCGCCGAGAGCCACGACCAACCGGTGAAGGAGCTGTCGGGCGGCTGGCGGATGCGCGTCGCGCTCGCCCGCCTGCTGCTCTCCGAACCCGACGTCCTCGTGCTCGACGAGCCGACCAACCACCTCGACGTCGACAGCGTCGCCTGGCTGGAGCAGCACCTCGCGACCTGGCCCGGAGCGCTGCTCTTCGTGAGCCACGACCGCGACTTCATCGACGCGGTCGCCACCCGCATCATCGAGCTCGACCGGGGCCGGGCGACCGAGTACGCCGGGGCGTTCGCCGAGTACGTCGTCGCCCGCGAGGCTCGGATCGCCGAGCTCGAGGCCGCCGCACGACAGCAGGCCCGCAAGATCGCCCAGACCGAGCGCTTCGTCGAGCGGTTCCGCTACAAGGCGACCAAGGCCCGGCAGGTGCAGAGCCGCATCAAGACGCTGGAGAAGCTGGAGCGGATCGAGGTCCCGACCCGCCAGGAGCTGCTGGCCAGGTTCGCCTTCCCGAAGCCGCAGCGCTCGTCGCGCATCATCGCCGAGCTTGAGGGCGTGTCGGTCGGCTACGACGGCACGGACATCGTCGCCGGCGTCGACCTCGTCGTCGAGCGGGGTCACAAGATCGGCTTCGTCGGCCCCAACGGCGCGGGCAAGACCACGCTCATCCGCCTCATCACCGGCGAGCTCGCCGAGACCGCGGGCACCGTCACCCGGGGCTCGAACGTCGACGTGGCCGTGTTCTCCCAGCGCCAGACGGAGAACCTCGACCTCGGCCTCACCGTGCTCGAGGAGTTCAAGCGCAAGGTCGGTGAGCGCGACGGCCGGAACCTGCGCACCGTCCTCGGCGCGTTCGGCTTCCGGGGCGACGCGGCCGACCGCCACATCGCCGAACTGTCCGGCGGCGAGCGGACCCGGCTCGCGCTGGCCGAGACGATGGCCGACCCGGTCAACCTGCTCGTCCTGGACGAGCCGACCAACCACCTGGACCTCCCGAGCTGCGACCTGTTGGAGGACGCGCTCATCGCCTACCCCGGGACCGTGCTGATCGTCAGCCACGACCGCCACCTGATCCGCTCGGTCGCCGACAGCCTCGTCGCCGTGCGCGACGGCCGGGCCGAGTGGCACGACGGCGTCGACGAGCAGATCCTCTCGCCCCACAGCGCGCCGACCCCCGAGCCGGAGCCGGCCCGGCCGTCCCGCCAGCCGAAGAAGCCGACGCAGGAGCCGACGCCGAAGCAGCAGGGCGGCGCGAAGAAGTCGGCCGACCGCAAGGCCCAACAGCAGCGGGCTCGCGAGCTGCGCAAGCAGCTCGCGAAGGCCGAGCGCGACTGGGAGCGGGCCGAGGCGGAGGTCGCCGAGCTGCAGGCCACGCTCGCCGATCCGGACACCTACGAGGACCCGTCCAAGGTCGCCGACCTCACGACCCGCTACGACTCGGCGAAGGACCGCGCCGCCGAGCTGATGGAAGCGTGGGAGACGGTCATGCGCCGGCTCGAACGGGCGGAGCAGGGCTCGGGCGCCGCCGCGTCGTAACCTGCGTCTCGGATCCCCGCAGAGGAGAGAACAACGTGCGCATCGTGGTGCTGTCGCAGAGCCGGACGGGCAACACCCGTCGTGCCGCGGAGATGGTGGGCGGCTCCGCGGAGGCGGCCGGGCACGAGGTCACCGTGCACCCGGTCACCGAGCCCGACCTCAACGCCCTCGCCGAGGCCGACCTGGTCATCATCGGCACCTGGTGCGACGGGGCGATCTTCTTCGGGCACCGGCCCGGCGACGCCCGCAAGATCAAGGCGCTGCCGAAGCTGCACGGCGTGCCCGTCGCCGCCTACGTGACCTACGCCTACCACGCCGGCAAGGCGGTGAACCGCTTCGCCTCGCTCCTCGAGCGCCAGGGGATGGACGTCGTCGCCATCGAGTCGCTGCGCCGCGACCTGCTCCCCGCCGGCGTCGACGCGTTCGTCGACCGCGCCATCGAAGCCGTCGGTCAGCGCAGCGCTGCGTGAGCACCTTCCGCTACGACGACGCCATCATCGAGCGGTTCCCCACCACCACCTGCGCCGCGCTGGTGGCGCGGGGCGTGACCAACGGACCGACGCCGGTCGCGCTGCGCGACGAGCTCGTGGACGCCCAGGCCGAGACCCGGGCCCGACTGGGCGACACGCCGCTGTCCGAGGTGCCCTCGCTCGCCGCCTGGCGTCGGGTGTTCACCGCCTTCGGCGTGTCGCCGACCAAGTACCGCAGCGCAGCCGAGGCGATCGCCCGCCGCATCACGAAGAAGGGCGACCTGCCGTCGATCTCGACCTTGGTCGACCTCGGCAACCTCGTGAGCGTCCGCCACTCGGTGCCGGTGGCGGTCATCGACCTCGGCGCGGTGGACGGCGGGATCACCGTCCGATTCGCCCGGGGCGACGAGCCCTTCGACGACCTGGGCGGCAGTGAGGCCGAACACCCCGACGAGGGCGAGGTGGTCTTCGTCGACGAGTCCGACGCCGTGACCGCACGCCGCTGGTGCTGGCGCCAGAGCCGGGCCACCGCCGCGGGACCGGCGACGACCGACGTGCTGATCGTCGCCGAGGCCCACCACGACACCGCCGCCGCCGACCTCGCCGCCGCGCTGGCCGACCTCGAACGCCTCCTCGCCGCCCACGCCGCACCGGCGGAGCTGTCCACCGCCCTCCTCGACCGGGAGCGCACGAGCTTCTCGCCGTGACCGGGTCCGACGATCGTCGCCATGCGATCGTCGTCGCGCTGGCGCTCTTCACGGTCGGCTTCGGCACGAACGTCTCGACGCCGCTGCTCGTCCGCTACCAGGAGCGGCTCGATCTCGGGCAGACCACCACGCTGTCGATCTTCGTCGTCTACGTCGCCGGCATCCTGAGCACCCTGCTGATCGCCGGCCCGCTCTCGGACCGCTTCGGACGCCGGCCGATCGTCGTGCCCTTCGTCGCCGCCTCCGGGGTGGCATCCCTGATCCTGATCCTCGGCCGGGACTCGCTGCTGGCGTTGTACGTCGGCCGGCTGCTCCTGGGCGTCGTCAGCGGTGCGGTCATCGGCACCGGCTCGGCGTGGATCCAGGAGCAGGCCGGCCGGGGCAACGAGCTGCGGATGGCGTCGATCACGACCGCCGTGCTGTACGGCGGGTTCGGCCTCGGGCCGGCGGTGACCGCGGCGATGGAGCAGCTCCTCCCCGCGCCGCTCGTGCTGCCCTACCTCCTGCACGCGGCGATGGCGTTCGCCCTCGTGCCGTTCGTCGCCCGCGTCCCCGAGACCCACCGACCGCAGCGACGGCGACCCCTCCGGATCGAGCTCGGCATCCCTCCCGGTCGGCGCACCGAGTTCCTGCTCGTGCTCGCGCCGACCGCGTTCTGGGTGTACGGGTTCGCCTCGTCGGCCTTCGCGCTCTTCCCGGTGCTGCTCCGCGATGCGCTCGACGACGTCGACGTGCTCGTCGGCGGCGCGACGGCGGCGCTCACGGCGTGGTCGGGGATCATGGCCCGACCGATCTCCGAGCGCTTCGGCGCCCGGCGTGGATCGGTCATCGGGTTGTGGTCGGGCACGATCGGTCTGGCGTTCGGGGCCGTCGCCTTCGCCACCGACGTCTGGCCACTGATCCTGCCCGCGGCCGTTCTGGTCGGCGCCTCGTCCGGGATCCTGCTCACCGCCGGGCTGACGATCATCTCGGAGTCGACCGGCGACGACACCCGCGGCGCCCTGACCTCGGCGTTCTACGTCGCCGCCTACCTCGGCATGACCGTGCCGGTGCTCGTGTCGCTCCTCGGCCGGGTCGTCTCGACCACCTCGGCCCTCATCATCGTCACCGCCGTCGCCCTGGTGACCACCGTCGGCCTCACGAACGAGTTGCGCCGGCCAGCTGCGCTGCGCTGATCAGCGAACCGGCGAGCTCGGCGGCGCCGGCCGCCGGTCCCCCGGGGCCGAGATCCTGCGCGCTGGCGTACACCCCGTCGAGCACCACCATCAGCTGGTCGGCCAGGCGATCGGCCGCCGCGGCGTCGTCGACGGCACCGGCGCAGAGCGAGCCGAGCTCACGGCGCGCCCATCGCTTGTTGGCCACCGCGGCCCGGTGGGCGGGGTGGGCGGGGTCGGGGTACTCGGCGAGCCCCATCAGGAACGGACATCCCCGGTAGCCGTGGGCGGCGACCTGTTCGGCAGCGGCTGCGAACACGGCGCACAGCGCAGCTGCGGGATCAGCGTGTGGCTCGACGGCGTCGCGCCACCACCGTCGCCAGGCCTCGTCGCGCCGCTCGACGTAGGCGGTGACCAGCTCGTCCTTCGAGGCGAACGCCCGGTACAGGGTCGTCGGAGCGACGTCGGCCGCCGCCGCCACCTGGTCGACGCCCACGGCGTGCAGACCGCGGTCGTAGAACAGCTGCTCGGCCACGGCGACGAGGTGGTCGCGGTGCTGCTCGATGGTCCGCCGTGGCCGCCTGCTCATCGTGGTGTCCTCCTCCGCCGTTGACATGTTAGGGATCGTTCCATAAAGTGGCAACCGCCGGAACGGAACGATCCCTAACAATCGAGGAGCCCCCGATGACCACCACCCCCGTCCCCTCGACCGCAGACCTGGCCGAGCGCACCCTCGTCGTGATCGGCGGCAGCTCGGGACAGGGACTCGCCGTGGGTCGAGCTGCCGCAGCGGCCGGTGCGGAGGTCGTGCTGGTCGGCCGCTCACGAGGCCGGCTCGATCAGGCGCTCGCCGAACTTCCCGGGCGAGCCCGCGCCGAGGTGGCCGACATGCTGGACGCAGCCGCGATGGAACGACTCTTCGAACGGCTCGGCTCGCTCGACCACCTCGTCGTCACGGCCGTGGCCGACGAGGTGTCGCTGCGCTCCCCGCTGGTCGAGATGACCGACGAGGTCGCGGTCCGGAGCCTCGACAAGCTGTGGGGGTCGTTCCACGCCGCCCGCTCCGCCGCCCCGCGGATCCGTCCCGGCGGTTCGATCACGTTCACGTCGAGCGTCGCGGCCATCGATCCCCCTGCCGATGGTGGCTTCGCGATGGCCAACGCCGCGAGCGCGGCCGTCGCCGCCCTCGGCCGATCGTTGGCCGCCGAGCTCAAGCCGATCCGGGTCAACGTCGTGTCGCCCGGGGTCGTCGACACCGGTGTCTGGGCCTCGATGTCCGATGCCGAGCGAGATCGCTTCCGGACCGACATGGCCGGCCGGCTGCCGGTCGGCCACCTGGGCCGGCCCGAGGAGGTCGCCTCGGCGTTCCTCTTCCTGATGACCAACACCTACGCGACCGGCGTCGTCCTGCCGGTCGACGGCGGACAGCTGCTCACGTGAGGATCGTTGACATGACCCTGGCGAACACCTCCACGATGATCGTCGGCGGCTCGGGCGCGATGGGCTCCGCCGTCGCCCGGCACGTCGACCGGCTCGGCGGGGCCGTCGTGCTCGTCGGGCGGAACCGGGCGCGGCTCGGCGCCGCGGCCGGCGGGCTCGACCGGGCGCGGGTCGTCGTCGGGGACTTCACCGCTGAAGACGACGCCCGGCGTGTCGCGGACGAGGTCGGCGTCGTCGACCACGTCGTCGTCGCGCTCTCGGCTGGGAGCGCGGCCTCGTCGGTGACGGCGACCGCTCCGGAGACGTTCCGCGAAGTCCACGGCCGGTTGTGGGCCAGCTACCACGCCGTGCACCTCGCGTCCGGCCTGGTCCGGCCGGGTGGATCCGTCGTGCTCGTCTCGGGCTCGTCCGGCCGCCGACCGGTCGCCGGGTTCGGCGTGTGGACGAGCCTCTACGGAGCCATCGAGGCGCTCGCCCGCGCGGCCGCCCTCGAGCTCGCCCCGGTCCGGGTGAACGTCGTGTCGCCGGGCGGCATCGGCCTGCCGCCCGATCGGCAGCTCGTCGAGCGGGCGGGCGAACCGGGTGACATCGGCCAGGCGGTCACGGCCCTGATGGTGAACCCGGCGATCACGAACGCCGTGCTCGACGTCGACGGCGGCGAGCGCCTCGGCACCTGGTACGGGGGTTGAGCACGCTCGTCACCATGGCCGGCCCCGGCCTCTCGAGTGCGCTGCGGACGCCCGCCACGTCATAGCCTGTCCCCTCGACGAGGGGGTCAGATGGGGACGAACGGATCGTCGACCGACGTCGACGTGGTGGCGGTCGGGGCCGGCATGGCGGGGCTCTACCTGCTCCACCGGCTGCGAGGCATGGGCCTCTCGGCCGTGGCGATCGAGGCGGCCGACGACGTCGGCGGCACCTGGTACTGGAACCGGTACCCCGGCGCCCGCTGCGACGTGATGAGCCAGGACTACTCGTACTCCTTCGACCCCGAGCTCGACGCCGAGTGGGAGTGGTCCGAGAAGTACGCCACCCAGCCCGAGATCCTCCGCTACCTCCAGCACGTGGCCGACCGGTTCGACCTCCGCCGCGACATCCGTTTCGAGACCCGAGTGGACTCCGCCGCCTGGGACGACGACGCCCGGGTCTGGCGGGTGGCGACGAGCGCAGGCGACACCGTCACCTGCCGCTGGTACGTCATGGCCACCGGGTGCCTCTCCGCGCCGAAGGACCCCGACATCACCGGCGCCGACTCCTTCGGTGGCGACGTGTACTTCACGAGCCGGTGGCCCCACGAGGGCGTCGACCTCACCGGCAAGCGGGTCGGCGTCATCGGCACCGGCTCGTCGGCCATCCAGTCGATCCCGATCATGGCGCAGCAGGCGGCCGAGCTCACCGTCTTCCAGCGCACGCCGAACTTCTCGATGCCGGCCAACAACGGTCCGACGCCGGACGACCGGCTGGCGCTGCTCGAGGAGCTGGGTCGGACCGGCTACCGCGAGGAGGCTCGGAACTCACCGGCGGGCGTGCCGATGCCCGTGGCCACCGAGATGGCGCTCGCCACCCCGGAGGAGGAGCGCGAGCGGGTCTTCGAGCATCTCTGGCACCACGGCCACATCATCGCCTTCGCCTCCGCCTACCTGGACATCGCCCTGAACGAGGAGGCCAACGAGGTCGTCGCCGAGTTCTTCCGGAAGAAGATCCGCGAGACGGTCGACGATCCGGAGACCGCCGAGTCGCTGTGCCCGACCACCTACCCGATCTTCACCAAGCGGCTCTGCGTCGACAGCGGGTACTACGAGACGTTCAACCTGCCCCACGTGCACCTCGTCGACCTGCGCAAGGACCCGCTCGTCGGCATCGAGGACGCCGGCGTGCGCACCGACGGCGGCCTGCACGAGTTCGACGTGATCGTCTTCGCCACCGGCTTCGACGCCATGACCGGCGCGATCGTGAAGGTCGACGTCACCGGGCGGGGCGGCAAGGAGCTGCGGACGCACTGGGAGGACGGCCCGCTCACGTACCTGGGCATCATGACCGCGGGCTTCCCCAACCTCTTTATGGTGACCGGGCCGCAGAGCCCGTCGGTGCTGTCGAACATGGCGGTGTCGATCGAGCAGCACGTCGAGTGGATCACCGAGACCATCGGGGCGCTGCGGGCCGACGGGCTCGACACGATCGAGCCCACCCAGACCGCCGAGGACGGGTGGGTGCAGCACGCCGGCGACTTCGCCGGCATCTCGCTCATGGACAAGGCCAACTCCTGGTACGTCGGCGCCAACGTGCCCGGCAAGCCCCGCGTCGTGATGCCCTATCTCGGCGGCGTCGACCGCTACCGCCGGATCTGCGACGAGGTCGTCGAGCGCGACTACCTCGGCTTCACCCGCCGGGGTCCCGCCCGCGCCGAGGAGGTCGACGGGGTCGTGTGCCGGCTCCAGCCCGACGTCATGATCGTGCTCGAGGTGATGGCCGAGCTGGACCTGCCGCCGATCGAGTCCCTCCCCGTCGAGGACGCCCGGGGCTTCATGGAGGCGTCGAGCGCCGAACGCCCACCGGGCCCCGACGTCGGCGAGATCGTCGACGGCACGTTCCCCGGCGCGGACGGAGCGCTCGCCTACCGGCTCTACCGGCCCGACACCACCGGCCCCCATCCCGTCGTCGTCTACTTCCACGGCGGCGGCTGGGTACTGGGCGACTCGCGGTCCGACGACCCGTTCTGCCGCCATCTGTGCGTGCACAGCGACTCGATCATCGTGTCGGTCGACTACCGCCACGCCCCCGAGGCTCGCTTCCCGGCCGCGGTCGACGACGCGATCGCGGCCGTCCGCTGGGTCCACCGCAACGCCGAGTCGCTCGGCGGCGTCCCGGGCCCGCTCGCGCTCGCCGGGTGGAGCGCTGGTGCGAACCTCGCCGCGGTGGCCTGCCAGCAGCTCCGCGGTAGCGACATCGAGATCGCGGGCCAGGTGCTGGTCACCCCCGTCACCGACAGCGACCCGACCCGCCCGTCGTTCGTCGAGAACGCCGACGGGTACGTCCTCACGGCCGGACTGATGGCCTGGTTCTGGGACCACTACGCCCACGACGCCCACCGCAAGGACCCGCGCGCCGCTCCGCTGCTCGCCGACGACCTCTCGGGCCTGCCGCCGGCGATGATCGTGACCTGCGAGTTCGATCCGCTGCGCGACGAGGGTGACGCCTACGCCGAGGCGCTGCAGCGAGCCGGGGTCGAGGTCCGTCACCTCCCGTGCCGGGGCCAGACGCACACGTCGATCCCCTCGGTCGACGTGATCCTCACCGCCGAGCCCGCCCGCCTCGAGATCGCCGCCGCGTTGCGCAGCTTCCTCGGTGCCACCGTCGACGCCTGAGGACCGCGCCGGGTCCGGCGTCGAAGACGACGAGCTGTCGGACCTGCTGGTCCGGCTCGTCCAGGTGCTCCTGGCGTTCGTCCTCGGCCAGGCGCTGATCCAGAACCAGGAGATCCTGATCGATCCGCAGGAGCGGTCGAACTGGGTCGCGCTGTTCGCACTGGCGACGCTGGTCGTCTACGCGGCCGAGTCGTGGATCGACTGGCACGTCGACGTGTCGCGCCACCCCTTCCGGGTCAGCGGCTCCAACATGCGGCGTCGCTTCGGGCTGCTGCGCCTGTGGGCGGACCTGGCCCACGTGGGCGCGGTCGCCTACCTCGGGCTCACCGTCGACCACCTCGTCGGCGACCCCAACGCCTCCATGACCCGCCACCTGTGCGGGTACGTGGCGGCGTACGCGCTGTTCCTGCTGGCGCTCGTGGCCAAGGACGTCACCCACGGCCGCCACCGCGACATGCGGACGCCGGCGATCATCTCCCTGGCCGTCGTCACGGCGATCACCGTCGGCTACGCGCTCACGTTCGCCGGTCAGACCGACCGGGAGGTCGCGAACGTCGTGGTCCTGCTGCTGGTGAACGCGGTCAACCTCGCCCACCACGCCCGCTTCCGGAAGCTTCGCGGGCTGACCTGAGCCAGAGGTGTGAGCCGGCCCGCCTCAGCTGCGGGGGACGTCGGACCAGGGCACGTCGCGGTCGAGGCGGGGCTCGCCCGGGAGGCCGAGGACCCGCTCCCCGACGATGTTCCGCTGGATCTCCGTCGTGCCGCCCTCGATCGAGTTGGCCCGGCTCCGCAGGAACATCTCCCTGGCGCTCCCGGGTGGCCCGACGTAGCCGACGTGGTCCTCCCGGCGGTACTCGTAGTCCGCCTCCACCGTGGCGGCCGCGCCGAGCAGGTCGACGCAGAGCTCGTAGACGTCCTGGTTCTGCGTGCCGAAGGCGAGCTTGGCGATGGAGCCCTCGGGGCCCGGCGTGCCCGCCCGGCGGTTGGCGCCGGCCCGGGCGTTGGTCAGCCGGAGCGTCTCGGACCCGGCCCAGTGGCGCATCACCCGGTCGCGCTCGACGGCGCCGACCTCGACCGCCTCCTCGCGCAGCAGCCGCACGGCCTCGGCGATCGCACCGGAGCCCGGGCCCTTGCGCCCGCCACCGCCCCCGCCGATCGACGTCCGCTCGTTGGCCAGCGTCGTCATCGCCACCCGCCAGCCCTCGCCGACGTCGCCGACCCGATCGGCGTCGGGCACCCGCACCTCGGTCAGGTACACCTCGCTGAACTCGGCCCGGCCGGTGATCTGGCGCAACGGGCGCACCTCCACTCCCGGCGCGCGCATGTCGAGCGCGAAGTAGGTGATCCCGCGGTGCTTCGGGAGGGACGGGTCGGTGCGGGCGATCAGCATGCCCCGGTCGGCGAGGTGGGCGTTGGTGTTCCACACCTTCTGCCCGCTGATCACCCACTCGTCGCCGTCGCGCTCGGCCCTTGCCGCGAGGCCGGCCATGTCGGACCCGGAGCCGGGCTCGCTGAAGAGCTGGCACCAGAGGTCCTCGCCGGTGAACGCACGGCGCTGGAGGCGGCGCCGCAGGGGCTCGTCGGCGTGCATGGCCAGCGTCGGACCGGCGAGCACGACGCCCATGGCGAGCCCGGGCGCCGCGGGACGGGCACCGGCCTCGCGCACACGGGCGTCGACCGCCCGACCGACCGACGGCGACAGCCCGAGCCCACCCCTGCCCTCGGGCAGGTGCACCCACGCGAGCCCGAGGTCGAACATCGCCCCCCGGAGGGTGACCGCATCGGTGGTGGCGGGGTCGTGGGTGTCGAGGAGCTCCTCGACGAGCCGGTCGACGTCGACATCGCTCATGACCGCGACCGTAGCGGAGGGGCCGTGGAGGTCAGCCGGGCGTCGGTACCCCCACGGTCCAGCGCACGGTGGCCTCCGCGAGACGGGTGCCGTACAGCTCGGCGGTGAGCAGGTCGCCGGCGGTGGGCAGCTCGGCGTCGGGTCGACCACCGAGCAGTCCGACCCCCTTGTAGTAGCCGAAGGGGTCGATCCCCCGGCCGTCCTGGGTGAGGTTCGAGGACGGCGCGGCGGGACCGACCCAGACCATCCGGAGCTGAGCGGCCAGCGTCGACAGGTAGTCGATGGTGGAGCTCTTGTCGCCGGCCGGAAAGCTCGACGCGGTGAACCCACCGGCGATCTTGTCCTGCCACCCGTTCGTCATCCAGAAGCGTCCGGTGGCGTAGGCGAACGCCTTGAACTGCCACGACACCATGCCCATGTAGGTCGCCGCACCGAACACGATGCCGTCCGAGGCGGTCAGGGCCTCGAGGACCTCCTCGTCGCCCCAGCCGTGCTCGGGGTCGATCTGCGCGGCCGTGATCTCGAACGCCTCGACGTCGACGCCGTCGACGCGCTCGGCGCCGCGGCGCACGGCGTCCGCGGCCCGGGCGGTGTGGCCGAACCCGGAGTGGAAGATGAGCGACAACCTGGTCATGGGGGCTCCCAACGTTGTGGACCGTTGTTCCACAAATATGGATCACCGTTCCACTATCGTCAAGGGCATGGCGAGAACCCCGTCGCACGAGCTCTCCACCCGCATCGTCGCCGCCGCCCGGGCCGAGGTCGACGAGGTGGGAGCCGGCGCGGTCACCCAACGTGCGGTCGCCAAACGGGCCGGCGTGTCGCTGCAGAGCATCTACAACCGCTTCGGCGACCAGCACGACCTCCTCGACGCCGTCGCTCACGCGGCCTTCGTCGAGTTGGCCGACCGGCTACGCTCCGAGGGCGGGCGACATCTGAGCGAGATCGAGGACCCGATCGACAACATCGTCGAGGGGCTCGCCCGCTACCGGCGCTTCGCCGTCGAGCACCCGGAGACCTACGGGCTCATGTTCGACGCCCAGGTCGGCGGCTTCCGGATCTCCGATCGGACCCTCACGACCGCCTTCGAGGCGCTCGACGTGCTCGTCCAGGCGGTCCGTCGCGGCATCGACGAGGAGCGACTCGCCGATGCTGAGCCGCTGGAGATCGCCCAGCAGATCTGGGCCGCCGCCCACGGCGTCCTGCGCTTCGAGCTCACCGAGGTCGGCTTCGTCGACGACTGGGATGCCCACTACGCGGCGACGATCACCACCATGCTCCGCGGCCTGAGCCTCCCTCGCTGAGGAGCCTCGTCGACGAACCGACAGACTGGCCCGATGGCAGCCGAGACGCAGGACGAGGCCGACACCGGGTTCAGCTGGGGCCGCGTCGTCCGACTCTTCGGACCCCACCGGGCGCGTGTCGCGCTCGTCGTGGTGCTGGTCGTGCTCACCTCCGGCATCGGCATCGTGAACCCGCTGCTGATCCAGGTGGTGTTCGACGACGCCCTCTTCCCCGGCGGGGGTGAGGGTCCCGACGTCGGGTTGCTCGTCACCCTCACGGTGGCGATGCTGCTGATCACTGTCCTCGGCGGTGCCCTGGGCGTGTGGCAGACCATCGCCACGAACCGTCTGGGCCAGGAGGTGCTGCGGGACCTCCGCGACCGCCTCTACGGCCACCTGCAGTCGCTCTCGCTGTCGTTCTATGCCGGCGCCCGGACCGGCGAGCTGCAGTCGAGGATCACCTCCGACGTCGGCGGGGTGCAGACGGCGGTCACCAACACGCTCTCGTCGATCCTGTCGAACCTGGTCACGTTCGTGTCGGCGTTCCTGGCGATGATGCTGCTGTCGTGGCAGCTCACCCTCATCTCGCTCGCCACCGTGCCGTTCTTCGTGCTCGCCACGCGGGCGGTGGGCAGCCGTCGCGAGCGGTTGACGAGCGAGGCGCAGGCGGCGACCGCCGAGATGACGGTGATCACCCAGGAGACGCTGTCGGTCTCGGGCATCGTGCTCAGCCGGGTGTTCGGACAGCGAGACCGCGAGGTCGGACGGTTCCGCGACGCCAACCGACGCCTCGCCGACGTCGCCACCCGACAGCAGGTCATCGGCCAGGCCTTCTTCACCACCGTGCAGGCGTTCCTCGGCGCGACCCCGGTGCTCGTGTACCTCGTCGCCGGTCTGCTCATCGATGGCGGCACCGGCATCACCGCCGGCACGATCGTGGCGGTCACCACCCTGCAGAACCGGCTCTTCTTCCCGGTCGCCCGGCTGCTGGAGACCACGGTCGAGCTGCAGTCGTCACGGGCGCTCTTCCGCCGGATCTTCGGCTACCTCGACATCGAGCCCGACATCACCGAGCCGACATCACCGGTCCCCCTCCCCCGCCACGAGACGATCGGCCGCCTCACCCTCGACGAGGTCGTCCTGGTCCACGACCCCGACCGCGACCCGCCGGTACCGTCCCTCGACGGGGTCGACCTCGTCGCCGATCCGGGGCAGCTCGTCGCGCTCGTCGGTCCGTCCGGCGCGGGCAAGTCGACGATCCTCAACCTCGTCGCCCGGCTCTACGACCCGACCTCGGGCCGGGTGCTCCTCGACGACGTCGACCTGCGCAACCTCCGACTGGAGTCGCTCGCCGAGCTGGTCGGGTTCGTCACCCAGGAGAGCTACCTGTTCGCCGGCACGTTGCGGGACAACATCGCCTACGGCACGCCGGACGCGAGCGACGGCGACATCGTCGACGCCGCCGTCGCGGCGGCCATCCACGATCGCATCGAGGAGCTGCCAGAGGGCTACGACACCGTGGTCGGCGAGCGCGGCACCCGGCTGTCGGGCGGCGAGCGCCAGCGCGTCGCCATCGCCCGCGTGCTCCTGTCGGACCCGAAGGTCCTCCTGCTCGACGAGGCGACCTCGGCGCTCGACACGGCCTCGGAGCGTCGCATCCAGCGGGCGCTGTCCACCCTCGTCAGGGACCGCACCACGATCGCGGTCGCCCACCGGCTGTCGACGATCCAGGCCGCCGATGCGATCCACGTCATCGAGCGGGGCCGGATCGTCGAGTCGGGCACCCACGACGAGCTGCTCGACCTCGGCGGCTCGTACCGGGCGCTGTACCGCGAGCAGTTCGGCGATGGCGAGATCGAGACCCGGTGCGCCGACGGCTTCATCATGGCGAACGGCGACTGCGTGGCGGTCGAGGAGCAGCACGAGGCGCTCCACGAACGGATCCGCCGGATGCGCGAGCGGGTGGCCGGCTAGTGGCGGGGTCTCCCGACGACGTCCACGACGCCCACGGCGCGGCCGAGCGACTGCGAACCGAGCGCAACGTCTGGCTCGCCACCGTCCGGCCCGACGGGCGGCCCCACGTGGCGCCGGTCTGGTTCGTCCACGTCGACGACCGGATCTGGATCGGCACGGGCGCCGGGTCGGTGCGGGTGCGCAACCTGGCGTCCAACCCGCGGGTGACGGTCACCCTCGAGGACGGCGACCGTCCGGTCGTCGCCGAGGGCGAGGCGTCGGTGCACCCGAGCGAGCGACCGCCCGACGTCGTGCGGGCGTTCCTGGACAAGTACGGCTGGGACGTGACGATCGAGGTCGACGAGGACGTCGGCGAGGTCGTGCTCGTGGAGGTCCGGCCGCGCCGCTGGTTGTTCGGCGTCGAGCTGCCGACGTCGACCTGATCGAGCGATCAGCCGCCGATCGGCTTGCAGTCCGACTCGCACGCGCCGTCCGCGGCGTCGGCGGGAGGCGCCGTGTGGTCGGCCGGCCGGTGCAGGACGGCGAAGCTCGGGGTCACGACCGCCACGCGCTCGCCCTCATCGCCCTCGACGACCGCATCACCGTCGACGATCAGCGAGTACCCGCCCTCCTCGGCCGGGGGCCACAGGAACGACACCGCCGGCCGATCGGTCGCGTTGCGGGCCGTCTTCCGCCCGGCGCCGACGCGCAGGACGCCGCCGTCGAGCTCGACGGTGGCATGGGTCGCGTGGGGGCGGCCGTCGGGCCCGCCGGTCAGGAAGAAGGCCACCGGGCCCCGCTCGGCGATGGTGTCGGCGAGGGCGTCGAGATCGACCGGGATGCTCACCCGCCCGACAGTACCCGGCGGGTCGCTCGGTCCGTCAGGCGAGCGCCCGGAGCTCGCGCTGGGTGAGGTACGCCCCGACCACCACGGCGAAGGCCAGCAGTCCGCCGAAGCCGAACGTCGGGCGGAGCCCGATCACGCTCGCCACCAGCCCGGCCACCAGCGCGCCGAGCGGCATCAGGCCCTGCTGGCTGAAGGAGTAGAGGCTCATCACCCGACCCATGAGCGGATCGGGCGTGCGCGACTGGACGAGGCTCTGGTTCATGTTGATGTAGAAGCCGCCCGACGCGCCCATCAGGAACATGACGACCAGCGACGACGGGAACGAGGGGGCGATCGACAGCAGCATGAGGCACGTCGACCCGCAGAGGAAGGCGCGCAGGAAGACCTCACCCTTGCGCGGCATCGATCCGAGCCGCATCACGACGAACGACGAGGCCAGGAGACCGGCGCCCATGATCGCGAGCATCGTGCCGGCGTCCTGGGCGTCGCGACCGAAGACCTCGGCGACGAACGAGGGCAGCAACGTCATCACCATCGCACCGTTCACCAGGTTGCCCAGCGACAGCAGGAGGAAGAGCACCCGGAGCGGGCGGTCGGCGACCACGTAGCGCACGCCCGCCCTGATCTCCGGCCACATCGACCCCTTCGGGGCGGGGTCCACGACGTCGGGCACCTCGAGCCGGACGACGACGAGCAGGCCGGTCGCCATCAGCACGGCGAGCACGAAGAACGCCCCCTCGACACCCCACAGCTCGGTGGCGATCTCGGCGGTGAAGGGACCGAAGATCATCGACGAGGTCATGCCGACGGCGTTGAGCGCGACGGCGTCGAGCAACCGCTCCCGTGGGACGAGCGCCGGGATCAGCGCCATGCGGACCGGTTGGCCGATGGCGTGGAAGGTGCCGGCGACGAGGGTGAGGGCGATGACCGCCGCCATGCCCACGCGGTCGGTCGACAGGAGCACGCCGGTGCCCAGGACGGTCACGAGCACGCCGATCTGGCTGCCGACGAGCAGGAGCTTGCGATCGACCCGGTCGGCGAGCGCGCCCGCCTGCAGGACGAAGAAGATGATCGGCAGCCCGATCGTGAAGCCGACGAGCCCGGCCGAACCCTCCGAGCGCTCCAGCACGCGGACGACCACGACGATGAACGCGAACCGCACGGCGTTCGTGACGAGGGCGAAGAGGACGAGGTTCACCCACAGGCGCCGGAAGTTCGGCAGCCGCAGGACGCTGGGCTGTCGGTCCGGCGCGGCGCCGCGCCCGGCCGGGGAGAGGTCGACCACGACCGTGCCCCTTCCCCCTCGACGTCGCCGGTCGGCGTCTGAATCGAAGGTAGCCGCAGGGTATCCACAACATGAACTCGCTGCGCCAGCGATGATGTCGACGTGCCCCCGTTCGGAGAGCTCCCCCTCGACGGCGTCGTCGCCACCTTCCGGTCGGCGCTCGATCGGTCGCTGGGCCTCGAGAACGGCCGGCGCCAGGAGGCGGCCACGAGCGTGACGTCGGCCCCGCTGCTCGCCGGCACCGGTCTGGTCCTCGTCACCGCGGCGGGGCGTCACCGGCTCATCGCCTGCGACCCCGCCGTCGTGGAGCGCGTCGCCGAGCTGGCCACCCGACACGGGACGCCCGACCTGGGCGAGCTCTCCTACGAGCTGCGACGCCGGGGGGCCGAGGAGGTCGAGGTCGCGGCGCTGCAGGTCGTCCACCACCAGGGCCTGCGCCCGATCGAGCTCCCCGATGGCGGTTCGCTCCGGCGGCGACCGGGACGGGAAGCGGCCGCCGAGCTGGCCGAGCTCGCCGCGGCCTGCCCCGACGAGCACCGGGATCCCGCCGGCCTCGCCGGCGCCGAGCCCACGGCGGTGACGTTCGCCGTCGACGCCGACGGAGCGATCCTGGCGGCCGTCACCGAGACGCCGGCGGCGCTGGCACCGGGCTTCTCGGAGCTCGTGGTCCAGGTGCGACCGTCAGCCAGAGGGCAGGGGTGGGGAGCGAGCTCGGTCGCAGCCGCCGCGGTCGCGTGCTTCGGAGCGGGTCGGCTGCCGATGTTCCGGAACGCGATCGGCCACGGGGTCGCGCTCCGGCTCGCCGCCCGAGTGGGCTTCCGCCGGGTCGGCGAGCTGTGGGTGTCACGGTTCGAGGACGCCGTCGCCGCCTAGGCGAGCACGTCGTCCTCGGACTCGTCCACCGTCGGGCGCGGCCGCTCGTGGCCCCGGCCGCGGTGTCGGTGACGCCCGTGCCGCTCGGCGCGGCGCCGGAGCATCGCCTCGAAGCGCTCGGACTGCTCGTCGTCGAGCACGTCGCGGATGATCTCGAGCCGCTCGGCCCGATGGGCCAGGAAGAGCTCGCGGCCCTTGGCCCGGTGCCGGCCGAGCCGCTCGCCGAGCTCGGTCATCTGCTCGGTCGAGAGGTCGAGGCGTCGGGCCAGGAACTGCAGTCGTCGGCCCGGGCCTCGCCCGCCCCGACGACCACGGGAGGAAGATCGATGGGTCATGTCGTGTCCTTTCAACTACGCAACACCTTGTTGCGCTACATCATGTTCTACAGTGGGATGAGGAGAAACGCAACACCGTGTTGCGAAATTGGACGAGGACGGAGCCGCTGTGCCCCATCGAGGAGGACGCCGGGGAGGACGCCGAGGACGGCGCGGCCCCGACCCGCGGGTGCAGCGAACCGTCGCCACGGTCGTCGAGGTCGGACGCCGGCTGCTCGACGAGGAGGGCCCCGACGCCGTCACCCACCTCCGCATCGGCGAGCTCACCGGCATCGCCCGCACGACGATCTACCGGCACTTCCCCGACCGCGAGGCGTTGCTCGAAGCCGTGCTGGCCGACGGCGGCGACCCGGCCGCCGAGGAGGAGGCGCCGCCGGACCGCTTCGACACCGGGAGCCTCGTGGGTGATCTCGATGCGTTCCTCGACGCGGTCCGGCGACGGTCGGGCCGCGGCCGGGAGACCCAACGCCTCCCCCACCTGCTCTCGCACGCCGAGCGACACGGCCGCTTCGCCGAGCTGCGCGACCGCCGCATGGATCGACTGCTCACCTCGCTCGAGACGATCCTCGAGCGGGCCCGTGAGCGGGGCGAGCTCGACCACCGGGTCGAACCGCCCGACGCCGCCGCCGAGCTGCTCGGTCCGCTGTTCTTCCGCCGGTTCTTCCTCGGCCAGCAGCTCCGACCGGCGCAGCTCCGCTCGGCCCGCGACGACTTCTTGCTGGTGCACGGCGTCGAACCGCCCGACGCGACCGCCTGACTCGGCGGCCGCCTCAGCCGCCGGCGGCGAAGAGCGCGATCGCGACGGCGCCGAGGGCGGCGCCGACGAGCTGGATGCGCACGATCGGCTCGTCGAGCACCGTGCGGGCCAGCACGATCGCGACCGCCGGTGCGAGGCCCAACACGGCGCTGACCACCGCGGCTGACCCGCGCTGGAAGGCGAGGACGCTGGCGAAGATCGCGAGGATGTCGACGAAGCCGATCAACGCCGACCACCCGAGCACGGGACGGTCCGGGCGGGGCAACGGCTGGCCGACGAGCAGCACGACCGGGATGAGCAGCGCCGCCATGGACTGCGTGACCGCAGCCGGCATGACACCGGCGTCGGTGCTGATGAACGAGAAGCACAGGCTGATCGCTCCGATCAGCCCGCCGACGACGCACCCGAGCACCACGGCCGGACTCCCGAGCAGCTCGGATGGGCGGGGCGGCCGCGGTGAGCTCGACACGAACACGACGGCGGGCAGCGCGAGCAGCACCCCGCCGACCTCGAGCAGCGACAGCCCCTGACCCACCAGGGGTCCGACGATCGCCGGCACGATCAGCGCCACCAGGGAGAACGTCGGTGCGAAGATCACGATCGGACCCCGCGCCATGCCGAGGTACAGGAGCGGGCGCACGGCGGCCACGCCGAAGCCGGCGACCACCGCCCACCCGACGTCGGTCGCGGTCAGCTCGCCGGGTGGCGCGACGGCCAGCACCAGCCAGGCGACGAGCGCGCCGACGACCGACGCCGACCACGCGACCGTCGTCGAGATGCCGGGCAGGCGGACCCGGCGCCCGACCAACCCGCTGAGGAAGTCGCCGGTGCCGAGCAACGAGGCCGAGGCGACGGCGAGCAGGACGGCCACGAGGCGACGACGCTACCCGGACCGCGGGACCCGGCACCGCCGCTACCGTCGCGGCCCTTGGACCGCCGCTACCTGCTCGTCGTGACCGCCGCGGTCCTCTGGGCCCTCATCGGCGTCTGGGCGACCGAGCTCGACGAGGCCGGGCTCTCGGCCGTCCGCATCGGTGCGTGGCGGGCGGTCCTCGGCGGCGCCTGCTTCGTCGCCCACGCCGCCGCGACGGGCCGGCTCCGGCCGGCCCGGGAGCTGCGGCCGGCCCCGGTCGCAGCGCTCGCGCTCGTCGGCGTGAGCCTGTTCTACGTCGCGCTCCCCGCCGCCGCCTCGGAGGGCGGGGTGAGCCTCGCCTGGGTGCTGCTGTACACCGCGCCCGCGTTCGTCGCCGTCGGCAGCTGGCTGTGGCTCGGCGAGGGGCTGGGCGCCGGCGGCGTCGCGCTCGTCGTGCTGACCCTGCTCGGCGTGGCGCTCGTCGTGCTGCCCGACAGCGAGGGCATCACGATCTCCACGATCTCGGTGAGCTGGGGCCTCGCCGCCGGCTTCGGCTACGCCGCCTACACGCTGCTCACGAAGTCGCTCAGCAGCGACGCCGAGCCGGTCACGGTCCTCGCCGTCGCGCTCCCCCTCGGCGCCGTGCCCTTGCTCCCCGTGCTCGGCGTGCCGTCCGGACTCCGCGTCTGGGCCCTCCTCGTCGGCCTCGGGATCGTCTCGACCTACCTGCCCTACCTGGCGTACTCGACGGCACTGCGGCACGTCCCGGCCAGCCGGGCGTCGATCGTGGCGTCGGTCGAGCCGCTCGTCGCCGTCGCCATCGCGGTCCTCGTGTACGGCGAGTCGCTGCACCCCGTGGCGCTCCTCGGCGCGGCGTTGATCATCGGTGCCGCTGCGGCGGCCGTGGCTCAGTCGGCGCGCGCGGCGAAACCGGCGTCGACCTGATCGAGCAGCGCGGCGCGCCGGTCGAGGTCGGTGAACGTGGCCGCCGCGGCGTTGCGCTGGAGCCGGTGCACCTCGTCCCACGAGAGGTCGAAGGCGTCGGCCACCAGCGCCAGCTCGGAGCTGGTCGAGACGCCCGACATCAGCCGGTTGTCGGTGTTGACGGTCGCGACCAGCCCGGCCCGCAGGAACGGGCCGACCGGGTGATCGGCGATCGTCGGCACCGCGCCGATCTGGACGTTGCACGACGGGCACAGCTCGAGCGGGATGCGGCGGTCGCGCACGTAGGTGGCGAGCGGACCGAGCTCGAGCTCGCCGTCGGGACCCTCGGTGCAGTCCTCGACCAGGAGCACGCCGTGGCCGATGCGGTGGGCGCCGAGGCGTAGGGCGTCGGCGATCAGCTCGAGCCCGGGTTGCTCGGAGGCGTGGATCGTGACGGCCGCCAGCCCGCGATGGGCGAGGTCGAGCGCCGCTGAGTGATCCGACGGCGGGAAGCCGGTCTCGGCGCCCGCGAGGTCGAAGGCGACGACGCCACGCCCCAACCAACGGACCGCGGCCTCGGCGACCTCGACCGACCGGTCCTCGGTGCGCATGGCGCACACGATGGTGTCGACGTGGATCGTGCCGGCCTCCGAGCCGCCCCGGGCGAACCCGGCGGTGACGGCCTCGATGGCCTCGTCGAGCGAGGTGAGTCCGGTGTCGTCGCCCGGCCCGGCGTGGAGCTCGGGGGCGAAGCGCACCTCGGCGTGGACCACGCCGTCGGCGGCGAGGTCGAGGGCGGCCTCGGCGGCCACCCGTTCGAGGGACCCGGCGCTCTGGAGCAGCGGCACGGTGTGGGCGAAGGTCGCCAGGTACTGGAGGATGTCCTTGGTGTCGGCGCCGGCCCGGAACCAGGCGGCGAGCTCGTCCGGATCATCCGCGGGGAGCTGGTGCCCGATCTCGTCGGCCAGCTCCCGGATCGTGTCGACGCGCAGCCCGCCGTCGAGGTGGTCGTGGAGGAGGACCTTCGGGACCCGTCTCGCCTCGTCGGGCGTCATCGCTCGAGGAGCGCCTCGGCCTGGGCTCGCAGCTCGTCCTGGGAGTAGCTGGCGATGAACGCCTCGATCTCACCCGAGTCGTCGATGAAGGCGAACGCCGGCTGGTACGTGACGCCGAACGAGACCCAGACGTCGCCGTCGACGTCGGCGAAGTGCGGGAACCCGCCGACGCCGGTGTCGTTCACGAAGCGCTCCATGTTGCCCATGCTCGATCCACCGCCGGCGATGCCCACGAAGTCGACCCTGCCCTCGTACTCGGCTGCGACCGCAGCCACGTCGGGAGCCTCCCGACGACAGGTCGGTCACCAGGGGGCCCAGAACCAGGCGATCGTGTCGCGCCCGGCGTAGACCGACAGGTCGAGCTCGCCCCCACCGACGGCGTCGCCGACGTGCATGAGCTTCTCCGGCACCTCGATCGGGACCGCCGTCGTGGTGGGCGCCGGCGTGGTGGCGGGTGCCTCGTCGTCGGCGGTCGCGCCGGCCTCGGCGGACGGGGCCGTCGTGGGAGCTGGCGTCGCTGCCGGCGCCGACGAGGTGGCCGGGGCCTCGGTGGCGGGGGCCTTGGTCGCCGGGCCCTCGGCCGCGGTCGTGGTGTCGTCGCCACCCCCGCCGCAGGCGGCGAGCGCAACGGCGAGCGCGACGATCGCGAGCAGGCGCCTCACGGTGCAGGGGCCAGCTCGACGTCGAGTCCGGCCAGGACCCGCTCGATGCTCGGGAGCTCGTCGCCGTCGATCACCATCACGTACTGCGTGACGCTACCGGCGGGGGCGGGTACCTGGAGAGGCTGGAGCCCGCAATTCTTCGCGAAGAGGCCCTCGAAGAGCCGGTCGCGATCGGTGTCGGGCCCGGCGGCCTCCCACCAGGCGTCGAGCCGGGAGCAGGCGAACGATGCGGAGACGACCCCGTCGCCCGCGTCGAACGGATCGTCGTCGTCGACGTCACCGCCCGGCTCGACCAGCGTGACGAAGCGCCCGCTGGCCTCGGTGGCGCCGGCCGGCACCTCGATCGACCCGACGAGCCACACCACGTCGCCGGAGCCGAGCGAGCGCAACGCCTCGAACGGGGCCACGCGGCGATCGTCGGGAGCGACGTCGATCTCGACGGTCACCGTCGATCCGTCGGGGAGCTGCCCGGACCACACCGACGCGGTCGATGGCGCGGGTGAGCTGTCGTCGTCCCCGCCGCCTGAGCACCCGGCGAGCAGCCCCAGCACGACCAGCAGCCCCACGATGACCAGCGGCCCGACGCGCGACGTCAGCACCACCGCTCAGCGTAGGGCTCCGTCGTCGTGGCCGCTTACGCGCGCTGGGCGACGGCGTCGACACCGACGACGAGACGGCCACGCCGCCCGCGCCGGAAGTGGAGGAGCACGGAGGCCTGCTCGATGACGAGCCGGTCGAGCCGCCACGGACGACGCCGCGACGACCCGGAGAGGATCTGCACCGTGGGGTTCGACCAGCTGAGGCCGCGCAGCTCCAGCGACCCGTCGTCGAGGGTCAGGACGACGCCGCCGAAGACCGAGGTGACCTGACGGACCGGCGATCGGGCGGCCAGGCAGGCGGCGAGCACCACGCCGCCCTGGTCGGAGATCATCCCCCGGGAGACCTGCCCACCGGAGGCCGCCAGCTCCTGGCGCACGACCTGGTCCATCACCTCGCGCAGCTCGTCGAGCTCCGGGTGGGAGTCCAACGGGCCCGGACTCGTGTCACGTCCTCTGCCCACCCCGCTCTGGTCGTCCGGGGGTCGCGACGGTGAAGCGGGTCGGCCGCCAAATCGGCGTGCTGGCCCGACGTGCTGCGGCGACGACCTCCACCGGCCACGGGTGGTGGGAGCGAGTGGCCACGGCGGTCACGGCACGTGGGCGGGCCGGCGATCGGCCGACACCCGAAGGGCGGCGACCGGGCCACACCCGAAGGGCGGCGCCCGGGAGAGCACACCCGGCGGAGCCGGACGCTGAACCCTCCCAGGGCGCCCTGGTGACCAGGGACCGATCCGAGACAGTGGGTACCCGTCGCTGCTCGTTGACGATCGACCGAGGCCGGGACCGGCGCCGGTCGACGGCGCCCCCGGCGGTGCGGTCGTCGGTGTCGCTGCACCGATGTCCGTCGTTTCGCCCTGAGATGCCACCGAACGAGGTCGGTCGACTACATGGGACGTCGGAGAGGAAGACCTCGTTGAAGGACGTACCGCCCGACATCTGCTTGATCTGGCGGACCTCCACGCCCGGC
>JBCBSZ010000046.1:0-45140 GCA_039818945.1 Actinomycetota bacterium
CCACGACGACCACGGCGGGGCCGGTCGAGCCGAGCGGGCCGACGGTCCGGATCGAGCCCGGCGACGATGCCGCCCTCGTCGTGGCGAACGCCGAAGCCGAGACCACGTTCGTGTTCGCCTCCGGTGTCCACCGGGGGGTCTCGGTGGCCCCGCGCGACGGCGACGTCTTCACCGCCGAGCCCGACGCCGTCCTGTCCGGCGCCGTGGTCGTCACCGGCTTCGAGGCCGTCGACGGCCGGTGGCGTGCGACGGTCGAGGACACCCCGAACGAGCCGTTCGGGCTGTGTGCACCGGACCGTCCGGCGTGCGGTCTCGACGAGGAGCTGTTCCTCGACGGCCGACCGATCGAGCGGGTCACCGATGCCTCGGCGCTGACCGCCGACTCGTGGTGGTTCGACCCGGCCGGTCCCGCGGTGGTCCTCGGCGCCGACCCGGGCGAACGCACCGTCGAGCTGAGCGTGACGTCGTGGGCGCTGCGCAGTCCGGCTCGCGACGTCACGGTCCGCGGCCTGGAGCTCCGCCACTACGCCAACCAGGCGGGCATCGGTGTCGTCCACGTCGACGAGGGCGGCGGTGGCTGGATCGTCCAGGCCTGCCGGATCATCGACTCCCACGGCGTCGGCATCGTCGTCCGCGACGGCTCGACGATCGAGGGCTGTTGGGTCGACGGGATGGGCCAACAGGGCATCGGCGCCGGGGGAGCCGATCTCCTGATCGCCCGCAACGTCCTCGCCCGCAACAACCGGCTCGGGTTCGATGCCGCGTGGTCGGCCGGCGGCGCCAAGTTCGCGTTCACCGATGGGCTCGTGGTCCGCGAGAACGTCGTGCTCGCCAACGACGGCGCCGGGCTCTGGACCGATCTCGACTGCGTGGACACGCTCTACGAGGACAACTGGGTGCAGGGCAACAGCGGCGCGGGCATCTTCCACGAGATCTCCTACGCCGCGACGATCCGGGGCAACACCGTGCTCGACAACGGTGACGGCGCCCCGGGCTGGATCTGGGGTGCGGGCATCCAGGTCGCCGGCTCGGCCGACGTGACGATCGAGCGCAACATCGTGCGGGGCAACCGCCACGGCATCGCCGGCGTGGATCAGCAGCGCGGCGAGGGGCAGTTCGGCGAGTACCGGCTCCGCAACCTGACCGTGGTCGACAACGTGGTCGCCGACAGCGGCCAGGTCGGGATCGCGCAGGACCACGACTTCCTCGAGGTGTACGAGGCCGGGCATCGCTTCGAGCGCAACGAGTACGTCGGCGACACCCAGTTCGCCTGGGTCGGTGGGGTCACCGGCTTCGACGCCTGGCAGCAGGCGGGGAACGACCTCGACGGCTCCTATCGCGAGAACTGAGCTCGCCGGGCGGCCTCGTCGTCGGCCGGCATCAGACGAGACAGCACGACGCCGACCATGAACCAGTACGGCGCCGAGTTGTACGGCGTCTCGAAGAAGTTGCCGAACAACGCCGACGACGTCGCCATGACCCAGAGCACGACCCCGAACACGTCGCCGAACTCCCGGTAGACGCGGATCAACGCGGCGAGGATCGTCAGGTGCAGGGTGGCGAAGATCGCCACGCCGAGCCAGCCCGAGAACCCGAGGGCGTAGAAGAAGACGTTGTGGGGCGTGCGGATGTTCGTGTCCTCGCCGGCGAGGAAGTCGGCGACGGAGTGCAGCGGGAACCCGTAGCCGTGCCCGAACAGCGTGCGGGTGTCGGTGGTGTGCACCGACGCCCAGATGTCGTCCCACCACCGTTGACGCCACTCGGCGGTCCCGGCGAAACCCTCGACCTCGTCGCTGTAGCGCGCGGCCAGCTCGGGGTCGATCGGTGCGACGGCCCGGGCGAAGATCTCCTCGGCCGACACGGCTCCGCCCCGGTCGGCGGCGCCGGGGATCGAGAGGTCGAGCACCGAGACGAACAGCAGCGCACCGAGACCGACCGCGCCGATCACCAGGATCGAGCGCCACCGCCGCCGCAGCGTGGCCCAGATCCCCAGGCCGAGGGTGGCGGCCAGCCAGTCGCCCCGGACCTGGAGGAAGAGCAGGCAGAACACGTTGGCGGCGATCAGGTACCACCGGCGTCCTGGCGCCGGGTCGTAGCAGACGATGAGGGCGAGGGAGACCACGGTCGCCGCACCCGGTGTCAGGCCCTCGATGGCGCTGAACGGCAGGCTGACGGTGACCCCGCGCAGCGCGAGCATGAAGATCAGCACGTAGGCGGCGTTCAGCCAGGGCAACAGCAGCGCCAGGCGCGGGAGCAGCTCGCGGTCGCGCACTCCGATCGCGAGCCCCGCGAGCATCATGACGACGTAGTAGTTGAAGGCCAGGTTCTTCAGCGTCTGCAACGGGTCGTGTCCGGCGAAGAAGCCGCCGACGACGAGGAGCAGCCCGAAGCCGATGAACAGGACGGCTGCGCAGGTCTGGACGTGGAACGGCCCCGGACGGGTGAGCCACTCCAGCGAGCGCACGAAGACGGCGCGCGTCGATGGGATGACGAGGAGGGCCACGATGATGACCTCCCCCAAGAAGACGTTGGCGCCGGGCAGGCCGATCTGGGCGAAGGCGCGTCCCAGCACGAGGTAGCCGATCAGGAGCCAGGTGGCGACCGTGACCAGGCGGTCGGGGCCGGAGGCGGCGGCGATGAGGTCGGCGCGAGCCTGCTCACCGAAGGGCCCTGACCGCTCCTTGCGCGTCGCAACCACGTTCCCGCCGACCTCCGACTGCCGCGCCCGATTGTCGTGTGTCGTCGTCGGCCCTGGCAAGGTGCTGGGCGCTCTCCGTGACGAGCTGTCGACACCGGTGACAACGACCGCACCCGGTCGCGCGTTCCGTGACCTCGTCGTGCGACCGCGACCGGGGTGGTGGGTAGTGTTCGCGGGTCGGACGACGTCGACGGCGGGCAGCTCCCGAACCGGGGAGCCGACGGTGGTTCGCCGCAGAGCAGGAGGATGGTCATGAGCGAGGCCCGCGCGCGGGACCAGTTGACCATGCCCGGTGCGGCCCGACGGCGACCGCTCCTCGTCGCCGGCATCGCGTTGGTCGTCGCCGTCGCCGGCGCCGTGCTGGCCTCGCTCGGGGGCGGCGCCTACACCGCCACGGCCACGATCATCCTGCAGGACCCGCAGGCCGACTCCGCCGCGGCGGTCATCGGCCTCTCCCCCGATCGATTCGTCAACGGGCAGGTCGCCGTCTTCGACCTCGACGAGCACCACGAGCTCGCCGCCGACCTGGCCAACGCCGAGCTCGCCCGAACCCTCGCCGAGGGGTCCGGTGACGTCACGAGCATCGGTGAGCCGGCGACGATCACCGTCGGCGTGACCGGATCGATCGGGCTCGGCTCCGCCGACGCCGACGAGATCCGGCTCGAGGCCTCGGGAGCCGTCGCCGTGCCCGGTGTGGCCGGATCGCCGGTCGTGGACGACGCCGGCAACCTCAGTCGGGCGGGAGCGCCGGTGCTCGACGATCTGGGCAACCCGGTGTCCGTCCGCGACAGCGACCAACTCGTCGTGCGCAGCGACGGCCTCGTGGTCGTCGTGCGCTCGGGGCTGGGCCCGGTCGTCGTGGCGCCCGACGGCTCGCTCCTCGAACCCGAGGGCGCCGAGCCCGAGCAGCAGCTCTCGACCGACACGACCGAGGCCGAGACCGATACCGAGACCGAGCCCGAGGCCGCCGACGCCGTCCCCGGCGTCGAGCTCGACGACGACGGCACCGTCCGGTTGACCTCGGCGGACCTCCGGGTCGAGATCGCCGGCGACGGCCGAGCCGTCCTCTACGGCAACGACGACCTCCCGGTACGCCGTCCGGACGACAACCGGATCGTCGGGCCCGACGCACGTCGCATCGTCCTCGCCGGCAGCGACGCCGTGCTGGTCGGTCCCGACACCGTCGTGGTCGAGGGTGCCACCGGGATCGCCGTGCTCGA
Source organism: Actinomycetota bacterium (assembly GCA_039818945.1). GTDB lineage: Bacteria > Actinomycetota > Acidimicrobiia > Acidimicrobiales > Poriferisodalaceae > JBCBSZ01. The sequence continues at coordinate 3,919 of JBCBSZ010000046.1, forward strand.
CACGCTCGCTCAGGTGGTCGCCGCCAACCCGGTCATCGAGGTCGACCCGGCGCCGTCACCGCTCGCCGAGGCCACCACGCTCACCGCCGACCAGATCGACGAGCAGCTGGTCGTGACGGCCCGGCCGGAGACCTTCGTGCTCTCCGTCCGGTTCGAGGCCGCCACCGAGGAGCTCGCGCTCGCCGGGGCCAACGGGTCGGTCGACGCGTTCACCTCCCTGCAACAGGACGCTGCGGTGGGCGAGAACTCCGCGGCGATCGCGCGCGCCGAGGAGGCGATCGGCGACCTCGTCGACCAACTGGTCGAGGTCGAGGCCCGCATCACCTCCCTGCGAGCGGTGGCCGGCGGGGACTCACAGCTCGACCAGCAGTACGAGACGATCCTCGAGGAGATCGCCGAGGTCGGCGAGTCGCTGATCAACGACCGGGCCAACAGCGATGCCGAGGTCGACCGCATCCAGGACCTCCTGATCCAGCTGGGCGCCATCGAGCAGATCGGCCGGATCGAGCTGCAGCAGCCGGCGATCGCCGATGCGATCGAGACCCGCGCCCAGATCCGGGCCCGCATCGACCAGCTCGAGAGCCAGCGTGACCTCCTCGTCGTCGGCACCGCCGACGCGTCGGCCGGCATCGCACTGCTCAGCCCGGCTCGCGACGCCGACGTGGCGGGCGGCCTCGGCACGCTCCGCTTGGCCATCGTCGGCCTCGTGCTCGGGGCGATCGTCGGCACGGCGCTCGCCTACGTGCTCGAGGTGCGGAGCCCACAACGGATCGAGGCGCCGATCGAGGTCGAACGGCTCCTCGGGGCCCCGCTCATGGCCGAGATCCCCGACTACCGCCACGAGGAGATCAGCGGGCTCGTCGCGGTGCTCGACCAGCCGCAATCGCACGTCGCCGAGGCGTACCGGATCAGCGCCGCTGCCCTGAGCATCGCGGCACGGACGAAGAAGGTGAAGGTCGTCGGCTTCGTCTCGGCGGCGTCGGGGGCCGGCAAGACCGCCGTCGTGTCGAACCTGGCGGTCGCGCTCGCCCAGAGCAACCGCAAGGTGCTCGCGCTCGACAGCGACCTCGAGGGCAGGGCGCTCGGTGGGCTGCTCCGACTCGCCGGCGGTCACCAGGGCGAGGAGATCCCGGGCATCGCCAACATCCTCCGCGCCGAGCTGACCTTCGGTGAGGCGATCGACACGGTCGACCTGCCCGGCGACGTGCGCCTCGACGTGATCACGGCCGGCACCAACACGACCTCGGCCCGCCTCGCGGTCGGCGCCGATCTCTGGACGCGGCTCTTCAGCGAGGCTCGCCGGGCCAACTACGACGTCGTGCTGGTCGACGTCGCCCCGCTCCTCAGCGTGGCCTACGCCTCCCGCGTGCTCCAGGAGCTCCAGGGTGTCATCGTCGTCGTCCCGAACGGGGCGAAGCTCGAGGAGCTGAGCGACCTCAACGACCGGCTCAACTTCTCGTCGGCTCCGGTGCTCGGCTTCCTGGTGAACCGCACCCGGATCCGCCGTGAGCGCACCGCATCGATCGCGCTGTCCCAGCTCCAGATCGACGAGGAGCCCCGACCCGGCTGGTTCCGCCGGGTCGTCGACGGCCTCAGCCCGAGATCGGAGCCCTCGGCGTCAGCACCGCCCCACCCCAACGGGAACGGGACCTCAGGTCGGGCCCCACACCACGGCGCGACGACGATCGAGATCGAGGACGACACCCCACGCTGAGCGCTCAGGCACCGAGTCGAGGTGACCACCACCAGCGGATCGAGATCGACGACGACGCCCCACGCTGAGCGCTCAGCCGCCGAGTCGAGGTGACCGCCACCAGCGGGTGGAGATCGGGTGCAGGCTCTCCAGCCGGCACCCGTCGGCGTCGACCACGAGCGCCGCACCCTTCTCCCGGCGACCCCGCACCATGACCGGCGCCGGCTCGGTCAGCTCGCGCCACGCGTCCTCGGGGTCGCTGCGCATGTGCGCGACGAGCGACGGCTTGGCCGACTGCTCGGCTCCCGCCGGCCACAGGAACACCCGGACGCCCTCGGTCACCGGGATCACCTTGCCGGCCTCGAAGTCGGTGCCGCCGGGGCCGCCCGTGTCGCGCTTGGCCCGGAACCGGGCCAACATCGGCTCGGCCGGTGCAGCGGCAGGATCGCGCCGCAGCTCGCGGAGCTCGACGAGGAAGCGCTCCTCGGTGGAAAGCGGTCGGGCACCGTCGTTCACGGACGCGATCGTGCCAGGCGGTCCGGCGTCGCACCACCTCGCGACGCCCTCAGACCAGGCTGGCGACCAGGTCGGCGGCATCCCGCCGCGCCCGCGAGGCGCCGACCACGACGGGCCACGCACCCCGATCGTCGACGAGGGTGAGGTCGGCGCGCCGGCCCACCTCGAGCCGGCCGCGATCGGTCAGCCCGGCCAGCTGGGCCGGGCCGTCGGTGACCAGACGTACGGCGCCGGCCAGGTCGACGATCCGGTTGGCCGCCAGCAGGAACGCCGCGGCGAGCATGGTCGACGGCTGGTAGTCCGAGGCGAGGGCGGTGCAGCAGCGGTTGGCGACGAGCTCGGCCGCCGAGACGTTGCCCGAGTGCGAGCCGCCGAGCACGACGTTCGGCGCTCCGGCGACCACGGCCATGTCGAGCTCGATGGCCCGCCGCGCCGCGCTGACCGTCAGCGGGAACTCGGCGATCCGCGCCCCCCAGTCCTGGGCCGCCGTCTCGACCTGCTCCGCCGTCTCGATGTCGTGCGCGAGCAGGGTGACCTCGCCAGCTCCGGCGAGTCGGCGGACGCCGGCCAGGTTCCGGTCGCGCAGGTGGAGCTTGGCGTTCGCCTCGGCGATCCGGCGCTCCACGACGTCCTCGACCGTCTGGCCCTCCGGCAGGGTGGACGGGTCGATGGCCCGGGCGAACCGCTCGACGTCGCGGTACTGGCCCTGCCCCGGGGTGTGGTCCTCGAAGGACATCAGTGGCGGCACCGGCGGCGAACCGTCGATCCAGTCGCTGAGGGCGTGGAGCTGCGGCTCGATGGTCGCGAGCCCGTCCTGCGACCGCGCCTCGAGCCGGTACAGGAGGCGGTGGTCGACCGCGGGCTCGGCCGGGCGGCGGTCGGCGATCGCCTGGACCACGGCCCTCGCCTGGTCGAGGGTGCGGCCGTAGTCGGGCCGCTCCTCGAACCCGACGCCGTGGTACACGGTCGTGATCCCGGCAGCCCGGAGCCGGCCCTCGAACGAGGTGAGCGCGAACAGCAGCGGGAACGCCGAGGTCCTCCGGGGTCGGAGCTCCTTCTCCAGGCCGTCGCTGTGGGTGTCGACCAGACCGGGGAGGCACAGCGCGCCGTGGCCGTCGATCCCGTCGCGATGGCTGACCCGTTCGGTGATCTCCTCGATGCGGCCCTGATCGCAGACGATGGTCGCATCGTGCACGACACGGTCGGGCAGGACCGCCCGCACGTTGGTCAGGATGAGCCGGTCGGTCGTCATGACGACGCACCTCCGTGGGTGGGGGTCGAGGGGGCGATGGTCACGAGGCGACGCCGACGGCCTCGGCGAGCACGAGATCGGGCGGGCCGGCGTCCACGACGAGGCCGGCGTCGAGCACGACGACGCGGTCGGCGAGGCGTCGCATCGCGTCGCCGTCGTGGAACACCGCGAGCACGGCCACGCCGAGCTCGGTCAGGTGGGCGATGCGGTCGAGCACGGCCTCGCGGTTGGTCGGATCGAGCGAGGAGATCGGCTCGTCGAGCAGCAGCAGGCGCGGTGGCGCGATCGTCCCGGCGGCGAGGTTGACCCGTTGCTTCTCACCACCGGAGAGCAGGGTCGGGTAGGTGTGCCAGAGCTCCTCGACGAGGTTGACCTCGCGGAGCGCCTGGACGGCTGCGTCAGCGGCCTGGTCGGCGTCGAGCCCACGGCGGAGGCCGGCGCGGGTCACCACATCGAGCGCGCTGCGCCGGGGCTCGGCCCGGAGGAACTGCGAGACGTAGCCGATGTCGGCGGCGCGGACGTCGAGCAGCTCGCGATCGGTGAGCGATCCGAGCTCGATGCTGCTGCCGTCGCCGCGGTGCAGGACGACCTCACCGGAGTCGGCGAGGTAGGTGCGGTACACCGACTTGAGCAGCGAGGACTTGCCCGCACCGCTCGACCCGGCGAGCGCCACGTGCTCGCCGGCCGCCACCGAGAGGCTCACGCCTCGGAGCGCCTCGACGCGCCGCTCGATCGCGTGCAGCTCGAACGAGACCCGGAGATCTCGCACCTCGAGCACCGGCACCGGGCTCGTCGAGTGGTGTTCGTAGGCCATGGCGGTCAACCTCTCGCCGCGGCGACGAGCCGCTGGCTGTAGGGGTGCTGGGGGTCCTCGAGCAGCTGATCGGTCAGGCCCTCCTCGACCACCCGCCCGTGGTGCATCACCAGCACGCGCTGCGTGAGCATCTCGATGACGGAGAAGTCGTGCGAGACCACGACGGCCGCGATCCCGAGCTCGTCCAGCAGGTCGCGGACGAGGTCGAGCACCCCGGCTGCGACCGAGGCGTCGAGACCGGTGGTCGGCTCGTCGAGCAGGAGGACCGGGGGTCGGTTGGCCAACGCCTTGGCGAGCTGGACCCGCTGCCGCATGCCGCCGGAGAAGGTGCGCACGAGGTCGTCCATCCGCTCGAGCGGCACCTCGGTGCGGCTCAGCAGCTCGGCCGCCCGCTCCCTGATGTTGCCGAAGTGGCGCCAACCGGCGGCGGTGAGCCGCTCGGCGACGTTGCCGCCGGCGCTGATGCCGAGCTCCAACCCCTCGGCCGGGTCCTGGTAGACGACCGACAGCTGGTCGACGCGCAGCGACCGGCGGGTCGCGGCGTCGGCGGCCATCACGTCGACGCCGCCGTCGTGGAAGCTCCGGAGCCAGGCCCGCCCGGCCGTCGCCGGCAGGTCACCGGCGACGCAGCGCAGCACCGACGACTTGCCGGAGCCGGACTCGCCGATGATGCCGAGCGCCTCGCCGGGAGCGACCTCGAAGCCGACGTCCCACGCGCCGACCACCGCGCCGGTCGCAGGGCTGACCGTGCGACCGAAGGCCGGACCGGTCCCGGCGATCGCCTCGGGCTCACCGTCGACGAACCCGCCGGTCGGACCGTAGATCTTCCCGAGGCCCTCGACCTTGAGCGCCCAACCGGTCATCAGAAGCCCTCCCCGTCGTCGGAGGCCGGCTCGGTGAGGGGCTCCTCGCCCCGTCGCCGTGAGCACCAGTCCGTGTCGGAGCACACCCAGGTCGAGGGACCGTCGATCTGGGGCACCTCGACGAGGAACGACTCGGGCTGCCCGGGTAGCCCGGCGCCGCACAGTCGACAGCAGGCTCCCTCGGTGCGCTCGACCTCGAAGGGCACGTCGTCGAAGGTCAGCGGCACCACGTCGGTGTGCGGCGGCACCGCGTAGATCCGCTTCTCCCGTCCGGCGCCGAAGAGCGACAGGTGCTCGGCGTGGTGGAGCTTGGGCACGTCCCAGCGCGGGATCGGCGTCGTCGCGATCACGTACCGACCGCCGACGAGGCAGGGGTAACCGGTCGTGCGGGTGATGACCCCGTTGCGGACGACGTCCTCGTAGAGGCTCACCCACATCTTCGAGTAGTCGGCCTCGGCGTGCATCCGGGCCAGCTCGGCCATGTCGCGCTCGACGCCGCGCAGCGGCTCGGGCACCGGCACCTGCAACACCAGGATCTGCTCGTCGGACATCTCGTCCTCCGGGATCCGGTGGCGGGTCTGGACGACCGACGCCGCGCGCGAGTCGGTCGTGGTGGCGACCCCGGTCGTGTCCTTGATGAGGCGGCGGAGGTTCGCCGCGTTCACGCCGGCGTCCTCGCCCTGGTCGATCACCTTCACGGTGTCGTCGTCACCGAGCACTCCCAGCGTCACCTGGAGCCCGCCCGAGCCCCAGCCCCGGGCCACCGGCATCTCCCGGCTGCCGAACGGCACCTGGTAGCCGGGCACCGCCACGGCCGTCAGGCAGGCCCGCCGGATCTCGCGCTTGGAGTACTCGTCGAGCAGCTCGGTCCGCTCGGGCGGCCGATCGACGAGGAGCGCGGTGCGTCCCGGCGTCGGCTGGCCGAGCACGTCGGAGAGGGTCATCGGCAGTCCTTCCAGGTGTCGGCGTCCTCGCCACGAACGATGCCGGCCTTCACGTCGCGCCGAGCCTGCTTGCGCTCGATCATCGACCGGAAGGTGACGTAGTGGGGCAGCTTGAGGTGCTCGAGGAACCCGGAGGCGTCGAGTCCGTCGGTGGTCTGGAGCACGGACTGCTCGAGCGGTCCCCGGCCCTGATCGCGATGCACGGCGATGTCGAGGTTGGCCATGGCGATGGCCTTGCGCTCGTTGTGGCCCAGGCAGAGGCCGTAGCCGACGTCGAAGCGGTCGACCTCCTCGTCGATGCCGTCGAGGTCCTCGATCGCCTCGACCTCGGTCACGCGCACGCTGCCCAGCGTGACCGGCCGTCCGGTGTGCGGGTGATCGACCCGCACCGGGAGCTGACCGTGTCGGACCTCGCCCAGCGTCACCTCGTGGAGGTGCCGGTCGGGACCGAGGATGTTGCGGTACCAGAGCTGGACGAGCGCACCGGTCTCGGCCCGGGCCATCGTGGCGAGCAGCGCCGACCGGGGTGCGCCCGGGCGAGCGGGAACCCGGGTGATGTCGGCCGGCTCCGGATCGTCGTCGCGGCGGCGGTCGACCATCAGGTCCATCTCGCGCAGCAGCTCGTAGAGCCGCTTCGGGCGCCGATCCGACGTCGGCGGCGACGGTTCCGGCGAGACCTCGGTCGGCGGGGGTGCCTCCGCCACCGCCACGGCTGCCTCGGCGGCCGCCGACCGGGCCTCGTCCTCCGGCGTCGGGTCGAGGAGGCGGCCGGTGTAGTCCACGGTCCGGCCGAGGAGCTGCGGGCCGGGCGGGTTGCGGAACGCCGGCACGATGCGACGAAGGATCGTCATCTCGTCGGCGTCCACGGCGTCGGCGTAGTCGAAGCGGGGCAGCGTCGACCGGTGCGACCGCACGAGGTGCGAGGCCTCGATCACGTCGCCCTCGGCCTGGCGCAACGCCCGGGCGGCCAGCTCCGGAGCCCAGAGTCCGCCCTCGCCCATGACCCGATCGACGGCGAGGCGCTGGCGTTCGAGCAGCTGGTCGATCTCCAGCCACGGGCTCGACCCGGCGATCCGCTTGCGGCGGACCAGCTCCTCGGCGGCGCGGATGGCGTCGAGGCCACCCTTCGCTGCGGCGTATCCCATCGCTCAGTCCCTTCCCGTCGTTCCGGTGGTGCGCTCTCGGACCTCGAGGCGGGAGCTGCGCGGCACCGCGGCCACATCTCCCGCCGTCGACACGAACCAGGTGTCGAGGCCGGCGGGGTAGCCGGCGTTGGCCTGATCGATGGCGATGACGACCTCCGCGGCCACCCCGGAGATGGCCAACGTGGCGGCACCGTCGACGCCCGGTCCCGTGAGCTCGACGACGACCGCGTCGCCGTCGATCGAGTCCGCTCCATCGGACAGCGCGTCGACCTGGATGGCGAGGCGCGCCGCCGACTCCGGCGCGAGCGCCGAGCCTCGGCGCAGGCGCTCGACGTCCTCCGCGGTGGGCGGCACGAGCATCGTGACGCAGGCGGCGGCCTCCATCGGAGCGAGCCGGGCGCCGGTGGCGTCGGTCAGCAGCCGGCCCCAGTCGGCGTGGTCGCCGCTGCGAAGGACGGCGACGCTCACCTCGACGTCGGCGATCGCCAAGGGCAACAGCAGCGCCGGCGGCACACCGTCGACGATCACCCCCTCGGGGACACGATGGATCGTGCCCGGCCGCGAGAGGGAGTCGAGCAGGGTCCGGAAGGCGTGCTGGGACCGCTCGCCCTCCAGACGGGCGGTGCGGACGAGCTCGCCGTCGGGCGGTTCGCCGCCGACGTCGGTGCGGGCGGGGAACGGTGCGGTCATCAGTCGAGCTCCTCGAAGGTCACCTCGGTCTCGGACAACTCGGCCCACTCGGCCCGTTCGGCCGCCGCGGCGGACTCGGCCGACCAGCGGCAGAGCTCGACGACGTCGGCGGCCTCGGGCCCGCCCGACTCCACGACGGCGTCGCAGATCGCCGCCGCGAGCGTGGCCGCCCGGTCGTCCCCCATCCGCATCGACCAGCCGCGGTGGCCGTCGATCTCGACCTCGGCCCGCGTCACCAGCACCTCGCCGAGGTAGAAGCGCTCGTGGGCGACCGGCTCGCGCACGGGCAACATCACCATGCCGACCTCGGGTTCCTGCACGATCACGGGATCCACGCGGCCGAGACAGCGGTCGGCGAGCGCGACGAGCGGATCGCGGTCGAGCGCGGCGAGCAGCTCGACGCGGCGTTCACGGTCGATGGTCGTGGTCACGGCGCCTCCTCGGCGGCGGGCGGATCGGGGGTCGGCTCGGGACCGAGCACGAAGCGGATGCGGAACACGTCGGCACGGAGCCAGGTCCGGGCGTACTCGACGATGCGACCGGTCGGCCGGTCCCGGTTGACGGACTCGAGGAACCAGGTGGGCGGGCGGCCCTCGTGACCGAGCTCCGCGGCGACCTCGGCCGGCGGCGTGACGAGCTCGCCGCAGCTCCAGGCGCGGGCGACATCGAGCCCCGCACGGCGGAAGCCGTCGTAGAGCGAACCGCCGGCGGCGGCGTGCTCGACGGCGTCACCCCACCGGCGGGGCACGACCGACACCGAGCTCGTCGCGACCAGCCCGTCGACGCTCCCGCGGCGGCGGAGCTCGATCGTCGGCGCGCCCTCGTCGATCTCGAGCACGCCGGCCCTCTCGGCATCGCAGACGGCCGGGGTGACCGACAGCAGCTCGCTCCCCGGTTCGGCGCCGGCGGCGCGGACCGTCGCGCTCCAGCTCGGCGCCATCGACGGCCCGACGACGTACTCGAGGCGTCGGGCGACGAAGGTGCCGCGGCCGCGCACCCGGCGGACCAGGTGACGGCGCTCGAGCTCCTGGAGCGCCGAGCGAGCCGTCACCCGCGAGACCTGGTGTCGGCGGACGATGTCGTGCTCGGACGGCACCCGCTCGTCGGGCTCGGAGCCCAGCACGTCGAGCTCCAGCTCGTCGGCCAGCTCCAGGTACGTCGGCACGCCCCGAGTCAAACGAACCCGGTTGTCATGACAACCACGAGCGGACCACGCCCAGATGAACAGTGGACGTCATCGCTCACCCCGCGACCACCGCAGCGGCTGGCGCGCCCACGAGGAGGCTCGTCGTCCACCGCGGGTCGGGTGGGAGCTGCGGCGCCTCGCCCGCACCGGTGGTCACCGGCACGCCCGCCTCGCGCAGGACGACGAGCGGTGCCGCCAGGTCGTGGACGTGGACGACGCGACGCTGCAGGTCGACGAACGCACCGAGCGAGCCGTCGGCGACGCGGCACAGGTCGATCGTCGTCGAGCCGCTCATCCTGACGCGGGAGTGGCCGGCCGGCAGCGTGCCGGTGCTCTCGCCGGGGGCCAGGCTCGGCACGGCGATCGGCCCACCGGACCGCGGGGTGCACGGCTCGCCGTCGACGGTCGACCCCTCGCCCGCCCGACCGATCCACCGCCGACCGGAGGTGAGGTCGACGACCACGCCGGCCACCGGCTCGCCGGCGTCGACGAGCGCGGCCGCGAAGCCGTACGGCGGCAGCCCGCGCAGGAAGTTGCGGGTCCCGTCGATCGGGTCGATGGCGATCCAGCGTCCCTCCGGATCCGGCGTGCCCCCCACGTGCCCGCGCTCCTCGGAGCAGATCGGAACGCCCAGCCGGCCGAGGTGGTCGATCGCACAGGTCTCGGCGGCGCGGTCGGCTGCCTTGGTCGGCGCGCCATCGGCACCCATGCCGACGTCGGGCTCGTGACGCAGACCCTCGACGAGCCCGACGATCTCCTCGGCCGCCGCGCAGGCGGTGCGCACGAAGCGATCGGCCACACCGTCGCCGTCGCCGATCGGCATCGACAGGACACCCGTCACCCCGGTGCAACCGAGCTCGGCGGCGGCACGCTCGACGGCCGAGCGGACCGGCGCGGCGTTCACCGATCCGTCGGGCCCCACGACGGCATCGACCTCGGCGACCCGACGGCCCTCGGCCAGCGAGGTGCGCGCCTGGAGCGCCACCACGGCGAGCACGTCGCCCCCGGCCCCGGAGACCACGAGGAGCCGGGCGGCCGCATCGGCTCGGTAGCGGCCGACCACGGCCGGGCTCGGGGCGCCAGCCGGCCGGTGGCGGGCGAGGAAGGCATCGAGGGCGGCTGCGCTGACGGGCGACGGCGTCGTCATCCCAGCGAGCCCACCAGTCCGAGATGATCGGCCGACGACGTCCGCCGGTCGCCCAGGTGATCGGCAGGTGTCGGCTCCGCGTGGGCCGACCGCGTCAGGGGCTCGGGGTCTCACCCTCCGTCCGGGGCGACGGTCGGATCCCGAACGCGATGACGGCGCTCGCCAGCGCGGCGCCCCCTCCGACGAGGTAGGCCACCCGGAAGCTCTCGCCGACGGACAGGATCGCGCCGCCGACGCACGTGTCGGGCGCGCATGCCGGTGCGGCAGCGACCTGCACGGCCTGCATGACCTGGATCCCGACGACGACGCCGATCTGGGAGACCATCAGCTGCATCGCCCCGGCCACACCGAAGTCGGCCTCGTCGACGGAGTTCGCGATCGCTGCGGCCAGGGACGGGGAGGCCGAGCCGAGTCCGATGCCGGAGAGGACGAGCGCGAGGACGACCAGCCCGTCGGACGGCGAGGTCGCTGCCATCGCGAGCGCGACCATCGACGCCGCCACCAGCGCTGTCCCGACTACCGTCGTGATCCGCTCCCCCACCTTGACCGCGACGAGACCGACCAGCGGGCCGGTGATGGCGAAGGCCAGCGGTCGCGGGATCGAGAGGAGCCCGATGCGGGTCTCGCCGTAGAAGTAGACCGCGTCGAGCAGCAGCGGGGTCAGGATGAACCCGCCCATGTAGGCGAACTGGACGAAGCCGAGCACGACGAGCGGGATCGACACGTTGCGCTGCCCGAAGTACCGCAACGGGATGAGCGGGTCGTGCACGCGGCGCTCGATCCGAACGAACCACCACAGCAGGACCGGTGACGCCGCCGCGAGCGCGAGGACCCACCACGCCGTCCAGCCCGCGCTGGGCCCCCGGTTGATGGCCAGCAGGATCGAGAGCGTCGCGCCGGCGAGGGTGGCCGCCCCGGCGAGGTCGAGCTTGGTGTCCGGTTGGATCGGGGTCCGGGGCAGGACGATGGCGGCGATGAGCGCGGCCAGCAGGGTGATCGGCGCCTGGAAGACGAAGATGGCCCGCCAGCCGTACTCCTCGACCGCCGGCCCGCCGGCCACGACGCCGAGCACCGGTCCGCCCGCCCCGACCAGGGCCCAGTAGCCCATCGCGGTGACGCGCTGCTCCGCGGGGAAGACGCGGTTGATCATGGCCATCGCGGACGGCCCGGTCGCCGCGCCGACCGCAGCGGCGAGCGTCCGGAACGCGATCAGGCTGGCGGCGTCCCAGGCCAGGGCCGTGAGGCCGGCGAAGACCGACGCGAGGACGAGCCCGGCGAGGAAGAGACGGCGGTGGCCGAAGATGTCGCCGGCCCGGCCCAGGGTCGGCCCGACCAGCCCGAAGACGAGGATCGGCGCGGTGACGATCCAGGAGATCGTGGCGGTGTCCGAATCGAGCTCCTGGGCGATGCCGGGCACGGCGACGGCCAGGATCGTGATCGTGAACCCGGTGGCGAACATGCCGCCGAGCGCCACGGCCAGCACCCACCAGCGGAACGAGTCGCTCTCGCCGAGGTGCTCCTGCACCCGGCGCCGGAGCAGCAGCGGCCACGGGACCGTGGGTGCCGGGTGGACGCCGGCCGCGTTGACCGGGAAGTGACCGCGGCGATGGTCGACGTCGGTCCGATCGGGCACGGGTGTCGATCGTACGGCGCGGGAGCGAGGGCGCTCCGACGGTTCAGCCCACCGGTGCGGTCGCCCCGCGCACCTCGCTCAGGCCGAGCTCACCGGTGCGGTCGCCCCGCGCACCTCGCTCAGGCCCACGAGCCGACCGACGACGTCGCCGTGCTCGTCGAGGCGCACCACGGTCGGTGCACTGCGGATCTCGTAGCGCCGGGAGAGGTCGGGGCGGCGGGTGGCGTCGACGACCACGACCTCCCGGTCGTCACCCGCCTCGGCCAGCGCGTCGAGGGCGGGCTCGCAGTTGGCGCACCAGGGCGTGGTGAAGACGACGTCGGTGGGTCGGCCGACGACGATCGGCAGCTCGCCGTCGACGACGCCCGCGTCCGGTCGGGCCCGCCACCGGGCCCACAGCACCCAGACCTCACACCCGACGCACAGCCCGGAGACGGCGGCCAGCCCGGCGAGCACGGCCACGACGGTGGCCAGCGCCCAGGCGAGTCCGGGCGCCCCGGCGAGGAACGCCACCGAGGCGGCGAGGAGGAACACCACGCCCACCGCGGCGGCGAAGCGGGGCGGGCGGGGATCCTCCCACTCCTCGGGCGGGCCGAGCCGAGGGCGGACGACCTCGGCGTAGAACCGCAGGACCGGTCCGTACCGGGGACCGAAGGCGGCGCCGAGACCCAGCACGACGGCGAAGAACGGCACCACCCAGCGCTGGTCGGCGATCCCTCCGGCGAGCAGACCGATCGTCAGGACGAGCTGGTTGAGCCTGGGACCGCGGGGGTCGATGGGCGTCGGAGCGGGAGCAGGACTGAGCACGAGGCCAATAACCTACTACTCCGATCAGGTATTCCGAGAATTCCCCTCCGAGCCGCGCCGGGTGAGGGCGAGGTGGAACTCGGTGCGGACGGACTCGAACCCGGCCGCGCCGAGGCGGGCGAAGAGCTCCTCGCCGGGGTCTTCCTCGATCTCGGCGACGATGCACCGGATCGAGGCGAGCAGGTCGTCGGGCAGCGCGGCGATCAGGTCGACCTCGGTCCCCTCGGTGTCGATCTTGAGCAGGTCGACGCCGCCGGTGCGCTCCACGATGCCGGTCAGCTCGGCGACGATGTTGGCGGCATCGAGGGTGTGGACCGTCCCCGTGAAGCGGGACGCGTCGAGGCCGCGGGCGGCGAACTCCTCGGGTGACAAGGTGCTGTGGTAGCCCGGGAACTCGGCCTCGTAGAACTGCACGGTCCGGCGATCGTCGGGCACCAGCGCCAGCTCGCGAACCTCGACCCGGCCCTCGAGATCGTTGCGGGCCAGGTTGGTCCGCAACAGCGAGAGGTTCTCCTCCTCGGGCTCGTAGGCGACGATCGAGGCCGACGGGTAGCGCAGGCCGACCTGGACGCAGAAGTACCCCCGGTTCGCCCCGACGTCGACGACCGTGACGGCCTCCTCGGGCGCTGCATCGAGGTAGCCGAGGTACGGGTCGTCGATCCAGAGTTCGTTGATGATCCGCGTGTCGGCCCACGCCCGGGCGACGAGCGTGGCGCCGCCGGCGGCGTCGCTCAGCCGGTAGATCCGCTCCTGCCCCCGGAGCAGCACGCGATCGGCGACGGCGATCGGCCACCGGCGGTAGATGCCGACGACCTCGGTCGTGCGTCGGCACCAGTTCGTGATCTGCCGTGCGAACCGCACGGGCGCGGCAGCCGTCGGTTCGGCCAGTGCGGTGTCGCCCACGCCGCAGACGGTAGCGGCACCACACCGGGGCGTCCGACCCGTCGGCACCGAGCGTGTCGGGACGAGCGGATTCGGTGGTCGTGCGGGGTCAGAACCCTGCGACCACGTCGATGGCGGTGCCCGGGGCGTGCGACGAGCCAGGGCCCTGCCCGCTGGCGTACCCCACGATCACCTCGGCCTCGGGCGGCCCGAAGACCTGGCCCAGCGCCAACCCCACGCTCTCGAGCGCCGAGCGGGCCTGGTCGATGGTGAGGTTCTCGAGCTCGGGCACCTGGCGGCGGTCGGGGCCCTTCGACACCGTCACGGTCACGGTGCCGTCCCGTTCGAGCTGGGCACCGGGGAGGGGCAGCTGGTCGATGATGCGCCCGGCCTCGACCGTCTCGGAGAAGGCGTCCTCGGCCTGCGCGATGACCAGCAGCTCCTCGGTGAGACGGTTGGTGGCGTCCTCGAGCGTGGCGCCGCGCACCTCGGGCACGATCCGGTCCTGCGGCCCGTTGGACACCACCAGGAAGACGGCGGTGCCGGGCGGGAGCGACTGCGGCCAGTCCGTGACGACGGCACCGTCGATCTCGACCCGCAGGACGGTCCCGGCCGGGACCTCCTCGTCGTTCTCGGCTGGCGAACCACCGAGCAGCAGGCCCAGCTCGCTGAGCTGGTCGCTGGCCTCGTTGAGCTCGAGACCGGTGAGATCGGCCAGCTCGACCGGACGGGGCCCGTCGGACACGACCACCGAGACGGTCTCGCCCTCCTCGACCTCGGCGCCGTCGCCCGGGTTGGTGGAGATGATCTGGCCGGCGTCGATCGTGTCGTCGAAGGCCGTCGTGACGTCGAGATCCCAGCCCGAACCGGCGGCGAACCCCTCCAACGCCTCGATCGGGCGCCCCTGCCACTCGCCCATGGCGGTGACGACGGGCTGCTCCTCCAGCATGATCGACGCGACGAACCCGGCGATGGCCACCAGCGCGATGCCGAGCACGAGGTTGCGCAACCACCGCAACCGGCCGCGCGGGGGCATGACCTCGGCGGCGACGGGTGCTCGATCGTCACGCCGTGGCTCGACGGCGGCCCGCCGGCGCGAGCGGCGGTCGCTGCGCCGCTCGATCCGCGACCGGACCTCCCGGACCGGCTCGTCGTCGACGGAGATGTCGCCGTCGGTGGCGTCCGGCGGGTCGACGAGCGCGGTGCGATCGCCGTCGAGCGGCCCGGTGACGGTGCGCACCAACGGCAGCGGGTCGGGCGGGCGGTAGGAGCTGGTGGTCGCGATCAGCGCCTTGCCGAGCTCGAGCGCCGTCGGGCGCTCGTCGGGGTCGCGGCGCAGCGCCGTGCTGAGCACCGGGCCGGCGGGGCCGAGGCGCTCGGGCAGCTCGATGCGGGCGACCGAGCGCCGCCGGGCCAGCACCTCGTCGACCGACCCGCCGGCCAGCGGGACCTCGCCGGTCACGGCCTCGACGACGGTGAGCCCGAGCGAGTACACGTCGGAGCGCTCGTAGAGGGGGCGGACCGAGCCGGCCTCGGGCGGCAGGTAGCGGGCGGTCCCCTGGACGCTGCCGTCGGGTTCGGTCAGCGCCGCCTCGTGCAGCGCCCGCACGAGACCGAAGTCGGCGATGCGCAGCCGTCCCTCATCGCCGAAGAGGAGGTTCGCCGGCTTGATGTCGCGGTGGACCATGCCCCGGCTGTGGGCGGCGTGCAGCCCGGCGGCCGACTCCATGGCGACCTTGAGCGCCTGCGAGGGCGAGAGCGGCCCGTGCTCGTCGAGCAGGCTGCGCAGCGAACCGCCGCCCAGGAACTCGGTGACCAGGAACGGACCGTCGTCCTCCTCGCCGTGGTCGAACACGGCCAGGAGGTTGGGATGGCTGAGCGCAGCGGCGGCGCGGGCCTCGGCGGTGAATCGCCGCAGGAACACCGAGTTGCGGGCCAGGCCGGCGTGGAGCATCTTCACCGCGACCTGCCGGCGGAGCCGGACGTCGTCGGCCAGGTAGACGCGGGCCTGCCCACCCACGCCGACGAGCGCGTGCAGGCGGTAGCGGTCGCCGAGCACCCGCCCGACCCGATCGTCGCCGCGCTGGGTGAGCATCCCCCTCGACGCTACTCCCCGGGCGTGCCCGGTTCGCGGCACCTCGGGGCGCCCGCAGGTGTGGACTCGGGGCCCCGTGCTGGCAGACTTCCTACGTGTCCGATTTCCCCACCGCTCCGAAGTGGTCGAGTCAGCAGCGACTCATCGTGTTCGGGGCGGGCGCGGCGATCGTCGCGATCTTCGTCGTGGCCGGTTGGGTCGCGAACACCGACGGCTCCGGGGGCGCCCGCCACCCCGCGGTCGAGGCGATCAGCCCCGAGGAGGGCGCCCAGGCCGTCCGCCAGACCCGCGTCGAGATCGATCTCGAGGAGGGGTGGACGGCGGAGTTCGAGATCAACCGGCAGCGGATCCCGCTCGACCAGCTCGAGAACTTCAACCCCACGCTTCGCCGGGCCGACGACCCGCTGTTCCGGGTGATCTACGACCCCGGTCCCGGGAAGGTCTTCGACATCTTCCCCCAGGGCCAGGTCTGTGTGACCGCGTTCCTCACCAAGCTCGACGAGACCGACGAGCGCGGCATCGAGACCTGGTGCTTCACCGCCACCTGACCCCGGTGCGCTGAGCCGGCGTCAGTCGGGGAGCTGACCCGTCTCGAGGAGGTGGACGAAGCCGGCCTCGTCGAGCACCGGCACGCCGACCTCCTCGGCCTTGGTCACCTTCGCCGCCCCCGGCGACTCGCCGATGACCACGGCGGTGGTCTTCTTCGACACGCTGCCCGGCGACTTGCCACCCCGGGCCTTGATGGCCGCCGACGCACCGTCGCGACTGAAGCCGTCGAGCGTGCCGGTGACCACGATCGACATGCCGGCGAGCACCGGCTCGACCTCCTCGGTCTCGACGATGTCGGTGCGGACCCCGCCGTCGATCAGGGCCTGCACGGTGCGCTGGTGGTCGGTGTCAGAGAACCACCGCCGCACGCTGGCCGCGATGGTCGGTCCGACGCCGTCGATCGCAGCGATCTCCTCCTCGGAGGCCGCACCGATGCCCTCGATCGTGCGGAACCGGTTGGCGAGCAGCTCGGCGCCCGTGGGGCCGAGGTGCTCGATGCCCAGGCCGAACAGCAGGTTGAGCAGCGGTCGACTCCTGCTGGTGTCGATCGCTGCGATCAGGTTCTCGGCCGAGAGCTGCGCGAACCCCTCGTACCCGAGCAGCTCGTCGACGGTCAGCGTGTAGAGGTCACCGGGGTGCTCGACCCGACCCGACCGGGTGAGCGCCAGAACGGTCTGCTCGCCGAGGCCCTCGATGTCCATGGCGCCCCGCGACGCGAAGTGGGAGAGGCCCTGCCAACGCCGCTCGGGGCAGGCCGAGGCCGGGACCACGCAGTAGGTGTTGGCGTCGCCTTCCTCGCGCACCAGCGTTGACCGCTCGGAGCAGGGACACACGGTCGGGAACGACCACGGCTCGCTGCCCTCGGGCCGCTCCGCCTCGACCGGCCCGACCACCTCGGGGATCACGTCGCCGGCCTTGCGCACGATGACCGTGTCGCCCGGACGGACGTCCTTGATGCGGACCTGGTCCTCGTTGTGGAGCGTCGCGACCCCGACCGTCGAGCCACCCACGAAGACGGGCTCGAGCCGGGCGAAGGGCGTGACCCGGCCGGTTCGACCCACCGAGATCTCGATGTCGCGCAGCAGGGTCGTGCGCTCCTCGGGCGGGAACTTGAAGGCGATCGCCCACCGGGGCGCCCGAGCGGTGGAGCCCAGCAGCTCGCGCTGGGCCAGCGAGTCGACCTTCACGACCACGCCGTCGGTCTCGTAGTCCTCGGCGTGGCGCTTGCCCTCGCGCTCGGCGATCCAGGCGAAGGCCGCCTCGGGATCGTCGACGACGGTGAGGTGGGGGTTGACGGGCAGCCCGAGCTCGCCGAGCCAGGCGAGGGTCTCGGCGTGCGATGCCGGCGGCTCGGCGCCGACGACCTCGCCCAGCTGGTAGGACCACAGCCGCAACCGCCGCTGGGCGGTGATCGTGGGGTCCTTCTGGCGCAGCGACCCGGCGGCCGTGTTGCGCGGGTTGACGTAGCGGGGCTTGCCGGCCGCGTCCTGCTCGGCGTTGATGCGATCGAACTCCGACACCGGGAGGTAGATCTCGCCCCGCACCTCGAGCACCTCGGGCGCCCCGGCCGGCAGGCGGTCGGGCACGCCGGCGATCGTGGCGACGTTGGGGGTGACGTCCTCGCCGACGCGACCGTCGCCGCGGGTCGCGGCCTGCACGTACCGACCGCCCTCGTAGCGGATCGACACCGCCAGTCCGTCGAACTTGAGCTCACACGCCCACCGGATCGGCGGTGGCTCACCTTCGCCGGCGAGGCCGCGCCGGACCCGCTCGGCCCAGCCCAGGAACTCGTCGCGCTCGAAGGTGTTGTCGAGCGACATCAGCGGGACGCGATGGGTCACCGGCGCGAACGTGGTGGTGACGAACCCGCCGCCGACGCGTCGGGTCGGCGAGTCGTCGGTGACCAGCTCGGGGTGGGCATGCTCGAGCCGCCCGAGCTCGGCCAGCAGGGCGTCGTACTCGACGTCGGGGATCGTCGGCGCGTCGTCGACGTAGTACGCCCGATCGTGGGCCCGGATCTCGGCGCGCAGCTCGTCGATGCGCCCGGCTGCCTCTTCGCTCACGGAGCGGACTGTAGCGAGCGGGTGTGGCCCCGCATGCGGTCAGGCGCCGTGCTGTCCTGGCGCCTGCGCCCCTCAGGCGCCGTGCTGTCCCAGCGCCTGCGCCCCTCAGGCGCCGTGCTGTCCCGGCGCCTGGGCCCCTCAGGCGCCGTGCTGTCCCAGCGCCTGCGCCTCTCAGGCGCCCACGGCGAAGCGGACCGCGACCACCTGGTCGTGGGCCTTGGCGGCGACCGAGGCGGTCACGTCGAGCACCCGCTCGGCCTGGGACTCCCCGTGGCCGGCCAGCCCGCAGTCCGGGGTCACGAGGGCCTGGGTCCGCAACCGGAGCGGATCGCAACCGGCGCGCACCATCGAGCACCAGATCTCGGCCAGCCGCTTCCAGGAGCGCTCGCCGGTGGTGCCCAGCGGTTCGTCGGTCGGCACGACGCCCCAACCGATCCAGCCACCCCGGTCGAGGTGGGCACCGACGGCGCCCGGCAGCTCCTCGAGGCCGTGCTCGAGCGGGGCGAAGACGATCTCGGCACCGGTCTGGAGCACGGCTCCCCAGTCGGTTCGACCACAGCAGTGCACGGCACCGACGCCGATCGACTCGACGTCGGCCAAGGCCTCGGCGATGGCGTCGATCGCCTCGGACGTCGTCATCACCGCACGGTCGTCGGCCAGCGTGACGAGGCCGGGCTCGTCGAAGCACACGACCGGGACGGTCACCGGCAGGGCGTCGACCACGTGATCGAGCAGCGCCGCCGCCCGAGCGCGGGCATAGCGCAGCGCGAGGCGGCTGGCATCGGCCACCGGCATGCCGGTGGCGGTCAGCGCGGTGGCGACAGTCACCGGACCCGGCACCTGGACCTTGATGGCCGGCAGCGAGTCGTCGGCGGCGGCGAGCAGCGCGAACAGCCCGGCGTCGCGCTCGGGATGGGGCCCGACGTCGAGGTCGATCTCCGGGTCGATCGGACGGGTCGCCTGCAGCCCCGCCGAGGTCATGACGAGGCCGGGGACCGCGGCGGCGACCGCTCCGAGCAGGGTCGATGCCGGCGACGCACGGGTCAGCTCGGGCACGGCCGGCAACTTCGGCGCGGCATCGAGGATGACGCGAGCTGCCCAGTCGGCGTCGAGGTACGGCAGGCTGCCGATGGCGGACGCGGCACCTGCGTGCAGTCCGTCGGTCCCGACCACGATGCTCCTCCCCTGGCCCACCAGGAATCGTAGGTTGGCCGCGGTCGCCCCACCGCGCAAGTCTGGTGGGCCGTGTCCGTTCGCCGCCCCCTGCTCTGGGCCCTTCGCGTCATCTGGTTCGTGCTCGGCCCGGTGCTCGCCGGCACCGTCGGCGAGGCGTTCGAGGCCTTCTCCCGCCCGGTCGGGGTCGTGGCCGTGATCCTCGTCTGGGTCGGCTGGGCGGTCGGGCTCCTCGCCGTGCTCGTCCCGAGCCCGCTCGGGCTGACCGCCATCCGCGTGGCCGCACCGGCGGGCCTCGGGGCTGCGGCGCTCAGCGCGCTGAGCAACGACGCCGACCCGCTCGCCCTCGCGCTCGCCTCGATCGCTGCGGTCGTCGCGCTGTCCGCACCGCTGGGCGACGACTTCGTCGATGCCTCGTCGTACGGGCCCGAGCGCCGGCTGCCCCTCCGGGTGCCGGGACCGCTGCTGCTCGGACCGATCCCCCTGGCCTGGTTGGCGCTGGTAGCTGGCACGACGGTCGGCCCGCTGCTGCTGGCCGGGCGGGCGTGGGTCGCCGGGGTGATCGTCACCGCCGTCGGCCTGCCCCTCGCCGCCGTCGCCGCCCGGGCGCTGCACCAACTGTCGCGGCGCTGGATCGTCTACGTCCCCGGCGGCGTGGTGATCCACGACCACATGGCCGTGCTCGACCCGGTCCTGTGCCGCCGCAACGTGCTGCAGGCGATGACCGGCGCGCTGGCCGACACCGAGGCCACCGACCTGACCCTCGGCGCGCTCGGCTCGGCGGTGGAGATCCTGCTCAGCCAGCCGGTCGACTACGTGCCGGCGGCCGGGCGGCGACGGACGGTCGAGCTGGAGCGCAGCCGGGCCTTCCTCGTGACACCGACTCGCCCCGGCCGTGCCCTCGAGCTGGCCGACGAGCACCGGGTCCCCACCCGGCGGCCGGACGGCGCCTGAGCGGCAGCGCTACTTCGCCCAGCTCGGGATCGTGTCCTCGGACCAGTTCTCGTAGGACCAGTCGTCACCGATCAACGGGTAGAAGGGCGGCCGGAGGTAGGCGAGTCGCGAGTCGAAGCCGTAGTTGCGGGGCGAGAACGAGCCCGACGGGTTGCCGGTGTTCGGGGAGGCGATCGAGCCGGTCACGTTGAGCGTGGCGTAGCCGCTCCCGGTCGTGCCCCACTCGACGGGTTGTCCCGTCGCCGTGTCGTACCAGACGCTGCTGCCGTCGTCGCCGCAGTAGTACGACACCAGCCACTTGTTCTCCTGGCTGAGCACCGCACCGCGCAGCTCGAGGGAGAGGTCGGAACCGACGGCATAGGGGTTGATCACGAACTCGTCGGAGGCGATGAGTCCGATGATGTCGAAGCTGTCCGGGTCGGAGTACTCGACCTCGGCGTTGTAGATCAGGTTCTTCTGGTCGCTCTGGGTCCCCGCGAGGATCGTCAGCCCACCGGTGATCACGCTCGTCGAACCGGACGTGCCCGACGGGTTCGGGCCCCGGTTGCCGACGATGACGTGCCCGTCGGCCCAGACCACGCCGTTGGCCGGGTAGTCGACGGAGCTACCGATCGAGGTCCACGTGACCGAGGCGTCGTGCACCAGCTGCCACCACGAGTCCTCGTCCTCGGCGGTGCACCCGGAGTGCGTGGGCGGGTTGGTGTCGGACCCCCAGATGGCCAGCTTGCCCTCGCCACCGCTGAGGTACGGATGCACGATGTAGGCCTCGTAGCCGTGGTTGAGGCAGAGGCCGGATCCGCCACACGCGACGTTGACGATCCGGTCGAGGTCGTCCCAGAAGTTGCTGAACGCGAGGGCCTCCGGGAAGACGTCGCGGACGTTGCCAGCGCTGCAGTTGCCCGAGCCCGAGTCGTAGGCCTCGGCGCCGTCGAGGAAGGTCGGGCACGAGTACGGGGAGGTGTTGAACAGCGTCCCCTCGGAGTGGATGTCGGCGGCGACGGAGGTGGTGCCCTCGAAGCTGAGGTTCCCGCCGGAGTAGACCTTGCCGGTCAGGACGGCGCCGTCGCCGTAGCGGAGGTCGAGCTCGGTCACCCGGACGAACTGCGAGAGCGACACGGCGTTGATCTCCGCGGAGATCGCCCGGTAGTGGTCGCGTGCGGCGATCCGGCCGACCACGGTGATCTCGACACCGCCGTCGTCGGCCGGCGGGGTGATCTCGATCAGCGACTCGATGTCCTCCTCGGTGACGAGGAGCGGGTGAGTGAACCAGTCCGCGTCGGTGGGATCGGTCAGGTACGCCCACTCGATGCAGCCGCTGATCCAGTCGCTGCCCGGCTGGACCTCCACGTTGATCTGGGCGTGGCCGCTCTGGACGCAGGTCCGGGCCCGCTCGCTCTCGTCGACCCGCTGCAGGTAGTACTGCGGGTTGATCGTCAGCTTCGACGCATAGCGGTCGATCACCGCCTCTGCGCCCGCGATGAGCTGGTCGTCGCGCTTCTGGCGCTGCGAATCGTTGGCCTGCGAGACCGACTCGCCGAGGAGC
Source organism: Actinomycetota bacterium (assembly GCA_039818945.1). Lineage (GTDB taxonomy): Bacteria > Actinomycetota > Acidimicrobiia > Acidimicrobiales > Poriferisodalaceae > JBCBSZ01. The sequence continues at coordinate 25,868 of JBCBSZ010000046.1, forward strand.
GCGGTCGTGAGCAGCATCACGAGCAGCGAGAAGGTCACGACGGCGATCAGCGTGAACCCGTCGTCGCCCTGGTCCTGGACGCGACGGCGGACGAGGTCACGAAGCATTGCGCATCCTCACTTCCTCGTAGATCTCGTAGACGCGGGGGTTGTCGCGGAGGCCGTTCGGATCGATCTTGAGATCGACCGCCACGAGCGGGAAGTCGCAGGCGGTGCCGCCCGGGGCGTCGCACGTCGACGTCACGACCGGGCTGCCGCTCACGTACTCGACCCCGGCGAACAGGGCCTCACCGCTGGTGGCCGGATCGACGACGCCCTCGGCGACGACGAAGTCGACGACGACGTCGCCGTCGTCGTAGGTCCAGTCGGGACTCACCGAGGAGGTGTCGGCCGAGAGCACGGTCCGCCGCAGGTCGCAGAGCCCGCTGGCGCAGGACTCGAGGGTGTAGGTGATCCGCTCGGGGCCGGTCGCGTCCCAGCGATCGCTGTGGAACGTGATCGACGTGGTGGAGAGCACCTCGACCGGATCACCCCCGGCGCTCGACGACGCCGGCATCGCCTGGCGGAGCTCGATCACGATCTCCTGCATGACCGGGCGGGTGTCGCGCTGGGCGTTGGCCAGGTCGGTGGCGACGGCGACGTCGTCGGTGAAGCCCCACATGACCGAGTACACGGCAGCGAGGGCCAGGGCGCCGATGGTGGCGGCGACCACCACCTCGACCAGCGAGGTGCCCGCATCGTCGCGGCGCCGGGAGCGCAGTCGGGTCAGCATGAGTGGTCGAAGTCGTCGCGGGTCTTGTCGCTGTTGAAGTTCTTGTAGTTGCGCGCCCGCACGTTCGAGGTGGTCGTGTCGTCGCAGAGGATGCGGGCCTCCCACCGGTTGTTCGCGTGGGCGTGCTCGGTCGCCACGATCGACACCTCGCCGAGCGCGTTGGGCTCGGCCTCCAGCCAGTCGTCTCCGCTCGATGAGGTCGGTTGGTACTGGAAGACGCCGTCGAAGAGCGCTCCGCTCGGGCTGATCAGCCGGAAGAGCGCGGCGTCGGTGCCGGTGTCGAGGTTGAACGTGTAGACGTCGCCGGCGAAGCCGTCACCCTCGACGCCGGTCAGGGTGTCGGGCTGGTGGCCGTACGGCGAGGTCACGACGAAGTCGTGCAGCTCGTCGTTGTCGAGCGTCAGCACGACCTGGCCGTTGATGTCGGTGAACACGGTGTACGGCGACGAGACCGCCGGGGTCACCGCGACCTCCACGCCGGCGAGCGCGATCGGGGACGTCGAGCCGTTCTTGGGTTCGTCGGTGACCGTGAACGTGACGTCGGTGGTCGTGACCACGGGCTCGAGCGCCACGGTCGTCCGCTCGGTCACGTCGAGCGGGTACGACTGCGGGGCCGAGACGTCGACGTCGACGCTCGTGACGTGATCGGGTGCGCTGACCACGTAGGAGTAGTTCCCGTGCTTGAGCGGCACGCCGGCGACCAGTTCGGTCACCGTCCAGACGCCAGGCGACGACATGTCCGCCTGGGTGAGCGTCAGCGTGTCGCTGGTGTCCTGATCGGTCACGACGAGCGTGGCGTCGGCCAGCAGCGTGCCGACATCGTCGGTCGCGGTCACCTCGAGGGTGATCGGGCGGTAGATCGTGAGCACCTCGGTGCTCGTGGTCGCAGCGCCGATGGAGGTGGACAGCGTGGTGTCGGACATCGCCCACGTGCCGTCGGAGGTGTCGGTGAGCGCCGGGCCGAGCCGGATCGGATGGTCCACGCCGTCCTCGATGTCGAGGAAGGGCACCTGCTCGAGGTTGAGGTCACCGGCGATGAGCCCGCTGGCCGGGTGGAGGTAGACGCGCGGGAGGCTGGTGTCGCTGCTGGCGAACGAGGGCTCGTCCTTGGCGATGCTGACGAGCAGGTTGGCCGCGCCTTCCGCTGCCGCCACGTTCGGCGGGGCGATGATCGTCTCGAACACGATCGGATCCCCGTCACCGTTCGGGGTGACCGTGATCGTGACGAGCTTGTAGTCGATGCCCGGGTCGAAGAAGCCGGGAACGCCGTCGCCGGTCTGGGCGTCGTCGAGGAGGTCGAGACCGGTCGCGGAGCCGACCCACTGCACGGTCGTATCGATCTGCAGGTCGACGCCCTGGACCTCGACCGTCTCGGAGGAGACGAGGGTGCCGTCCGGGCTGCCGGACACGGTGCCGACGTCGGCGAAGTCCAGGCTGCGGGCGGCCTCGATGCGGGCCTGTCCGATGTTGTTGGCGACGTCGGTCTCCTTGGCGCCGCCCAGCGTGCTGAAGGCGGAGCTGATCACCGTGATCGTCACCAGCAGGATCGAACCGAGGACGACCATCGCGACGATCGTCTCGACGAGGGAGAACCCGTCGTCCTCGTCGGGACGCGTCAGATGGCGTGCGACACCCATGCGTTTCCCATCGGCACGCGGCCGACCTCACTTGAGGTCGCCGCGAGACGTGGTGGGCCCGTTGGGCCGCCGTCGTGACGCCGCTACGCGGCGATGGCTCCGCCGACGACGACGTCGCCGTCGTAGAGCACGACGCTCTGCCCCGGCGCCACCCGCGGCCGCGGCTCGCTCCAGCGCAGCACCGTGCCGTCGAGGCTCGCCGCGGTCGGGCGGCCGTGGGCGCTGGACTGGGCCAGCACCTCGTCGATCGGCTCGTGGACGACCAGGTCGACCAGGGGTGTCTCGTCGACGAGCAGCTCCTCGGCCGTCCCGACCACCACCTCGCCCGCCTCGACGTCGATGTCGATCGCGAAGCGGCGCTCGGCGGCCCCGGCGAGCCGCAGCCCGCGGCGCTGGCCCACGGTGACCAGCTCGACCGCGTCGACCCGTCCGACCTCGCGTCCACCGGCGTCGACGAGTCGGGCCGGCCGGAGCGGGATCCGGTCGCCGAGGAAGGCCTCGCGACCGGCGCTGGCCGTGATGAAGCAGACGTCCTGGCTCTCGGGCTTGTCGGCGGTGCGCAGATCGAGGCGCTCGGCGAGGGCGCGGACCTCGGCCTTGGTGAGGTCACCGACCGGGAACCGGCAGCGGGCGAGCGTCGCCGGGTCGAGCACGTGGAGCACGTAGGACTGGTCCTTGGCCTCGTCGGCGGCCCGGGCGAGCGCGGGCCGCCCGTCCCGATCGACGATCCGGGCGTGGTGCCCGGTGGCCAGGAGGTCGTAGCCGAGCTCGTCGGCGCGGTCGAGCAGGCGGTCGAACTTGAGGTGGCGGTTGCACTCGACGCACGGGTTCGGGGTCCGCCCGGACCGATGCGCCTCGACGTAGGGATCGACGACGTGGCGATCGAAGTCGTCCTCGAAGGAGAAGACGAAGTGGGGGATGTCGAGCTGCTGGGCGACCCGCCGGGCGTCGTCGACGTCGGAGGCCGAGCAGCAGCCGGAGTCCGAGGGCCCGCCCCAGAGCCGCATCGTCACCCCGACGACGTCGTGGCCCTCGTCGCGCAGCAGCGCCGCCGCGACGGACGAGTCGACCCCGCCGGACATGGCGACCATGACCCGCATCAGGCCGCCCGACGTCGGTGCTCGCGGAGGCGCTTCACGATCGGGGGCAGCGCGTCGAGCACCCGATCGACGTCGGCCGCGGTCGAGCACCAGCCCAGCGACAGCCGCAGCGTCGACCGGGCGGCGAGGTCGGCGCCCATCGCGGTGAGCACGTGGGAGGCGCGGGTGGCGCCGCTGGCGCACGACGACGCGGCCGAGGCGGACACACCGGCCTCGTCGAGGAGCACGATGACCGACTCGGCCTCGACCCCGTCGATGACGAGGTGGCAGATGCCGGGGAGGCGGTCGGCGCGGGCGACGGTGGTCTCGACGCCGTCGAGCTCGTCGAGGATCGCGTCCTCGAGGCGGTCGCGCAGTGCCGCCACCGTGGCCGCCGTCGCGGACCGGGTCGCGACGACCTCGGCCGCCCCAGCGCCGAACCCGACCGCGCCGGGCAGGTTCGGTGTGCCGCTGCGCAGATCGCGCTCCTGGCCGCCGCCGATGATCCGGGCGGCCGGCTCGCGGTCCCGCCGGACGAGCAACGCACCCGAGCCCATCGGACCGCCGAGCTTGTGCCCGGTCACCGACACGAGGTCGGCGTCGGCGGCGAGCTCGCCGAGGTCGAGCCACCCGGCGGCCTGCACGGCGTCGGTGTGGAGCGCGGCGCCGGGGGCGCGGTCACGGACCACGGCGGCCACCGCGGCCAGGTCGGCCACGCGCCCGGTCTCGTTGTTGGCCGCCATGACCGAGACCAGCGCGACGTCGCCGTCGAGGGCGTCGGCGAGGGCGTCGAGTCGGACCGCCCCGGTGCGGTCGACCGGCACCACGCGACCGCCCGCCCGCAGCACGGGGTCGAGCACGGCGTGGTGCTCGGTGGCCGGGCACACCACGACGCCCCGACCGGCGTACCCGGCGACGGCCAGGTCGTCGGCCTCGGTGCCGCCGCTGGTGAAGTACACCTCCGACGGCGAGCGACCGGCGAGCGCCGCGACCGCGTCGCGCGACTCGTCGAGGCGGCGCCGGGCGCGCTGCGCGGCGCGGTGCGCCCCCGACGGGTTGCCCGCCGGTGCGTCGAGGATCGTGTGGATCGCCTCGATCGCAGCGGGGCGGATCGGGGTCGTCGCGGCGTGATCGAGGTAGGCCGTGCTCACCACCGACCCAGGCTAACGCCGCCCGGTGAACGCTCCCCGGGCCGCGGCGGATGGCCGCAGGCGCCGCCGGGGCGGGCGGCGCGAGCGCAGCTCCTGCGATGCGGCGACCACGCACACGAGGAAGCTCTCCGGATCGAGGCGTGGCGGTCGCGTCACCCCCATCCGACCCTCGACCAGCCCGACCGCTCCCTCGACCAGCCGAACTCGGGCCGCCGCCTCGATGCCGTCGGCGCGCAGCAGCAGGTCGCGCACGAGCAGGTGATCGGCGGCGTCGAGCCGCTCGACCGGCAGGGTCGCGGCGAAGCCGGCGAGGCCCTGCGGCGCCTGGAAGCGCACCGCGCGGTCGGCGGTGAAGCCGCGGGGACGCCGGACGACCACGGTCCCAGCGACGAGATCGCCGAGGCGTTGGCCCCGCCGGGAGACGCCGGCCACGACGACGGCGACCAGGCCCGTCGTGGCGTAGATGTCGACCACGGCGAGCATCGAGCGGGCGGCGACGTGGCGGACGCCAACCCGGCCCCCCTCCACCGTCGTCACCGCCAGACCGAGCGCGGCCTTGCCCGGCGTCCGCCCCTGCCAGAGCAGCTCGGACGCCGCCGGGGCCACGAAGATGACCGCGAACACGGCCAGCACGGCCAACACGATCGCCGCCGTGCCCTCGACCTGACCGGCGATGGTCAGGGGCAGCAGCAGCGCGAAGAGCAGGAGCGCTTGAGCGAACGCGTCGATCAGCCGGGCGAAGCTCCTCGCGGGGACCCCGGCGATCTCCAGCTCGAGCGCGACCGCGTCGGGGGTGATGACGACCGACGGATCCCGGGGGCCGCTCACGGCGTCGATCCGCGAGGTCGCGCCCCCGCCACCGCGGGGGCTTCGATACGTTCGTCGGCGTGGACATCGACCGCGAGCTCGCCGGGCGCCAACCGCGTTGGGAGCGGCTCGAGGAGCTGACGCGCCGGGCCTCGTCGCGCCAGGGGCTGGCGCCCGAGGAGGCACGGGAGCTCGTCGATGCGCACGCCGAGGCCGCAGCCGACCTGAGCTGGCTCCGAACCCGTGCCCCGGAGGCGTCCGCGCTCGCCCCGCTCACGACGCTGGTCGCCGAGGCCAGCGCGGTGCTGCACCGCGAGGACGGTGGTTCGGGCAGCCGCTCGTTCGCCGCCTTCTTCGCCACGACCTTCCCGGCCGCGGTGTGGCACCACCGCCGCTTCGTGCTCGCGTCGACGTTGCTGCTGCTCGTGCCGGGCCTGCTCGTCGGCGCCTGGCTCGCCGTCTCGGACGACGCCGTCGAGGCGTCGGCGCCGGCCGCCGTGCGCGAGGCGTACATCTCGGAGGACTTCGAGGCCTACTACTCCTCGGAGCCGGCCGGTCAGTTCGCGACCGAGGTGTTCGTCAACAACGTGCAGGTCGCCATCCTCGCGTTCGCGTCGGGAGCGCTCCTGTGCGTCCCCACGGCCGCCATCCTCGCCTTCAACGGCGCGAACGTCGGCGTCGCCGGCGGGCTCTTCCACCACGCCGGCGAGGCACCGCTGTTCTGGGGGCTGATCCTGCCCCACGGCCTGCTCGAGCTGTCCGCGGTGATCATCGCCGGGGCCGCCGGGCTGGCGCTCGGGTGGTCGGTCGTCGTGCCGGGCGACCGCCGCCGCGCCGATGCGCTCGCCGAGGAGGGACGCCGCAGCGTGTCGATCGTGCTCGGTCTGGTCGTCGCCTTCGGCATCGCCGGGCTGATCGAGGGCTTCGTGACCCCCAGCGGGCTGCCGACGTGGGCGCGGGTGACGATCGGGGCCGTGGTGTGGGCGCTGTTCAGCGGGTACCTGGTGCTGGGCGGGATCACGGCGGCGCGTCATGGTCTCACCGGCGTGCTCGGCGAGCGCCCCGTCGGCGACGACCACCACGACATCTCCCCCGCACCCAGCTCGCTCGCCGCCGAGCCGTCGGCGGGCTGAACGACCACCACGGGCCCGTCGTCCCCCATCGCGGCGTGGGTCAACGCCGCGGAGTCCGGCGACCACGGCGTCGAGGCCCGGAGGTACTGGTCCCAGAACGGCAGGTAGTCGCGCACGAACGTGACGGTCGGGCGGAACGAGGCCGCCTCGGTCAGCCCCGAGTCCGTCCACACCGTCCAGCGCGCCCGGCCGCCGGCCTCGATGACCAGGATCGCGAGACGAGCTCCATCGGGCGACCACGCCGCGGCGACGCCGCCGGCCTCGACGGCCGTCTCGATGCGTCCGGTCGCCAGGTCGACGACCTCCACGCCGGTCTCGCCGCGGAGATCGCGCCGCCACAGCGCCACCCGGTCGCCGAGGGGCGACAGATCGAAGGCGAACGCCTCCCTGGGGACCACCGCCAACTCGTCGAGCTCCTCGCCGGTCTCGGCGAGCCGGACGAGGCGGAGGAAGCCGTCGCCGAACCCGTCCTGCACCGTTCGCAGCCCCGGCCCCTCGTCGGCGATCGTCACGTCGTCGCCGTCGTCGACGAGCGCGACGATCGACCCGTCCGGGGCGACGGCCGGCGCCTGCATGGCCGGTGTGCCGTCACCGATGCGCATCGACGAGGCGGTCCCGATCGTCCGGAGGTCGCTCCCGCCCGCGTGGGCGACCAGCGGGCCGCCGTCGACCGCGTCGAGGTAGTAGGGCACGGCGACGTCGACGAGCTGGGAGGTCCCGGTCGCGACATCGACGAGCGACAGGCCCACGCCGCCCTCCGCGTTGCCCAACCACGCGAGCCGTGCGCCGCCGTCGAGGTGCGCGAGGTAGAAGGGCAACGACGGCGTCTCGACCGACTCGACCTCGCCGCCGTCGACGCGCCGCCACCGCACGCTCGAACGGTCGCCGTCGTCGAGCGCGGCCCAGGCCACCTCGGTCCCGTCGGGCGACCAGACCGGCTGGCGGGCGACGCCGCCGATCGCACCGTCGCTGACCACGCGCTCGGGACCGCCGTCGGGGTCGAAGACCACGATCTCCCGATCGTCGCGGACCGCCACGATCCGCCCGCCGGTCGACGGCGCGACGTCGTCCCCGCCGGCGGCCGGCGCCGTGGAGGCCGACGCGGGCGTCGTCGTGTCCGGCGCCGCGGTCGACGACGAGCCGGTGCACGCCGCGAGGACGAGCCCCACGGCCAACGGGAGCGCTCGACCGCGCATCAGAAGCGGGTCGTCCGGACGGCGAGGTAGGTGTCGGCGATGCGGACGCCCAACCGGCTGGGCGGTTCGTCCACCACGACCACCCCGAGCGCCCGGAGCTGATCGGCCACGGCGCGGCGGCGTTCGAGCTCGGTGATGGCGACCGCCCGCCGGTGCACCTCGATCGGCGAGGTCGGCACGGCGGTCGCCCAGCGCCGCACCGCGGGGTCGGCCACGGCGCCCACCACGACCACCTGGTGGCGCACGGCGTGGCGCGCCGCGGCGACGAGCCCGTCGGGGCGGCCCCGGTCGACGAGGTCGGTGAGGAGGATGACCAGCGAGCGGCGCTGGGCCCGCTCGAGCAGGTGGGTGACGGCCGCCAGGTGGTCGGTCTCGACCAGCTCGGCGTCGAGGTCGTGGACGGCGTCGGCGACCCGCGCGACCTGGTCGGTGCGGCGGGCGGCCGCGAGCGACGCCCGGAGCTCGACGTCGGCGGCCAGCAGCGAGATGCGGTCGCCGGCTCCGGCCGCGACCGCGGCGATCGACATGGCCGCGTCCATCGCCTGCTCGAGCCGCGACGCGCCCCCGACGTCGAGCGCCATCGCCCGCCCGGTGTCGAGCACGACGCCGACGTTGCGATCGCGCTCGGCTCGGAACGTGCGGACGATCGGTCCCGCCGCCCGGGCCGTGGCGGCCCAGTCGATCCGTCGGGTCTCGTCGTCGATCGTGTAGTCGCGGAGCTGCTCGAACTCCGTGGCGTTGCCCCGGCTCGCCGTGGTCCAGGTCCCGACCAGCGGTAGGCGACCGCGCCGCAGCCGCATCTCGGTCGCGCGATGGCTGCGGAACCGGGGCATCACCCGCAGCTCGTCGTGCACGAGCAGCTCGAACTGCCGCTGCCCGAGGCCGAGCGGCCCGGTCGTGCGGCAGGCGATGCGATCGAGGGCGAAGCGCCCCCGGCGGCCGGGCACGAGCTCCGTCTCGACGACCGCCGTGGCGTCCGGCGCCAGCACCACCTCGGCACGCCGGTCCGCTCCGAGCGAGGGGACGAGGTCATCGGCCAGCCGAAGGCGCAGGGTCCGCCCGGCCGCACCCCGCACGTGCCAGCGCAGCGCGACCGGTCGGTCGACGGTCACCACGCCCGGCAGCTCGCGCTCGACCGAGACCGACCGCGGCCCGCCGGCCCGCAGCGCGTCGGCGACGATGACGCCGAGGCCGAGCGCGTTGAGCACGACGAGGAGGCGCCACGACGGCGTGCCCGGCCAGATCAGCAGGACCGGCGCGAGCACGCCCAGCAGGGCCACGCCTCGCCCGGTCGGCAGGATCGTCGATCGACCCCACCGACGGGCGGCAGCGGGTGATCTCGCCGACCCGTCCGTGGCGATCGGACGTGCGTCCTCCGCCGGCTCCACCGCGGCCGGGGCGATCACGTCGGCGCCGGCACTCGGTCGAGGAGCTGGCCGAGCACCCGCTCGGTCGTGACACCCTCGATCTCGAGCTCGGGGGCGAGCTGCACGCGGTGACGGAAGACCGGTCGTGCCACGGCCTTGACCTCGTCGGGGCTCACGAAGGCCCGACCGGCGAGCCAGGCCCAGGCCTTGGCGGCGTGGAGCAGCATCGCCGCCCCGCGCGGCGACACCCCGAGCCGCAGCTCGCGCGTCTCCCGGGTGGCTCGGGCCACAGCCAGCACGTAGGCGAGGACCCGCTCGTCGACACGAACCTCGCCCACCTCCGCCCTCGCCGCAGCGAGCAGGGCGGCGTCGGCCACCGGCCTGACGCCGGCCTCCCGCACGTCGTGGACGTCGAGCCCGCCGTCGTGACGGCGGAGCACCTCCAGCTCGTCGTCCTCGGTGGGGTACCCGACCACGAGCTTGAACAGGAACCGATCGAGCTGCGCCTCCGGCAGCGGGTACGTGCCCTCGAGCTCGAGCGGGTTCTGGGTCGCGATCACGACGAAGGGTGCCGGCAACGAGCGGGTCTGCGCGTCGGCGGACACCTGCCGCTCCTCCATCGCCTCGAGGAGGGCGGCCTGGGTGCGCGGCGGTGTGCGGTTGAGCTCATCGGCGAGCAGCACGTTCGTGAACACCGGTCCCTGGCGCCAACGCAGCTCGCCGACCCCCTCGTCGAGCACGAGCTGCCCGGTGACGTCGGACGGCATCAGGTCGGGCGTGAACTGGACCCGGGCGAACTCGAGGTCGAGCGCTGCGGCGACGGCCTTGGCGAGCAGCGTCTTCGCGACGCCGGGCACCCCTTCGAGCAGGACGTGGCCCTGGACCAACAGCGCGGCGAGCAGACCCGACACCGCGCCGTCCTGCCCCACCACCACCTTCGAGACCTCGTCGCGCACGGCGATGATGCCGGCTCTGGTCTCGGTGGTCGACGGACTGGTCTCGCTCACGTGCGGATCTCCTCGGGCAGGCTCGAACGGGTGGCGACGGTGGTGAGGTCGGCGAGCGTGGCGGAGAGCTCGACGAGCGTGGTGTCGTCGTGCACCGACGGCGGTGCGACGGCGCGGCGGGCGTCGTCGAGGCCGACGCCCGCCTCGCGAGCGAGCGTGGCGACGACGTGACCGGGGACGTCGGCGAGGTCGTCGTGGCCCAGCGCACGGGCCAGGTCGCGGCGCAGGTCATCGATCGCGCCCCCGCGGTCACCGGCTCGGGCTCGGACCCTCGCCGCCGCCTCGATCGGCGCGGAGGCCGAGCCGATGATGCCCGGCTCCTCCGGCAGCACCCGACCGTGGCGGCGTGAGCGGCGGGCCATCTCGACGACCGCCACGACGAGCAGCTGCACGATGGCGAGCACGACGCCGGTGGGGAGCAGATCGAGCAACGACCGGTCCCCACCACCCGGCGCGGCGGTGTCGAGGACGGCCACGCGGCTGGCATCGCCGACGAGGCCGACGGCGAGCGCGGCATGGTCGCTGCGGGCGAGCGAGGAGTTGGTGATCAGGTCCCGCACGCCGGCCGTCGTGATCGTCCCGTCACCGGCGGCGTGCACGGTCACCAGGGGCCCGTCGGCGGTGAACAGGCACCCGAGGTCACCCGACGACGGGCGCACGGCCTCGGCCGGTCCGGGACCCAGCTCCTCGATCGCCCCGAGCGCCGGGAGGTCGCACGGCACGTCGAGCAGCTCGATCTCGGGCGGGCCGGGGTCGAGGTCGATGGCACCCTGCGGCGAGGGCGCGGCGAGTGGGAAGGTCGACCGACCCAGCGGTGAGAACGGGTCGAGGACCACGAGTTCGTTGCCGGCGCGCACCCAGTCGCCGAGCGAACGGGTCGCGTCGAAGCCGAGCAGGTCGACGAAGACGACCGTCGTGCGGTCGCCGGGATCGACGCCGGGTGCGATCACCTCGACGTCGACGCCGATCTCCTCGAGGACCCGCACGAAGGCGCGCGTCCCGTCGTCGGCGGTGGAACGGGGATCGTAGGGCGGCCCCCCGGTCGGCCCGTCGTCGTCGGCGATGAAGGCGATGAGGGCGGGCGTGAGCACGGCCAACACGACGGCCACGACGACGAGCACCCGGCGATCAGCCCGCACGATCGACCTCCTGGGCGAGTCGTCGCGTGCGATCGACGTCGTCTCGGGTCGCCTCGGCGCCGCCGTACCAGACCTCGTCGAAGCGATCGGCGGACGCCGCGAACTCCTCGGCGTCGAGCGGTCGTCGAGCCGTGTCGGCACCGAGGCCCTCGCGGTGCTCGCCGGTGGTCACCGCCGGAGCGTCGCGGACCGCTCCCCGGCGGGCGAGGCGGGCCACGACGGCGCGGTAGCGGGCCCGCAGCGCCTCGTCCCACCGTCCGGCCGCCTCGAGGGCCTCGGCCTCCTCGTCCCACGCCGTCGCCGTGCGGGCCGCCTCGATGTCGACGGTGGGCTGCCGGCCTGCCGTCACCTGCCGCAGGGGGTTCCCAGCCCGGGCGGCGGGGACCAGGCGCACGACGAGCCACACCAGCCCGCCCAGCGCCGCACCGATGAGGACCCAGCCGACGACCGAACCGGCACCGCCCCCGGCGAGCAGCTCGAAGAGCTCACCCAACAGCTCGCCGAGCCGATCGAGGACCCGTTCCGGCAGGCTCGGCTCGTTCGGCCGGAACTCCGGGTCGGACAGCACCCGCTCGGCGACGCCGCGGAGCTCGTCGGGATCGACGGCGCTCATCGCGCTGCGTCCCCGGTCAGCGCCTCCAGGCGGGTCGTGAGGTCGAGGGCCTCACGCCGGACCCGAAGATCGAGGTACAGCGCGACGGTCGCACCGGCGACGATCGAGGTCGTGACGATCCCGGCGAGCACGTTGGCCGCCGCGGTCACGAGCCAGGCGGACTCGCCCAGCGTCGCCCTCGCCAGCTCGTCGGGCATCGTCACCACGGCGGCCGACAGCACGGTCGTCAGCAGCGCCACCAACAGGACGTGGCCGGCGACCGGCCACCACCGGCGCTGCACCAGGGCGCGGGCCCGCCGGAGCGCGGCGATCGGGCCGAGCCCCTCCATCACCACGATCGGCGTGACCGGCACGAACCAGACGAGGGCGATCACGGTGATCACCCCGAGGGACAGCAGCCCGACGAGCTGGACGAGGTGCACGAGCACCCAGGCGGCGATCAGCGCCGGCGCCCGGCGAAGGAGCCCACCCCAGGATCCGGTCACCTCCGCGCCTTCGGTCCTGCGGGCCACGGCGTGGCTCACCACCGCGGCGACGACCAGCAGCGAGAGGCTCCCGGACAACGACTGGAGCACGAGGACGCTGAACTGGTCGATGCCGTCGCCGGTGGCCTCCGCATCGCCGGTGTCGGTCAAGGAGTCGAACGCGGACAGGCCGTCGCGGGTGAGGAACGACAGCGCGATCGATCCGGGCACGCTGGTGAGCGCGGCCGCCACCGCGACCGGCCCCAGATCCCGACGCACGAAGCGCACGCCGTCATCGAGGAGCTCGACGCTCGAGCGCGGTCGCAGCGGCACGCGGGCGAGGGTAGATGCTCCGTCCCCCGGCATCCTCTCGCGAGGCGCTCGCGTCGCGGTGGCGCCGGCCCGCGCCCCGGACTGCGAGATGATGCTCCCATGCGATCGGCGGAGCGGCGATGAAGGGCTACGGGCCCCACAGCTACGGCGACGGCTTCGCCGACGTCTACGACGACTGGTACCCGGACGTGACCGACGTCGAGGGCACGGTCGCGTTCGTCGCCGCCCTCGCCCCGGGTGGACGGGTGGTCGAGCTCGGCATCGGCACCGGGCGGATCGCCCTCCCGTTGCTCGAGGCCGGCCTCGCCGTCAGCGGTGTCGACGCCTCGGGGCCGATGCTGGCCCGCCTGGCCGACAAGCCCCGGGCGGACGAGCTCACCGTCGTCGAGGGCGACATGTCCGAGACGCTCCCGCCGGGCCGGTTCGACGTGGCGCTCGCCACGTACAACACCTTCTTCAACCTCACCGAGCCCGGTGCGCAGGAGCGCTGCCTCGCGCTGGTCTTCGACGCGCTCCGTCCCGGCGGCCGGCTCGTGCTGGAGACCTTCGTCGCCGACGACGATCCCGACGGCGCCACCGCCGGTGTCTCGCCCCGGACCATCGAGGCGGACCGCGTGGTGCTGACCGTCAGCCGGCGCGACCCGGCCGAGCAGGTGGTCGACGGTCAGATGGTCGAGCTGTCGGCGGGCGGCATCCGGATGCGGCCGTGGTCGATCCGCTACCGCACGCCACCCCAGCTCGACCAGCTGACCGCGGTGGCCGGCTTCGAGCTGGAGGCGCGCTGGAGCGACTGGCGCGGCGCGGTCTTCGATCCCGACGGCCCCCACCAGGTCGTCGTGTATCGGCGTCCGAGCCGACAGACTGGAGCGCACCCTCCAGAAAGCGACGTCCGATGAGCCACCTCCGCGTCGAGGTCATGATCGAAGCCACTCCCGAGCAGGTCTGGGAGGAGGTGCGCCACATCGATCGCCACGTCGACTGGATGCGCGACGCCGTCGAGATCACGTTCCTCGACGAGCAGCGCTCCGGCGTGGGCACCACGTTCGACACCCTCACCAAGGTCGGCCCGCTCTCGACCATGGACCGCCTGGAGATCACCGAGTGGGTCGAGCACGAGGCGATGGGCGTCAAGCACACCGGCTCGGTCACCGGCGTCGGCCGCTTCACGCTCGAGCCGGTCGGCGAGGCGACCCGTTTCGTGTGGGAGGAGGAGCTGGAGTTCCCGTGGTTCTTCGGCGGCCCGATCGGCGGCCGCGTCGGCGCGCCGATCCTGGGCGCCATCTGGCGCCGCAACCTCGCGGCGCTCAAGGAGATCGTCGAGACCGGCGAACGCCCCGAGGAGACCTCCCTCCGAGATCGCGCCTCCGGCCTCGTCTCGTCGGTGCGGGAGCGCCTGGGCCGGTAGGCGCCGGTCAGATCTCGCCGTCGCCGAGGAGCGCGTCGGCCGCCTCGTAGGGGTCGATCTCGCGGTCGACGAGCCGCCGAACGACCTCGGTGCCGGCGGCGCCGTCCAGGAGCTCGGCGACGCGCAGCTCCAGCCGGGCCCGGAGGATCTCGCCCAGCTCCTCGCGGCGGCGACGTCGACGGCGCTCGTCGAGGGTGCCGGTCGACTCGAGGTGCGCACGATGCTCGTCGATGGCGCCGAGGAGCCCGTCGATGCCCGTCCCGTCGACCGCCACCGTGTGCAGGATCGGCGGCCACCACTCGCGCATGCCCCCGAGCTCGAGCATCTGGCGCAGATCGCGCTCGGCCTCGTCGGCGCCGGCCCGGTCGGCCTTGTTGATCACGAACACGTCGGCGATCTCCAGCAGGCCCGCCTTGTTGGCCTGGACCGAGTCACCCCAGCCCGGGTTGACCACGACGACGGTCGTGTCCGCCTCGCCGGCGATGTCGACCTCGATCTGCCCGACGCCGACGGTCTCGATCACCACCCACGGCCAGCCCGTCGCCTCGAGCGCCCGGACCGCCTGCGGGGTGGCGAGCGAGAGTCCGCCGAGGTGACCGCGGGTGGCCATCGACCGGATGAACACGTCGTCGTCGGTCGAGTGCGTCTGCATCCGGACCCGGTCGCCGAGGATCGCCCCGCCGCTGAACGGCGACGACGGGTCGATCGCGAGCACGGCGACGCGCTCGTCGCGACCCCGCATCTCGCCGACGAGCGCGCTCGTGAGCGTCGACTTGCCCGCCCCCGGCGCGCCGGTCAGCCCGACGGTGTAGGCAGGCGTCGCGCCGCGGGCGTGGGCGGCGTGGCCGACGGCCCGGGCCGGTTCGCCACCCCGCTCGACCATCGACAACAGCCGCGCCAGCGCGCGCCGATCGCGCGACACGGCGGCGTCGATCAGCTCGTCGGGGTCTCGGGTCAGGGGCACCGGCCGGTCATCGTCGCACGGCGGTGAGGTTCCACCCAAGCGTGGCGGTCGGATCGGCCCGACGACGTGCGACACTGGGCCCCATGACGGCCGTCCTGTTGGCGCACGGCAACAACCTCGACGAGATCCTCATGGGCGGCATCCCGCTCCTCATCGTGATCGGCCTGGTCGCTCAGGGCTGGCGTCGGTCGCGAGCGCTGGAGGCCAGCGAGGCCGGCGACGATTGACGCCTGCCCGTCAGCCGGCGCGCTCAGCGCCGCTCGACGTCGGCGCCGACCGAGGCGAGGGCGACGACGAGGTCCTCGTAGCCACGGTCGACGTGTTCGGCGTCGGTCACCTCGGTCTCGCCGTCGGCGCCCAGCGCCGCGCACACCAGCGCCGCCCCGGCCCGGATGTCGTGCGCCCTGACCGGCGCCCCCGAGAGCTGCTCGACGCCCCGCACGACGGCGTGGTGGCCCTCGACCCGGATGTCGGCCCCCATGCGAACCAACTCGCCCACGTAGCGCCAGCGGCCGCTCTGGAAGACGTTCTCGGTGACGATCGAGACACCGTCGGCCAGGGACAGAGCCGCGACCAGGAAGGGCTTGTAGTCGGTCGCCACGCCCGGGTACGGCAGGGTGGCGACGTCGACCGAGCGCAGGCGGCGGGGAACGGCCGCCCACAACCCGGCGGAGTCGTTGGAGACGCGCATCCCCATCGCCGTGAGCTTGGCGATCACCATGTCCATGTGGTCGTGGCGGGCGCCGACCAGCGTGAGCTCGCCGCCGGCCACCGCCAGCGCCGAGAGGTAGGTCGCCGCCTGGATGCGGTCGGGCACCACGGTGTGCTCGGTCGGGCTCAGCTCCTCGACGCCCTCGATGGTGAGGGTCGACGTGCCGACGCCGGCGATGCGGGCACCCATCCGCTTGAGGAACGTGGCCAGGTCGGCGATCTCGGGCTCGCGGGCGGCGTTCTCGATCGTCGTCGTGCCCTTGGCGAGGACCGACGCCATCAAGAGGTTCTCGGTCGCGCCGACGCTCGGGTACTCCAGGACGACTCGGGAGCCGAGCAGGAGGTCGGCGCGGGCGTCGATGTAGCCGTGGGCGTGCTCGAACTCGACGCCCAGCGCCTGGAGCCCGGCGAGGTGGAGATCGATCGGGCGGTGCCCGAAGTCGTCGCCGCCGGGCATCGCGACCCGCGCCCGGCCGAAGCGGGCGAGCAGCGGTCCGAGCACCACGATCGAGGCCCGCATCTGCTCGACGAGGTCGTAGGGGGCCTGGGGGTCGACCTCCTCGGGGACCTCGACGCTCACCGACGAGCCGTCGACCGACGTCGTGGCCCCCATGGCCTCCAGCAACCGGCACATGATGCCGACGTCGGTGATGGCCGGGACCGAGTGGAGCCGGTGGGTCCCCGGCGCGAGGAGGGTGGCCGCGAGGAGCTTCAGGGCGGAGTTCTTGGCGCCGACGATGGGGAGCTCGCCCTCGAGCTGCCGGCCGCCGCGCACGACGATCGATGTCACCGGGACAGTGTGTCAGAGCGCGGTCCGCGAACCTCTGATCGGACGAGGAGTTGAGCATCGTTCGTCGGCGGCTCACCGTCGACGACGCGGGCCTCGACGAGCTCCGGCGGCCACGGCACGACCTGCTCGTCGAGACCGAGGACGGCGACGGCTTCGTCTGCGAGCGGGGTCCCTTCGAGCACTACCGGCGAACGGTCGTGGTCGTCGCCACCGAGGCGGGCCGCCACGAGGTCGAGGAGCGCATCGAGTACCGCACGGCGGTCCGGTACTGGCGCTGGCTGCTGCACCTGCCCGTGCGGCACCGGTTGCTCCACCCCGGCACCAGCGGCCCGCCCTGGTGGGCGCCGCCCGACACGCTCGACGCCCGGGGGACGGTGGCGCTCTCCACCCTCACGATCGTCGCCGTCGTCGGCGGCTACCTGTCCACGCTGGTCGGCCAGACCATGACGTTCGCCGCCGACGAGTTCGGCGCCGACGACCGGGCGCAGGGCATCGCCCTCGCCTCGATCCGGATCGGGGCCCTCATCGCGCTGGTCATCGTCGCCATCGCCGATCGGCGGGGTCGGCGCATCGCCGCGGTGCTGGCCTGCACCCTCGGCATCCTCGCCTCGGCGACCGGCGCGCTGGCCCCCGACCTCCCGACGCTCACCGGCACGCAGATCGTCGGCCGCTCGTTCGCCACCGCGCTGGTGATCATCATCCCGATCCTCGCCGCCGAGGAGATGCCGGCCGGGTCGCGCGCCTATGCCGTCGCGCTCCTGGCGATGAGCTCGTCGCTGGGCAGCGGGTTCGCCGTCATGGCGCTCCCCCTCGCCGATCTGGGCGAGCGGGCGTGGCGGTTGATCTACCTCGTGCCGCTCCTCGCGCTGCCCGTCGTCCGGTCGGTCTGGAAGAACCTGCCGGAGAGCCGGCGGTACGAGGAGCACGCCGACGACGAGGCGGGACGGGTGCGCCTCGGCCAGTACCGCGGTCGTCTCGTCCTGCTGGCCGTGACCGGGTTCCTCCTCAACTTCTTCGTCGCCCCCGCCGCCCAGTTCCGGAACCGCTTCCTCGACGACGACCGGGGGTTCTCCGCCACCGACATCTCGATCTTCACGCTGCTCACGTCCACCCCGGCCGGCATCGGGGTCGTGCTCGGCGGGCGCCTCGCCGATCGCCGGGGCCGCAAGCCGGTCGCCTCGGTCATGCTGGCGGCGTCCGCCGTCCTGACCGCCGCGTTCTTCCTCGTCGACGGGTGGAGCCTGTGGACCTTCGCGCTGCTCGGCACCATCGCCGGGGCCGCCGCCGTCCCGGCGTTCAAGGTGTACGAGCCGGAGATGTTCCCGACCCGGCTGCGCAGCCGGGCCAACGGCATCATCACCGTCATCACGCTGCTGGGCTCGGTCACGGGCCTCCTCGTGGCCGGGGTGCTGAGCGATCCGATCGGCGGCCTGGGTCGGGCGCTCGCCGTCTGCGCCGTCGGCGGCGTGGCGGCGGGCCTGATCGTCGCGACCCGCTACCCCGAGACGGCGAACGAGGAGCTGGAGACGATCAATCCGGCGGATCGGACGCGGTCACCCGAGTGAGGCGTGGCCGTGACCCGAGCGGGTCAACCGAGTGAGGCCACCCAGTCGGCGATCAGGCGGGCGATCTCGTCGTCGGCGCCCTTGAGGTCGTGGCGCTTGCCGTCGAGCAGGTGCAGCGTCAGCGGTCCGGCGATGGCCGACAGGTGGTGCTCGAGCTCCTCGGGGGTGCCGAAGGGGTCCCTCGTGCCCGAGATGGCGAGGGTCGGCACCCCGACCGCGGGCAGGTGCTCGATGCGCAGCTTCTCCGGTTTGCCCGGCGGGTGCAGCGGGTAGGCGATCACGACCAGCCCCAACGCCGGGAGCCCCTCGGCGATCGCCATCGAGCACATGCGACCGCCCATCGACCGACCTCCGAGGACCAGGCGGTCGGAAGCAAGGCCGGTCCGCTCCGCCAGCTCGGCGGCGCCCTCGCGGACGGCGGCGACGAGCTTCGGCGCCCGGTCCGGCGGCCCCGTCCGCCCGGCCTTCCGGTAGGGGAAGTCCATCCGTTCGACGTCGATCGGGGCGAGCTCCTCCTCGATGCGCACCAGCGACGGGTGGCTCGCGTCGGTCCCGGCCCCGTGGGTCAGCAGCATCGCTCGATCGGCGGCCATGGCGGGCGAGCGTAGGCCGGCGCCTACGGTGGCGCAGATGAGCGACGTCGTCACCGTGGAGATCGATGGCACCACCGCGGTGGTGACCCTCAACCGACCCGAGGCCCGCAACGCGCTGAACAGCGAGGTGCTGCGGGCGGCCCCGGCCGAGATCGCCCGGCTCGACGCCGACGAGACCATCGAGGCGATCATCCTGACCGGCGCCGACCCGGCGTTCTGCGCCGGTCTCGACCTCAAGGAGCTGGGCTCCACCGGCGCCAACCTGGGCTCGTCCGGGGCCAACGGCCGGCGCCCGAGGCGGGGCCCGTTCGCTCCCCGCACGACCCCGCTCATCGGCGCCGTGAACGGCCCGGCGGTCACGGGCGGTCTGGAGTACGCGTTGGCCTGCGACTTCCTGATCGCCTCGGACCGGGCTCGCTTCGCCGACACCCACGCCCGCGTGGGCGTCATGCCCGGCTGGGGGCTCACCGTGCTCCTCCCCCAGGCCGTCGGCGTGCGCCGGGCCCGGCAGATGAGCGTCACGGGCAACTACGTCGACGCCGAGACCG